>JAGQWJ010000026.1 GCA_020437395.1 Ignavibacteriota bacterium | reverse complement strand
TAAATCCTTGTATTGGTTATAAAACCCAGAAATATCAATATTCAGAAAATCATCTGAATTCAAAATATCATAACTTAACCCCAATTCGATTGATTGGCTAACTTCTGATTTTAATTCTGGGTTTGCTACAACATTGAATCCCTGAAATTGGACAGAAGCAAATCTTTCTGCTAATGATGCTGCTCTAAATCCCCTACCATAAGAACTTCTAATTATAAAATCATCTGTAAAACTATAGTTTAAACCTAATTTAGGGCTAAACTGTATATTTGTACTTATTGTATCAAGTATTTCTTTATCTACTCTTAAACCAAATGTAGTAATAAGATTAGATATAGTTGTATTTTCAATTTGTGAATATAAACCTATTATAGTTTGTATGTTGTCACCATAAGTAAAAGAAGACACATGATTAATCCTTGACTCGACACCAGTTATAAGTGAATTATCTTCATTTAAAGTATTTGAATATTGTCCTTCGAAAAAATACGTATTCCCGTTGGATTCTCTGTATTCTTGGTTTCCCATCCCAAGTTTATTAGAGAAAAAGGTATTAAATAACCCAAATTTAAAGTTAACAAAGCTTTTTTCATCCAATAAATGATTCAAATTTGACGAAATAGCTAATTTATTAGATGTTATAGCTATAGACTCATCTGTCCCAGTTGGTGGGATAAATGCTGAATCTAAACTATTCCAATATACCCAATCATCAGTTTTAGAAGTTGAATAATTTGCCGTTAATTCGATATTAGTTTTATCTGAAAAATCGTATAATTGTTTTAAAAATAATGATAATCTATCTGATTCATCATATCTTTTATAACTATCTCTAGAAAATAAAGATAAAGAGCCCATAACCCCATAATCACCAAACTTTTTAGAGTATGCTAAATCCAATCCTCTATCAATCAACGATTTCTTACTCCAATCCCATTGTTCATAGTTAGGTTTGTCATATATACCAGAGTAGATTCTTGTTCTGAGTTTTCCTTGATCTGATGGCTTTGAAGTTAATACATTAATTACTCCGCCTAATGCAGATGTGCCATAAAGTGCTGAGCCAGCACCTTTTATGACCTCTACTCTATCTACAAATAATAATGGGATTATATCAAACTTAATATCATTATTATCTGCTGAAAGTAGTGGGAAACCATCTTGTAAAAAAATTGTCCGAGTACCAACTCCAAATGAGAATCCCGAAGAACCACGAATAGAAACATTATCTTGATTAACTTCCACTCCAGGAACATATTGAAGTGCATAGTCTATGGAAGTAATATTCCTAGTAGAAAATTCTTCATTTTTTATTAATGATACAGAAATAGGAACATTTTGTATTGATTCTGTTTTTTTGTTAGCGCTTATTATCAACTCATTTGAACGAAAAGTAAGTCGAGATAATTCAATTTCCAAATTTTTCCCATTACTTACAATTACTTCTTTACTTTGATAACCGACATAATTAACAACAATTACTATATTATCTTTATTATATTGAATAGAAAATGATCCATTTTTGTCAGCAATAGCTCCTATTTCTGTCCCTTTAATAGAGATTGCGGCGCCAATTAGTGGTTCTTTTGATTCAGAATCTAAAATCCTTCCATGATAATCAGCTTTCAATATTGAAAATGAAAATAAGAGTATGAGAATTATAAAATTAAAAAGGTTGCGGTGGGAAATCATTCCAATCTACCTCTATTACTATGTTTATTGAATCACCACTATTTAGAGTAACCAAACTAGGTTCATTGTAATTTGTTTTATTATATACTCCTACAATCTTTTGGGAAGTAAGCAATGAGTCATATTGCCAGGCTACCACGATATACTTTAGTTCAATGGGCAAATTATCATAAACAAAATTTGTATTAAAATTATTACTGCCATATTCACTATCTATATCTTTGATTTCAGCATTACCATTAAATACCTCACTTATTAAATTCTGTGAAGGCGGTAATTTAAAAGCCGCAACTCTTAGTCCATATATACTGTCTTTATTCGGCCAATCATTATCGAACCTAATATCAATACTCAATACAGCAGATTGAGAAACTTCAGGTGGTTCCAACCCCTTGTTACATGATAAGAAAAAAAAAGATAACAATACTATTAGTAATACTTTGTACTTTGTCATAAAATAAATCAAATTAATTTCGTTTAAAATTAGTATTTTTTTAACAATTTTGGGTATAATGTGAATAAATTAAAACTAATAATTTCAATGGCTACTTCTGCACTTCTCTTCATATCATGTAGTGAAGCAAATCACCAACATGAGGAACATAATAATATTTCGACTGTAAAGACTGAAATATCAAACGTAGAATCTGCAATAGCATTACTTTATCCAACAGAAGGAAGTGACGCAAATGGACAAGTAGTTTTTACGAAGATGGAAGACGGAAGAATCAAAGTGATTGCTGAAGTATATAATATTTCTCCTGGAAAGCATGGATTTCATATACATGAATTTGGTGATTGTAGTTCACCAGATGGTAAATCTGCTGGAGGACATTTCTTCACAGATTATGATAACCATGGTGGATTAGAAGACCACGAGACACATGTAGGAGATTTGGGTAACTTAGAAGCAAATGAAGAAGGTATTGCAAAAATAACTTTTATAACGGATAAGTTATCTTTTTCTGGCCCAAACAGTATTTTAGGTAGAGGTGTAATAGTTCATGCAGGAGAAGACGATATGAAAACTCAACCCACTGGTGGAGCAGGTGCAAGAGTAGCGTGTGGGGTTATTGGGATATCTAAATAAGTGACTTAAATTAAAAAAGCACTATAATTATAACATTATAGTGCTTTTTTTGTACGAGAGATGGGATTTGAACCCACACGACCTTAAGGTCACTGCCCCCTCAAGACAGCGCGTCTGCCAGTTTCGCCACTCCCGTATGGGTTATTTATTTAATAATTTCTCTATAACTTCAACATTCACTTTCCATCGACCAAAATTCTCTTCATCGTAGGGTCTTGAACCGTGATAATCAGATCCTCCAGTAGCAATTAGCTTGTTTTCTATACACCATCTTCGCCAATATCTAATGTGATGTTCATTATGAGAGGGATGTAGAACTTCTATACCATCTAATCCATTTTTAATCATAAATCTCATTTCTTCCTTTGTAATGTATTTATTTGGATGAGCCACAACAGTTTTACCACCAGCTTCATGTACTAATCTAATTGCATCAACAATATCGAACTTTTCTTTTCCTTCGAAAGCCGGTAAGTTATCACCTATATAAACGTCAAAAGCTTCCTTATAGTTTTTTACATAACCTCCATCTAACATTTCTTTAGCTATATGAGGACGTGTAATCGAAGCACCTTTAGCTTTCTTTTTTATCTCATCCATATCTAAATTAATATCATGGTCAGCTAATTTACTAACTATTATTTCAGCTCTTTTCTCTCGTGATTTTTGCAGATTAAGCAATTTATTGTTTAATTCTTCGTGCAAAGGATCAATGCCGTAAGAAAGTAAATGAATTTCTTTGTTCTCAACATGTGTAGTAAGTTCTACACCAGAAATAAATTTGAATTTATAGTTTTCAATGAGAGTAAGTCCTTCAACTACACCTGACATTGTATCATGATCTGTTATACTGAATCCTGAAAAACCAGCTTTCTTGGCTTTTTCAAAGAGTTGTTTTACTGTTAAAACACCATCAGAATGGACAGTATGAGTATGTAAATCAGCTTGTAAATTCATTATATATTGTAGAATTTTGTTATGTGATTCAATATATCCGTAGTCTTTACTTCTATTTTCTCACCTGATTTTCTAAACTTCAATTCGACTTTATCTTCACTTAATCCCCTGTCACCAATTATCACTTGAATTGGAATACCTAGTAAATCTGCATCTTTGAATTTAAAACCGGGTCTTTCTTTTCTATCATCCAAAAGCACCTCTAATCTAAGTTTCTCAAGTTCAGATTTTAATTGATTGCAACTATCTTGAACTATTTCAGATTTATCATAAGCCAATCCAAGTATATGAATATGAAATGGTGTTAAATCTTTATCCCAAACGATACCATCTTCATCGTGGTTCTGTTCAATTATGCATGCAAGAATTCTTTCAACACCTATTCCATAACTCCCCATAACAATTGGCTTTTCCTTACCATTCTCATCAAGAATTTTGGCACCAAGTGCATTGGAGTATTTCGTCCCAAGCTTGAATATATGTCCTAACTCAATAGCATTAACTACTTTAAGAGGTTTACCTGATAGAATATCTGCTTCCCCTGCTATAACAGTTCTGAAATCTGAATATCCTTCTATTTTACAATCTCTTAATAAATCAATACTCTTAAAATGAAATCCGTTCTCATTTGCACCACTCACTAACCCATTTGCATCTTTTAGAAGGTTGTCAGCATAAATCTTTATAGGTGTTTTTATATTGATTGGTCCCAAAGAACCAGGGTTAGCACCAAAACATTTCACTATTTCATCTTCTTCTGCAGGTCTGGTTTGATTAGTTTCAAAAAATGATTGTAGTTTTGACTCATTTAGCTCGTCATTCCCCCTCATTAAAATTAGAACAAGCTCAGAGTCAACAACATACACAACAGATTTTGCACAAGTATTTACCTCTAATTCAAATTGTTCAGCAAGCTCATTAATCGTTTTTGCATTTGGAGTTGCAAATTTTTCATATTCTGGAGAGTTCTCTATCCTACCTAGAGGTTGAACATAAGAAACAGCTACTTCCATATTTGATGAATAACCTGATTCATAATTTACTGCACAAGTATCCTCACCAAATGAATTTTCAACCATAAATTCTTGAGATTTACTTCCACCCATTGCCCCAGACGAAGCTCCTACTACAAAAAACTTAATTCCGCATCTTTCGAATATTCTATGATAAGCTAAAGAGTGTTTTTCGTAACTAATATCTAGTCCTTCTTCAGAAGCATCAAGTGAGTACGAATCCTTCATTAGAAACTGTCTTCCCCTCATTACTCCAGATTTTGGTCTAGGTTCATTCCTGAACTTATTTTGTATTTGATACCATATTTGAGGAAGGTCTTTATATGATTTTATACTTTGTGATGCATGATAAGCAATAATTTCTTCATGCGTTGGTGCTAGAATAAGATTATCTCTATTTTTTAAATGAAACATCACATCGCCCATTGCCTCTACCCTATTAGTTTGGTCCCAGATTTCTTTGGGATTCAATGCTGGTAATAGAAATTCTTGTCCACCAATAGCATCCAACTCTTCTCTAAGTATATCTTGTACTTTCTTAAGAATCTTATAACCATAGGGTAACCAAGAAAATACACCCGCTGCAATTTGTCTTATTAACCCTGCACGGAGCATTAGTTGATGAGAGGGCATTTGTGCATCATTTGGAATTTCTTTTAAAGTAGGAATAAAATATTGACTTTGATACATTTTTTTAATTTTTTCTTTTT
Source organism: Ignavibacteriota bacterium (assembly GCA_020437395.1). Classification (GTDB taxonomy): domain Bacteria; phylum Bacteroidota; class Ignavibacteria; order Kapaibacteriales; family UBA2268; genus PGYR01. The sequence goes on along the minus strand of JAGQWJ010000026.1, from coordinate 39,235 downwards.
CATAAAATCAAATTTAAGAAATTCGAGTTTATGATTAATTATTTTTATGCAATTATATCGGTAAGAGTTCTAAACAAAAGATATTTATAATCGGTTGAAGTCGATTTTAATTCTTCATCTGCATTTGAAAGTAAAGATATGATATTTTCTATTTCAGAGGGTGAATATTTACTAAGTGCCCGTAAATACTCATCTATAAAATAAGGATTGACTCCAATTTTTCCTGCTAATTGAAATTTATTTTGAGTCATTTTTCTTTCATCAAGTAATTTGAAAAGTGTTAAAAAATATCTACTTAAAGTTATCAATATCAGAACTGATTGATTAGAATGACTCAGTAGGTTATCAGTAATTCTAAGAGAGGTATCCAAATCTCTTAATCCTATAGCTTTAGTTAATTCGAAAACATTATTTTCTTTATTTATACCTACAATTTCTTCTACATGGTTTATTGTAATGTGTTCCTTGTTACCTAAATAAACATTGAGTTTATCGAGTTCATTATCAATCTCTCTTATAGAATTACAACTCAAAGCTAAAAGATTAGCTGTTTGTATATCAATTTGTTTTTTATATTTTGCTACTCTTCTAACTACCCAGTCAGGTATTTCATTTTCATATAATTTTGGAAATTCAATGAAAAAGTCATTCAGAATTAAATATTTGAGAACTTCAGGTAATTTTTCAATTTTAGTTTTGGCACTTGAAGCTTTCTTTAAATTTTTCAAATCCTTTGAAATGCCATTAAGTTTACTGGGGATACCTTTTAGGATTACTGTTGTGCTAGGGTTTGGGTTATGAACATAATTTACGAAAATTGGATTTGACTTTCTTTTATTCTTATATAACAAGTCAAAGTTATTTATAATCAACAACTTTTTTGGGGAAATTAAAGATAAGTTATTTGCATTATCTACAATTTCTTGTTCATTAATTTTACTTCCGTCTAATTTTTCAATAGAATTTATATCTAGTCCATCATCAATCAACATATTAGTAATTAAATCTAATTGTTCATCAACTAAGAACGACTCTTCGCCAAATAACAAGATAACATTAGGAATACTTTTTTGATTGAATTTATTTAACATAATTAATAACTATTATCAGCTAACATTAGTAATTTTTGTGGTATTTGATTCGATTCTACGCATCTATACAGTGCTCTTAAAGTCTCGTTAACAACTACTTCTCCTTTATTAGCTATTAATAAACCAGATGAACTGTAATAACTATCCGCAAATATCATCCCTGGTTTTATATTTGTGATGTGAATTCGCTTTACTAAATACCCTTCAATTTTTTTCCTTTCAGATTCTACAAGTTTGATAAATAGATGAACCAATTCGGGATCAAACCTAATATTCTTTTGATCTTCAATATATTCTATTACATTATCAAATTTTCTTTGAGTTTCTTGTAAATAATCAGTAGCATTAGTTTTCTGAGATATATCAGCTATACTTGATACATTCATTGACTTATGCATTGCGTTGTGAAAAAAATCAACAATGTTTATAATTCTAGCTCCTAACAAAATCTGATTTTTATGTAGTTTTTCAGGGAAACCCGTGCCATCAAAATTTTCATGATGTTGGTAAATTACATCAGCAACTGCTTGCAATGCTCTATGATTATAAAGCATTTCACGACCAATATCAACGTGGAGTTTATATTGTTTAAATTCTCTTGTTGTCATTTCAGAAGGACTCTTAAAAAGTGCTGTGTCTCTAAATCCAATTTTTCCTATATCATGTAAAAGACCTGCAGTTTTAATAACAAAAATATCTTCTTCATCTAGACTAAGTAACTTAGCCATTTTTGCTGATAAATCACCAACATATCTAGAATGACTATTTTCATAATATCTCTCCGTTAAATCAAGAGAAAATTGCAATGTTTTAATTGTATCATAAACATTGTTTGCTAATTGAGTTCCTAACTTTTCTATTATTTCTTCAAGTTCTTTCGTATTATTGCTCATAATTTTTTGTTTACTTCGTCTATAAAAGTATAATCGGAAATTAAGGAAATTTATTTAGGTAACTAAGAAAGTCGAACTAATTGTGGAAATGTAATTTGGAGTTTAAGGATTATTATAAAGTACTTGGGGTACAAAAAACAGCTACTCAAGATGAAATTAAAAAAGCTTATAGAAAATTAGCCCAAAAATATCATCCTGATATGAATCAAAACAACAAAGAATCTGAAGAAAAATTTAAAGAAATCTCAGAGGCATACGAAGTTTTAAAAGATAAGGAACGGAGATCTAAATATGATAATTTGGGAAGTAGATATAACCAACATAGACAATCTGGTGGAGTAAATAGCGATTTTGATTGGTCTGATTGGTTTTCTGGTAGCCAAGGCAAACAAAGCTATGGAAATGTTGGAGATATGTTTGGTGGTCAAAGCAATGGCGGAGTTTCAGATTTCTTTGAACGAATATTCGGGGGCGGAAATAGAGGTTTTGGTCAAAGAAGTACGAGACCTAAACCACAAAAAGGTGCTGACTACAAGACTTCTGTGAACCTTACCTTAGAAGAAGCTTATAATGGTACTTCTAAAAATTTGAAAATAAACGATGAAAGAATCAGTATTAATTTTAAAGCTGGTATTGTAGATGGACATGAGCTGAAATTATCTGGTAAAGGAGTCAGCGGAAAAAATGGTGGTCCTAGTGGCGATTTATACATTAAAGTGAACATAACAACTCCGGAAGGTTATGAGAGAAAAGGTGATAATTTAATTATAGAAAAGTATGTACCGTTAACAAGTATGGTATTGGGGGGGCAAGAAACAATTGATGTCTTTGGAAATAAAATTGCTTTTAAATTGAAAGAAGCAACACCTTCTGGAAAAAAATTGAAATTTAGTGGATTAGGTTTTAAGCATTATAAAACATCTTCTAAAGGTGATTTATATGTTAAGTTATATCCAATATTACCAACAAAACTAACATCAAAACAAAGAAAATTATTCGAAAATTTGAAGGCATTGGATTAATTATTTAACAAATGCCAATGCCTTCCCATTTTCACCGTCCATATATATATGAACTTTACCATTTCTTTTAAAGTGTTCAACATTAATAAGTCTTACAACGTTCTCATATTTTTCAACATCATCTACAAATTGAGATAAACTATTAGGTGTGTCATAAAAGAATTTTTCATTGAATATGACACCATCCTCATCTGGATAAAGAGGTAAATATTTAATATTCGCTTCAACTAAGTCTTGAAAAAAATGTGTTCCGAAAGATAGCTCTGGTACATAGTCTTTGTTTTTCTTTGCAACTTCTATCAACATAGCAGTATTATTAATATCAGAATAATTAACAGAAACCCCGAGTTGAATATCGCCTTTACTTCCCCATCTACCCGGACCTATTAAAATAAATCTTCTTTTAGGAAGAGATTGATTCAAACTGCTAATTATCTTTCCAATATTTCGCATATCATCATCTGTTTCCAAAGAAGAATAACCCTCTGAAGTAACATATACAACAAATCCAATATCGTCGAACATACCATTATTAATGTACTTAGTACTACTGAATATTTTTGTTTCCTCCGTAACATCAGGTGGAATTGTTATTTGACTTTCAGCTCCGAATTGGGACTGAGGTCTGCATTGTAGCAAATATAGTTTGTCACCATCCGAAGCAAATTCAATATCAACAGGACTTTGGTAAGCATCTGACAATTCATTGAGAATTGTATTCATTTTCTCTATAAATGACGTATTTTTTATTAAACCATTAAATGTAATAACTAAGCTTTCAGATGTAAAATCGACAAATGAACTTACTGGATCAATTAAAGTTTGTCCCCTTATAAATGATACAATCTTTTCTATGCTTGGATAGTTACCATTACACTCTTTAATAACTTCATCATATTCTACCGATTCAAATTTATTTGTTTCTAAATTTATAACATCCACTTTATTCTGAGAATATCTTATCGTGTCTTTAACAGTCTGATTAACTTTTATATCAGGTGAACCAGGAGAGATCAATTTTGGATAGTCGTCAATAGTTCTATCGACAGCTCTTGTTCCAAGTCCTGCAACTAATCTTATTACTCCGTCTTCTCTTTTTATTCTACTAGACCACCTAAACTCATTATGGCTCATTGCAACACCAGCAAAAGCGGGTAAAAAATATTTGCCCATTTTATTGCCAACTACTTCTTGAATTAAAATAGCCATTTCTTCCCTAAAATCGAGAAGTTCCTTTTCTTTTCTATACTGGATTGGATCTGGTCCTAATGTACTTGCATAAACCTCAGCAATTGCATTCGTTAAAGCATTTAATCTTTCTTCTTTTGTTCCTACATTAGATATAAATAATGATTTATATTTCCCAGTGAATGCTGCTTCGAAACTGTCTTCCAATAATGACGATGACCTTATAACAATAGGCTTACCTTCCAAATCATCTAATATAATATTGAACGCATTAATAGCTTCTGGGGTAAATTTTGAATTCTTAAAAATATATTCAATAAATGAAAATTCAAGATTTATATGGTCTAAAGATTGATATTTTACATAATTAAATTCATCTAATGCATTATAATTTATAAATTCTAATATTCCATCAGACGTAAGAAACCAACTTTTTGGTGATTGAACATCCTCTAATATTGGAATCTTTTGTTTTTTCACATTTAGTATCTGTTCTGCAAGAATCATACCTGCACTTTTACCACCAACTTTTCCATAACCATAAGCTGGTCCCAAAAACCTTTCAAATATTTTTTCTATTGCCATTAAGGTGATATAATGTTTTGCAATATTGATATATTTCAAATTTTCACTGAGAAATCTATAAATAATTGCCACTCTGACACCAATCCTTTCATCTACACTTGTGAATTCTTTACTACCACCATGTTGAAAATAAGTTTTAAGTGCCTCAATTACATCTACAAGGGGGGCTTGTCTCTTCTCTAATACTCTCGAAAGATTAGATAGTTTTTCTTTATGAAGCCATTGTGTAATTTGTTGGGTCAATTCATCGTCTGGAACATATTTATCAGCTATATCAAATACTTTTTTTATAATTTCTCGAGGAATTAAAGGATTACCTTTTGGTTTTGGCCAATTTGGTCCCACTGCCTGTGAATGTTTATCATTAGATAAAGTAGGATTTAGTTCTTCAATAAGAAAATAGATTTCCGGTATTTTCATTCTTTCTAAATGTATAATCATCTTCCTACAAAGCTTATATAAGATAGAATTATCTTGATAAACAAGATGATCTAATATTATCTTCCACTCAGGTTTAGTGGGAAATACTCTTTCTTTTTTCTCTTTCATATTAGTTCTTCACTTTTAAATAGACCTATTATTTTATACATCTATTATCATTTCGTAAATTTGAGAATATATAATAAGAAAATTTAAGGAAAATATGAAAACTAGAATAGAAAAAGATACAATGGGTGAAATAGAAGTTCCATCAAATGCATATTATGGTGCTCAATCAGCTAGATCTTTGATACATTTTGATATTGGTATAGAAACTATGCCAAGAGAATTAATAAGAGCAATGGGTATTCTAAAAAAGGGTGCTGCTCAAACTAATACTGAATTAGGACTATTGGAGCAATCAAAATTAGATTTGATTAGTCAAGCTGCAGATGAGGTAATTTCTGGCGAATTAGACGCTCATTTCCCTTTATCAATATGGCAAACTGGTTCTGGAACTCAGTCAAATATGAATTCTAACGAAGTTATTGCTAATAGAGCAATCGAATTAGCTGGAGGCGAATTAGGTAGTAAAACGCCTATACATCCAAATGATGATGTTAATAAATCACAAAGCTCAAACGATACTTTTCCAACAGCTATGCATATTGCTGCTGCAGAACAATTAAATAATTACTTGTTACCTGCATTAGCAGAGTTGAGAGTAACACTTAATAATAAAGCCATAGAGTTTAAAGATATTATCAAATCAGGACGTACACATCTTATGGATGCAACTCCTTTAACTTTAGGTCAAGAGTTTTCTGGATATGTGCAACAATTAGATAAAGCTATTGAACGAATTAGCTTAGTATTACCAGGGCTATATGAATTATCACTGGGTGGTACTGCCGTTGGTACTGGACTTAATTCGCACCCTGACTTTGCTGTAAAATCTGCAGAGAATATAGCTAAAATAACAGGCTTACCTTTTGTAACAGCACCAAATAAATTTGAATCATCCTCTGCACACGACGCAATTGTATTTGCTCATGGCGCATTAAAGACACTTGCTGCTTCTCTAATGAAAATCGCAAATGACATTAGATGGATGGCTTCTGGGCCACGTGTTGGATTAGCTGAAATATTTATACCAGAAAATGAGCCAGGTTCATCTATTATGCCAGGTAAAGTAAACCCAACACAATCTGAAGCTATGACTATGGTTGCTGTTCAAGTTATGGGGAATGATGCAGCTATAAACTTTGGTGGAAGTCAAGGTAATTTTGAACTTAATGTGTTTAAACCAGTTATGATTTATAATTTCTTGCAAAGTACAAGACTATTAGCTGATACATGTAGAATGTTCAATGTTCATTGTGCTGTTGGTATAGAACCAAATAGAGAAAAACTTGAAGAATATGTTAATAAATCGTTGATGTTAGTTACAGCACTTAATCCTCATATAGGATATGACAAAGCAGCAAAGATAGCTAAAAATGCTCATCAGAAAGGAATTACTTTAAAAGAATCAGCACTCGAATTAGAAATACTAACAAGTGAAGAATTCGACAAATATGTAAAACCTGAAGACATGTTAGCACCAAGTATCTAATTTAATTATTGCAGTTTATGCCCGCAAAATAGCGGGCTTTTTTTATGCAAATACAAAATAACCATAGCTTAAAGAATTTTAATACTTTTGGAATAGATGCCAAATGTAAGCGACTAATAATACTCGAATCTGAAGATGATATTGTTGATTATTTCGATAATCATAATAATGGAAATAAATTTCTATTGTTAGGCGGTGGTTCTAATTTGTTAATTAAGAAGGATTTGAACTATGATGTATTAATGCTAACTTTTAAAGGGATTAAAATAATCAATGATGATGAAGACTCTATTACTTTAGAAGTACAAGCTGGTGAAAATTGGCATAAATTCGTTGAATTTCTTGTTAATAATAATTATTTCGGATTTGAGAATCTAGCTCTTATTCCTGGAAATGTTGGTACTGCACCTATACAAAACATAGGGGCTTATGGGGTTGAGCAAGAAAAGCACTTTATTAGCTTAAGAGGATATAGTATTGAATCCAATCAATTTGAGACATATACTAAAGAGCAATGTCAATTTGGATATAGAAACTCAATATTCAAGTCCAAACTAAAAGGGAAGTTTATAATCACTTCTGTGACATACAAACTTAGCAAAACAGATCCCCCAAATCTTAGTTATACAGAGTTAGAAAACTACTTGATACAACACAAGTTAGAAGCAACAGCTAAGAATGTTTTTGATTCTGTCATTTATATAAGATCAAATAAGCTACCCTCCCCTAGTGAACTTGGTAATTCTGGTTCATTCTTCAAAAACCCAATCATCACACAAATCGATTTCAATAGAATATTATCTGAATATTCTGATTTAAGAGGATTCCCACAAAATAATGGTACTATTAAAATCTCTGCTGGTTGGTTAATAGAAAAGGCTGGTTTAAAGGGATATAGAGTTGGTGATGCTGCAGTGTATGAAAAACACGCTCTAATACTAGTTAACTATGGAAATGCCACTGGGCATGATATATGGCAGATAGCAGAATATGTTATAGAAACAGTATTCGAGAAATTCCGAGTTAGACTAGAACCAGAAGTAAATGTAGTGGAGTGAGTTTCACTCCCAAGGCCCTTCTCGTGTTACATTTACAAATCTATTTCCATCTAATCGAAATAAACCTAATAAGCCACCACACCATATCTTACCTTTACTATCTTCGAATATATTCATAATTCCATGACTTAGTAATCCTTCTTCCTTTGTATAATTTTTTAACTCTTTTCCATCGTACAAATAAACACCTTCATTCTTAACAGACAACCAAATATTACCTTTGCTATCTTCTATTATATCCCAAATATCTTTATTATTAAATCTATCTAATATTTCGATATCTCTAAACGAATTTCCATCATAAAGACAAAATCCATTTCTTGAAGTACCAAACCAAATCTGTCCTTTGCTATCTTGTAATATCTTATTCACAAAGTTATTACAAAGTCCATCAGTTTCAGAAATATTTGTAAGATTTTCACCATCATATTTGTAAGCACCTCCATTTGTCCCAAACCACAAATTGTCTTTACTATCTCTGAAAATACTATGTATTATCTTGGTACTGGAAATACCTTTTGAAGAATCTCGTTGTGATTCAGGTAATTCAAATTTTGTGAAACTTTCACCATCAAAGCTACAACTACCATGAGTTGTACCAATCCAGACGACTCCATTTTTATCAATTCCTATTTTCCATACATCATCACTTATCAATCCATCTTTCTCATTATAATTTGTAAATTTTACTCCATCATATTTACTAATTCCACCTGTATGACCGAACCATAAATTTCCTTTCTCATCCTCAGCAATCTCCTTTATAGTAACTCCTTGACCATACTGATTCTTAATATCATCGAAGAATTCTAAATTCTTTCCATCATATCGAAATGGACCATCTTCTGTTCCAAACCACATATTTCCTTTACTATCTTCGAAAATATCTCTGACAACACCACCAACTTGTTTATCTATAAATGGGTTTGGGCGTATATGAGCATTTTCAATCCAGTATGTGTCCGAATATTCTTTAGTTGAGTAGTTTTGAGAGAAAGCTTGATTTGAGAATATCAAACTTAAAATTAGAATTGAGTATATTTTTGAAAGTACTTTATAAGAATCGGTATTATTTTGTTTCATATTTTTCTCGTTATTGGTTAGTTGCTACCTAATACGAGATAATAATAATTTAGTTTTTAAGAAAAAAAACCGACCACATCTTCTGCAATCGGTTTAAGTTTTCTCTTATTTGTCATTTAAATTAGTTTAGACAATAGCATCAGCTTCTTCTAAAAATAAATCAGCTATTTTCTCCGCGTTCAAACCAGAGAAAATACTATTGATATTTTTTACCAAATCATCTGTATTTATTTCTGATAATACTTTTTGGGCATCTTGCATTGTCTCTACTGTCGGAGCAGAACTATAACTTAGTGGCGATGTATCATCATTTGATTGAATACTATTCTCCAATTTATTAAGACCACTTTTCAGAATTTCAGAAGACCAATCAGCTTTGTCAAGAGGTTTGTTAGTATTCGATTTACTCGTATCATCGGATTTTACTAGTGTTTCCACAAGAAAAGGATCATACTTTACATTGGCTTCAGTTGTTATTTTAGTGATATTCATTGCTTTGCTCCTAAGATAATTTGTTATTCTACATATTTTAGTAGTAAATCCGTGCCAATTACTTTAGAATGTTTTCCACTTTAGCTCTAGCCATCTGCTTATGATCATCTTTTATATATACAATTACAGTTGCTATAGCTGCTGCTAAAACTGACAAATCATCTGTATAACCAGCCACTGGAATTATATCTGGTATAGCATCTAATGGGAAAACGAAATACCCTAGGGCACCGAAAATAACAGACTTCGCCCACTTGGGAGTTGCTTCATCTTTAGCAGCATAATAAAGCACAAGCGCTTTCTCAATTAGTCCAACACTTGTTAATCGAACAACTTTGAAAAGCTTTTTCCAAAACTTACTTTCATTATACTGATCTTCATATATAGTTATATTACTCAAATTTGCTCACAATATTAGTTATTTTTAGTTGTTTGTTTTAATTTACGAAATTATTTTGAAATAAAAATTGATAGTATATGACGAGAAGTTATATTAGAATTTTTATTATAATTCTCTTATGCAGCATTTATAATACTAACGCACAAACTACTATAGATACGAATGCACTAAAGCCAAAGTTCGGTGTATATGGTCAATACGGTTTGGCTTTTCATTTTGCAGATTTTGCAAAGCTACCAAATACACAGAGTTGTTGCGGTGGTTTTTCCACCGAGATAGGTCCAACGTTTGGTGGTGGTCTTGTCGTGGATATTCCTATCGACTATAATTATATAATAGATCTTCGTGCAGGTTTCAGCCAAGTTACAGGTAATTTTTACTCTGAGATTAATACAGATGTTTTAGTTGATGGTAACTTGCAACAAGGGACTTTCTCTTATAATCTAAATTCTAATGTTTCTAAAATAGATTTCGATGCTTTGCTTTCTTATAGAATAGCAGAGAATGTATTCCTAAATGGAGGTCCGAGTTTTGGATTACTCCTTTCATCAGATTATAAACAATGGGAACAAATAGAACAACCATCTGACAGAGGTGTCTTCCCAGGTGAAGGAAGAGTGAGAAATCAATATGAAGGTGAAATTCAAAATCTGAGTAGTTTGATATTCGGATTGACTGTAGGTATAGATTATCAACTTCCACTAAATAAAAAAAATTCACTATTCATAGTACCGGGATTATATTATTCTCATAAATTCAATAATATAGTTAGTGATTTGGCTTGGAATATTGGTGAACTAAAAGCTGGAGTAGCTGTTAAATATAGAACACCACCTGCTCCACCACCACCTCCACCACCTCCGGCAAATCCAATTATGCCTGATTCGCTTCCTTTACCAATTAATCCACCTGCACTTAAAGTATTTGTAGATGCTGTTTCTGTAGATTCAAATGGAAGAATTAACAAAGAACCACAGGTGCAAATAGAAGATTTCGTCTCAATAAATATGAGACCATTACTTAATTATGTTTTCTTTGACGACAGTTCATCAACAATTCCTAATAGATATAATCAATTGGCAAAGAATGAAGTAATAGCTTTTGATACAGACAATCTAAAGGGTAAGAACGCTATAGAGACATACTATGATGTTATGAATATAGTAGGACAAAGAATGAAAGAAAATTTAAGTGCTAAAATCACTTTGGTTGGATGTAATTCTAATATGGGTTCTGAATTAGACAACAAGGCACTTTCAAACGACCGTGCTATGTCAGTTAAAAATTATCTCACTAACGTTTGGGGCATAGAACCTAATAGAATTGATGTTCAAGCTAGGAACTTACCTATAGAAGCTTCAAAATCAGATACTCTGCCTGGACAAGAAGAAAACAGAAGAGTTGAAATACTATCAAGCGATGAATCTATTGTCAAACCTGTTATGACTATAGATACGTTAAGAGTGCTTTCAGACACGGACATTAAATTTTTGGCTGACGTAGATTCTGAAGTTGGAATAAATGAATGGATATTCGAAGCTAAACAAGACGGCAATATTTTATTTCAAAAAATTGGTAATGGACAACCTGATTCAGAATTACTTTGGGATTTGAGGAATAATAAAAAGAATATGCCTAGGACAGCTTCGCCAATTGAATATAAACTATCAGTTATGGATTCTGTCGGTCAAAAAGGATTTGCTGAAAAATCATTACCGATAATTAAACTTACTGTGAATACGAAAAGAGAGAATAGAACGGATGACAAAGAATTTGAGTATTATAGTTTGATATTATTCTCTTATGGTAAATCAAGTCTAGAACAAGAACACAGAGAAGTAGTTGATTTTGTCAAAAATAGAATAACAGATAAAGCTAAAGTCTATGTTTATGGTTATTCCGATAGTATGGGTGAAGAAGATATAAATAAAAAAATATCTGAAAGAAGAGCAAAATCAGTAGCTAATAGACTTAGACTTCGAGACGCTGAAGTCAAAGGGCTCGGTGAAGAAACTTTATTGTATGATAATAATTTACCTGAAGGAAGATTTTATTGCCGAACTGTACAAATAACTGTGGAAACTCCTGTAAAAGATATATAATAGCAAATGGCTAAAGCAAAAAAGAAATTAACAGAACAGCAAAAGTACATATTATGGATGATGGCTTTTGCTGTTTTTACTATTATACTTTGGCGTGTACCTTTTGGAATGTTAGTCCTCTATCCTTTTACAATCTTATCTACTTGGTTCCATGAAATGGCTCACGGAATTATGGCTTTAATATTAGGAGGTAGCTTTCATCAACTCGAAATATATGCAGATGGATCTGGTTTAGCTGTGTGGAGTGGAAACCTATTCCTAGGTAATGTAGGGAAAGCCATTGTTGCAGCAGCAGGCCCACTTGGACCTACAGCAGCAGGTGCCATACTTATTATTCTTTCTAAGAAAGAAAAACACATTAAAAAAATATTATATACTTTCAGTTGTAAATTAGCTTTTTCTGTTATTTATTGGATTAGATCTGTTTATGGAATTCCTGTAATACTAACTTTTGCGGTAATTATTTTCTTTGCAGCCCTCAAAATGCAAGCTAAAAATCAAAAACTATTATTAATATTCATAGGAATCCAAGCTTTCTTAAGTATATACCTTAGTATTGGATATTTGATGAGTCAAGAAGCTTTCATTGATAACGATTTCCATATCTCAGATACGGGAGTTATAGCTCAAAACCTATTCTTACCATATTGGATTTGGGGTGGTATAATCATATTTATTTCAATTTTTACTATGATACAATCTATATTGTACGTTTATAAAAAATAATAAGTTTGTTATAAATTATACTCTAACAGAACCCCGAAATCCTCGAGCAGCATAATATGAGTCTGCCCCATTGTGATATACGAATACTGTACCAAATCTATAATCAGCAAATATAGCACCGCCTAAATCTCTAATTTTATCAGGTGTTTTTATCCAACTTGAAGTTTTTGTATCAAACTCTCCTAGATTTTGTAGCTTTCTATATTGATTTTCATCTAATATCTCAACTCCCATTTCCGCTGCCATATTTATAGCACTATTCTCAGGTGGGAATTTTTTGCGTGCTTCAAGTGCTTTGTGATCATAACAAACACTTCTACGGCCTTTTGGGCTTTCAGCTGAACAATCAAAGAATATATACTCTCCTGTTTTACTATCAAAACCAACAACATCAGGCTCACCACCTGATAGTTCCATTTCATTTAACGACCATAGTTTATCGGGATTTGACTCTAGCTTTGATAAAACTTCTTCCCATTTTATACCTTCATGTCGATTCTTATTATTTTCAAATCTTTCTTTAAGTATCTCAACTAACTCTGTTTTTACATATATTGAAAGCTTATTCTTCATTTTATAAATTCTTTTTATGTTTTTTAATCTATTTCAAATATAATATTTATTACAATTATAAACCTAAATAGGTATTTAGTCAATTTTTTAATAATCTTTTAGTTTTTCCCATTCTCAAAATACTTTCATATATTATAGACTTTTGATATGCAATTAATGGAAAAAATTAATGAAGTTTAATAAATCTACAATAGTTCTACTACTATTATTTTCTACAAGTTTAACTCAAGCAAAACGAGCAATAACATTCGAAGATATTTTGAAATTTAAGAATCTAACTTCTTATCATATTACAGATAATGGTAGTTGGATTACTTATAGATTAGATGTTCAAAGAGGTAACAATACTTATATAATTCAATCACTTGAATCAGATAAAATATTTGAGATTGAAAGGGGTAATCATTCTCAATATTCTCAAGATACTAAATGGTTTGTAGTTAAAACAGAAATAGATGTAATCAAACAGCTAAATCCTGAAAAATATAAAGATGAAAAGCCAGGTATAGAGATAGTAAATACACTAACAGATTATCGGAAAAACATTGATGATGTATCCAATTTCAAATTAGCAAAAAATGGGAAATGGCTTGCATACACAAAAGATTATGATAAAAAAGAAAAGTTATTTGGAAAAAAACTTATATTGAGACATTTACAAAGTGAAACTGAAATTCCAATAGAAAATGTCATAGAATATACTTTGGATTCTCTAGGTAATAATATTTTCTATTCGACGATATTAGATAAAGGCTTGAATGGATTATTTTTTAGGAATTTGAATGAGGAGTTTATACCTGAAACAGAAATAGAAACAGATTCAAATGCAAAATATACAAATATATACTGGGATGAGACTTCTGCCAAACTATTTTATTTAAAAGGTAGTTTATTCAAAGAGGATAAAACCAAAGACAACTCGGTCAATATATTTAATTACAATTCCAAATCAATTAATACTATTGCAGATACATCATCTAGATCTGGATATTATATTCCTGAGAAAAATGATTTAAAACTTACAGATGATGATAAACGATTATGGTTTGGTTACAAACCTCTAACTCAATGGTATGGGGATGATAAGGATACGACTGAAATTACTGAATCAAACTTGTATGATACTGAACTGATACTTGATGATACCCAACTTTATCTATGGCATCCGAAAGACCCTGAAATAATTCCTTATCAAAGAACTAATTGGGATAGAATTAAAGATGATGTATATCTTTCGTATTATGATATAGAAAAAGAAAGTTTATTATACTTATCTGATAGTAATGAAGCTGGTGTTTATTTCTATGATAATCCAAATTTTGCTTTTCAATATGATTACGAACCATATAAAAAACTAATGACATACGATGGTTTATATTATGACTTGTACTCTATTAATTTACATAATGGCAAAAAGAAGTTAGTAGCTAATAAATTGGAAGAAAAATCATACCTATCGCCTAATGGACAATTTTCAATTTATTTCAAGGAAAAAAAGTGGTATTCTTATGACAATATCACAAATGAAGTTATAACTCTCAACGATAAATTGTCAGTTCCGTTTTACGATGTTTTGGATGATCACCCTAAAGAACCTGGTTCTTATGGTGTTAAAGGCTGGATTGGTCAAGACAAAAAAGTACTTATAGGAGATCAGTTTGATGTATGGGAATTTGACTTATCAAATGGAAGTAGCGGTTTGTTAACTAAGGGTATAGGACGTAAGAATGAAAATACTATTAATATTATAAACACTGATAAAAATAAAAGATGGTTTGAAAGTAGTGATAAAGTTATTGTCTCTGTATATGGAACAAAGTCAAAACAAAAACATTTGGGTATTTTAGATTTAATTACTGGTGATATCGATATAAGAACTTACGGTGACTTTCTATTTAATTATGAAGCTAAATCTGATGATTCTGACAAAATAATAATTACTAAAGAAGGATTTAATACATACCCTGATTTATGGTTAACTGATACTAAACTAAGTAAACTAGAAAGATTAACAAAAGAACAGCAACAAGTTGATGAATTTTTATGGGGTACTTCTCATTTAGTGGATTTTGTCACAGAGTTTGGTGATACATTACAAGGATACTACGCACTACCTGATAATTATAAAAAGGGTAAAAAATATCCCGTATTCGTATATTTCTATGAAAGATTTTCAGACCGGAAAAATGAATTCAATATGCCAAAGATTAATCATAGACCACCTTATTCTCTTTACCTTGGATCTGAATATGTAATGTTCTTTCCTGATGTAAAATTCTATGATGGAAACCCAGGGAAATCTGCAGAAGCAGCTTTAATAGCGGGATGTGATAAATTAGTAGAGATGGGTATAGCTGATCCAGAAAAAATTGTGATGCACGGACATAGCTGGTCAGGATACGAAAGCGCATGGATAGTAACCCAAACAGATTATTTCGCTGCTTGCGTGTCTGGGGCACCAGTTTCTAATATGACCTCAGCATATTCTGGTATTAGGTTAGGGTCAGGTCTAGCAAGACAGTTTCAATATGAAAAACAACAAAGTAGAATTGGAGGGAATATTATAGATTCACTCGACTCCTATATTCGAAACTCCCCTATTTTCTTTGCTGATAAGATGAATACACCGCTGCTTGTTATGTTTGGTGATATAGACGAAGCGGTGCCGTGGCAACAAGGTATTGAATTGTATTTAGCAATGCGTAGATTTGATAAAAATTGTATTTTCTTGCAATATGAAGGTGAACCGCATCATCCTAAAAAGATACATAATCAATTAGACTATTCACTAAGAATGAAGCAATTTATGGATTATTATGTTTTCGGAGGTGAAATGCCTAAATGGATGTTAGATGGTTTCCGTTATAAAGGAAAATATAATATTGGTAGATGATAATATAAAAGGGGCGATTTAATTTCGCCCCTTTTTTTTAATTAATTATTTCTCTTTTCTATTATATCTAATATTTCTTGCATTTTTTCTTTTGCTCTTATAGATAGTGACTCCGCCTCTTGTTTCGTTTTTTCAACATAATTCATATCACTTATACCAGATAAGTTAATTATAACATTTCTGTAAGCCCCCCAAATGCCAACTTCTAAAGCTCTAGCACCTACTTCTAAATCAGAGCGACTACTGAAATTCCCAATTTTTGCAACCTCTATCAGATCATCCCAAATTCTATCAGCTGTCTTGATAGTCTTTAATGGTACTTCGATTGCAACTTTCATTCCATCTTCCATTGCTTGATTTCTTATAGTTTTCTCTTCATCGGTATTCTGTGGTAATCTCATTGCTTCCATATAGTCACTAAATGCATTAGTATCAGCATCTATCAATGGTATCAAATCGTCAGTTGTCTTTACTAAGTTTGGAATTATCTTTCTTAGATGTCCATCATATTCTTCATATTTTTTGTAACCAAAGGTAAGCCAAGCAACCATAGCACCTAATCCAGCACCCATTGATGCAACTGCAGCAGAAACACTTCCACCTCCAGGAGCTGAAGTACGTGCAGCAACAGACCCTATAAAATCTCTAACAGATAGTGAAGCTAATGGCTCATTTCTATCTTGTTTAATTATATATTCAATAATTCTTTTCTGAGGATCGAAATACTGGATAGAGCTAAGCCCTAATCTATCAATCACCAATTTTATTTTTTGATCTTCCTCTATTACAAATAAGTTTTCTTTCTCGATATAATAATCAGCTGCCATTAACATTGCTTCAAGTGGAACTAAACCTACAATCTCAGAACCCGCTAGACCCAAATTTAGTTCTATGGCATCTTTCTTTGCTTCTTCATAAGCTATATGTATTGGAGTAACATGATAATCATTAAGATTCATGGATATTTGAGCCATATTATACTCATCTACATGCCATCCCAACCCTTTTGTCTCTTTTAATCGGCCTGAATCACCTTCTTCCCTACCAGCTTCTCTTAAATTGAGTGCAATTCTATGAGCCTGATTCCATGTACCTAACACATTAATATTATATGCGATTAAAAACTTTCTTGCTCCTGTTGCGGTTATTCCCCACTTAGGATCAAAGCTACCTGACCAATAGTCAGGTTCCCAACCTTCTTTTTTAACCTTTTCCGTCATGGCTTCATATTCACCCTTTCGTATATCTGGTAGCTTTTTTCTATACTCTCTTTCTGATGCTTCTTCATATAAATAAAAAGCTAAACCAAGTTCCTCAGAAGCTCTTTTTGCAAATTTTTTCGAAATTTCAACACATTCATCCATTGTGACATTAGCTACAGGTACGAATGGACATACATCCATAGCACCCATTCTTGGATGTTCTCCTTTTTGATAACGCATATCTATAAGTTCTTTTGCAATTTTGGCAGAAGTAATAGCTCCTTCGATTATAGAATTTTCATCCCCGACGAACGTGTAAACAGTTCTATTAGTAGATGCTCCAGGGTCAACATCTAATAATGTACATCCGTCAGTCTTTCTTATCGCATCCGCAATAGCTTCTATAATTTTTTTATCTCTACCTTCTGAAAAGTTCGGAACGCATTCTATTATTTTTTTCATTCTAAATTCTTTTAAGTTGTAACACATATTAAGTTCCGAAAACTATAAAACTTTATTGTTTATGTAGAATTTATTATATGTTAATAAATTAAATGTTTAAAAGTTTATTCTAATTGTTAAATTCAATTAAATGAAAATGTAGATTTGAGATATGCCTAGAAAAGTAAAATTAGACGATATTGAAGAAGGACAGATTTTAGCAGAAACTTTGTCAAATAAATATGACCAGGTACTTATAAAAAAAGGCACTTCTTTGAATCTTGATTCACATATAAGAGTGCTAAAGATGTGGGGTATCAATGAGATATCTATTTATGATGATTTGGTTGATGCTTCAAATAGTTCATTAAACAATGAAGAAATAGCAAATATCGGAGCGTTATTATTGAGTGAATTGGAATGGAACATTAAAAATGAGAACGATAAGTTCTTATTTGATATTGCTGTTTTAAGCAGAATTGGAAAAACTAATTATGAATAAATTACTTGATAAAATAGAAAATTTTGATGACTTTCCAACTTTGCCAACTATTTATTACAAACTTGTAGATGCTTTATCAAATACTTCAACAACGATTAAAGATCTTTCTAATCTAGTTTCCACAGATATTGCATTATCATTTAAATTATTAAAGATTGTGAATTCAAGTATATACGGACTTAGTACTAAAGTTAATTCTATAGACAAAGCTATATTCCACTTAGGTTTCAGAGAATTAAAGAATATAATTCTTTCCACTAAAATAATTGAAGTATTCTCAGATATTAACTCTAATTCGAAATTTGATTTAGTAGAGTTCTGGAAACATTCTATTGCTGTAGGTACTATTTCTAGAATTATAGCACAAGAATTGGGACAAAAAAACCTTGACGAATATTTACTTTCTGGTATTACTCATGATATTGGGAAGTTAGTGTTAATCAAAATACTGGGTTCCGAATATAATGTTGTTTTTATTTTAATGGAAAAAGAGAATATTTCATTGCTCGAAGCAGAACAAAAGATATTGGGTATAACTCATCAAGAAATTGGTCTCAAATTAGCAGAGTCTTGGAATCTTGATAAAAATATTCTGAATGTAATTCGCTATCATAATGATGGTTTAATTGGTTCAAACTATGATCAATTGGTTGGAGTAGTACATATATCAAATATTCTTGCTAAATTATTGAATTTAGGTCATTCCGGATGTGATAGAATTTCTCAACCTAATCAATTACTTTGGAGAAGACTTGATATTACTAGATTCGATAAGAATATTATCTATGATAGAATTGAAACTGATTATGAACAAGCGAAAGAAATATTAATAATTAACTAAAAGAATATGGAAATTAATCTAGAAGTTTTTGAGAGCTTTAATAAAGCATTAGTTAATAACCCAACTATTGAAAGTATTATAGAAAGTTCTAATGATGTTTATTATAAACTAATAAGTCCTAAATTCACCTCAATATTTCTGTTTAATACAGAAACATTCGAACCGATATTGAAGGATTGTTATCCGAATGAAGAAAAAGAAAATTGTTTAACAATTTTTGAAAAATCTATTGAACAAGGATTTATTGGCGAGATTATGAACTCTAATGATCTAATAATAAATGATTTTGATTCGAATAATACAATTTTACTTGCCCCACTTATCAGCTCTAAAGGAGCACTTGGATTTGCATTAATTGAGTTTGATAAAGAGAAAGTAAATATGAATTCTGAAAGTAAGTTCTTATTAAAAAATTTCACTGGCTATTTAGCATCGAGTATAAATAGCTTAATCTTGGAGAATGAAAGTAAACTTTTTAAAAATAAAATTGATCAACTCGTAGCAGTCCAGACACGAGAATTAATGGAGAAAAAAAAGGAAATAAGTGAGAAAGTAGAACAACTAAAATCAAGCTTACTTATGACTCTACCACATGAAGTTAGAACTCCTTTGAATCAAATACTTGGATTAACTGATTATCTAAAACAAAGTTTAGATGATGTTGATAAGGAAGAAACATTGGAAATATTAGAAGATGTCCATTTATCAGCTGTTAGATTAAGAAGATTATTTGAAAATTATCTTTATCTTTCTGCTCTCACAATTAACTCATACAATATTGAAGAATTAGATAAGTTACAAGAGTCAGTTATATATTCTGCTGAATCTTTAATTTATGAAACAGCAACTAATCTATCTTATAGATTTGATAAACATGATAAAATAGAATTGAGACTTGAAGATTCACCGCTACAAATATCCGAAGAACATTTTAATAAATTGATCTATGAATTAGTTGATAATGCCTTTAAGTTCGGTAAGGAAGATACGATTGTTTCAATTACATCTGAAATTATTAATGATAAATATTGAATAACTATACATGATAATGGAATAGGTATGCCTATTGAAAAAATATATATGCTTGATGCGTATATTCAATTCGATAGATTAGAAAATGAACAACAAGGCTCAGGGTTAGGTTTAGAAATTGTAAAGAAAATAATTGACATTTATAAAGGTAAAATCAATTTTAAAAGTGAAGTAGGAAAATTCACTGAAATAATTATATTATTACCAATAGCTGAAGTTGACTTAGACAATATTTAAATTATTATTTAGCTTTTCTTTTAAGAATTCTAATTTTCTCTATATCAGTTATCCAGCGTGTGGTATTATTATCAAACGGGAATACAAGAGTCTTTGGTTTAAAGTATTTATTCTTATTTTTTGTATCCCAATTTTTTGAGTTTAGACCATAAGTTACATTTGTTATTGATCCAAGTTCTATATCTAATAATTCGTTACCTTCTAGCTTACTCAATTCATCTTCACCTATTACCAACGTATCGCCTAAACTTGAAAATTTTTCATTGAATAGTAGTAGTGCTTGTTGATTATTAATTTGCTTATTAAGGTCATAACTACTTAGATAAAATAAATTACCTTTAGTATCTTCAATTTCAGCTATACATTCATCACATATATCTACTATTTCATTGAATTTTATTGCTTTATTCTTTGCTACTTTCTTTTTTCCGGACTTAAATTCTATTGTCATCTTATTTAAATTAGTCACATTTAATGTTTTTAATTCTATTTCTTTTACTATTTTGAATTCTTCGTTTGAGAATGAATTATTAGTAACTAACATAAATAATAAAAATAATTTAAAAATATTCATAGCAATTTCCCACTTATCTTTGAGTTCATTTTTTAAAACTGTATTTTACTAAAATTAATATATCAAAAATATAAAATATTCTTAAATGAACATTACTGTAGCAATTTTAGCAGCTGGAAAAGGTACTAGGATGAATGTACCAGATTTACCAAAAGTATTAGTCCCACTAAATAACAAGCCTTTATTAGGTTATGTATTGGAAACAATTGAGAATTTGAATTCTTCTAAAACAGTTGTTATTTTAGGTCACGAAAAAGAAAAAGTTGAGAATTATCTAAATCAGAATAATTTTTCAAATATTAAGACTGTTGTTCAGGAACCTCAATTAGGTACCGGACATGCTGTTGACCAAACTAAGAGTGAATTAGTTAATAGTAATTCCGATATTCTTATTCTGTGTGGTGACGTTCCGCTTTTGACATTAGATACACTAAATCAATTTATTGAATATCATGATGTCAACAAAAGTTCTTTGACTGTTCTTTCAGCCATAACTAATAACCCTTATGGTTACGGAAGAATTATTAGAGATAATAACAATAATTTTGCTAGAATTGTAGAGCAAAAAGATGCTAATGAGCTTGAAAAGTCAGTAAACGAAATTAATAGCGGAACCTATATTGTAAAGTCTGAATTACTTTTTTCTGCTTTGGAAAGAGTAAACAATAGAAATGCACAAGGAGAATATTATTTAACTGATATAGTTGAAATAATTAAAAATGATGGTCACAAAGTAATGGCTTATCCAACAACCAATATAGATGAAATTCAAGGTATTAATTCTATAGATGATTTGAAATTAGCAGAAGAAAAACTAAATAAATTAAATAGAGAATTTAATATACTGGGATTACAGCAAATAGCAATAGGTTCAGAAGATAAAACAAAACATTCATATTTATGGCAATCACTTTTTGGTTTACCAAAGATTAATGAATATAGAAGTGAAACAGAGAATGTAAATGAAGATATTCTAAAAATTGGTAAAGGAATCGCAGAAGTTGAAGTAGATATTATGCAACCGCTTGATATTAGTAAAAAACCTGCTGTTCATTCACCTACATTGAATCATATTGGCTTATGGGTTGATGATTTAGAAGCTGCTTATAAAAGTTTAGAATTAAGTGGTGTTAGATTTACTCCAGGTGGCATTAGAAAAGGTGCATCAGGTCATGACGTTTGTTTCATACATCCGAAAGGAAATGAACAATCTCCTGTTTCAGGAGAAGGTGTACTTATAGAATTAGTTCAAGCACCAAAAGAATTAATTGAAGAATTGAAATAAAAAAGGTAAAAAATGTCAAAATTAGTATGCATTAGACACGGTCAATCACAATGGAACAAAGAAAACAGATTTACTGGATGGGTAGATGTAGAATTATCTGAATTAGGAATAAAAGAAGCCGAAGAAGCTGGTAATATTCTAAAGAACTATAAATTTGATAAAATATTTACATCGGCTTTAAAAAGAGCAATCAGAACTGCTGAAATAATTATTGAAGTTGCAGGTTTCGATTCTATTGAAATGATTTCTAATTCAGCTCTGAATGAACGTCATTATGGCGATTTACAGGGGTTAAATAAGGCCGAAATAGGAGAAAAAGTAGGAGCCGAACAACTTCATATTTGGAGGAGAAGTTTTGATGTAGCTCCACCAAATGGAGAATCTTTGAAAGATACTTTAGATAGAGTACTTCCCTATTATGAAAAAGAAATTGCACCACTCATAAAAGAAGGTAAAGATATTTTAATTTCTGCACATGGTAACTCGTTAAGAGCGTTAACTATGCATATTGAAGGAGTTAGTAAAGAAGAAATATCAGATATAAACATTCCAACAGGAAAACCGTATGTATATGAGTTCGATGAATCATTAAATTTATTATCTAAGAAATACCTTGGTGAAAATGTTTAGAATTGGCGTATTATTAATAATATTATCTTTTTCAGTTAGTAAATCCGAGTCTGTCTTGGAAATTGCTAACTCTGAATTAATGCGTAATTTCAAGGAATTACAAAAAGAAACAACTCCTCCCTATTATATTTCATATAACATAACTGATATTCAAAAAATAAACATCAATGCTTCTTTTGGTAATTTAATAAGTAATGATAGTATTAGTCAAAGGATATTAGATATTGACTTAAGAGTTGGTGATTATAATTTTGACAATACTCATATAATAAGAGGTAGTTCATTCAATTTTGGAGGTGGTTCTGGTTTCGAATTTCTTCCACTTGATAATAATGCTCAAGCAATTAAACAAAAAATTTGGTACTCTACTGATAAAGTTTACAAAGAAGCAATTGAAACTTATGAAAAAGCCAAAACTAATGCTGCAGTCAAAGTAGAACAAGAAGATAAATCAGCAGATTTTTCGAAAGAAACTCCTGTTAAGTTCAGTGAATCTGTAAATAAAATAGTTATTGATAGAAAGAAATGGATAAGCTATGTTGAACAACTTTCAAACTTGTTCAATTCTGATCCTCTTATTTATGATGGATCTGTATCTTTTCAACTTGAAAATAAAACAAAATACTTCGTAAATACTGAAGGTAGTCAACTTATGTTCGATGAATCTTCAATTAGAGTTTTTGTTTATGCAAAAACAAAATCATCCGATGGTATGAGTTTACCACTTTATGAGTCTTATTTTGCTTTTACTCCAGAAACTTTGCCGTCAATAGATATAATAGAATCAGATATACTTGAAATTATCAAATTATTAAAAGAACTTAGAGAAGCACCTTTAATGGACACTTACACTGGTCCGGCGATTCTTTCAGGTGAAGCATCTGGTGTCTTTTTTCACGAAATATTCGGACATAGAGTTGAAGGACATAGAGAAAAAGACCCATCGTCAAGTCAAACCTTTAAGAAATCTGTTGGTGAATACATTCTTCCCAAATTTATTGATGTAATATTTGACCCAACAATTAAAGATAGAGATGGTATTGAGCTTTCGGGATTTTATAAGTTTGATGATCAAGGTGTTAAGTCTGAAAAAGTTGTATCAGTTGAAGAAGGCATATTCAAGAGTTTTTTGATGTCTAGGTCACCAATTGAAGGTTTCGAGCATTCAAATGGTCATGGGAGAAAACAAGCTGGATATAACGCTGTTTCGAGGCAGTCGAACTTGATAGTTGAAAGTAAAAATAAAGTTGATCAAGAAGAGTTATTCCAACTTCTCAGAGATGAGTGCAAAGAACAAAATAAAGAATATGGGTTATATTTTAAAACAGTTCAAGGTGGTTTCACATTTACTGGTAGAACTGTTCCAAATGCATTTAATGTTCTTCCATTGGTTGTATTTAAAATATATGCCGATGGTAGACCTAATGAACTAGTTAGAGGAGTAGATCTTATAGGTACACCTCTTTCTACATTTAGTAATATACTTTCCACATCTGAAAGAGTTGGAGTATTTAATGGTGTTTGTGGAGCAGAATCAGGTGGTGTTCCTGTATCGGCATCTTCACCGGATATACTTGTTTCAAAAATAGAAGTTCAAAAGAAAAAGAAATCGCAAGCTAAACCTCCAATTTTAGCTGCACCTAAGAAAATAACTACTGATTAATATTATGTCAAAATTATTATTCGAAGAAACTCAAGTATTCCGTCAGAAAATCTTATGGCTACTTCTACTTGTTATAACAGGTGGCTCAATTGTATTATTTAGTATTGCAATTTATAATCAGATTATTTCAAATGAGCAATTTGGCGATAAACCAATAAGTGATAGTGCGTTAATAATTGGATTTTTATTAGTAATTGGGTTTGCTATATTCCTTTCGTGGTTTTTCTACTCTATAAAGTTAGAGATAAGAATTAGTGAAGAAAAATTACAATATAAATTTTGGCCTTTTATTAGAGACTTTAAAAATATATCATTTAATAATATTCAAAGTATAGAATTAGAAAAGTATAGACCAATAATGGAATATGGTGGTTGGGGTTATCGATTTTCAATGAAGGGACGAGGACTATGTTTGAATGTAAGCAAGAATATGGGATTGAGAATAAAAATGAAGGATGGGTTTGAATTACTTTTAGGGACGCAAAAAACTGATGAACTTTATCCTATAGTAGAAGAATTAAAAAAAGAATATCAATTAAATAAGAAAGATTAAGTACATGAAATTAATATTAGCTATAGCTCTTTTTATATCGATCACAAATACTGGCTTTTCATTTGATAAACCAAATGAAGATATTTTATTCGCTATGAAAAATGAGCTCACTCGCTCAATGAATGAATTGAAAATTGATGAACTTGAGAGACCTTATTTCATTGAATATAGTTTTGTGGAATTTGAAGCATCGAGTATTAGAGCATCATTGGGGAGTATTGAATCCGCTAATAAAACTAATTCTGCATATATTAATGTAGGTGTTAGAGTTGGAGATTACAATTTTGATAATACTAACTTTTTTGATGTCGGTTTAGGTTTTTTTGGTAGTAGTGATGACGAAGAAGGATTCAAGAAACGTAAAGTAAGCTACAAGCCTAGTATAAATTATTTAAGAAAAGAATTTTGGTTGGCTACTGATGCAGCATATAAACAAACTGCAGAGCTTTACTCTAAAAAATTAGCAATTCTTAAAAACAGATTAAGAAAAGATACAACAGCAGATTTTAGTAAGTTAGGAACTGTTAATAAATTGCGAGATATAAAAGAGATACCTGCATTTGATTTGAATAAATATAATAAATTAGCATCAAATATTTCATCGGTTTTTAATAACTATAATGATATATTTACTTCTGGCGTAAGTATAGAATTTATTCCAAAGAGAATTTATTATGTGAACTCTGAAGGTATTGAATATATTAAAGATACTTATTATACAGGATTTGAGATTGTAGCAGCAAGCCAAGATAAAAATGGTATGCCAATTTTCGACCACTACACTGCATTTGCATTTTCACCAACAGATTTACCTACTCAAGATTCTTTAAAGAAAGCAGCTAAAATAATTGCTGAAAATATTAGTGAGAAATTAAAACTTTCCCAACTAGACGATTTTTATGTTGGTCCAATAATTTTTTCAGGACAAGCAGCAGGGCAAATATTTGCACAATCATTTTTACCTAAGTTAGTTTCTCAACGTGAACCGCTTACTGATGGAGGTTTTTCTTCAGAAAACGAAGATGCTGTATTTCAAAGAAAAGTTGGTGGTAGAGTATTACCAGAGTTTTTAAGTGTAGATGACTTTCCTTTGAAAAATGAATTAAATGGCGTAGATCTAATTGGTTCCTATGAAATTGATGATGATGGGC
The DNA here is from genome assembly GCA_020437395.1 of Ignavibacteriota bacterium. GTDB lineage: Bacteria > Bacteroidota > Ignavibacteria > Kapaibacteriales > UBA2268 > PGYR01. The sequence continues at coordinate 12,983 of JAGQWJ010000026.1, read as the reverse complement.
TAGAAGCACAAAACGTAAATTTAATCAAGAATGGTTACTTAGAAACACTTCTTTCTGACAGAATACCCACAAAAAGAATTAAAGAATCTAATGCACATAAGAGAGGTGGATCAGTTATGTTTAGTAATGTAATTATTACTAATAATAATGAAGAAAAAATACTTGAAAAAAATCAGTTAGAAGATAAGATGTTAGAATTTGTGAAGAAAAGAGATTTAGATTTTGGAATAATAATTACTAAAATACTAGACGCTAATATCAGATATACATCACTTTACAGAATTACTAATGGGAACATTGAAATTCCTTTCGGCAAAAAGAATTTCGTAATGGAAGGCTACAAAGTTTTTGCAAATGGTAAAAAAGAAAAATTTAGTGGAATGGTAGTACCTTCAATGAATGTACTTTTGTTCAAAGACATTGTTAGCACTGGAAATAATAGATACACAATGAACTATCTTGCTCCTTCCATTATTTCTCCTTATCTAACTGGTGGAGATAGTTATTTGCCAGCAAGCATAACAGTACCTGATTTACTATTCGAAGATGCAGAATTGCACTTGATAGAAGAGGACTTTAAAAGACCTCCTTATGTTGAGATTAACAAATAAATTTTAGATTTTAGTTAAATATCATTAAAATATAATAAATATGATTATAAGAGAAAATGAAAGTATAGAAGTATTAGCCACATTGCTAAGACACAAATGGATTATAATTATTTTTACATTTGCTTTAACAGTTGGCTCCATTTTTTACGCTATGAATATGGATGTTCAATACAAATCTACAGTTAATGTGGTACCACCTAGTAATTCTGCAGACGGTCTTTTGGGAGGTGCATTAAGTGGCATCTCATCAAAATTGAAAGATTTTGGAATTACAAAAGTATCAGGAGGTGGTGCAGGTGGACAAAGTTATGACTTATCTGTATTGATGGAAAGTAGAACTGTATTGGATTCTATGGTAAACAAATATGATTTGATTAAAGCTTACAAAGTTAAAAATAACAGTAGGGAGTTAACAAGAAAAATTTTTAGAAGTAATGTTGAGATAGTCAATTATAAAGAAGGGAACATTGAATTTTCAGTTTGGGATACTGATCCTGTTAAAGCAGCAGAAATGGCGAATGACTATGTAGATATAGTAAATGCTAAGGCAATTGCAATGAATAAAAAAGAAGCTGCAGCAAATATTAAATATCTTGAACAAAGAATAGAACATACAGATAGTGTTATAAAAGGATTGGGCGATTCTTTATCATTATATTCTAAAAAGTATCAAATTTTTTCGCCCGAAGATCAAGCATCTGTATATAGTGAAGCGCTTTCTGACTTAACAGCTACGGTTATGAAGGCTGAGACTGAATACGAAATAACTAAAAACAAATTAGGTGAAAATGATCCCTACACCAAGATGCTTAAAGATTACGTTGTAGAAACTAGGAAGAAATTAGAAAAGTCAAAGACTCAACCAGGGCTAATTGGTAATTTCTCGTTGAATGATGTAAGTAAGGTAGGAATGGAGTATATGAGACTTTATACAGAATATGAAGCCCATTCGAAAATGAAAATTTATCTTATGCCAACATTAGAAAAAACCAAATTAGATTTGGTAACTAATAACAACTATTTATTTGTAGTTGATAGTGCAATTCCTTCTGAAAATAAGGATAGGCCAAAGCGATCATATATAGTGTTAGGAACTTTCGCGGGTTCTTTTATTGCTTCGATTATTTTAGTTTTAATATTGAATATGTTCAATAATCTAAAAATTAGACTAAAATATTTCCAACAAAACCAATAGAATTCAAATGTTAGAAGTTGGTGGTCTTAAATTAAATAAATATAATCCTTCAGCATTTTCCTTCTATCAATATTTGATTATTTTGATAGCTGGACTAGTTTCTATGTTTATACTAAATATATCAATTGGTATGACTGGGACACCAATTATATTTATTATTCTAGGACTATCTACCCTATTTATTACATTAATTATTTATAATCCTAAATTGTGGATTTATTCAGTTGTATTAGTTTCTGGTGTTTTTTCTTCTACAACTGGTGGTGGCGTTAGTGCGATTGATATTGTATTTTCTATCTACCTAAACATTTTCCTATACCTATGGATTATTTGGCAGATTTTCATAAAAAAGGAGAAATTAATAAATACTAAAACTGAATGGTTTTTCTTTTCCTTTTTTATCTTAACTACATTAACCTTAATCAATGTATTATATGAAAGTACTGTATTTTTTGAATGGATAAGAGAGTTTTCATTACTATCTTTAATGTTATTATATTTTCCAATGAAAAAATACTTTACAACACACAAAGATGTAGTAAGGTTACTAATAATATTTACAATAACTTTACTGTTTGCTGATTTATTACAGTTTTATATTTACAAACAAATACTTTCAAATATTACTTATGCCTATGAAGTAGGGTCAACAATAAGAAATAATACTTATATGTATGTTATTGGAAGTACTTTTAGTTGTTTGTTCGTTTTCTATCAAAAGGAAACTAAGTATAGATTTTTAGTTGCCATAATAATGATATTAACGCTCGGTGCATTAACATCTACATTCGCAAGAATATTTTGGGCTGCAGCATTTGTTAATATATTGATAATATTTATATTATTGAACACTAAAGAAAAAATAAGGTTTATTTCTTATTTTGTTGGTTCAGTTTTAGTCGCTTATATTATTGCCTCCATATTTTTTGGGGATATATTCAAATTTGTTGTCTGGGCAATTCAATCAAGATTCGAATCTACATCACAAGGAGTTGAAGATATTTCTGCAATTTCTAGATTTGAAGAATGGAAAGTAGTTGTAGAAAAAATTAAGGAATCTCCGTTCCTTGGAAAAGGGTTTGGAGCCTTATTTACTTTTAGAAATCCAATAACGGGGAAAATGAATTACTCATCTGTTATTCATAACAGTTTTCTTCATTTTTTCTTTAGGATTGGTATTCCACTAACATTAATGTTTTTCGGGTTATTTGGAGTTATTTTTGTCAAATCTATTTTTTATAGTATTAAATTAAAAATTGATATATTCTATAAAATACTTATGATTGGGACTTTTTTATCAGTAATTTCACTATTAATAACTGGTATGTTTACAATGACTTTTATATTTAGAGATACATTAATTATTAATGCAATTCTATTCTTTTTGGTAAATTATGTTGAAGTTAATTATAAAAACAAGGTTTTGAATTAGAAAATGGATAATAACTATTCTGATAAATTTATATCTAAATCTAGAATAAGAATATTCAAAGTAATAGTTATTTTGATTTGTTCACTTTATACATTAAAACTTGCACACCTTCAAATAGTAAAAGGGCTAATTTACAAAGAAGCGAGTGAAGCACAAGCAATTAAACAAATAATTCAAGAACCATTTAGAGGCAATATTTTTGACTCAAAAGGTAAGCTAATAGTTCATAATAAATCCTCATTTGCTTTAAGTTTTACTCCCAATCTTTGGAGAGAAGAATCATTTCCATTACTGGTTTCATTATTAGATATAGATAGCACTGAATTAAGAAAATCAATTGAAAAGTACAAAGAATTTTCACAGTTTTTACCTGTAAAATTTCAGAAAGATGTAGATTTAGAGACAATCTCAGGTATTGAAGAATACTCAGAATATTTAAGAGGTATAGATGTTTTAATTGAATCTAAGCGTCTTTATCAGTCTGAAGCTTATATGACACATTTACTTGGGTACACGAAAGAAATTTCGCCTAAAGAACTCGAACTCCATCAATATTATAGACCAGGTGATGTGATTGGAAAGCAAGGAATAGAAAAAGAATATGAAGGGCTTTTAAAAGGCAGTGAAGGGGTTAAGTTTGTTGCTGTTAATAAATTTGGACAACAAGTTTTTCAATATGATAATGGGAAGAAAGATAAAATATCCAAAAATGGTTTTGACTTATACTTAAGTGTAGATTCTGATTTACAAGCAAAAGCTGAAAAATTATTAGAAGGCAAACGAGGTGCAATAGTCGCTATTAACCCTTCAAATGGCCAAGTCCTTGCTATTGCTAGTTCACCGAATTATGATTTGACTGAGTTTAGTGGTAAAATATCTGCTGAATATTATAATTCAATATTAAATGATAAAGATAAACCATTTTTGGATAGAACAGTCAATAGTGAATACCCACCTGGTTCGTCTTGGAAAATGTTGATTGCTTTAGCAGGATTAGAAGAAGGTATTATTACAAAATCTTCGCAATTATTTTGTAAAGGCGGTTATCAATATGGTAATAGATTTTTTAAATGTTTAGGTCATCATGGTAGTATAAACGTAGAAACTGCTATAAAAAAATCTTGTAATGCTTTCTTTTACCAACTATCATTAAAACTCGGTGCTGAAAATGTAATTAACTATGGTAGGAAGCTGAATTTTGGTCAAATAACTGGTATTGATTTACCAAGCGAGAAATTCGGTAATTTTCAAGATTTATCAACAATGAAAAAAAGATTTGGCAACAATATTCCAGGTTGGATGCTTATGAACTTTGGTATTGGACAAGGTGAAATACTCGTAACTCCGGTTCAAATGGCATCTTATATTGCAGCAATAGCAAATGGCGGCACTTGGATACAACCACATGTTGTTAGCAAGATTTATAATCACGAAACGAGGACTTTTCAAAATATTGAATACAGCCAAAGAAATTTGAATTTAAAGAGTAATTCTATTGAAGTTGTTAAAGAAGGTATGTGGCAAGTAGTTAATTCTCCCGGAGGAACGGCTTCCAATGCAAGGATTAATGGAATAGATGTTTGTGGTAAAACATCTACAGCTCAAAACCCTCATGGTAAAGATCACGGATGGTTTACTTGTTTTGCACCAAAAGAGAACCCTAAGATTGCAATGGCTGTGATGGTAGAAAATGCTGGATGGGGTGGTAGAGTGTGCGCTCCAATTGCTAAAGAGTTGTTACTTGATTTCTTTTATCCAGAAAGAAATAATATTCCCACTACAAAAATAGATTCACTTGAAATATATGAAGTTAATAGCTTTCAAGATTCTACTAGAAATATTGTTAATTAAAATGTGACAAATTCCTTTTTAATTTGTTATTAATGTATATTTGTAAAACTATTTTAATAATTTATTGAGGTCACTATGAAAACTATGATACGAATCTTAATCTTATCATTCTTCTCGCTATTGTTGTTTAACTCTTGTAAGGAAGATCAACCAAATAGTCCTTCTAATATTGATATCAACTATTCAACTAATTTGGTTGATAGTGATAATAATCCCATTATTAATGCAATAGTAAGTATTAATGAAATTGATAATAATAATGTCATTGCAGTTGATACATCAGATGAGAATGGATTAATTACTTTCGAAAATCTTTCTGTTTCAACGGAGAATCTTCTAATTTCAATATCCCATCCTCTATATAACACCAAAGAGTTCAAATACGGTGATATAAATGATAAAGAAAATGGTACGGTTACATTAGAAGATAAAGATGATTGTTGCGGTTCTGCAGAATTAACAATTAAAGATGAAGATGGAAACACAATTAAAGATGTAGAAGTAAAAGTTCGTCAAAAGATGAAAGTCCTTAAAAAGGGGAAATCGGATGAGAATGGTACAGTAAAATTCACTGGTCTCTGTTTAGAAGAATATGAATTCAGACTTGCTAAAGATGGCTTTAAAGTAATTGAAGAACTTGTAAATATTGAGAACTGTGATGAGACATTATCATTGAATTTCAAAATGATAAAAACTGAATCTAAGGAAGATACATGTTGTGATGGAGTTCTGATTTTCAAACCAAAAGACAAAGATGGAAACATACTAAATGGCACGAAAATATATTTATACAAAGATGGTAAACTGATTGAGGATCCTGTTGTTGAAAACGGAAAAGCTGTGCTTGACGGTCTTTGTGAAGGAAAATATACTATCGTTTATAAGAAAGATGGTTATTCTAATAAAGAGGCACAGGTTGAAGTTGGGTGTGATGAAGAAAAAACTCTGGAGCAAACTCTTGAAAAAAATGATGATGATTGTTGCGAAGCAATTTTAAAGTTCATTGTTAAAGATAATGAAAGTAAAAAAGCAATTGAAGGTGCTAAAGTAACTTTAAAACTAAATGGTAAAGTAGTTTTAGAGAAAAAAGCTACGGATAAAGAAGGTGAGTTTTTAGCTAAAGAGCTTTGTAAAGGTAAATACACAGTAATCATAGAAAAGGATGGTTACAAAACTATTGAAACAACTTGGAACATAGAAAAATGTGATGATTTCCAAGAGACATTTTGGATGAATAAAAATGACGATTGTTGTGATGGAGTTCTGATTTTCAAACCAAAAGACAAAGATGGAAACATACTAAATGGAACGAAAATATATTTATACAAAGATGGTAAACTGATTGAGGATCCTGTTGTTGAAAACGGAAAAGCTTTGCTTGACGGTCTTTGTGAAGGAAAATATACTATTGTTTATAAGAAAGATGGTTACTCCAATAAAGAAGTACAAGTTGAAGTTGGATGTGATGAAGAAAAAACTCTTGAACATACTCTTGAAAAAAATAACGATGACTGCTGTGAAGCTGTTCTCAAATTTATCGTAAAAGATAAGAATGGAAAGAATGCTTTAAAAGATGCTAAAATAACTTTAAAACTAAATGGTAAAGTAATATTTGAAAAGAAATCAACGAATGCAGATGGTATTGTAATTGAAGATGGACTTTGTAAAGGAAAATATACTGTTATAATTGAAAGAGATGGATATGAGACAATAGAAACAACTTGGAACATAGAGAAGTGTGATGATTTCCAAGAGACGTTTTGGATGAATAAGAATGACGATTGTTGTGATGGAGTTCTGATTTTCAAACCAAAAGACAAAGATGGAAACATACTAAATGGAACGAAGATTTATCTTTACAAAGATGGTAAACTGATTGAGGATCCTGTTGTTGAAAACGGGAAAGCTGTTCTTGATGGTCTTTGTGAAGGAAAATATACTATTGTATATAAGAAAGATGGTTATTCTAATAAAGAAGTACAGGTTGAAGTTGGGTGTCATGAAGAAAAAACATTGGAGCAAACTCTTGAAAAGAATGACAATGACTGCTGCGAAGGAATTGTAAAAGTAAAAGTAAAAGATGACAAAGGCAATATTATCAAAAATGCGTCTGTTAGACTTTGGAAAGGAAAAAATAAGCTAAAAGAATTAAAAACGAATAGCGATGGATATGTTGAATTCAAAGAACTTTGTGAAGGGAATGACTACAGTCTTTCAATTTCTGCAGAAGGTTTCGAAGGTTATGAATTCGAATTTGACTTAGGATGTAATAAAGTTTTAAATTATGATAAGTCTTTAAAGTCAAAAGATGATTGCTGCGAAGCAATCTTAAAGTTCATTGTTAAAGATAATGAAAGTAAAAAAGCAATTGAAGGTGCTAAAGTAACTTTAAAACTAAACGGTAAGGTAGTTTTAGAGAAAAAGACTACGGATAATGAAGGTGAGTTATTAGCCAAAGAACTCTGTAAAGGTAAATACACAGTAATCATAGAAAAGGATGGTTACAAAACTATTGAAATAACTTGGAATATAGAGAAATGTGATGATTTCCAAGAGACTTTCTGGATGAAAAAATAAATATAAATTACATTATTTAATTTAAAAAAGCCGGTCTAAACCGGCTTTTTTATTGAAATAAATTTTCTGTTGTTTTTAAGATTATATCCCACTCAAATCCTCTTCTAGAAAGAAAGTCTATAATTAGATTCTTTTGTTTTTCTTTTGGTTTATGAGCAACCTTTCTTAGATGTTTATCAGCTGCTATTTTAGCTAATTCTAAAACATCATTATTGGGATAATTATTTATTATTGATTTTGAAATGAGATTCTCCTCTATCCCCCTTTTCCTCAGTTCTTGTTTTAATTTGAATTTTCCAGATGGATTGCGCTTTATATAATTTAGAATAAAAGTTTTAGTGTATTCTTCATCATCTAGCAATTTGAATTCATAAAGAAAGCTAATCGCATAGTCAATATGATTAATACCAAAGTTCTTTTCTTCTAGCTTTCTTCTGACTTCAGTTTCGCTACGAGGTTTGTATGAGACATAATTATAAGCAGCGAGCTTCACGTTTTTGTACTGCTGACTATCCATAGCTTCTGCTATAGTATCATCATCTAATTCTGAATCTACGGTTATGCAATACTTAGTAATAATGTCTATATCTAATTCGATGGATTCAAAAGTAAAATCAACAAAGTTTACGAAATACTTTTTAGAGTATTTCTTTTTCTTAATCGAGTAAACTTTGTGCATTCTACAATTTTATTTTTATTCAGACTTATCTTCTTTTTTCTTTTTGGGGCTAATTAATTCGACTACACTTGATTTTAATTTCTCGAATAAATTTTCGTCTTCAGAGATTAATTTTTTCAAAGCATCTCTACCTTGTACTCTTTCTTCGTTAAATGTGTACCAAGATCCCGATTTTGCAACAATACCACGCTCAGTAGCAACATCAACCAAATCTCCTACTTTTGAGATTCCCTCATTGTACATTATATCAAATTCAGTTTCTTTAAAAGGAGGAGCTACTTTATTTTTAAGTACTTTAACTCTGACTCTATTGCCAATAATATCCGAACCATCTTTTAGAACTTCTTTTCTTCTAATATCTAATCGAACAGAAGCATAGAACTTCAGTGCATTACCACCTGTCGTAGTTTCTGGGTTACCGTAAATAACACCAATTTTGCTTCTCAATTGATTAGTAAATATTACAGTTGTTTTTGATTTACCTATTGCCGCATTTAACTTTCTCATTGCTTGAGACATCAAACGAGCTTGAGAACCCATTTGTGCATCGCCCATATCGCCTTCAATTTCAACTCTTGGAGTCAAAGCAGCAACAGAATCAACGACTACTACATCTACCCCACCACTTCTTACCAAAGTTTCTACTATCTCTAAGGCTTGCTCACCAAATTCGGGTTGTGATAGCAATAGATTATTTAAATCTATACCTAATCTCTGTGCGTAGTTTATATCTAAAGCGTGTTCTGTATCTACGAATGCCGCTAAACCACCTTTCTTCTGTGCTTCAGCAATCACATGTAAACAAACAGTAGTTTTACCAGAAGATTCTGGACCAAATATTTCTATAATTCTACCTCTTGGTATTCCACCTACACCTATTGCCGCATCCAAAGAAATACATCCAGTCGGAATTACTTCAACATCAACAACTTGTTGGTCACTCAACCTCATAATAGAACCTTTTCCATGTTGCCGTTCTATCTGATCCATTGCCAAATTTACTGCTTTTATCTTATCCGGGTTGATTTCAACCCCTACTTTACTTTGTTTATCTGCTTTTGCCATGTTTTTTATTCTTTATCTAATTAAATAATTTGTTACCAAATTAAAGAAAATAAGTCATTTTGACACATAAATTCATTTTATTTTTGTAGTTATTTTTCAACAGTATCTATATTAATAATAATATTATACTTAATATCTCAGTTTTTTATTTTAAACATAAATTTCATTAATTAAATCACTCATTTTCTTGGCTAATTACTATTTTTTGAATAAACACTGATTTTATAAGTTTCTTTGATTCCAAAGGGAGGGTAATTGCCAATCATATTTGACTGCTAATAATCTGAATAAAACTATTACTAGAAGACAAATTATTTCGTTATAAGGTTGATAAACTTCTAAATACCTCAACATGAAAAATAAAACTCCACCAGTAATACATGTTGTGGCATATATCTCTTTTTCGAAAATTAATGGTATATTATTAAGTAAAATATCCCTGATTACCCCACCAAAACAGGCAGTCATTGTTCCTAAACCGATACAAGTTATTGAAGAAAATCCTAATGTTATGCCGGTTTGTATTCCTACTAAAGTAAAAAATCCTAAACCAATTGAATCAAACAACAATAATATTTTGTGATAATTAAGAATTACTCTTGTAAATAATAAAGCTGCAATTGTACTAAGCAATACAATTAATCCATAATTCATATCTAACATCCATTTTACAGGTAGGTCACCTATTAATACATCGCGTAACGTCCCTCCACCTAATGCAGCAACAAAGGCAACAATAAAAATTCCAAATAGATCTAATCTTTTCTCCATAGCTGCAAATGCACCCGCTATGCTGAAAGACACTGTTCCAGCAATCTCTATGACTTTTACCGTTTCCATTTGATTATTTTTTTCTTTAATCTATTTTTAACATAATTATTTATAACAAAGATAATATTTTTATTTGTTAATAAATTAGATTTATAATTTCATAATATATAGTTCAAAAATGACTTTTTTTGTTAATTTCGATACAATTGATAATTAAAATTAGAATAAAAGTAAATATGAACATATTAGTAATAGGTAGTGGCGGTAGAGAACATGCCCTTTGTTTAAAATTATACGAATCAGATAATAGTAATAACATATATTGTAATCCTGGGAATCCTGGTATCCAACAAATTGCTCAGAATGTGCAATTCGATGTAAATAATGAAGATTTATTAATAAGCTTTTGTAAAGACGAAAAAATTAAATTAGTAGTTGTTGGGCCTGAACAACCATTAGCAATGGGGATAGCAGATAAACTCAGACAGAATGGAATAAATTGTTTTGGTCCAAGTGAATATGCATCTCAGTTAGAATCATCTAAATCATTTGCAAAGGAATTTATGGATGAATTTAATATTCCTACAGCATCTTACAAAACATTTGAATCAAAGGATCTTAGTGATTGTTTTAGATATATTGAAAATAGTGATTTACCAATTGTAATCAAAGCAGATGGTTTAGCTGGTGGCAAAGGAGTTTATATTTCCAATGATAAGAATGAAGCAAAACAGATTGCTGAAGATTTTTTTGAGGGAAAATTTGGTGAGGCAAGTAAGAAAATTGTTATTGAGCAATTTTTAGACGGTGTAGAAGCATCAATTTTCGCAATTTGCGACGGTGAGAACTTTATTCTACTTCCTCCATCGCAAGACTATAAAAGAGCAAAAGATGGTGATTTAGGTCTTAATACTGGTGGTATGGGTTCATTCAGCCCTACTCCATTTGTTGACTACAAAATATTGGAAGATGTTAAAACTAAGATTGTAAGCCAAGTACTGAAAGGTATGAAATCTCGTAAAAATAGGTTTATTGGTTGTCTATTTGTTGGAATTATGATAGTTAATAATAAACCATTTGTTATAGAATTTAATGTAAGATTTGGCGATCCAGAGACCCAATCAGTTCTTTCTCTTATTGAGGGAGATTTAGCAAAATTATTCTATACTGCTTCTATAGGTTCACTAGAGAAAAATTGTATAAGTATAAAAAAAGATAAGTATGCTTGTACAGTTATTTTAGCTTCTGAAGGTTATCCGGAGAATTTCAATAAAGGATTTGAAATAAAAGGACTTCAAAATAATTCATCCCTTAAGGATAGATTTATATTTCATGCTGGTACTAAAATTGAAAACAATAAAATAGTGAATAGTGGTGGCAGAGTATTGGGAATTACTGCTGTAGCAAATTCATTAAAAGAAGCTAAAGAGAATGCCTATAATTTAGCTGAAGGAATAGACTTTGAAAATAAATATTATCGTAGGGATATTGCGGATAGTGCTATAAAATGAATGATTTACTAATATTTGATGGAGATTGTGGAATTTGTACTTACTCATCAGAGTTTGTACTTAAGCGTTCTATTGATAATTCAATAGATGTTAAACCATATCAAATATTAAATCTCAAAGATTTACATAATGAATTGAACGAAGAAAGAACTTCAAAATCACTATTCCTATTAACTAAAGATGGTAAGCTATATAACCGTTCTAAGGGAGTATTCGAAACAATGAAGAGAATGCGAGGTATTTACAAACCTCTTGGTTATATACTGAGTAACCCTGTTATAGTATTTTTAGCAAATCCGATTTATGATTGGGTATCTAGAAACAGGACAAAAATATCTATAAAATTTGGTTTAAACGCTTGTAATATCAGCAATTACACTTAATTTCTTATATCAATTCCACCGAAGACACAAGTACAATCTAAGACTACTTTTTTAGTAGAAATGGCATTGGATTTCGATCTATCATCTATACTTCCAAATATAGGAGTTCCTTTTAACTCTATTCTACAATCCTCTGGTAATCTAATATCAATTGAACCGAAAATCGCTGTCATTTCTAAATAAAAATTATTATCAGATATTATTGAATTAGACATATCAACTGTTGCACTTCCGAACAAAGAGAATACTTCTCCCCTTTCTAAAGAAGAAGAATTAACATTTCTTTCGTCGCTACTAAATACATTATTTATCTCGAAGTTTTTTTCGACCCTAAAATCATTTAATGATCTTGGACTATGTTTATTCTTCTTGACTATCATATTAATGCCTATACCAACAAGTGCAAAAGGAAATACTAATTGCCAAATATTTACATCAACTACATTTAGTTGTTCAAGTTGTAATAATAAACCAAAAATTGAGACAATAGAACCAAATATAAATTTCTTATTCGATAATAGATGGATACCAAACAATATAATTAGCAAAGGATACCATTTATAGAAGAAATATCCAATATTAAAATCTAATACATCAAAAGCATTCAATAAATACCCAATCCCAAACAGGATAAATAAAGAACCAATTATATTCTTTACTGACATATCAATCCTTATGGTTAGCTTCTATATGTTCTAAAAGTATTTCTGAAATATCTTTAACTTGTATATTTTCTGCTCCCGTACTTCCAACTCCATCATTAATCATAGTCATACAAAATGGGCAATTAAGAGCTATTGTCTTAGCTCCTGTACTCAATAATTCTTCTGTACGTTCTATGTTGATATGTTTACCTTCTGTTTCTTCCATAAACATTCTAGCACCACCAGCCCCACAACAGAATCCTT
>JAGQWJ010000025.1:5972-44928 GCA_020437395.1 Ignavibacteriota bacterium | reverse complement strand
TTTTTAAGTTGGGTTTTGTTAGAATCAACTTTGTAGAAAGTAAGTAGTTCAATGCGACTAAAAAGAAGAAAAAAGTTAATTAAGTACTTAAACATACTAGACCAACCAATAAATTTTACTCCCTTCGTATTCAACAGAATGGTTTTTTTGTGGGCATTATTGGGATTAATAGGAGGCATTACAGCAGGTGGATATTGGATTGTTCTGGAATTAATAACTGAAGCAATTTCATTTTTCAAAGGCTGGCAGGTGATTCCAGTAATGGCTTCAGCTGGGTTATTGGCTGGTATCGTAATTCACAAAATTGGAGACCCTGGTGAAATACAACTAATCGTAAACAATATTAGGTTTAAGAATGGAAAATTAGACCCTAAAAACAATACATCTATGATTCTATCATCATTGCTTTGTGTTGGTTCGGGTGGAAGTCTGGGACCAGAGGCCCCATTAGTACAGGTAACAGGATCTATTGGCTCTTGGATGGGAAAACTATTCCGCTTAAAAGGTGAAGATATGCGTTCACTGAGCATTGCCGGAATGGCATCAGGTTTCACCGCACTTTTCGGAGCACCATTGGGTGGCAGTCTGTTTTCTTTAGAAATATTACATCATAAATACGCTGTAGAATATTACAAAGCAATTATTCCTGCTTTCGTAGCTAGTTGTTTTAGCTATGTTATATTTGCAATAATTGTTCATCTTGGAATTGGTCCTATTTGGCAAATACCGAACTACGAAATGAATGATAAGTTTGATTTTTTATACGCCGTCTTATTTGCAATAGGTGCCACTTTACTTGGATGGATTTTTATAATAGTAACAAGACAACTCAAATTGGCTTTTTCATTCCTAAAAGCTCCTATTTATATTAATACATTAATTGGAGGAATATTATTAGGGTGTATTTCTTATTTTTATCCGATTACTCGTTATTTTGGACATCATCAAATAAATGAATTGCTGGAAGGAAACTTCACACTTGAATTACTAAGTACAATCCTATTATTTAAGTTATTAGCAATCGCATTAACAGTAACATCAGGATGGAGGGGAGGTTTTATTATTCCATTATTCTTTTCTGGGGCTACACTCGGATTGATTATCCACTCATTTCTACCTTCTGTCAACCTTTCATTGACAATTGTTAGCTGTATGGCGGCTATTAATTCATGTGTTACCCGAACGCCAATGAGTACAACGATACTTATCTCTACACTTACAGGATTCACCTATTTCATACCGATTCTTTTTGCAAGTCTAACAGGTTACTTTTTGGCTCCACGCATTCCATTTATCAAATCTCAGATGGAAGAAGAGAAGTAGAACTCCAATCAGAAAACGAAATGACGGTGTAATTATGCCTATAATAGTAAACCTTGATGTAATGATGGCTAAAAGGAAAATATCGTTAAATGAATTATCTGACAGAGTAGATATTACTATTTCTAATTTGTCTATTCTTAAAACAGGTAAAGCTAAAGCTATCAGTTTTAGTACTATGGAAGCCATTTGTAAAGCACTTGATTGCCAACCCGGAGATATTTTGGAATATTCGGAAGAGGTACATTAGATATTATAGCTGTCCTAGCATAATTATCTCAAAATTATTCATCTTCAAAAACGTCTTAGAGCATACAGATTAAAACTAAGAAGAAATAACTATGAGTACTTCTACTAAAAATAGATTAAAAGAGCTAGAAATAGAGCTATCAAATCTAAAAGAAACACGAAATATATTAAAAGCGAAATGGGAATCTGAGAAAGGCAAACTACAAGAAATTAGAGCTTTCAAAGAAGAAATAGACGCACTAAAAACAGAAGCCGACAGATACGAAAGAGAAGGCAATCTAGATAAAGTTGCCGAAATCCGCTATGGCAAAATTCATCAGTTAGAATTAAAAATAACTAAAGCTAATGAGGAATTAGAAGAACTGCAAAAAAACAGCCACCTACTCAAAGAACAAGTTACCGAAGAGGACATAGCAGAAATAGTATCCAAATGGACCGGAATACCTGTCTCAAAGATGATAGAGAGCGAAAAGCAAAAGTTACTCAAAATGGAGGATTTACTTCACGAAAGAGTTGTGGGCCAAGAAGAAGCAGTATCTGCTGTATCTAATGCAATTCGTCGTTCTAGAGCCGGTTTGCAAGATGAGAATAGACCTATTGGGTCATTCATCTTCATAGGTACCACTGGCGTTGGTAAGACGGAATTAGCGAAAGCATTAGCCGAATATCTATTCGATGATGAGAATGCAATTATCCGTTTGGATATGAGTGAGTACATGGATAAATTCTCCGTAACTCGTCTGATAGGTGCACCTCCTGGCTATGTGGGCTATGACGAGGGTGGACAATTAACAGAAAACGTTCGCCGTAAGCAATATAGCGTAATTTTGCTCGATGAGATTGAGAAAGCTCATCCCGATGTTTTCAATATCTTGTTGCAAGTTCTTGATGATGGTCGATTGACTGATAGCAAGGGCAGAACAGTGAATTTCAAGAATACGATTATTATTATGACTTCAAACCTAGGTACAGAGTACTTGACCAGTAAAATGGGGGAGATGAACTCAGACAATAGAGAAACCCTATTAGCAGAGGCAAGAGAGCAGATAGTGGGGAAAATGAAGCAGGTAATGCGTCCAGAATTTCTTAATAGAATAGATGAAGTTGTTATGTTCAAGCCATTACTCAAAGAGGAAGTGGCGAATATTGCAAAACTACAATTCAATATATTAGCAGAAAGATTATCGAAGCAAAATCTGAAATTAGAGATTACCGATGAGGCCTTGAAATGGTTAGCAGAGATTAGCTATGATGTTAATTATGGTGCTCGTCCTATTAAGCGAACAATTCAGAAGAAAATAACTGATCCGCTTTCGTTGAAAGTACTTTCAGGATTAATAAAAGATAATGGTACTATAATTGTTGATACAGATGGAGACGGTAAGTTTACATTTAAAATTGATGAATAGATAAATAATATTAGGAGATGCGTAAGTTTCTCCTATTTTTTTACATACATATTTCTATCAGATCAAGTAATTTCTTTTTCTCAGCAATTATCGCTTCTGCCTTTTTGATTTCCTCTTCGTCAAGCGATTCTTTTATTACTTGTCTCCGTGAATTAACACTTTGTATAGGGTCGTAATAAGCCGCTAACTCAGCCCAAACGTAAGACATTATTGTCCAATGCTTGTCATAGCTTTGTTTCTTGAAGTAGAGCACTGACAACAAACCCATTGCCCTGCCATATTTCAATTCAGAAGCCATTAATAAATAATGCTCAGCCAAAGAATCATTTGCTATAGTGAGACTAGAGTCTGCATAGCAATAACCAACTATGTATTGCGAAACACAATCATTAGAATCTCTAGCATATTTTACCAAATGCTTAAATGCCTTCTCGTACTTATGAGCATTGAATGCTTCTAAACCACGCTGGAAATCAGTTACTTGAGCATTCAGTGTAACAAATGTAAAGACAAAGATTATTGTCAACAGTCTAAATAATTTCATTATGAATCTTGCATCTAATACATGTATATGGATTTACTAATATACGTAATTACAATTAAAATGTTAATTTTTATAATACTTACTCCTATATTCAATAGGAGTCATACCAGTTATTTTTTTAAAAGTGGTTCTAAAAGCTTTATCGTCTGAGTAACCTACATCATACATTACTTCAGTTATATTCTTACTGCTCAATTCGAAACTGCGTTTGGCTGCTTCTATTTTAATTCTTTGTATATATTCGAGTACCGTATTATTAGTCGCCTTTTTGAATCTTCTTTCTAGACTTCTCCTACTTAATGAAGATTTCTCAGCCAAATCTGAAACAGTAATTCTATCTTTCAAATTTGATTCTATTATGTTCTGAACTTCTAAAACTTGATTGTCATCATGATTCTTCTGCCCTTCGAACATCATAAATCTCGACTGATTGTCTCTATCTATATCAATAGCAAAGAACTTTGCCGCTAATATTGCGGTATCTCTATTCGTATATTTTTCGACTAAGTATAGTAGTAATGCCCAATATGAATTGGCCCCACCACTTGAGTAAATGCCGTTCTCTTCTGTTATTATAGTATAATCTACTAATTCGACATCTGGGAAAAATGCTCTGAACTGATTAGCACTTACCCAATGCGAAGAGCACTTCTTACTGCTTAACAAACCTGTGGAAGCCAATAAAAATGAACCAACACAGAGTGAGGCCAATTCTGCCCCATTCTCATAGTGATTAATAAGCCAAGGTATATATTCCAAATTCTTTTCTATTGCTTTTCCAAAATCACCGCTGATTGCGGGTATTATAATCAAATCAGTTTCGCTTACTTCATCAATAGTTCTATCTACATTGACAGTATAGAGATTGTTCTCAAGTTCTATGTGCTTTTTGAGACCTACCACTTCTATATCGAATAATTTTTCTTTACTTTGTTGCTTTAGGAATTGATTGACTGCACGGAACAAATAGTGAGGGTCTGCTACAGCCTCTATAACTGCAGTTTCAGGTACTATTATACTTACTTTTTTCATGATTATATTATTATATGATAATTGTCGTAAATTGCCCTAAGTATTGTCGCATTTACACTGTTGCAAATTATAAAATTTTGTTGAATTTTGTGAAGTCTTATTTATGATTAATACAATTTTGGAGTAAAAAAATGGCAAATTCAAAAAAAGAACTAGTGACAATAGAAGCAAAGGTAAATGCACCTATAGAGAAGGTTTGGGATGTATGGACAGGTCCAGAACATATAATAAAATGGAACGCTCCTTCTGAGGATTGGCACACAACATCTGCTGAGAATGATTTGAGAATAGGAGGTAGATTCAACTCAAGAATGGAAGCGAAAGATGGTTCGTTCGGATTCGATTTTAGTGGTGTTTACAATGAAGTTGATGAACATGAAAGAATAGTTTATACATTGGATGATGGAAGAAAAGTTTGGACTACTTTTACTAAAATTGATGGTGGAACTGAACTGATTTCTACATTTGAAGCAGAAAATGAGAATCCAATAGAAATGCAAAAAGCAGGGTGGCAAAGTATACTTAATTCATTTAAAAATTATTCGGAAACTCCTAGAAATTGGGTGAAACTAAAGTTTGATGTTAATATTAATGCACCAATCGAGACAGTGTATTCTAAAATGATATCAAAAGACAGTTATAGTCAATGGACTGCAGAATTTAACCCTACTTCTAGCTTCAAAGGTAGTTGGGATAAAGGCTCAAAAATCTTATTTGTTGGTTGTGATGCAGAAGGGAATGAAGAAGGTATGGTAAGCCGAATAAAAGAAAACATACCTAATAAATTTATCTCTATCGAGCATCTTGGTTTACTGAAAGGGACCGAAGAAATCACTACTGGTGAAGAAATCGAAAAATGGTCAGGTGGATTAGAAAATTACTATTTCTATTCAGACGGTAATAAAACTAAAGTTGAAGTTATATGTGACTCCTATCCCGAGTATGATGAATATTTTTCTGCAATGTGGCCTAAAGCACTTAACAAACTAAAAGAAATTAGCGAAAATAGTGGGGATTCAAAATGAGTGTATGCCTTCACCCTTGTCTTTGGTTTGACGGTAACGCAAAAAAGGCAGCGGAGCTGTACTGCTCCGTTTTCGAAAATTCAGCTATTAAATCCGAAAATCCGCTTGCTGTTATGTTCGATATACTAGGACATACATTTATGGGATTGAATGGGGGTGATGTGCATAAGATAAACCCTTCAATCTCTTTCATGGTTACTTACCAAAATAAAGATGAAATACGAAGAGCTTGGGAACTATTATCTTATAATGGTAATGTTCTTATGCCGCTTGATAAATACGATTGGAGCGAATGTTACGGTTGGGTTGAAGATAAATTTGGCGTTAATTGGCAGCTTTATCTTGGGGAAAAGCAAGATACGGAGCAAAGAATTTCACCGACATTAATGTTTGTTGGTGAGCAAAACGGTAAAGCTGAACAAGCTATCAATTTTTATACATCCATATTTGACAATACTAACATCCAGGGTATATTGAAATACAATACCGGTGATGATGATATTGATGGTAATGTAAAGCATGCTCAATTTTCACTTAACGGCTACACTATGATGGCGATGGATAGTTCTGCTGATCACAAATTCCAATTTAACGAAGGTGTGTCAATCGTTATTACTTGTGACACACAAGATGAGATAGATTACTATTGGGATAAGTTGAAGGAAGGTGGGAGAGAGGATAAATGTGGCTGGCTAAAAGACAAGTTCGGAGTATCTTGGCAGATTGTACCAAGAGTATTAGGTGAATTAATGGCTGACCCAGAAAAATCACCAAGAGTTGTTGATGCATTTTTAAAAATGACTAAATTTGATATTGAAAAATTGAAAAATGCTTAGATGAATATTGAAAATCAGAATTTAGAGTCCCTTTCGCCAATAGTCAAGAAATCTTTTTGGGAGAATCTAAAAGATGCAATTAGAGGTACAGAAGCCGACTACACAACTATTAGTATCCGAAAAGCTATATTTCTATTAGCAATTCCTATGATACTAGAATTAGTAATGGAGTCCACTTTTGCTGTTGTCGATATATATTTTGTCGGAAAATTGGGTGCTTCGGCTATAGCTACTGTTGGTCTGACAGAGACTTACCTTTTTATACTATACTCTGTTGCTATGGGGCTATCTATGGCTGTAACGGCTATTATAGCTCGGAGAACAGGAGAGAAAAATACTAGTGAATCTGGCTTAGCGGCTGTTCAATCAATCATACTTGGGCTTATTGCAGCACTACCACTAACTATAGGAGGTATTTTCTATGCTAAAGATTTACTTGCACTAATGGGCGCTGATGCTTGGAGTATAAATGAGGGTTACAAATACACACAGTACATGTTAGGTGGAAACGCCGTAATAGTTCTCCTATTTGTGATAAACGCGATATTCCGTGGAGCAGGAGATGCCGCTATAGCGATGAGAGTGCTATGGATAGCAAATATAATAAATATTGGACTAGATCCACTTCTTATCTTCGGTTGGGGTTTTATTCCTGCATTTGGTATTGAGGGTGCTGCAATGGCAACTAATATAGGCCGAGGTATTGGCGTAGCAGTACAATTATGGGTACTTTTCAAAGGTGGTAAACATATTAAGGTAACCATTTCTCAGCTTTATCTTGATTCAAAAATAATGCTAAACATCGTCAAAACTTCACTTGGTGGCATTGGACAGATGATAATTGCTATGACTTCTTGGATATTTCTGATTAGAATATTAGCTGAATTGGGGGCTGAAACTGTAGCTGGCTCTACTATTGCAATCAGAATTATGATGTTTACTATGATGCCTGCATGGGGTTTATCGAATGCTGCCGCTACGATAGTAGGGCAAAATCTGGGGGCGGGAGAACCCGATAGAGCAGAAAAATCGGTCTGGAAAATCGGATTCTATAATATGATATTCCTAGTGCTAGTATCTATAGTTTATTTCATCTATAACGAAGATTTAATGAGACTATTCACTGATGACGCAAGAGTAATAGCCGTGGGTGCCGAATGGATACAGATAGTATCCTATGGCTATTTCATCTATGGATGGTGGATGGTATCAGTACAAGCATTCAATGGCTCTGGAGATACTAAAACCCCGACATTAATCAACGTAGTTTTCTTTTGGCTATTCCAGATTCCACTCGCTTATAGCTTAGCTATTATTTTTGATTGGCAAGAATCTGGTGTATTCTGGGGTATGTTCATTTCCGAAATAGGCGTCGGTCTATTCACTCTCTGGCTCTTCAGCAAAGGAAAATGGAAGGAAACGAAAGTATAATTCAGCTATTAGAATGTACTCTAAATTAATACAATCCAAAACCAACTAATAAATCTGCCCAATGGCTTAAAATGTTACTAATCTAAGTCTTTCTAACCCCAATTGTAACACTCTGTTATAACTGTGGATAAATTACATTTGTTTTATAAATATTTCTTGCATTTTATTTTATTTTAAATTAGCAAGAAATGAAATTAATTAGCAAAACACCACACAGTGGGTGGTAAATATGAATAAAATAAATCTTATTCACAAAACACTAATCATTACTATTATCTTTTCTTTCTCCCATTTATATGCAAACAATAATTGGGAGAAGATATATGAGTTTGGTAAACAATATGATTTAAAAGCAATAGAATCATTTTCAAAAGATACTTTTATTCTATCGACTTATTTTAATTCCAAAAGAAATGATAATATTACTTGGGAATATGCTCTTTGGATAACAACAGATGTTGGTGAGTCTTGGAAAATGATTTATCAGGATTCAACAGGTGTTGAAGATATTCCAAAGATGGCACAGCAAATTGTAAGGTTACACGTTTCTGATAATAGTGTAATTAGTTTTATTAGAGAAGATGGATATTTTGTTTACTCTAAAGATTATGGGGAAACTTGGGATTCTGTCAAAGCATTACATTCTGAAATGAAATTCACACTAAGCAATTATTCTAATTTAGATAGTTATGGAAATAAATATATTTTTACATATAAAGGCATAGATACTCTATATTACTATGACTTAGACACTAAAGAATTAAAATCAAGCTACTTACCACCCCCTTACTATAATGATGATCCGAACCTAATGATAGTTTTATTAAATGGTTATGAATTGTTAGGAGACGATTATATAATGTGTTCTGCAAGAAAGTTTTTTGCTGATTCAGTACTAGGATTTACCTATATTTCAGAAGACAGGGGAAAAACTTGGGACTTATATGATAGGAAAAATGTTGCTTTTAAACATAGTTTCATAGACAATAAACTTGGTTATTCATGTGGAGTTAACTATACAAAAGTAGATACAGGTATAGTATTCTCACCTAGTATAGATAAAACCACTGATGGTGGTAAGACATGGTCGAATCTTTATGTTGGTGAACCAGATTATGAATTTGTTACATTTGCAAAAAATAGAAATTCCTACATTGCCATAACTAGATATAATATTAATCCTTGGTCATCAGATATTTTGTTTGATTGGGAAAGGGATTCTATAAGTGTACCAGTAACAGATGGTGGTACTATTTCTGGAGTTTCATGCGATGATTTTGGTAATTGTTTAGTGATACAAAGAGTTGATCACGTTCATAGAATATTAAACCCCGAATCGTCTATTGAAGATTATATCTCAACCAACGAGAATATTTCTTATATAGATTACTACGACTTTAATGGAAATAACTTAGGCAAAATAAAAAGTGAAAATGACTTGAATACTGGACTTTTTATAAAGGCATTTAAAGACAAATACAATAATATTATAAAATCAGAAAAACTCATCATTACAAAGTAAATAAAAGTACACAAACCAAAGGAGCCAATCGGCTCCTTTGTTTCATTATTTTGTCAATACTATCCAACTTTACTTCTTTTTTGTAGAAGATTTTTTAGCTGCTGGCTTCTTCTTTGCAGTAGGTTTCTTTGTTGCTGGCTTTTTAGTAGCAGCTTTAGTAGTACGTCCTCTACCTTTTTTCGCAGGAGCTTCGGCTATTAATGCTTTGCACTCCTCGTGTGTCAGATCTTCTGGAGTCTTATCCTTTGGTATCTTTGCATTTACTTTACCATCGGTTACATAAGGCCCAAAACGACCATTCAATACTTTAATTCCATCATCAAATTCTTGGATTTTATTTTTATTCTTCTGCTCTATTTTATCCTTTATTTTTTGAATGGCTTCCTCTAAGGTAATAGTAAAAATTTCCTCATGAGTAATCGAAGCATAAGTTTTGTCCAGTTGAACATAAGGCCCAAATCTTCCAACATTTGTTTTAATATCTTTGCCATCTTCGTTTTGACCAATTACTCTTGGTAACTTGAACATCTCTAAAGCTTCTTCAAGAGTAATGGTCTCTATACTTTGACTTGGCATTAGTGAAGCGAATCTTGGTTTTTCCTCGTCTTCATTTTCTCCCATCTGAAGCATAGCTCCATATCTTCCAATTCGGGCATAAATTGGTCTTCCCGTCTTGGGGTCATTACCTAACATCCTAGCGTTTATCGCATCTTTTTTGCTTATATCTTCAGACTTCTCTATCGTTTCGTGGAAACCAGTATAAAAATTAGAAATCATCTCATTCCATTTTCTTTGTCCTTCGGCAATTTTGTCAAATTCTTCTTCTACATTCTTTGTAAAATCAAAATCAACAATTTCTGTGAAATGCTTAACTAAAAAGTCAGTTACAACTTTTCCAACATCAGTTGGGAATAGCTTGTTCCGTTCCTGTCCAGTTATTTCTGTTAATTTTTCTTCAGTTACCTTGTTTTCTTTCAGTGCTATTTGCACATACTTTCTTTCGTAACCGTCTCGATCTGTTTTCTCTACGTACTCTCTGTTCTGAATTGTAGATATTGTAGGCGCATAAGTAGAAGGACGGCCTATACCCATCTCTTCGAGTGTACGCACTAAAGTGGCCTCTGTATATCTTGCCGGTGGTCGGCTGAAAGTTTCCCTACCAACTATTTCACTTACTTCTAATTTCTGATTTTTAGCCATAGCAGGAAGAATTTTGCCGTCTTTCTTTACTTCCGGATAAACTTTCAAAAATCCATCGAACTTTATTACCTCGCCTTTCGCTACAAAATCAGTATCATTGTTAGCAAACCCAATGTCTGCTGTTGTACGTTCAAGTTGAGCATCTGACATCTGAGATGCCATTGTTCTTTTCCATATTAGCTCATATAGTCTATCTTGACCGTTGTTCCCTGTGTTGATGGTTGGTTTGCTCAAATCAGTTGGTCTTATTGCCTCGTGTGCTTCCTGAGCTCCTTTCGAGCTAGTCTTGTAAAGCCTTTTTTCCAAATACTTATCGCCAAAATTAGACGTTATGTAATTCGAAGCTGAACTTATGGCATCCTCAGACAGATTCGTTGAGTCCGTACGCATATAAGTAATCATTCCAGCTTCATATAGTTTTTGAGCTACTACCATAGTTTGTTTAACAGAAAAACCTAATTTTGCCGAAGCTTCTTGTTGCAGCTTTGAAGTTGTAAAAGGAGCTTGAGGTGAACGCTTACCTGGTTTTACTTTAAGATCTTTTATGTAGAATTTTTGACCAACTGCCGAATTCAAATAAGCTAAAGCATCTTCTTTATTTTCAAATTTTTCTTTCAATTCTGCTTTGAAAAGTTCACCACCTTCGGTTACAAAATCACCAACCAGCTTATAAGTTATCTCAGGTTTGTGATTCTCTATCTCCCTTTCTCTTTCTACTATTATCCTTACCGCCACAGATTGTACTCTTCCAGCACTTAGTCCATATTTTACTTTTTTCCAAAGTACGGGCGAAAGTTCATAACCTACTAATCTATCTAATATTCGTCTAGCTTGTTGAGCATCAACTAACTCCTTATTGACTGAGCGAGGATTCTCTATAGCTTTTTGAATTGCTTTCTTTGTAATCTCGTTGAATACTATTCTTTTTGTTTTAGATTCGTCTAATCCGAGAGCTTCGAGCAAGTGCCAAGCAATTGCCTCTCCTTCTCTGTCCTCATCCGTAGCTAACCAAACAGTGTCGCTTTGTTTTGATAGTTTCTTTAATTCGGTTACAGTTTTTTTCTTGTCAGGACTAATTTCATATTTTGGTTCAAATCCGTTGTCAATATCAATCGACATATCTTTTTTCGCCAAATCTCTAATATGTCCAATTGAAGATTTAACTATAAACTTTCCTTTTTCTATTTCATCGAGGTATTTCTCTATTGTTTTTGCTTTAGCAGGAGACTCGACTATAACTAATGACTTTGGCATCAAAAACCTTATTTTTTTTATTCTTCCAACTTCTGTGGCTGCAAATATACAAATTCAAATTTTATAATAACAGAACACTATAAGTTTATAGTTTTCGTTTCTAGTGTAAATTTATTTGATATTTTTTCATTTTTTAAAACATAAAGGTAACAATATGTCTCTATTAGTAGGAAACAAAGCACCAATTTTCAAGGGTGAAGCCGTAGTTGGTGGACCTGCATCAAGTTTAACTCCAGACACAGCATTCAAAAATATTTCATTAGAAGATTACAAAGGAAAATGGGTTGTGTTTTATTTCTACCCACTAGATTTCACATTCGTATGCCCAACTGAAATTGCTTCTTTTGGTCACCACATTGAAAAATTCAGAGAATTGAACACTGAAGTAATTGGCTGTTCTACTGATTCCAAATTCTCACATTTGGCTTGGAGAACTCATGAAGAAGACTTGAAAGATTTGCCATACCCACTTTTAGCAGATTTCACTGGTGAAAATGCTCGTAATTATGAAGTTTACAAAGAGTCAACGGGCTATGCGCTAAGAGGGCTTTACATAATAGATCCTGACGGAGTTATCCAATACTCTGTTATTCATCCAGAAGCTGTTGGTAGAAGTGCAGAAGAAACTATCAGAGTTCTTCAAGCTCTTCAAACAGGAAAGTTAACTGCTTGCGGTTGGAAGCCAGGTGACAAAACTCTTTAATAATATAAATTTATCATAATTTAGTATATTATATAAGAATAGATTAATTTTGCGTGCTACTTTTTTACAGAAGTAGCACTTTTTATTTTTGAACAAAAATCGCAATAAAGGTAAAGTCTTGGAAAAAGAGTTAAAAAAAATAGACGAGTGTACTCGAGAATTAACAATTACGCTAACTACTGATGAGTTACAACCCCACTATGAGAAAGCTTACAAAGCTATGCAACCCAAAGTGAATCTTGAGGGTTTCCGCAAGGGGAGAGTTCCTATATCAATGATTAAAAAAATGTATGGTAAAGGTATAGAAGCTGATGCTGATCAGGATTTGATTAATGATTTATTCAGAAATTACACACAAGAAGAAAATATTCAAGTCTTAGGTACTCCGACCTTAAAGAATCTTGATAAAGATGATAAAGGTATTAAATACATTATTGAATTTGAGACTTTGCCAACAATTACACTAAAAGATTACAAGGGTGTAGCTATAGATGAGCCAGTACACACGGTTACAGATCAAGAAGTACAAGATGAGTTAGAATATATTTTGGCTCAGAATGGCGAATTGGAAGAAGCAGAACAAGTTACTGACGAAAGCTTTGTTGTTAAATTAGAGATGGCTGAAATACTCGAAGGCGGCGAGTTAAGCGAGTCAAACGAAACCGATGTTTATCTTGCTGATAAAAATATACTTCCTGAGTTAAAAGAAAATATAATCAACACAAAAGTTGGTGATTCTTTTGACTATACTCCAACTGCTGAAGATGCAAACCCAAATATAAAAGACAAAAACTTCAAAGTTACTATCACTAAAATTCAAAAACTGACACCTGCAGTACTTGATGACGAATTCGTAGAAAGAGTTACTGGTGGCAGAATTACTAAAGCAGAAGAATTACAAGATGAAGTAAATTTCAATCTACAAGATGAATGGGATAGAAAAAGTCGCGAATTAGTTGAAAATCAGATTGTCTCGACACTAGTTGACTCAAACGAAATACCTGCCCCAGAGCAGTTGGTTAATCAAGTTCTTACTCAAATGATTCAAGACGTAAAACAAAGATACGAAAAGAGTCCAGAGCAATTAAATATGACTGATGATGAGCTTAATGCACAACTTAGACCAAATGCTGAAAGATCAGTCAAATGGGAACTTGTTCGAAATCAAATTATTGAAAATGAAAATATTGAACTAGAAGATTATGATATTGACCCGATAGTAGAAAAAGAAGCAAAGAGATATGGTCAAGATCCTGAACAAATGAAAAAAATACTAGTTCAAAACCCTAATTTCTTGACTAAGATTTTATCTAAGAAAGTGATTGATTTCGTATTAGATTTCGCTATTATCAACGAAGTCGATTTCGAAACTCACGAAAGAATAGAGGACTAATTCTATTAAAAAAATATTAATTTCAAGAAGTGATAATGTTTTTTAAAATATTATCACTTTTTTTTGTGACTCTTAGATTATTTAGGTTTGAATCTTAAAATGCTCGGTTTAGAATTGACACCTTCATTTGATATAAGCATATCTCCGTTGTTGAAAAATGCTATACCTTCGGCTTTTGAATGAAGATTAATGTCAAGTTCAGCAACTTCCAACAAATTGCCTTTAAAATCAAACACAAATATAAGATACTCATTCGCTGATAAAACATAGAGGTTACTATCTAAAGGATTAATAGAGATTGCAGACAACTTAAATTTGAACTTTCTATTTCCGCCGAAGATTATACCTTTGCTTTCTACGTTAGGTTTTAGCAAATCAGTATCAAAAATTAGAGTAGGGACATCAATCAATGTCTTAGTTACCAAATCAAAACTAAATATACCTTTTCTGTTCCCCTCAATTTTACTTTTTGTTCCTATAAGTAACCTATGGTGTTGACTGTCATAACACAACCCTTCACTGTCTTTAGAGGGTATATTTGTTTCGTATATTCTCACATCTGAAGTTGAAGATGAATAATTTGAAAATTCGAAAATAGTTCCATCACTTCTCAATATATAAAGAGTATCGTTCACTTTGGCTATATCCTCATAATCACCATCACCTCCAAACTCCAACTCTCGTAATATTCTATTCGATTGAATATCGTAAATAAATACTATACCTTTTTCATCTTGTACACACACAACAGTGCTATCATTTAAAATTGTTAACCCAGATATCTCTTTCAAAATTGGTGGCAAATCTAACTTAATATCTGGACTATTAACAAAATAATTTGATAAATTATTAAGGTTTATAGACGAAGGTTGCGATTCTTGACACCCAAGTGAGCAAAACGAAATAAAAACTAATATTAGAGTAAATTTTATTTTCATACTTTTGAATTTAATTTGATACTAGTTTTAGACCAATAATAGAGGCAATTAGTGTAGTAATGAAAAATAATCTCCAAAAATCCGTTGGCTCGTTGAATAAAACTATACCCATTAACACAGTTCCAACTGCTCCTACTCCAGTCCAAACGGCATAAGCTGTACCAATTGGTAAACCTTCTGTAGCTTTGACCAATAGGTACATACTGATAGCCAAACTAACTAAAAACCCTATAAACCAATAAGTTGATTCATTGCCTGTTTTCTCTTTCGCCATTCCTAAGCAGGTAGCGAATCCGACTTCGAAAAGCCCTGCTATTATTAAAAGTATCCAATTCATGTTGTTCTCAAATGTTTTTAAATATAGTGTTCAAAGATTGAATTTCATTAAATGGAAATCTCTAACAAGCCCTCACATTCCGAATTTAAACAATTAATCAAATCTCCTGTGCTGTCCCATGCGGCACTACCTCCAACGGCAAGAAAATTATCGGAATAGCCAATTGAATTAACCATTAGAATTGGGATGTTTTTATTCTTGGAAAGTTGAGAGAAATATTTATTTGCTCTTTCTATGTTATTATTTGGTTTAGCTACGCTTGCTAGATATACATCGCAACCCATTTCATTGGCTTTGTCGAAATGCTCTGGAATTAATGACTCATAGCAGATAGCAGGAGCAATTCTAACGCCTTCAATTTCTATGATTATTTGCTCTTTACCTTCTACAAAATATGGCTTTTCATCTGAGTGTAGATATTGCTTAGAGTATGTTTGTCTGCTGCTGTTTGGCTGGAAAATCTGCATACTGATATTAATTCCATTTTCAACTATTAAAGGATACCCAATACAAATAGTGATTGCTCCACTATCAGCCAGCTCTTGGAATACATCGAATCTATTATCTCCAACCGTAGTGGATAGACTCTCAGCTAATTCTGGTTCATAACCCGTAATAGATAACTCGGGGAAGCAAATCAAATTTGCTCTATTTTCGATTGCTTCCTTAACATATATTATATGCTTTTCTATATTCTTTTGAATATCACCTTTGAAAGAAGCAATTTGAGCAAGACAGATTATCATATCACTTCTTCTTCAAACTCATTACATAATCATAGCTTTCGTTTAATAAGTCGGGAACCAAGTCTTTTTCATTCATCATATATTCTGTAATAAGTATATACCCTCTCATAATAGCACCGTGCGACTTTATTATACTAGTGTTATACTTTTCAATATAGTTTTCTTGAACTTCTTTTGAAAATCGGATTCCAAGTTCACCATCTTTATTGAGAATGGAAAACATGTGCCCATTAGCAGAAGTATAGGGCATAGTCTTGCCTTTTCTTTCAAATCTTGGACATTGATCTACAAAACTACCATACATTTCTAGAGCTTTATCATAATTCATCACAATCCCTTCGTTAACTATTAGTATAATAAATCAATATCGTAATCAAAGCTACGAAGAATAATGCTCCAATTATATATGCAGCTGTATCCTTTGATTTATCTGCGTAAATCTCTTTTATAGGGGTAGTCGTAAAAGTAATGACTTTTATAAAAACGACTCCAATCGATTTAGAAATAACTCTAATTACTTCCCAAAATATTTCGCCAATTAGTTCTGCCATTTTCAAAATCCTACTTTTCTAATTCGAAATCAATCTAGTTCCTTTAATAAATCATCTAAATCCAACCTATAAGTATACATCTCTATAGAGCCATCGGCTTTGTGGGGCCAAAGCTCTTTGGGCTTATCCCAATATAGCTCTACTCCATTCTTATCAGGATCGTCTAAGTATATTGCTTCAGATACCCCATGATCAGAAGCTCCAGTTAATCGGTACTCAGCGTCCAACAATCTTCTTAAAATAATAGCCAAATCTTTTCTTGTTGGGTAAAGTATAGCTGTATGAAATAATCCGGTACTATTAATACTAGATGGGGGAGAATCTTTACTAAACCAAGTATTCAGACCTATATGGTGATGGTAACCACCAGCAGATATAAACGCAGCTTCAGTACCGTAACTCGTAACTAGTTCAAACCCTAGCAATCCGCAATAAAATTCTAAAGAACGCTCAAGATTAGATACTTTCAGGTGAACATGTCCAATCCTAGTTTTCGCTGGTATTTGGTAATCAACACTCATTTTTTATCCTTTTACGTTTTCTTCATATAATTCAATCCATTGCTTGACAGTCATTCTAGTGCATAGATCAGCTATCAAATCATAAGGTATAGTTTCAATTTTCTTGAACCTTATACAACTTTTACCCATGTCCAATTTAGTTTTCACATGCTTGGGATATTCGGCTACAAACCAATCATATAATTCCTTATCAGCATAAATACCCATGTGGTATAATGCAATGAAATTCTTTTGGGATGCAATACTCATAAAGGGTAGAGGTAATTCAGGTGTGCAATGATATCCGTCTGGGTAAATACTATGCGGCACAACATAGCCAATCATACCATAGCTCATTGTTTCTTCAAATCCTTTGGGTAAATTGTCTAGTATTGTTTGTCTCAATCTTGACATTGCTACTTGTCTTTCTTCAGGCAATTTTGAAATGTAATCAATTGGGTTGTTTGCTTCTATCTTCATTTTCTTACCATTTTGTTTCTAATTTTTCTTCATTACTACGGACTTTGCTTTTAGCATCTGCTATTTTATTATGAACGCTTCTAACATTTTGGATAAATTCTATTCTCACAAGTGGGAAATCGCTTTTATTTATGTCTTTACTATTTTTGAAACTACCTAACGTATGACCAAAGTTAATATCTCCACTTCCATCTGGTTTTTCAGTATATGATAAGCTGGGTAGAGTATCTAAAAATACTGATTTATAATGAACTTTGAAAAGACCAGATTTCTTTATAATTCTTTTATTAGTTAGCCCATAAACAGTATTTTTTCTAGATAAGGCATCGAAAAAATATCTTCCAAACAATAAATATAACCCTACTAGTATAAATGGTGTCCCGAATAATGCAAAGAATATACTTGCATCAAGTGCCATATAAACCCAAAAAACAGAAAACCCAAGCCAAAATATACTAAATAATGTGATGAAAATATCAGTTGACCTAAATTTAATTCCAGTTGCTGGTTTATCAGCCCAAAGCAACCTCTCATCACCTTGTATCTGGTCGATGATTTCAGCTCGTGGGTCTATGTAGTTGTAGCTTTCCATAAGTCCATTGAATTAATTATTAATCCGCAAATATAACAAAAAACCCAATAATTTTTTGATTATTGGACGGTATATTTTTGTTAACTTTTAATTCATTTCTTTTAGGAAATTGGAGTATTGGATTATTTTGCAATTATCTATTCTTTCTAGAAACAATAAGTCTTGATCGCCAGTTATTAAATAATCAGATTTGGAGTCTTTTGCCAAATTTAAAAGAAAATTATCTTTTTTATCTCGGCATAAATCTAAATTTGAATGAACGTCAACAAGAATTGCAAAATCATCAAACATATTAAGTAACTGTATTATATCATAATCTTTGAAGTATTTATTAAATTTTGGTCTATTTACAACTTCGATGAATTCATCTAATAATTCAATTGAGAAAATTAATTTTATCTGATCATTTTTAATTAGATGGTCAATTTCTTTATATGAATCATTTATAAGGAAACTAATCCATAAATTTGTATCAAGAATTACTCTTTTAATTGGCATTTCGAGTCTGCCTTACAGCTTCTACTTCTTTAGTAATATTTTCTAAAGTGATTTCTTCCTCAGAGTTGCTCCTTATTTTCTTAATTAGTTCCGATAAATCATCTTCATTACTTTTGATTCGAATCAAATTCAAATCAGCAAGATTGTTCAAGAGCTTTAAAGCCTTTGGGTTCAAAATATCTATTCTAATTGTTTCCATAACCTTAACTTTGTTAAATCAGATATTGTTAATACGTATTACTTTAGCAAATATAACAAAAAACCCAATAATTTTTTGGTTATTGGGTTCGAAATTACTCAGATGTAGAGTTAAATTCTAAAATTCAAACTTCATTACTTCTCTTACTTCTATCTTTTCACCACCAGCATGAAGTGGACAACCTTTTGCTAAATCGATAGCTTTTTCTATTGATTCAGCTTTTATCAACGTAAAACCACCTATTAATTCTTTTGATTCTACATAAGGACCATCAGTAATTGAATTGTCAGGTGCAAGTACCTTACCGGATGTTTGCAAAGCTTCAGATGCTACTAAACGCCCTTCTTTTGCTAGATCTTCATGCCAAGCACCCCATTGTTCCATTATTGCCTGCATTTGCTCCGGACTAGGATTAAATTCCTGGCTTACATCATTTCTGTAGATTAATAAATATTGGTTCATCGTATTACCTCTTAAGTATTGTTATAAAAATTTCGATTACACCAATATAACGATTTGCTTTTTAGAATTGGGACAAGGAAATGTAATTTAATTGCTATTTTCTATGTTTTTTATTGTAAAAGAATTCTAAAATAGACTTGAAATCGAAAATTCTAATCCATTTTAAAAATATAATATTTCCAAGTGTTAACAATCACTGAATCTTGAGGAGATTGAAAGAGTGTATCGGAACAGACTATTTGATAAGGGTTGTTTTTGTGTGGCTCTTCTACGTACCATTTATTCTCGGATATATAAGTTGGAAAACTTGATATATAATAATTAACATTATATTTAGCGAGTAAAAACTCTAGGTCAACCGATTTCATTAATTGTATAAATTCTTTATCCATTAATAATCCTTCAGTTTGAATAATTGGTTTATCAATTAAAAAACTAACCAATCCAGCCCTGTCTCCCATAGCAAAAACACCATCTTTCTCGAGACATATATTTTGAATCTTCTTAGCACCATTATAATTGTCATAATCTGTCCCTTGTTTTGTTACCCCAAATCCTAATGACCAAGCGACAATGAAAATTATATTAAGCTGCCAGAGAGACTTCTGAAATGTTTTTAAATACGGGTAAATCAAAATAAAAAAAATAATTTGTGAAGAAATAAAAATATAATAATACCACGGCCAAAGTCCCCAGCCACTTACAATTGAATTATATAGCAGAAAAATAATCGGAAACGAAATAGAAATAAATGCTAAGTGTTTTAATCTATTGTTAAATTTCAATATAGAAGTTAGAACTAAACTAATAACAACGCAGCACAAAGGAATGAGTGAGTATATAATCTGGTTTGGATTAATTGATATTAAAGATTCAAAAGTATTTGATACGGGTAAATAACTGCTTTTTAATTGTTTGGCCAGCCCTGAAATTGGCATTAATAAATTATAAAAATATAAATTAGAAAAGATATAAAGTATTGATGGTGTTAAACCTAGTATGAATTTTAGAGAATTAAATTCTTTCCTATATTTAAAAACATATATTAATAATAGAAGTAGAAAGAAAACAGTGTCCAATCTTGAAAGAAAGCACAAAGAGAATATAAAACCTAATTTTAAACTTGATATTTTATAATCTGAGGTTAAGTATTTAATTAAATAAGTTAACAAAGGAATTGTTAAAATTATCTCCATTCCCCCTTTGCTTATTAACAAATACAGAAAACTGATAAACAATGATGCAAAAGAGGAATAAAAATCTTCAAAATTGAAATTATCTTTAAGTATATCTAAGCAATTTTTGAAGACGATTAAAGATAATAACATAGTTATTAAATTTACAACTACAAAAAGACTTATACCAAAATCAAAAACTAGTGCAATAAAAGATAAAAAGGCAAACCATAGTGGATGAAACCCATTCGTAGCAGTAGAACCATCGAAAGTAATAAATCCAGAACGAAATGATTGTTTGATAGTTTGAACATAATAAAAGAAATCATCATCAAAAAAAGCTAAATATAGATCATCATGCTGAAAATATTTAAACATTAACAACATAAATGCTGATACAACTATAGTTATATATGAATAAGTTCTAATTTGATTTCTAAGCATAAGGTTGATAATGAAATGTAAATAGTAAAAGTTTTCTCTATAAGTTTAATTTACCTATTTCCATCAATTTTTAAAATTTATTCTATCGTAAAGTAAAATTCAGATGTGTCGAACTATCAATCAGTACTTACTTATATCAATAATTCTCAATGAAATATTCTAAATAACCCTCTATATAAGTACCTAAATAATATGGAAGATTCATTAGCAAGTAGTCAGTTCCAGTGGGTGTTCTCGCCTCTTCAATTGTAAATTTTCCGCCATATATCCTAACTGCGTATTTATGCACAGATTGATCGACAAACTGATGAAGTGATTTCAGGTTCCCTGTTTTACCAGACTATATTTCTATAGGGATTAACATATCTTTGAATGGATATACCAAATCTACTTTTGCTGAGGATTGCTTTTTTTCTCGTACCCAAAAATTCGGCTTTTTATAACTGAAAGTATTAAGATACTCAGTTGGTAGAGGAATCTTATAATCCTCTCTTTTTGATCCAAGTTTATCATCTAATAGAAGTCTTACTATCTCATTCAAAACATCGTTATTAGCTTTTCTGATATTCATATAAATACATTATATTATAGATTTTATTTATAATTCAATATAATCTTTTTCTATGTTTATCACAACACTGCCAACCTTATGCCCCATATCTACATATCTGTGAGCTTCTTCAATATCTTCTAACTTAAAAGTTTTATCAATAACAGGTTTTAGTTTACCATTTATGACGAACTCAGCAATTGTTTCTATATTATTCTTATTGAATATAGCCATTCCGGCTTTGATCTTTTTCCTTTGTGTCATAGATAACTTGAAAATATCAAAGTATTGAGGGATTGTAGATACGGCCATAAGATGTCTTCCACCTTCATTTAACATACTTAAACTTTCCTTCGGTGAGATTATTCCTAATGTGTCATAGATAATATCATATTTCTTACCGCTTTTTAGATAGTCTTCTTTGGTATAATCTATAACCTCGTCTGCACCTAATGATTTGACTAATTCAGTGTTCTTACCACTACAAATTGCAGTTATATGAGCACCGTACATTTTAGCCATTTGTATCGCATTTGTACCCAATGAACCAGATGCACCATTTATTAGGAGCTTTTGCCCTTGCTTTAACTCCCCCAAATCTCTTAAAAATGTCAATGAAGTCATTGCTCCGAAAGGTAGCGATGCTGCCTCTTCCAAACTAATATTATCAGGGATTTTAGTAATAGTCCCATTATCTTTCAGAACGGTAAACTCGGCATAAGTTCCTGTCTTACTGGATCCAAAGACTTTATCTCCAGTTACGAATTCCTTTACATTATTACCAACTGCCACTACCTCCCCAGAAAAATCAGAGCCTAATAGTTGCTTTCTTGGTTTTGTCAGACCTTGTACTAGTCTTATTATTAACCCGAAACCTTTTGGTACATTTAGCGAGCGTAGTCTTACATCTGCTGTTGTGACGGTCGTGTAATGCACTTTGATTAATATTTCATTTGACTTTATTTGAGGTCTTTTTAATTTAGCTATTTCAAACACGTCTGGTGATCCGTATTTTTTGTAAACCATTGCTTTCATTGACATATCTCTTAATCTGTTAAAATTTCACATTCAAATCCATTTGAATTTACTATTTCAATTATTTCGTTTTCTCTTATTTTTCCGTCAGTTTGTACTTTGAGTACATTGTCTTTATCTTCTTAATCTAAATACCAATTACGAACAAAGGGATTAGAATTCAAATCCTCTTTAATTCCATTAATCCGTTCACCATTATCAATATTCGTTTTAAATATGAAAAGATTCTCAATCATTTTGAGCCCTCCAATGGCTCATAATTAAATACTTCTTCTAGTTTTTTATCGAAAATTCGAGCAATTTTGAATGCAAGCTCCAATGATGGAGAGTATTTGCCTTTTTCGATTGCAACTATAGTTTGGCGAGTCACATCAACTGCGTCTGCTAATTGCTGTTGGGTCATCTCATTGTTATGAAATCGGAGTACTCTTATATTAGAGCTAATAAAGTTTTTACTCATAGTTTAAACTCCACTTCGCATATAATAAAACTCAGATAAATCTGCTATTATAGCTGAGATTAGTATAGTAAATAGGATAATATTAAATGAGATAAAAATATTGAAGCTAAATGCTAAAGAATTTAAAAATAGTAGAAAGCCAACAATAAATACATGATAGAAATTTCGAGTGGCTTTTATATCTATTAATTTTCCGAACTCATCTAACTTGTCAAATCTTGTTTCCTCTCCAGTTATGATTGTATTAATTATAGTTAGTACAATCATTAGAATAATTTTACTCACAACAAATACTGGGATGAGAATGAGAATAACTGCACTCCAAAATTCGATTTCAGTTTGCACTGTCAATGTCTTCTCTATATACAATTCTGTAACATACCAATAGTAAGCAGCGAATGTAATGATGGTAGTTAATAATGAGAATATAGGTCTCTTTTCAGCCAGTGATAATTTTTCCATTTCTATAAACTTTTTTGATAATGTATAATATAATTGACACGAAGTTAATAATAATATACATAACGTCAAAAGGATTTTACACTCTATTGAGAATAAAATGAATCATTCAGTTAAGGCTATATAATTAGTAACATAGGTGGAGTCGGGATGTAATTTTGTAACAAAGTCAACCCAGTTTACTTTGATTCTTGTAACAAAGTCAGGGCAGTTTATTATTGTTTGGCTAGATTTTTCAAATTCTAATAATTTTAATTTTAAAATCTGGAAAGTTTAAATCCGACTATACTCAAAACAATAATAAAACCTTTTAAATAATTTTCTTATTTTTGAATTCGTTAAATAATCAAATCCCCCTTAGTTTATGAGCGATCCGATAAAGCACGAATGTGGTATAGTTCTACTTAGATTATTGAAGCCAATGTCTTACTATATAGAAAAGTATGGCAGTCCGTTTTATGGCATCAACAAAATGTATTTACTTATGCAAAAACAGCATAATCGAGGCCAAGACGGTGCTGGTTTCCTTAGCATAAAGTTTGACCCAGAACCTGGTAATCCTTATATATTTAGACGTCGCTCTGTAGAAAATCAACCAATTCAGGACATCTTCGGTCAGATCTCAAGAAAGATTAATAAGCGTATGAGAAATAATCCAGAGTATAAAAATAATCTGGAATTAGCAGCTGAAGAATTACCTTATGTTGGCAACGTCTATCTAGGACATCTACGCTACGGTACTTATGGTAAAAATAAAATTGAAAACTGCCATCCTTTCTTACGTGCTAATAATTGGATGCACAAAAATCTGATTATGGCAGGAAATTTCAATATGACTAACGTTGATGAGTTGTTCGAGACTCTTATCAATCTTGGTCAACATCCTAAAGAAAAAGCAGATACTATAACGATATTAGAAAGAACTGGTCATTTTCTAGATAAAGAAGTAAATAAGGTTTGGTTCGATTTGAAAAGTCAAGGTTATAGTAAGAAAGAAGGTTCTCCAATGATTATGGAGAAATTAGATATTGCAAATATGCTACGAAGGTCAGCAAAAAAATGGGACGGCGGTTACAGTATTGCTGGTATGGTTGGACATGGCGACTCTTTTGTTCTAAGAGATCCAAATGGTATTCGGCCTTGCTTCTATTATATAGATGATGAAGTAGTTGTGGTTACTTCCGAGAGACCGGTTATACAAACAGCTTTCAAGGTTGATATTGATGAAATTAAGGAATTAGACCCTGGTCATGCTATAATAATTAAGAAAAATGGCAAAATTTCTTTCGAGCAAATTCGGGAACCTCAAGAAAAGTTATCTTGTTCGTTTGAAAGAATTTATTTCTCACGTGGCAATGATGCTGATATATATAACGAGAGATTAGAACTAGGTAAACAAGTGACGAATCAAGTAATAAACTCTATAGCTGGGGATTTGGATAATACGGTATTCTCATTCATCCCGAATACTGCCGAAGTTGCGTTCTATGGATTATTGAAGGGAATGGAGGATTATCAGAAAAGAATACAGATAGACGAAATTATAGAAAGAAATGGCTCGCTGAGTGACGAAGATTTGGGCAAAATACTCGAAAAGAGAGTTAGACTTGAGAAAATTGCAATAAAAGATGCAAAATTGAGAACTTTCATAACCGAAGATAGTTCACGTGATGACTTAGTTTCGCACATATATGATGTTACTTATGGTACAATAAAACCAACAGACACATTAGTAGTACTAGATGACAGTATTGTTAGGGGCACTACTTTGCAAAAGAGCATTATAAGAATATTAGATACTTTGAAGCCCAAGAAGATAATAGTCGTTTCTTCTGCACCTCAGATACGCTACCCAGATTGTTATGGAATTGATATGGCAAAATTGGGAGATTTTATTGCTTTCAGAGCCGCAATCGAGCTATTAAAAGAACAAGGTAAGGAAGAGGTAATAGAAGAAGTTTATAAGAAATGTAAGGTATCTGTTTCATTACCTGAATATGACGGAGTGAATTATGTTAAAGGTATCTACGACCTATTTACAGATGATGAGATTTCTAAAAAAGTAGCTCAATTAATCAGAGAAGAAACTATTAATGCAGAAGTAGAAGTTATATTCCAAACTGTAGAACACTTGCATATAGCTTGTCCAAATCACAAAGGCGATTGGTACTTTACCGGCAATTACCCAACGGCAAGTGGAATGAGAGTCGTGAACCGTGCATTTATCAACTATTACGAAGGGAAAAACATTAGGGCTTACTAATGGACAATACGCAAGTTGGACATAATTTTGAAGAATTAGCCGAAGACTATCTTATAAAAAAGGGCTATAAGATAATCAAACGTAACTTCCATTATGGGAAACTTGGGGAAATAGACATAGTAGCCGAAATTGATAATATTTTGGTTTTCTGCGAGGTAAAAGGTAGAAACAATAATAACTTTGGAACTGCAATTGAATCTGTTACTTATGGTAAGCAAATGAAGTTAAGAAAAGCTGCCGAGGGTTATCTTAATATTAATAAAATAACAGATAAAGATTGCCGTATGGATTTAATAGCCATAGATATCATTGCTGGTAAACCACAAATCACACATCTGGAAAATGCGTTTTAAAAGTACAATAATAACAATTTTATTTCTTGCAACCACTTCTGGATTTGCTAGTAAATATCCTCAGCACCAATTAGGTATTAGCTATTCCACTATTTCCGGTACCGGATTGGGTTATGTCATAGAATTAGATCGCCACAATGCTTTTCAGTTTACTGTAATGCCGTATTACACTGGTAGCAACGCCGATAATGACCTCAATCTAACTATAATCACCGGTGTCGAATACCAAAAAACTCTTTACAGAGATTCTGAACATAAAATTTATGGATTTGCTGCTGCTAGCTTATGGTATTTTGAGAAAAATAGTGTGACATACATTGACCAAGGTACTGATTTCGAAAAGGAAATCAAACTATATGATAAAGATGTTTATCATAACCTCGGCTTAGGTGTTGGGTATAACTATATACTTAATAGCGCAGTATCTTTCAACATCAATTTGGGATTACAATACCAAACAACTTCTAATGATTCTTTTGATAACTTCTTGGAACGAGTTGGCGACAACGGTTCATTTATCGGTCTTGGTGGCGGAGTTGGTATCTTGTTCCATCTCTAACACTTTTTTAGTAGAATCTATTTTGCCAATCTCCACTTCTGTTTGAATACGAATAGAATCCATCATTTCGGCTAATCTTTTTGGCTTATCGGAAGCCATTTTAAGGTACATCCTACGGAATTCCGGTTCACTAATATTATATTTAGCAAAGACTTCATTTACTTTCGATGTTCCAGCTTCTCTGTCCGCAGTACTTTCTCGAGCAACTAAAACCTCTTGGTAAATCTGAATGAATTTCTCATCAGACATACCCTCATCTTCACTACAAGCGAAAACCAACACTAAACTTAATATTAATATAATCTTTTTCATAATGCAATATAATGAAAAGATTATTCCCCTCTTTATGGAAAATGAAATTTTCCGAAAGAGGGGTGGCAGACACGCAAAGTGTGTCTGACGGGGTGTTATAAATAAAAATCTTTTAGAGTGTTTACCTCACAACAGATATTTTTCTAGTCTCAACACTACTGCCCATTTGGATTATCAAATAATACGTTCCACTCGTTAGGCCAACATTATCAAAGTTCAACTTTATCAATTCGCTTTGCCCTGACTGAATTATACCATCAAATATATCTGCGAGTTTGTTTCCCAATAAATCCGAAAGAATAACGGAAACTCTTCCCGATGTAGTTGATTTAATATTAAGAGTAGAACTCGAAGTAAGTGGATTCGGATAAATGTTTATTTCTTGATTCGCTGAGTTATCATCAATACCTGTTATTGTTTGTTTCGGTGTGACGGTAACTTTTGCTTTTCCGCTTGAAGTAATCCCACATTCATTTGACATTTCAACTTGATATATTCCTGAATCATATAATTCAGTTTTTTTAATCTTGAATTTATTGCTCGCCCCCCCATAATCCTTACCATCTTTTAACCATCTATATAGTATGTAGTTGCTTTTACCTTTTACTTTCAATTCAAATGGTTTACCTTCTTCAATAGTGTATTCTTCTTCCAAGTCTGTGATTAATTGTATCGGTTTATGCCAACGAAAATTATAATCATATTTGTGTTTCTCATTTATATTATCAACTCTATTCTGTTTGAATCCTTTAGGCCACATCGCACAATAAAAATCCTGATCAACAGCTGGCTCATCTTCGATTTCTTCAAAATCTGGATGCCAATTTATATCCATTCGAAATTCTCTATAGCCCGGGTAAGGATGCGGCAGTATTGAATATTTATATTTATTAGTATCATTATCAACTGGTTTACCATTACGGTACCATTGATACTCAAATGGGTAATCTACTGGGTCTGTTTTTACTGCTAATCTATAGGTAATTGGACCAGACGCACATTGTGGACCAACTGGATAGCCACCCATTATATAGAAATCTATAGTTGGCTCTTGTTCCATCCCAAATATATTCGACCAAATAGTATCACAATCGCCTGATAGACGGACTCTGTATTTGGTTGAATAATCAGTTTCATTTACATTGCTAATTGTCAAAATAGAAGATTGTGACCCTGATATTCTATCTCCATCTATGAGTGCAATAGAGTCTTTGAACCACTGTATATCAGTCCAATAAGATGGGTCGTCTATGTTGTGTTCACCGTATATATTTGCATCGAAAGTAAATGATCCCCCTTGCCCTACTCGTATTGTTTTAGTCTCTATATCTTTAATAAATGATGGCGGTTGCAGAACATATAGATTCGCCTTGTCTGAGCTGACAATTGGGGAGACACGAGCAGAATCAAAACTAAATGGACTCCCATAATCAGAGGTCCAATTTGGGTCAAAAGCGAACAGTTCCGCATTGTATAGCCCACTCATTCTATATCTTAGAGTATCGAATGTTAACTGTCCGAAATCCTCCACCCAGCTGGTGATAGCCCTGCCGTCTTTCAACCATCGGTAAGCTATTTTGTACTGCTTTTGGCTCGGTGCAGCTACTACGAATAGGAATTGATCTAGACTGCCTTCGCATTCTATTACATCCTTTGGTTGTTCTATTATTATTGCTTCGGCGGTGCTTTGTGCTTTGGCTTTTTGGCTTAGCGTTAGTGCTAATGCTATTATAAACACACTTGTAAAAATAGATTTCATAATATTCGTCCATGTTTAATATTTATAATTTAAATAACAACTGAAGTCATCAAAAATTACATTAATTTCAATAAAAAAGCCGAGTAGTCATAGACTACTCGGCTTGTAAGAACCGTAATTTAATCTAAGTGATTACCTCACAACAGATATTTGTCTTGTTTCTACTTTATCACCCATTCTCAAAGTAATGAAGTAAGTACCAGAATTCAAGTTGTTAGCATTGATATCGATACGAGTATCAACACCAGCATTTACAGTACCATTGTACAAGTTAGCAACTACGTTACCCAACATATCAGTCAACACAACTGTAGCGTTTCCACTTCTTTGTGAGTTGAAAGAGATAGTGGAGTTATTACTAAATGGATTTGGATAGTTTTGAGTTAATCCTAATCCAACTTGTGCATTAACACTAGTAGTAATAATTGGACCTTTTGTAACAGCTAATGTAGCAGTTGTTGAAGTTACTTCACCACAATCATTAGTTACTGTTACCACGTATTCACCAGCATCATCCATAGCTACATTATCAATAACTAAAGTATCATTGTTATTGCCTAAGTCCGTGCCATCATGAGTCCAAGTATAAGTTAAGTTTGCTCCAGCTGCTTCAATGTACATTTCAACTCTGTCATCTTCTTTAGCTGAATAATCACTGCTCAAATCCATAGTAATTGCAGGAGCAGTTTTCCACGTAATCATACCTGCATCACTTATTACACCATTGTTAGGGAATCCAACTGGCCAAACTTGACAAGAAAATTCCTCTGTACCATCATAAGCTAAATCAGTTGTTAGTGTTACATTTAAGTTTGGAGTATTTGCTCCGTTAAATTTACCAGCTTCGTCCATAATCATTGTGCCATCTACCCACCATTGGTAAGCAAGATTTACATTTGGAATAGTAGATTCGGCTTCAACTGTTAATTGAACTACGTCATCAATACAACCATCAACGCTAGTAGGTTGAATTGTAATAATTGCATTTGGTTCTTCATTAATCGCAAATTCATTTGACCAAACTGTATCGCATTCTCCAACTAATCTAACTCTATAGTTAGTAGCAAAGTCCGAAGCCATTACATTTTCAATGTTCAAAATTGAAGATCTAGTACCTTCATATCTTTCACCATCTTCTAACGGCGTGTTACCACGGTACCACTGTATTTGTGACCAATAAGTTGGATCTTCCATGTTGTGTTCGCCATAAATCTGTGCGTCGAATGTCAAAGATAGATTGCCACCAACTTTGCTAAATACGCTTTCTATATCACTCATAAACACAGGTTTTTGCAAGGCATATAAATTCGCAACGTCTGAGAATACTATAGGAGATATTCTAGCTTCTTCATAGCTATAATCACCAGGGACTTCAGTTTCATAATCTTCATCTTCTCCACCATCATATTCTGGATCGAATACGAACATTTCTGCTCTATAAAGACCACTTAGTCTATATCTCAAAGTGTCAAAAGTAATTTGACCAAAATCTTCAACCCAATCAGATATTACTCTACCATCTTTCCACCATCTATAAGCAATTTTATATTGCTTTTGGCTCGGTGCAGCTACCACAAAAAGGAACTGATCTAATGATCCTTCGCACTCAATTACATCATGCGGTTGTTCTATAATAATAACTCTTTCAGGATAATAGTACTGTGCCGTCACACTTGAAGGCAATAAAAAAGATAGGCAAATAATTGCTACAGTTGCCAATCCCAAATTATGTAAAACTCTTGTTTTCATAATATTACTCCATATAATTAAAAATAATTTTAAATTCAATTCTAAACATAACAAAAATACTAAATATTTTCGTTACTAATTTAACAAAAAAAGTCTAAAAAATACCATTTTTGAATCTTAAGTTTTGCTGATAGTATATTTTGTGACTTAATTTACACACTTTAAACTTATTTTATGTGTATAAATTTCAAATCCTTATGGCTCTTGCCAGATTGAATACGAACTATATATACCCCAGATTCTAAAGATGTTACATTTAGTGGTAAATTTATTGACTCTGTAAAGTCTAGATTATTATACAACAATTCGATTGATTTACCATTTATATCAAATAACTCTATATTAGTTGATGAGTGTCCACTAGTCTTTTTTGTTATACGAATTTCTTTATTGTCACCAATGTTTACAATTTCAGCCCCGAATTGCTTATCAAATTCATTTTTAACTGAAGAAATCCCTGTATTTCCAATAATAACTAATTTGTAATTTGGGTCATTCTCACCATCAGTTTTTATACGAATAGATGCTGATTTCGGGTCCACATCTTTTGGTTCGAACTGAAATACTATCTCTTGTCTTTCACCATCTTCTATAAATATATCTTTGCTGAAATCTGTAGGACTTACCAAAGAGAATCCTTTTGAACCTGCAAAACCCATTTCTACACCTTTTAAATTGAGTCCTTTAGAATTTCTTGGGCTAATGAAAATTGATTTTTGTCTAGTCTCGCCTGCTCCCAAATCACCAAAGTTCAGCGTATCTGTCGTTACTTTTACTTGAGGTATATCTCCTACTGAAAATTGATATTTGATAAAATTACCAAAATCAGGATTGAAATTTTTTGTTTTACTTCCAGCAGTCAAACTTATATATCCTGTACCAAGCTGTTCTCTCATCCACCACAAGTCAAGTCCAAAGCCCTCTACGTTCTCAAACAATAGCTCATAGCATCCTTTACTCAAATTATGAGTAAAACTATAAGTTTTATTGCTTTCAAATTCTCCAAGTTTAACTTGTTCTATTATTGGGCCATAAGCTTTTTTCAAAGTCATTCTATATTGTGCTTCAGCCTGTCTATTAGTTTTCAAATTTATAACTACTTCACTGCTAACTACATCTACACCAATAAATTTGGATTCAGCATAATCATTCTTGCTATACTCATCTTCCTTGTCATTCGGATTTACTATTCGAACTTCAAATTCGTACTCTTTTCCTTCGTTGAGAGTATTCATGTGAATTGCTGGCAATGTTACAACTTCTGACTCTAAGAATTCTAACCTTCCGCCCCAATGGTGTCTATATTTCTCACGGCCTTTTATTCCGTATTCGAAAGTTAATTTTCTAAGTATTTCTGAGCCAGTATTTTTTATAATGACTTGAGGGTCACCGCACGCTGGATTTAGTCTGCCATATTCTTGATCCAAAGAAGGAGATATTATTCTTTCCAATGAAACATCATTCACAAAATTTGGCTCATCGTATCCTATTAAATAACCAGTAAATACATAATTACCATAAGGAACAAATTGCGAAGGATTTTCTATA
Source organism: Ignavibacteriota bacterium (assembly GCA_020437395.1). GTDB lineage: Bacteria > Bacteroidota > Ignavibacteria > Kapaibacteriales > UBA2268 > PGYR01. The sequence goes on along the minus strand of JAGQWJ010000025.1, from coordinate 13,041 downwards.
GAATAGTCTATTGGGATTGTTACTCCAGCTGAGACTAAATCACTCAATTCATGCTCATAGGTATTTACTGTTGCACCAGGACACCAATCCGAACGATCTATCTGCCAAGTACCACCTTGAGGAAAAACTGGATTATCTCCACATTCTTTCCATCCTTCCCATTCGAATAATCCATCTTCTCCAACTAATAATCTATGCGTTCTCTTACAAAATTCGGAACAATTATCAGTATTTGCAGGACCAGCAAAACCGTGTCCACTCGACCTTGTTAATGCTTTGAACATCTTGGCCTCTTTATTCGGAGTTATTTCTCGATAAGAAATATTTTGGTCTTTCACTATACTCTCATAACTTCCACCTGAACTCCAGATTGTCTGCACACTTTTGACTTTTCTTGCTGGTGTACCTTTGATAAATAAGAATTTTAAGTCAATTAGCTCCTGTTGATTTCCAGCTCTTAGTTTTACATAGTCACGCAATAATGGTTCAAAATCAGAGACATCTTCTATCCAAGTGAATCCATCGGGACCCAAGTCCAAATTAATTCCATAAGGAGTAATGAATCTATGTATTTCATAATCAACTACAGGAGAATAATATTTTATTTCACTTCTTGTGATTGAGTCAGTTGGTTGAGCTACCACCGAATCTTCTATACTACCGAAATTACTATATATATAGAATGGTTTATTTGCTGGATAAACGATTAAAGTGTCTGTTGGAGTATTTATTTTGTTTGTTAAACTTTCTAATTCCCCAGAAGGGATAACTTTATTCGGGCTTTCATATTCATATAAATACACTTCATCTCTAGGCACAGGGTATTCTCTGTAAACATCTACAGTTTGTTTCTCTATTTTGATGCTTCCTTCAAACTCACCTTTCACGAAAGTGACTAAAGGTCTTTGAACTTCATCATAATCGCCCGTTGCAATTGTCCTGTTAACACTATTTGCTCTTATTTCAGGGAAGCCGTGAGCAATACCATTATTGCCATTGCCAGTCACATCAGGAATTAAATTATCTACTAAATCATTCATATTATAGTAAAAAAGTAATCCTTCCCACTGCTGGTCTGTTTTGTTTTTCAAATAGCTATGTCGCATTGTATTTTCTATTTCGCCTTGCGTCAATTCTCTATCCCAAATGGCAAAATTATCCATTGACCCATCATACCTTCCATATCCGTTAGCATTTGATGCTATTTTGAAAATTTCTATTTTGTCAAACCCATTGGTCATAGAGCTTCCAGAATGCCATAGTTCTCCATTCAAATATATTTTCATTTCACCACTTACAGCGTTCTTAGTAAATGTCCAATAGTTCCACTCGCCTTTAAACTGATTCTCTGATGCTTGTTTCGATATTCTGTCGTAATTTCCGCCACTATTGCCAGCATCCCAATAAACTTGCCCATTGCTCCAAGGTAAATGACTGTTGATTACTCGTTGCCCCTGAGCATTTATCCCTTCGAATGCAAAAGAATTTTGAGGCATTTTTACTTTGTCACCATATTGCCAAAATGCAATTGTAATTTCTTTATCCAAATCTTTAAAAGCACTTTTTGGCACTTCTACGTAGCTACCTTCGGAGAATTTAATATAATCTCCTGTACCCTTATAATATCTTGATTTAGCAGATTCTTCATCATTTCGTGATTTAAGTGACAATGTACCTTCTTCAATCTCACCACTTAGAGTAATCGAAAGGAAATTATCATTTGTTAGTTTAAAAGGTGTGAACAGAACAAATTCTCTAGTCTCACCTGCTTTAATATCTATATCATTAAGATAGCTATCAAATTCGCCAAGCGATATATCACTTGGTAGTGGTGCTGTCAAGTTTTTCAATTTTATATTGAAATTTTTGATTTTTACATCTTTTAAAAAATTCAATTTTAATGCCTGAATATCGCCGTGTTCTACCATATATGATTGATATTCTGAGTTAAGGAATAGCATATTCAACACAAATGCACTTCCATTATCTGAATTAATCTCATATACCCCATTCTCATTCTCATTAAACGGTACTTCAATTCTTCCAGTAAGATTTTTCCCAAAATTTGACGTATAGACTGTCTCTTTTTCTTTGTAATTATAAGGTACCGTAGTGTAATGATATTTATTTGGAGTTGTTCCTCTAACTCTAAAGTTTGGTAAATTATATTCTGTAGAATCAAATCTTCCAGAAGAATCCGTTACTACAGTGTAAGTAAGATAATCCCACTCCCCACAATTAAATCTATCTTGAGTTGTTCTTGGGTCGCACTTTAGTGAATAGTGCATTAGTATTTTCTCATAATTTCCTTTCGGAGGAAAAAGCCAAGTGCCAGATCTTGTAGTTATTGAGTCGTAAGAGAGGGTTTGAACGATTATAGTATCTCCTTTTGTTTCCCATTGAGCATCTAATCCCACTACCGCTATTAGAGATAATATAAATACTTTGAATAAATTCTTCATTAAAGTCCCAATTTTTTTTTTAAATTCTTTTAAAATTATCTACTTAATCTACAAAAAAAAATATTTATATATCAATTAATTGAAAAATGATTTTGAATTCAAATTCCATATTTACTAGTTTTTTCGAAGCTCTTAGAACTAAGAGTAATTCGGAGACTATTTTGCAATACTACTCTGATGGTGAGCTAAAGGCGATGTCTAAAGGAGAATTCCTTAAGAAAACTATATGCTTGAACAAAGCATTAACCGACCTTCGTATTCAACCTAAAGATAGAGTTGGAATTATTTCTGAAAATAGAATTGAATTTTTAATTGCCGATATGGCTACTAATAGTATTGGAGTAATCAATGTACCAACGTTTCCCAATTTCACACCTAATCAGCAAAAATTCATATTTAATGATTGTGATGCTAAAATTATCATTGTATCAAATAAGCAACAACTTAGAAATATTCTAAAAATTAGAGATGAACTTGAGCGTTTAGAATATATAATAATAATGGAATCAGGTTTAGAAGATATAGACGGCAAAATACTATCAATGAGTAAATTAATAGAAGAAGCTGAAAGAAACTATAATTACGAAAATTTGAAGAGTGAGTTATTAACTAATTCAAGAAGTATCCATCTTGATGATATTCTTACCTTAATTTATACATCTGGAACTACTGGTAATCCGAAAGGAGTTATGCTGACTAATAGGAATATACTAACGAATGTCAATTCTATATGGGAGACAGGAATCAAAAGTTCAACCGATGATTTCCTCTCTTTTTTACCTATGTGCCACGCATACGAAAGAACTGTTATCTATACTTTTCTGATTACTGGTGGAGTAGTAACTATTGCTCAATCAATTGAATCACTCTCAAGTAATCTGAATGAGGTTAAACCAAATATTATAACTGCTGTTCCTAAGTTGTTGGAAACTGTTCAAAGTAAAATACTGAATGCAATAAAAAATGAAAAGAAAGCAAAAAAAGATTTGATAAATAAGGCAATGCGACTTTCAATTTCAAGCTTAGAATTAGACAAAATACCATTAAAAGATAGAGTTAAGTTAAAAGTTTATGATAAGCTAATCTTTGCAAAAATGAGAGACAAACTTGGAGGAAGGTTAAAATTTATAGTATCAGGTGGCTCAGCTCTTTCTCCTCATGTCCAAAAATTCTTCCATTCAATTGGTCTTACTGTAATTCAGGGTTATGGTTTGACTGAATGTTCACCAGTAGTATCAGCTAATACGCCTAAGAATGTAGAGATTGGAACCGTTGGTCCACCTTTAAATAATGTTGAAGTAAAAATTGATAATAATGGTGAAATTCTAGTTAGAGGCGATTCTGTTATGAAAGGATATTGGCACGATGATCTTGCTACCAAACGATGTATTGATGATAATAATTGGTTTCACACAGGTGATATTGGGGAATTTACAAAAAATGGTAGTCTGAAAATAACAGGTCGAATCAAAAGTTTAATAGTGACAAGTGGAGGAAAAAATATATCTCCAGCACCAATTGAAGATATGATTAGAATGAGCGAATACATCGAATATATTGCAATTTTTGGAGAAAATAAAGATTATTTGACTGCTATTGTTTCACCTAACTATGAAGTTCTAAAGCAATTTGCTCTAGAACAAAATATTATTTTTGATTCATTATCCGAATTAATCAAAAACGATAAAATTAATAAGAAAATAATGAGTGAGATTAATCTACATCAAGAAAGTTTAGCTAAATTTGAAAGAGTAAGAAAAATTACAATTGTAGAAAATCCATTCTCTATTGAAACAGGAGAACTTACTCCTAAGCTAAGCATGAAAACTAGCTATATTTTTGAGAAATATTCTAATGAAATAGAAGGAATGTATAAATAAAATGATTATAATTACAGATGATGAAGGTAAGCAAGAGTATCAGAAAGATGCGGCTAATTATTTGGGTAAAGCAGATAAAGTTTACCTGCCTGAAACAACAGATGAAATCAATTTCATTGTAAGGGATTTATATAGTAATGATATTCCATTTACAATTTCTGCTGCTCGCACTGGTCTAACAGGTGGGGGAGTCCCTCATAATGGTGTATTGATTTCCACTGAAAGATTAAATAGAATAATCGATATAGATGTAGAAAATAAATCAGCCCTATTAGAACCTGGAGTTCATTTGCAAACTTTTCATGATGAATTAAGGCAGCATAACTTAATGTATCCTTCTAACCCTACAGAAACTTGGAGCACGATAGGTGGTAATGTTGCTAATAATGCTTCCGGTGCAAAAACTTTCAAATATGGTGCAACAAGGAATTTTGTAAACTATTTAGAAGTAGTATTGCCTGATGGAGATGAGATTCGAATCCGTAGGGGAGAGTATTTTGCAATAGGAAATGAAGCTTCTTTGAATACGCTCAGTAGCAATACTATAAAATTTAGTATTCCAAATATTAAAGTCCCTAGTTCTACGAAAAACGCAGCCGGTTATTACCTCAGACCAAATATGGACTTAATTGACATTTTTGTTGGTAGTGAAGGAACACTTGGAGTTATAAAAAAGATAGGACTAGATTTATTATATCAATCTGAAGAAGTTATATCTGCTATTGTCTTTTTTGATGATTATAATAACCTGCTCAATTTTACTGAGTATCTTAGAAATGATAATCCAAGACAACTCAAACCTAGATTAATAGAGTATTTTGATAAAAATTCTTTAGATTTACTTTCTAAACATCATAGCGATATTCCGCAAGAGTCACTGGGGGCGATTTGGGTCGAATTTGAAACAAATTCGATAATGCTAGAACACGACACACTCTCTCTTTATGAACTTACTTTAGAATACACAGATTTAGTTGAATTTACTTGGGTTGCTATGAGTGACAAAGATAGAGAAAAGATTACAAAATTCCGCCATGATCTGCCGCTTTCAGTCAATGAGCTTTTAACTAAATATAACCAACAGAAAATATATACAGATACAGCTGTGCCAGCAAATTCTTTTAGAATTTATTATGACGAAATGTACTCACACTTGAACAGTATGGGGGTAGATTATGTAGTTTTCGGACATATAGGAGATTGTCACCTTCATGCTAACTTGTTTGTAAAAAACGAAAAAGATAAAGAAAAAGCAGAAGAGTTTTATCATTATATGATGAAGTTAGCTGTTGAATTGGATGGGACAATTTCTGCTGAACATGGAATTGGAAAAATTAAAAGACCTTATTTGAAGTATATGTTTAGTGATGCTGAGATTGATGGAATGAAGAATGTAAAGAAAGCATTTGACAATAAAAATTTACTGGCCTCAGATACTCTCTTTTTTGATAGGTAATTTCAGAGTAAATGTGGTACCTTCGTCGGGAATTGAGTTTATTTTCAAGTCTATATTAAAGCGCTGACAAACTAATTTGATGATGGCTAATCCAAGTCCCATTCCTTGTTGCTCCATTGTTTTACGACCAAATTGTTTGAAACCGCCGATTTCGTCCAGCTTTGTCAAATCAAACCCAATACCATTATCTTTAACCGTCAAAATATAATTCTCATCTTCAATATGCGTTGATACATTTATTTTTGTACCATCTTTAGAAAATTTAAAAGCATTAGAAGCAAGTTCATCTGAAATTTTTAAAAAATATTCGGGATAAACATTTATTACTGCAGGTACACAATTAATTTCTAAGTCTTCCATTCTTTCATATTCCGAAGCCATTCGTAAGAATGAATTTTCTAGCATATCTTCTGGGTCTATAGTATAATTAGTGAAGACTTTATCTTTGAAATCTAATTCTTCTTTGTTAAGTAGTAAGTTAGTATAAACCAGATAATTAGATATCAACTTACTTAGTCTATTACCCGAATTAACTATGTTATAGATCATATCTTTTATCTCATTTTTTTCCATCAAATCCATTTTTTTATGAAGGAATTGAGATGTTGCTAATATAACATTGAGTGGAGTTCTAAATTCGTGTGGTAATGAAGAAGCTAACTGTAATCTGAGTTCATCAAGTTTAGTTTCTGTCATTATTTTACTTCTATCATATACTTCTAGCCGAGTATTAATAGCATTTAATAAATCTTTTGCCTTAAATGGCTTGAATATATAATCATCTGCTCCGAGTTCCATCCCTCGGCGCATATCGTCATTACTTGCTTTTGCTGTTAAAAATATAAATGGAATTGTAGAAAGGCTTTCGGTGGATTTTAGTCTTTCTAAGACTTCATAACCGTCCATAACTGGCATATTAATATCACATAGAATTAGGTCCGGCTTGATTTGAGAAAGGCACTCTAATCCAGCTTCACCATTTTTAGCAAGAATAGGTATGTAGCCCTCTATCTCGAGCATATCGGATATGGTTTCTCGTACAAATTCTTCGTCTTCTATGACTAATATATTTTTCATGTTTATCTATAAATTGGGTCATCACGTTTTTCTAATTTCAAATCTTGTAACTGCGATGCCTTAATTCCAAATCTCAAATAAAAACCTTGGTTTATCCCTGTCGGATACCACCTAACTGATAAGTCCCAACAGTGCATATCTTTCGTAATATTTATGCTTGTGTTTTCTAGCTTTTGGTCAATCAAATCATAAAG
>JAGQWJ010000025.1:3955-5873 GCA_020437395.1 Ignavibacteriota bacterium | reverse complement strand
TGATAAGTCCCAACAGTGCATATCTTTCGTAATATTTATGCTTGTGTTTTCTAGCTTTTGGTCAATCAAATCATAAAGACCATTTGCGTCAAATTTCCAGGTTTCTGTCAATTGGAATCTGAATCCAAGATTGAGGTTCAAACTCCTATCAATTCTGTGTTCAAATGGCTGTGAATATCTGAAATTCAATCCTAATGTCACAGACCATGGTACACTAATTGGTTGATAACCTGGGTTACACTCGCCAAATAAATCTCTTTCTTCTTGATTAAGATTCATTCTCCTAGAGAATCTATCTCCTAAAGTACTAGTGGATTCAGTTGAGTCAACAATCTCATTGTTTTCTCCAAAACTATCAGCAACTTTTATCCCATCGGAATCAAAACTTGTGCTTAATGATAGATTAAGATTTGTTAATCTAACGAATCCTTTATTATTTTCAAATAAAAATTTGTTAATTTTCTCTACACCAACTTTTTCGTTTTCTGCATTCACGATGTCTGCTTCGTCATACAAAGTGAAATTTGCATTACCAGAAAAACTAACAAAACTCACTGCAGGAGTTCTAAAAGATGTATTTATATCACTCCAATTAAGCGAATCGGCAGCCATATTGTAATTTGTATTCAAATTAAACTGCAACAACTCTAAATTTTTATCTAAAGAATCACTAGATACTTTTGCTTCAAATCTGTTCACCAAATTTATGCCAATATTCTGTTGAAGATTCGAAGAAGCGTGGCTCCCACCATCTGCTTCAAATTTACTATATGTGATTTCTCTATTTAACTTCGTATCATAATACGTGCCATAAAAATCATAACTCTGATCTGAGAAGTCGGGATTTATCCTATAGCTTATTGTTGGTTCGAACGTATGACGTAATGCTTTTAGTCCAGATTCACCAAAATTAAGCATTCCATATAGTCTTGTTTGGGCACTTACTCCATAGTTATAGTAGTATTCAGTGAAAAATCCTTGCTCAAATTCTTGTTCTATTTCTTCTGTTTCGCTGTTGTAACTCCGAGTAATTTTTCTGAAATAATTATTTACTCCAAAATTAAAACTAGGAGTTATATTGAAATGATAAATTCGTGGTAAACTAAAAGTAATTGAAGGCGAGTGGCTTAAATACTTCCTCTCTTCACTTCTAAAAGTAGTATCAGGTATCTCTTGTCCAAAGTCAATATTTTGCCTTGTTTGCTGAGTATAGTTCAATCTAGACGAATTACGAAAAGTCACATCCTTATCAAAGAGTTTGAATAATGTCAGATTCGGAATACTATATGTAACTGGTATATTCTGAGTTTGTTCGTCAGTTATTATATTTTGTTCTCTATTATATCCAGCTGATAAATTAGATCCATTATCAAATGCCATGCTATAAGATGCATTCGAAGTGATGGTTTGAGTTATCCTCTGATTTATATTAGCAGACGTATTTCTATTGAAATCAGAAGATGAAAAGTTCAAGTTTGCACTTATATTCTGATAAGGAGTCAGGTTCTGTCTATGATCCAAGGTAAATTTCCATGCGGTAACATATTCATCGTCAGTATTGAATCTAGTTTTGCCATATTCGAAACTAGCATTCCCAGAATATTGATCTTTTACATTCCACCTTCCTGCTGTACCAAGCAAATACCCACCCTTTGAATAGAAATCTGTTGTGAACTGCATATCCCAAAATTCCGAAGCTGCCCAATAGAAACCCAAATCATCGAAGACTACACCTCTTCCTGCAGAAAAAAGGAATGATGGAACCATTAGCCCAGATTGTCGCCCACCTTTATTGGGGAAAAATATACCAAATGGGTAAATGAATACAGGAATATCCTCTACATAAAATATAAGTGGATCAATTAGTACTTTTTCTTTGTTTACAATCTTCATTTCGGGTGAACCGAAGTAATAGTGA
>JAGQWJ010000025.1:0-3857 GCA_020437395.1 Ignavibacteriota bacterium | reverse complement strand
TATGAAAATATCGGTTTCGTTTATCCTTTTTATTTTTTCTCCGAAGTAAAATCCTTCAGTAATTTCCGTTTCACCGGAGCTAATGACACCTTTCTTTGTTTTGAAGTTAAATGTTAGTCGTTTGGCAAAATATTCATTCTCTTGTTGATTGTATTTAGGAAAACCATAGTAATTCCCATTACTATCCTGCAAAGCAAAGGCATCTAAGTTTGATTTTTCTAAGTCAAATAGTATTACTTCCGCCTCCAATTTGTCAGTGCCGTAATCTACTTTTGCGTCTCCTCTTAGCCGTAACATACTTTTGCTTGGTAAAAAAATAGCACTATCTTTGGCTGAGTAAATTACTCTTTTCTCAAGATCAGATTCTACATCTAGATATATCTCGTCAGCAATACTATCAGTTATTGTAGAGTCAATTGCCACTTTAGTACTGTCAATATCTTGAGCGAAAGCGTTTGTTACAGAGAGGCAACAAGATAACAGTACTATAAATAGCATTAATGAATTGTTTTTCTGTAATTCAACTATTGACAATTGCTTATAGCTTTATTTTAGTTACATTATTTGGTATTGGAAAGTTAAATCCTTTTTCAAATCTATCAATAGATTTTATTTCATCAAATCTGAATTTTACGCTTCCTTCTGACTCTGGTATCAGTGCCGTTACTTTGTGTGGCATATTTCGCTTTCCAACTACTTTAGGTTCTTCGAAAAACACATTAAGTAAAAGAGTATTATCTGAGGACTTTTGTTGATATTGCACTATATAGTTCTCATTCTTATTGTATTTGATAAATTCTATATACTTATCTTTGAAATACCTGTAGTAAAGTATTTCATTTTCGTTTGAACCTTCTTGATTTACTTTATAATCTAATTCCAAATTCGGCTCATTTCTAAGTAATGCTATCATATCATTATAGGAAAAGCCAATTCTAACTGCTTTTTCAATATTTTTTTTTGTTGGCTCTCCATAGAAAGCTTTATTTTCTAGTGCATTATAAGCCAAAAATGTCATAGGGTCGGCATAGACTTTTGCTGCTGGGATACCCATAAATGCTTTCAGAATCATCAAAACTGAATCGCTCGCAGCAGAGTATATATCAGTATTTAGACTTAGACTTTGCCCATTCATATCTATATCTACTTTACCCGAAAACTCTAGATTCTTAGGTGTTATACTACGAAGTTTAGTGAAATTCGTATTCAATACATCAGACTTTTCGCTGACTGTTGAGCAACTATATAGCATTGATGCAATAAGTATAAATAATATCTTTTTCATTTTTTGTAACTTTGTTTTGTTTGTTATTCAAATTTACAAATAATACGAGCATAATACCGTAATACTGTAAAAATTCAATTTAGGAATTATAAATGTTATTTATTACAAAAAGTGTAGAGTTCAGTGCTTCTCATAGATTATACAACCCTGAATGGGATTTTCAGAAAAATCAAGAAGTATATGATAAATGCAATAACCCAAATGGACACGGTCATAATTATGTATTAGAAGTTACTGTAAAAGGTAAACCTAACCCTGATACAGGATACGTTATAGACCTTAAAAAGTTGAAAGATATACTTGTTAAAAAAGTTCTTATCCACCTAGATCACAAGCATTTGAACGTAGATGTGGATTTTCTAAAAGGTGTAATACCTACAGTTGAGAATATCTCAGTTCTGATCTGGGATATTGTTAAGCCACATATTACAGACGGTGAGCTTTATAAACTCAAGCTATATGAAACACCTAACTCATGGGTGGAGTATTTCGGTGAGCCAATAGAGATAAAGAGGTTCGACAATGAGTAATAGAATATTCGACGAGATACCAAGTTTTGACGCAAATGCTAATCAAGAGCTTTCCAAAGAAGAGCTGTTAGAAATGCGTATGCGATTAGAACAAAAATTCAGAGAAGTTCAGCAGATTCTAAAAATTGATCCAAACGACCCTAACTCTGCTGATACACCGGAGAGAATGGCGAAAATGTATGTAAATGAATTGCTAGAAGGCAGATTCAACAAACCACCAAAGCTAACAGTATTCCCAAATCGCTCTAAAGTTAATGACTTGGTAATCTCAAAAGGTATAAAAGTGATGTCACTTTGTTCGCACCACTGGCAACCTATTTCCGGATATGCCGCTATTGGGTACATACCTAAAGATAAAGTTATTGGTCTATCAAAGCTAACGAGAGTAACCGAATACTTCGCTAAGAGAGCTCAAATACAAGAAGAACTTGGCGAACAAATTGTCGATTTCCTACAAGACCTACTAGAGCCCAAAGCACTTGGTGTAGTAATAAGAGCTAAACACTATTGTATGATAGCCAGAGGTGTCTCTGCAGATGAGAGCCATTCTGAGATGGTAACTTCTGTGATGCGTGGGCGACTACTCTCTGACCTAAATCTAAGACAAGAATTTTTGAGATTGATAGATACAAGGTAGTAAATGCCAGATTTCAGTTTCGAAAACTCACACATAAAAGACTACCCCATTATAGCTGGGGTTGATGAAGCGGGTAGAGGCCCGATAGCAGGTCCTGTAGTTGCAGCCGCTGTGATATTCCACGAGCAATTTGAAATACCAAAGCTCACCGATTCCAAGAAATTGACAGAAAAGATAAGAGACGAGCTGTTTGATCAGATTACTTTAGACAAAAGAATATCTTATGGTATATGTATAGTTGATGAAGCAAAAATTGATGAAATCAATATTCTGAATGCTACATATTTGGCGATGGAATTAGCTGTCAGTAAACTATCAAATCAGCCCAATATGCTGCTAATAGACGGCAACAGATTCAAATCAACCAAATACCAATCATTCCAGACAATAGTAAAAGGCGACTCAAAGTCCTTCTCTATTGCTGCCGCTTCAATAATAGCTAAGGTAACTAGGGACAGAATGATGAGAGAATATCATGCCGAATTCCCCGAATATGGGTTTGATAAACACAAGGGCTATGGCACTAAATCCCACTTTGCAGCCATAAAAAAATCCGGCAAGTGCCGGATTCATCGCAATAGTTTTCTTATCAAGTTTGAGAATAGAGAAGAGGGGTTGTTTTAGCGTTAACAGTTAAAATGTGAAAAGTTGGCAGTTAAGTAGCACAAAACTTGAAACGAGGAAAAACCCTTAAGTTTATTACTATTTCGACTATTTTTATGCATTGTAGCCTGCCTACTTACTTATTAAATGTTCTTTTTGTATTAACAATATAAGCAATTTCCTTTCCAGGTAATTTTGACTCTTCTTTAAGTAAATTTGCGTTTTTAAGGTTGAAGTGAAATAAATCCTTTATAGAGGTAACATAATTCCCTGTAGATATATTTGAAATAAAATTCAAAGTAGAATTCAAAATTATCTCTAATTTCGAATTATTATATTTCATTTTATGAAGTTTAAATTGAGTAATATATTCACTATGAAGATAGTCATACTCATCTTTTATTTCAGATAACGTTAAGTTAGTATTAGAAACTTTATTTACCCAATTAATTAACGCTAAGTATTTATTTTTAACATCATCATCTGACCTGTATTCCATTATTTTTTCCCAAGGTGTTGACAAATCTGGTTCTGGAATATCATTCAAAATAAACTGAATTACTTGAGATTTTTTTGAGTCACTTTTGAATGTATTAAAATTCCTTAAAGATGGAAAATATTCAGATAATTCATCTGTTTTTCTAAATTTGAGAGCGTCAATTCTGGCTATGATATCGTGAGATAAATAAAAATTATTCAGAGATTGAATAGCAATCTGCTCTTTATTCAGTTTATCGTTTTTTGTTGATTCATGATGATTTCTAACTGTACTCATTAAAAAAGTTTTTAATTCCTTTTCTTC
>JAGQWJ010000024.1 GCA_020437395.1 Ignavibacteriota bacterium | reverse complement strand
ACTTGCTCCTTCTATTGGATTTCCAGCATTATCGACTACTCTCCCGACAATCTTAGAAGTTTCTTCATAGGGTCTATCCCAGTTCCATTTTGTGAAGTGATTGACTTCTGCTGTGTATAATCCGTTATCAAGTTTGCCAATTCCTTCCTCTATCCACTTTCCTTTGTCGTCGTCATAATGCCACATTGGGATTGATGTTGGCGAATTCTCTGGTGCTTTAATTTTAATTGTTGCTGTTACTCCATCTGCTAGTTGAACGGGCTCGCCAGATTCCACTTTTAACACAACATCAATAAATCCAAACGATTCGATTGCTGTTTCGGTACCGTTTTCTCTTGTTCCTCGGAATTCACCTGGGAAAGCATCTAAAAACTCATCTTCACTAGTTAAAAATGCTGTTACATTTACTATAACATCTTCTTCTACAACACTGCCATCAGAATAAACAAATCCACCCGGCTTAATTTCGACTGAGAAATCTTTTCCTTCTATTTTACCGCCATCGCTATTCATTTTTCCTGTTTTATCGATTGGAAATAGACTTGCATCTATTCTATTCGGTAAATCTTCCTTAATGTCAGCCAGTTTTTGAGTGGAAGCATATCCCGATTTCTGAAACCAAATTCTTTTGTTGGATCCGGCAGATAGCGTGTTTAATTGATAACCACCATCGGAGCCAGTCGTGGTTTTTTCTTCTCCAAAAAACACTGTAACCCCTGCGAGTGGATTCCCAGATTTATCTTTGACAAAGCCAACTAGCTTTGCATTTCCATAAGTTTCGGTTATAATTTTTGGAGTGAATTCGTCGCCAGGTGAAACTATATCGCCTTCATCTTTTTTACAAGAGTTTAAAGCAAGCAGAAATAGGAATAGAAATAGTATTTTTTTCATTTTTATCTCAAGATGTAATTTTCTAATTAAATAATTTAGTAATAAATCTATAATATAAAAACTATAGAGTTAATCTCATCATCTATAAAATCCGTTTCTTGCTATATATCGTATGTATGTTAGATTTTTTATTTAGATATTAATGGAGCATTTATGAGAAAGTTTGCAGTTATGATATTGCTAGTTTTGTTTAGTTATAGTGCGAAGGCAGACCTTGGAATCGGATTGATTTTTGTTGATGAATGAAGTGAGTCCGACTATTACGCCACCGTTTGAGCCTATCTCGGCTTCGTGAATGTGTGCCCCAGTAATTTTTCCTGATAAACCAGCAAAAGTACCGTTGATGAAAAGTGTGTCCATTGTGCTATTTAAGTTGAATGTGACAACACCCCGTGCATCAGTCTTGACAGCAGGAACCTCGGCGTTTCCTTTAAGAATAGAAGTGAACATTATTTCGCCAGTATTGTGACGAGCATAAAGTTGTGTAGCGAACATCGCTAGACATATTGACATAGATATTAGCACTTTTCGCATAATATCCTCCATAGATTTATTGAACAAATTTTACATATCTACGGTACCTTTCTAAAATTAGATTTTTTATTGCAATATTTTTTTGTTTGATTGAATATTTTTCCAATTAAATACATGTAAAATCGGTTAGTTAGGAGTTGAAATATTAGAAGCCCAGAATCTGCCTAATAATCTCAACCACCTCTTAGGCATTGAATACATTATACGAGGATTTTTTTTGAATATAATTTCTAAATAAACATACGAAAATTTTACTTCACTCTGCCTTTGACACTGCCCAATGTGAACATTACGTCTCTACAGTTTAATTCCTCTCAAGAGCCGTGGCTTACTCCAACGGGGTGAAACGGGGTGATAATAACATACATAATTTGTTTTTAATCGAATTTTCTAATACAAAAAACCAAATAAATAATTCCCTTATTAATCGCTAGAACATATATTATATTTGTACTTATGTCTAATTCAAAATTTTGGAAATATTTATTATGAAAACTATAAGATTACTATTTGTTTTAACTTTGCTGATATTCGCATTCTCTTGTACAGAAAAGAAAATAGAAGATATGCCTGAAACGACTGATACAACTAGTATAATGGACAATGTCAATGCGGCTTTCGCTGAAAAATATCCCAACGCAACGGATGTAGAATGGAAGCAAGAAGAAAACGGTTGGGAAGTAGAGTTCAAATTGGATGGTGTTAAACATGAGGCCGACTATGATGAAAATGGCGATTGGGTGAAAACAGAACATGAAATCTCTGAAGCAGAATTACCTGAAATGATACAAAATACAATTGATGGTGAATATACTGTCTATGTAATAATGGGAGTTGAAAAATACGACTCAAGAGAAGGGGCTTATTACGAGGTAAAACTGCGAAAAGGTGGCGATATTGAAGAAGCGAAATTCTACCCAAATGGTAAAATTATTATGCCTGAAGAAAATGCAAAAACTGGTGAGAAACATTCAGAAATGGACAATGATTAAAAAATAGATTATAAATACTTCTTAATCGTTCGATATAAAATTATTCCAATAACTAAAACCATAGATTATAAATGCAAAACGAAAAATATTTAAAGAAAGGGTTCAACACACGTTCACTTCACGTTGGAAATTACCCAGACCCAATAACTGGAGCTGTTGCTCCACCGATATTCCAAACTTCTACTTATGCACAATCTTCACCAGGTGTGCACCGCGGATACGAATATTCCCGCACACACAATCCAACAAGATCTAGATTGGAAGAGTGCTTGGCAGCATTGGAAAACGCAAAACATTGCGTAGTTACTGCAAGTGGGATGTCTGCCGAAATGCTCGTATTGATGGCCATGCCCAAGGGTTCTACTGTGCTTTGTGGAGATGACGTTTACGGTGGAACTTACCGACTTTTTACTACTGTTTACAATGATGACTTCAATTTTGTTTTCACTGACACAAGCAATACGGAAGAAACATTGAGAAAAATAGATGAACTAAAGCCATCTTTAATTTGGATTGAATCTCCTACGAACCCATTGTTAAAGTTGAGCGATATAAAAACAATTGCATCCAAAGCCAAAGAAGTTGGTGCACTCACTGCTGTTGACAACACTTTTATGAGTCCATATTTCCAAAATCCTTTAGACTTGGGGGCTGATATTTCTTATCACTCTATGTCCAAGTATATCAATGGTCATAGTGATGTAGTAGCAGGAGCTATTATGCTTAACAATGATGAGTTGGCTCAGAGAATTCATAAATTACAAAACTCAATCGGCCCATCACAATCGCCATTTGATAGTTGGTTAGTGTTGCGTGGAGTAAAAACATTGGGTGTACGAATGAAGCAACACGAGAAAAATGCAATCGAAATAGCAAAATTCTTGGAGCAACATCCTAAAGTAGAAAAAGTAGTTTATCCTGGATTAGAATCTCACCCACATCATCAGTTAGCAAAAGAACAAATGTCTGGCTTCGGCGGAATGATTACGTTTTTCATTAAAGGTGGATTAGATGCGGCTCGTACTTTCTTAGAAAATGTTGACTTATTCGTATTAGCAGAGAGTTTAGGCGGAGTTGAAAGTCTTATAGAGAGTCCTGCCATAATGACTCACGCCTCGATACCTAAAGCTGAAAGAGAGAAGATAGGTCTCTCTGATAATCTTATCAGAGTATCTGTAGGAATAGAAGAAGTAGAAGACTTGATCGAAGATATGAAATATGCTTTTGATAAAGTTTAGATTGTAACCTACATTAATATTTGGCAAAATGTTGAAAGACGCAAGAGATTGCGTCTTTTTTTATATATTAGATAAATTTTAGTATCACTATTCTAATTAATTAAAGAGGCATTAAAATGATCAAAAGATTATTATTAGCTACATTCATTCTAATATTTGCAATTAGTTGTAGCGATGATACAGCATCAAATCCGGTCGAAGACACAACTATTACTCCAATTTACGAAGTTGAGTATAGCGATAATACAATCATTTTAAAAGATAATGACAATAATATTGTTATAGGTTTGGACACGGCAAGTAATACTTATACATTAGACGGAAGTAAGTTTGAAGAAGACCCTAAAGAGGGCGAAATCATCTTGATAGAAGGAAAGCTACTTAGAAAAGTAAAATCTGCAATGAGAAACGGAAGTAACTTAGTTGTAGAAACAGAAGATGCAGCACTGACCGATGTAATTAAAAATGGAGAAATTGCATGGGACATAACACCCGAATGGAACAATGCCACTGCTTTGAAGTTCGATGGGACTACAGTGATGACTATGCCTACGGAATTCAATGAGAAGATAGAACACACAATCAGCTACGGAGGTATAGACCACAAAATCGAAATAGAACCAAAATTAGTTGATGGTAAAATAAACTCTTGTGTATTCACATTTGTAATGTCTAAAAAAATTGCTGGTGATGCGACGGCAGCTTTTACTGCTAAAGGTACTGTTACTTTACCTAATCAATCAACTTTAATAAAGATTAAAGAAGGAAAATTAGAAAAGTTTAAATCATTCAATAAAGGAATTGCTGCTGATTTGGAGTTAAGTTTGTCAGCTGCAGGTAGCAAATCCGGAGAACATGATCTAGAACTACCTGGGATTGCACTTAGCATTCCTATAAGGTTCATACCAACACCAAGCGGGCCAATTCCATTGCCAATACCAGTCTCAATAGATATAGGTATCCAATTTGTTACAAAGATGACAGTGCCCGATGTTAAGTCATCAGCAACTGCATCTAGTAAATTGTCGTTAACAGCTGATGGCAATTTTGAATACACAGGAGCCGACTTTCACACAGGGGGTAATTTCGGTAAAGAAGAAATAAAAGACGGAGAATTTGACGCTGCGGCTAGTCTAGGAATACCAATTGATGTTCAATTTGGTGTCGCATTCCCTCGAGTTGGGTTGAACATTGCAGGTCAGGAGTTAGCTTACATTCACACAGGATTTACTACTGGCTCTAGTTTAAATTGGGGACCGCTTTGCAAATCTGGCTACGTGAAAATGGTAGTAGAAGGCGGATACCAATTAAAAGTTTTAGGCCAGACAATTGTCGAAAAGAAAAAAACATTTGCAGAGAGAAAGCGAGAAGCAAAAAGTGAAGGTTGTCAATAATTAAGTTTAACAATCATATATTAATTCAGTAATTTTGTATGAACTATTAAACTTAAAGAATAGTAGTATGTATTTAATTAGAATTTTAACTTTTCTATTGTTAGCTTCTTCGTTTGTTGTTTACTCTCAAGTCAACACAGAAGCCATAAGAAAAAGTAAAATTAATGAAGGATTCAAATCAAGAATAGATTTACTTTTTGGTCTAAATTCAGGCAACTCCGAGTTTATTAGTGGTGAAGGAAGGCTACGTATTGATTACATAAAACCCGCATATAGATCGTTTATTGTGGGTGAAATTGCTTATAAAGAGGGCAATAAAGCCGTTATTAGCGATAAGGCATTCTTGCACGGTAGGTTTATCTATGAAATTGATTCTCTGCTTGAACCTGAGTTTTTTATTCAAAAGGAATATAACGACTTTGTCCTGTTAACTGATAGAAACTTAATAGGTGGGGGAATAAGAATTTCAATATCGAAAAAAGACTTTGTGACTGACTCCTCAGCGGGTTTTGATGCCTATTTGGGTGTTGGTGCTATGTATGAAATGGAAGAAATAAATATAATTCCTACACATATTACTGAAATTATTCGTTCTACTAACTATTTGACTCTTAACTGGAAGCCATCGGATAATTTCTCTATTAATTCGGTAACTTATTTTCAAGTAGATGTCAATAGGTTGAACGACCACAGAATATTGAATGATACCAGATTTCAATTTAGTATAACAGAATCTGTTAAATTTGTGTTCAATTTAAACTATAGATTTGATAAAGAACCTCCAGAAGGTGTGAAAGAATATGATTTGGAAATAAAAAATGGAATTACACTTGAACTTTAAATTATTTTTAATATTTGCTTTTGTAGCAGCTATAACTGTTAATTCTTGTGACAATCAAAATCATAGTAGTGATTACAAAAAAGAAATAGAGGAATACAGAGAGCAAGTAAAAGATTTCTTCAAACACTCGGAAGATTCACCAGTAGTCGATATGACCGAGAAGATAATACCTTTTTACTATGAACCCAAACTAGAGTATAAAGTAGATGCTTTTCTTGAAGAGTTTGCTGAAAAAGATACTTTAGAGATGCTTACTACTCAAAGTGACGTTCGCAAGATGATCAGGTTCGGCGAATTGAATTTCAAATTGAAAGACGAAAAGTTTTCATTGACTGCATATATCAATATAGAACATCCCGAAAGTTTTTTTATCCCATTCCATGATGAAACAAATGGCTCAGAGACTTATGAAGCAGGGCGTTATATTGATTTAGAAATCACTAACAATAAAAAATATTTATTGGACTTTAATTTGGCATATAACCCATATTGCTATTACAATGCAAAATATTCTTGCCCAATTGTACCCGATGATAATTATTTAAAAACAAAAATAGAAGCTGGGGAAAAATCTCACAATGAATCACATTAGAATAATCATAGTTGCAATGCTATTAGTAACACTTCACTCCTGTGTAATAGTTAAAAAATTTGATACTGAAACTAGGGAACCAGTAGTGAAACTTAGCCCTAAACCCATATTACCTATGCAAGATGAGTATATACGATCTTTTGATGGTGATATGATAGCATCTATACCGCAAGGCTGGTTTTTTGTAGATTTGGATTCTAAAACATCTGAAGGGACAATAGCTGTTGCTACTACCAGTGATTACAATATTACTGCTGTTTTTAAGAAAATACAGAACACTAGTTTATTGGAACAAAACTATAAGCAAGAAAAAGAAATTGGAATTGCAAAATATAGCTACACAACGAAAGCCAACAACACGAACGGTAACTGTCAGCTTACTTCAAGATATGGATTAATCGAAGCTGGGAACTTAAAATATGGTACCTATAGGTACTCAAATACTGGTGGGGCTTTGACGGCAAGGACTGCTGTATTCAGAACGGACATTAACAATTACTATGAATTTACTTTAATTCCTACGGATATAAAAGGTATGTCTTTCCCGACTGAATTAGAACAAGAGAATATATTCAAATCAATAATTGCTACAATGAAGTACTAATGGAAATTTCAAAAGATACACAGAACGTAGTTAATACCATAGAAAGTTTTACTGAAAAGAAGCTACAAAAGAAAAATGATTTTTCTGTTGTTATGGAATTAGCTGTTACTAATATGCTAATTGATGATTTTGGTGAGGCCGTTTTCAATGGTACTGCGTTTTTTAAACTATCAAAATCACTTAACAAGATAGACCCAAACGATGCTTCCTCTATCAATTTTAAGTCGGAGTTTGAAAATTACTTAGAGCTTTTTAAACAAAATATAATCACAATCACTTCTAAGTTAGATGAGGAAAACTTAGTCAAAAGATTTGATACTACATATTTTAAGCTAACCCGCGGATGTGTGCTTAATCTTATTGATTTAGCACACGATTTTGCTATATTCAAGGAAATGCAAACATCAAGCAAAGAAAATATGAGCAAAGAAGAATAAGAATAAATTGGAGCACTATTGAATGAGAAAATCATTTATTTATATTACTATTTTTTTGTCATTTTCAATATTGACGTATATTGTAATATCAAAAGAAAATGCACCAGAATTTAAACTCAAAACATACTATTTAGTCTTCCTCAAATCAGGCCCGAAAAGAGATCAAACCAAAGATGTTGCTATGGAAATACAGAAAGGTCATTTGGCAAACATAAAAAGATTAGCCAATCAAGGCAAAATAGTAATTGCAGGACCACTTCTTGATGATTCGGAAGTACGCGGTATTTTCATATTCAATGCAGAAAGCAAAGAAGAAGTCGAAGTGCTTTGTGCAACAGATCCCGCAATTAAAGCAGGCAGGTTGATTGCGGAAGTACACCCTTGGATGTCAGAACCAGGAAATTGTTTACCAGAATAAACTAAATATTTTATAATATGAAGAAATTGCTTACTCCAATAAAAATTGGAAATATAGAACTACGCAACAGAGTAATAATGGCTCCTTTAACAAGGAATCGTTCTAACAGAGAGGGAGTTCCAAATGATTTAATGCGTGAGTATTATGAACAAAGGTCAAGTGTAGGGCTAATAATTTCAGAAGCAACTAATATTTCTCCTATGGGAGTCGGATATATTAACACACCTGGGATATGGACCAATCAACAGATAGAAGGATGGAAACCTATAACTGATGCTGTTCATAGCAAAGGAGGCAAAATTTTTCTTCAACTTTGGCACACAGGTCGTTCATCTCACCCTGATTTTCACAATGGTAAACCAACTGTATCGGCATCTGCTATCAATTCTGGTGGAAGAGTAATGACTTACGATGGGATTAAAGATAAAGAAACTCCAAAAGAGTTAGATATCAAAGAAATAAAAGACACTATTGAGGATTATGCTAAAGCTGCCAAAAACGCTATTGAAGCTGGGTTTGATGGAGTTGAAATCCATGGAGCTAACGGTTATCTGATAGATCAATTTATTTGTAGTGGTTCAAATCAAAGGATTGATGAATATGGTGGGTCAATAGAAAATAGAAGTAGGTTCGGATTGGAGGTAGTAGAGGCAGTCTGCGCTGCTATTGGCAATGATAGAACAGCAATTCGCTTATCTCCAAGTGGTACTTTCAATGGTATGATCGACGAGACCCCAGTTGAAACATTTAGTCACTTCGTAAAGGAGCTGAATAACTTTAATCTTGCATATTTGCATATTATGGAACCCTATGCACCGCCAGGTAAAACTTATATACCTCAAGACCTCTATCTACAAGACAGAGAGGTTACAAAATATTTTCGTAAAATTTACAATGGTGCCTTATTGACTAATAGCGGATTTTCTGTAGAAGAAGCTGAGGAGTATTTGCAACACAATATTTCTGATATGGTAGCGTTTGGTAAATTATTAATAGCTAATCCGGATTTAGTGAAACGAATTGAAAAAAATGCTGAATTGAATACGTGGGATGTAAAAACATTTTACAAAGGTGGAGCAAATGGCTATATTGACTATCCTTTTTTAGATGATTAAACAATAATATTTTTAACTAACCGTGATAGTTGTTATGACAATTAATGAAGAAGATAAAGAGTTTACTGGCAAGGAGAGTATTGGATACTTGACTGGTGTAGCTTATAGGTCTATAAACAGAAGACTTAGCAACAATTTGAAATCTTCTGGGAATAAGATTACGTCTGAGCAATATGGTGTACTAAAACAACTTTGGATAGAAGAAGGACAAACCCAGTTAGATTTAGCGTGTAAGACAAGCAAAGATAAACCGGGAATTACTCGTCTTCTTAATAATTTGGAATCGAAAGGATACATAGAACGAAGAGTAAACGATGATGACAAACGTTGTAACAAGATTTTCTTGACTACCAATGGCAAAAAATTAAAGAAAATTGCATTGGAAATTGGAGAACAAACAGCTAAAGAAACTACTAGCTTCGTTAATGAATCGGAATTGCAAACTTGTAAGAAAGTACTAGCTCAGATTTGTAGCGGTTTAAATAAAGATAAAAATACAGTTTAATAATTTAATTGGAGTAATTATATGATAAAATCAATTTTGAGTTTTGTTGCAATAGCAATAGTTTCTGCTACTATGTTGAACGCGGCAGATTTTAACGTTGATAAGAGTTCAACGAAAGTGCAGTGGCACGCAGAGAAAGTAACGGGTGAACACGACGGATTTGTGAATATAAAATCTGGTGAATTGGACACAAAAAATGGAGTGATTACAAGTGGTGAATTTGTGATTGATATGACATCAATAACTTGTACTGACATTGAAGACCCAGAGTACAACAAAAAATTAGTAAACCACCTTAAATCTGACGATTTCTTTTCAGTTGAGAAATACCCAGAAGCGAAATTTGTAGTATCTAAAGTAGAAAAGAAAGGTAACAAGCAGCAAATAACTGGTAATATGACAATAAAAGGCAAAACAAAAAAGATTACTTTTCCTGCTGAGGTGACTGAAAGTGGAGATATGTTAACTGCAATTGCTACAATTGTAATTGATAGATCGGATTATAATGTTAAATATAATTCGAAAAGTTTCTTCGATGTAGAAGCATTGGGTGACAAAATGATATATGACGAATTTACTATTAATTTGCATCTAGTGGCTAAAAAGTAAATTTAATATTTTATTTATACTTACATACAAGACTGATTTATCGAATCAGTCTTTTTTTTTTACTTATAAAATTATTAATTTGAACAATATAAGTAAAAATATATTACCCTAATTGATATGGAAAGAAGAAAATTCATAAGTAATATATGTCTCGGCTGCATTGGAATTACGTTTGGTGGAGCAGCGTTGAATAGCTGTAGTCAGATGAAATCTGTTAACGCATTTGCTCAAGAAGGATATTTGGTAATAGATAAATCTGAATTTATTGATAAAGACTCAAACAAAGAATTTGATAGCATCATAATTACTTCCAACTCTTTGAAAAAGCCTATTATACTATTCAAGACGGGAAGAGATACTTTTGAGGCAACTTCATTAGAATGCACTCATAAAAGCGTTACTTTAGACTTAGTCGATGCCCAGCTAGTATGCTCGGCTCATGGTAGTAAGTTTGAGAAAAATGGCAAAGTAATTAATGGTCCTGCTAAAAGAGATTTGAAGCGTTACAGCGTAGATAAAACTATTTCGACAGTAAAAATAAAACTCTAAAATTATTTTTTCTTACTTGACTTTAAGTCTAATATTTCTTTTTGGTCCAATGTTCTAAGTCGCAGTCCCGCGTTTTTAACATTCATAGCCAAATCGTACAAATTTTCTTCTTCGAACAGCTCTCTGAGTACTCTTCTGTGTTCTGTCCAGCTATCGTGTAGCGGACAAGGCTTATAAACTCCACATCCTTCTAAACCCAAGGCACATTCGGTAAATAAATCCATACCATCTATTGCACCAATTATTTCTATTAATTTTATCTTACTTGTGTCTCTTGCGAACTTAACCCCACCTCGTGGTCCTTTGTGCGAAAGTAATAAATCCTCATTTGTTAACTCTTGCAATATTTTTGTCAAGAAATGTGGAGATAGATTTAATTCCTTAGCCACTTGACTGATTGGGATAAACCCATTTTCTTCTTCAGAAGCAATATAGATTGAGGCACGAATGCCATAAACACATGATTTAGAGAGTAAAGCCATAATTCATTTGATTTAGATTTGAAGACATTATTATCTTTATATTGATAAAATTGTCAATTCGTAATAATTAATTTAACAAACAACTAATTGTAATTCAAGTATTTTCTTTTCTATAAATTAATAAAATAGAATTATATAAAAAGAAAAAGGGTAATATCAGCTCGATATTACCCTTTTGAAAACTTAAAAGACAATTAGAATATGTTATTTTGTAATAACTATTTTCTGATTTTCTTTTACTCCTAGATATTCGAATGTCAAGAAATATGTTCCAGTTGGAATATCAGATACATCAACATTAACATTATATTCCCCTGCATTCATTCTAGTGTTTGCTAATTCTTTCACAACAACACCATCTAAATTTGTTAATCCAAGTTTTACTAGTGACTCAGAGCTAACTGTAAATTGAAGATTCATTGTTCCAATCACTGGATTCGGACTTACTGGTTCTAATGGATTTTCTCCAAGGAATACTAAATCAAGTGCTCTATAATTCTGAACACAGAATTCAGATAAAATTGCTCCTTTTCCTAATATTGCATCGTTACAATCTCGTCTATTACCAAAAGTTACCTCGTGAATTTCAGGTTCAATTCTTGATTTACCTTTGTTTTCTTCTGGAACTTGGTGCAACAGATACATAAACTTAGGTGAGAACAAAATGCCACCTGGATTATCAGGTATAACTGAGCCATTTCCAGACAAACTAAATCTGATTACTTTCCAAGTTTCACCAGCAATTATTGTTTCTTTGTCGCTTAGCAATTCAATTTGCCACCCAGGGATAATACCAGTTGTTGCTTCTTTTTGATAAGCTAACCATTCTGGTTTGTATCTTATACTTACTATCATTTCTTCTATTTGTGCATTCTTGAATGAGCTTCCTGGTTCAGGTGTCATTCTTACGTTCATACCAAATACATCACCAGGAGTAAGTCTATATTCTTCTAATTCAAATTTGAAGACATCACTTGTAATGGATCCATCTACAGTAAAGTTTGCTGTTTCACCCGACTCACAGACAACTTGATAATCACCTTTGTAAGTTCCAACTGCTGTACCATATACAAATTTCACGTTTACATCGATATTTCCAGATATAGGAATTACCTTACCCACAAAATTTGAAAACTCAAATACATCTTGAGCTGGATCAGTACCCACGAATATAATATTGCTAATTATTTCGTCTTTCGCATCTACCCCATCTCCAAGATTTCTGATATTTGTAGTCAAAGTAGGAGGGCCACAGAAAGAAACACTACCAAACGGTACATCGTCAGCTTCAATACCTGTACTATAGATCCCAGCTTGAATGTATCCACCGTCATCTTTTGCTGATTGGTTTTGACTTATATCAACATAGTTACCATCAAAAGTAACGTCATATTTGTTGTCGGCAATAGGGTCAGAACCATCTGCATTAGCTGGTCCTGCATCCGTCAATACTTTAAGTCTAGCGAATTGTTGACCTACTTTTCCACCATCTGAGGTAAAGTCATAAGTTACCGTTAGTACTTCTCCAAGAGGTAATACTAAGTCTTTAACTTGATCAATTGGTTGTCCAGTTGATTCTAACACAGGGTTTATAAACTGAGCTTTAGCAGGTGAAGTTTGATCTATCTCAATAGAGCGAATTAATAAATCACTATATTCACCATCAACTTGGTTCGTTACGTTCGTTATGAACGTTCTACCTTTTTCTGGGTTTAGTCCAGAGTTAATTTTACTTTCATCTTTGAATATCATATTCGATACTTTAACTTCAGGTATAAATCCTTTACCACTCAAGTTTCCATATAAGATACCATTATCACCAACGTCTTTCTGTACAAACTCTACAACTACTCTGTTATTTTGGGTCCCTCTTGCTGTTGGAGTAAAGATTATTGGTATCTCTATTAAAGTTACTTTATCATTATCTGGTGTTAATTCTGGATAAAGTGTTGTAGATACTGTATTATTCAAATCAGGTCTGATAACATCACCTTTAGTATTCAAACCGCGTATTTTAGCATTTGGTGCTAACTCGTAAGTTCCATCTGCCGATTCTATTTTTATTGTACTTGTTTTTACGTCTAATGGTGTACCTGTAGAAGGGTGGTTAGTACCAGGAGGTAACAAGTTAGTTACTGTCGCATACTTAATTCCAGATTTTCCATCAACTCTCGTATCGATATAATTAGCTCCTACAACAAGAGGTCCAGAAGCTGTTGCTACTCCATACCATCTAGATATATCATCTTTGTCTTCATCCGCTGCATTGCTAAGGAATTGAACATCAATAGAATTATCAGTATCTACTGCAGAGAACGGTGCGAATGTTATAAGATAATTAGCATCTAAATCATGACCGAAATGTGCTTCGGTTGCAACACCACCTGGAGCTACTTTTATTGGTTTGTCAAATATTATCTCATCATTAGCATCTGGAGCACCCAAAAGTACACTAAATGGAGCTTTAACATATTTTACACCAGTTACAATCAAAGTATCAGTACCAAAATTCTGTATGTAAAGATAAGGTTGACCACTATTTTTAGTAGTAGTTGTATTACCTACCTTTGCAAATCCAGCATTATAATCTTGGACTTTTATTTCTGGTTGTACACCTTGACCATTAATTGAATATTTCCATTCCAAACAACCAGTTGTGACAACCAAAGTATCAAAATCGAATTGCAATACTGGGTCAGTATTCAAATCCGGATATTCGTCAACTGGAATATATTCCAATGTTAAGGTTGTGTCACCCAGAGGAGCCATTGTAAATGGTAAGAAACTTAGATCAGTTAGGATCTTATAAGTTTTATTTTGACTTAATTTAATATCAGTTATTTCAACTTCATCTGGTGACTGACTAGAAATTACAACGTCTAATGTTTTAGCAGATTTTACTCTAACTCTACCAAAAACTATTGGGTCAGGGTTTGAAGTAATCTTATCTACATTGTAAATAATAGTTGTATCAGTAAAGTTCCCTACGTCGTCAATAACTCTAAGGTTTGCTTGAGCATTTTCGTAAGGGTTAGTAACTTTCACTTTATAATAAAATTCGTAATTAGGGTTGAAACTATTCCACTCAATTTCATTACCATCTTTGTCAACAGCAATTGGCTCATCGAAATTGAAACTACCCGGTTGTAGAGTCGGCAATACGCTAACCCCAACATCAATCTGACGTGGATTGTCTCCTTCTTTACCATTTCTTTCGTGTTTCGGATCGTCAACATTCTTAACTAACCACTCAAAGCAACCAGGAGGGAAAGTTACAATTGGAGGCAAAGTATCAATCTCACTTAAGTTACCAAAAGCAGTGGCTGCTGGCCAACCATAAGAGTCAAAATTTGCGTAACCATATATATAGCCACCAAAAGGAGTGTTACCTTTTAACTTATGTGTACCTTGTTGCAATGATGTTATGAAGGCCCAATATAAATTAGTACCTGGAATACGTGCCCCAGAGAATGCAGGTTGTATATCAACTACTCTTTGATCATCTATCGTAATAGAGCTCAACAGCTCTAAGTGACGCACAGGGTCAGCAGTATCACCAATTGCAATTATATTGAAAAAGTTATCTTTATATTCGTTCGTACCGTAGTTTGCAGGAGTTTGGAAAGTAGTTTCCTTAGTGTATTGCTCTACTGCAGTTACTAATATCATAAATGGATCATAAGCACTTGCATTATCATAATTCGCTGAGTATGAATATTGCATAACTTGGATTTTACCATCTGCTTTAAACCTAGAAACACCTCTAATTGACTCTAAGCTATGAGGTGCTACTACAGGTGTATTATCAAATTCAAACCAATCTCCTTTTTCTAATAATTTGATTGGACCAAAACTACCTATCTTCTTATTATTACCACCACCAGCTTTCTCATACCAGTCTGCATAGAAAGTAACATTATCTTCTCCAGCAACTACTCTGAAATAATCACCCTTATCAGAACCTCTATCATATTCTACAGTCGCATACTCAGTTCCCCATGCCGTAACAGGAGGGGGCATCTCGATTAGATGGTCACGCCCATTGTTTGAACCTGATTGAGGAATTGTTGTTCTATTGTGATAAGAAATTAAACCTATTGGTTTGTCAGATGTAATCAATGATCCACTTAAATCAAATTGTGCAATTGTTTTACCATCACCCTGAACCATAAACACTTCGCCTTCATTCAATGTAACTGGGATTACATCACCGTGTTGTCTGCCTTTTGCAGTTTTTCCGAATCCTCTTGTTTTGTTATAACCATCCCGAATATGTATTACAACATTAGTATTTTTCTCTTTTGCAAGAATCAAAAAACCACCAGCCCATTCTCTCACTTCGTCGAAGTCGAAATAGCTATTGTGAATATAGTCTGTTCCCCAATAATTTGTTGGTATAGCCAGATAACCCTCAGCTGTCACACTTTTAGAATTCATACAATAAACAGCAATCGGGTCAGGTGATGTGATACGAAGACCTGCATCAACTTTCTTTTCTTTATCATAAACTTCAACATCCCAACCGATACCTCCTTTTACAGAAGAAAATTCAACTATCTCATGAGCAGGAACTATTTTTGTTTCGTTAATTCCTAATGAGGCATTGTAAATAGTTGCTCTAGTATCAACACTAGAAGTAACGTAGATAGCTAAGTTTTGCCCCAATTGTTGCTTGTCATCATTGTAAGGGAAAGCAACAAAAAACTCACGACCGCTAGAATTTCTATCTTGAGTCATAGCATGTCTGAATTTCTTTTTCATCTGCTCATAAGTCTGAGCGTTAGTATCTATCGTACTTAATAGCAACAAAGCTATAAGCGGATAGATGAGATGTAGTACTTTTTTCGTCATAATTTATCCTATAAATTTATTAAATTTTATTTTACAGATTTAATTAACAAACAGATATAGTTCATGTTTGTTACTTTTTTGTTAAACTTTTATTTAAGAGGCAACAATATAACAAATTAATTTTTATTAAACCAACTTTAAACTCCATATTTAAGTCTGATAATTTACAACTAGTTCTAATATTTTATTTATATATCCGTATATTTGTAACTTGTTAAAAATAGATTATTAGTTTTTAGAATTAAATTAGGTGCTAATCAAATGGCAACAATGATTGAAAATATTCCAGCAAAAGCAGAGAAAGGACAACTATCAGAAGTCCCAGGCAAATATTGCGTTCGCGATATTAGCTTAGCTCCAAAAGGAAGATTATTAATGGATTGGGCAGAATCTCGTATGCCCGTAATGAGAAAATTGAGAGAAGAATACTCGAAAACTAAACCCTTAAAAGGTTATATAATAGCAGGTTGTCTGCATGTAACTAAAGAAACTGGTATTCTGATTAGAACTTTGAAGGAAGCTGGTGCTGAAGTTTGGTGGTCAGGATGTAATCCACTTTCGACAAACGATGCAGTTGCTGCCGCTTTAGCAGAAGAAGGTATCGGAATGTTTGCATGGCACAACAATGGTCCAGATTTTTATTGGTGTATAGAAAGAACTATAGACCCTAGACCACATCTAACATTGGACGATGGTTGTGATTTAATAAATACTATGCACGAGAAATATAAAGAAATGGCACAGAACCACGTAATTGGTGGAACTGAAGAAACAACAACCGGTATCCACAGATTGCGTTCGCGCGAGAAAGCGGGGGAGCTATACTACCCAGTATATGCTGTAAACGATGCAGAGACGAAGTGGGACTTCGACAATGTATATGGAACAGGTCAATCAACTTTGGACGGAATAATCCGTGCGACATCTGTCCTATTAGCAGGTAAAAACTTCGTAGTAGCTGGACACGGTCACTGTGGTTCAGGAGTTGCACTTCGTGCCAAAGGTATGGGCGCTAATGTGATAATCACAGAAGTTAAGCCCACTGCAGCTATGAAAGGTGTATTAAATGGTCACGAAGTTCTGACAATGGAAGAAGCTGCTAAAGTTGGCGATATTTTCTGTACTGCAACTGGAGTCAAAGATATTATTAGAAAGAGTCATTTTGAATCAATGCGTGATGGTGCTATAATATGTAATACTGGGCATTATGACAGTGAAATCAATATTCCAGAACTAGAAGAAATTGCAGTTTCTAAACGTACTATTAGAGAAAATTGCGAAGAATATACTCTTGCTAATGGTAATAGACTTTATTTATTAGCACAAGGTAGATTAATTAACCTAGCGGCTGCAGAAGGTCATCCGTCAGAGGTTATGGATATGTCATTTGCTAATCAGTTCTTGTCTCATGTTGCACTTGCTCAAGCTCATACAAAAGGAGAAAAATTACCTAATTCCGTAATTGAAATCTCTACTGAACAAGACGAATTTGTAGCAGAAACAAAATTAGCTACTATGAATATGTCTATTGATAGCTTAACAGACGAGCAATTGGCTTATATTGATAATTACAATAGTGGTACATAAGAGACACTATTTTCAATAGATTATAAAGAGCCGTTTAAGGGAAAATTAACTCTAAACGGCTTTTTTTATATATTTGCCTTAAAGTTAAGGTCAAAGACGGATTAGTTTATTCAATGAAAAATATTTGCTTTTTGAATAGTATTAAATTTTGGGGAGGAGGTGAAAAACTCCATCTTGAAAATGCGATAGAGTTTAATAGAAAAAAGTACAAAGTAGTTGTAGCGTCGAATCCAAACTCAATTCTTTGGGAGAAATGCTTTACTAATAATATAGAACTTACCCCTGTACGTGTTGGTAATATTTCGTTTTTGAATCTATACAAGTTGTTGCGGTTTGCATTTTATTTAAGAGTATCAAAAATTGATACTATTGTTTTCTCTTCATCTCAAGACTTAAAATTTGGGGCAATTGCTGCAAAAATAGCTGGTGTTGAGAGGGTTGTTTATCTGCGTGGCCTGGCTTCACCAATAAGAGCTAATTTTCTGAATCGCTTCATTTTCAAATCCTGCCTTACTCATATTATTGCTAGTTCAAACGAAACTAAAAGACAAATTCTTACTTACTTAGACTCTTATATCCCAAATGAGAAAGTTTATACAATCTACCACGGAGTTGAACTGAACGAAAATTTGACAGAAAAACTAGATATAATAACTAATAATTCAAAAGGGATAGTGCTAGGTAACGCTGGGAGATTGATAAAACAAAAGCGTCAAAGTGATTTAATTAAAATTGCTAATAAACTTAAAGAAAGCGGCTTAGAGTTTACACTGTTCATAGCGGGAGAAGGCGAATGTCGCTACGAGTTAGAGGAAGAAATAGCCAAATATAAGTTAAATGACTATGTGAAATTGCTCTCCTTTGTTAGCGATATGAGTGCTTTTATGAGCTCTATAGATATTTTCTTACAAACTTCAGAATCGGAAGGCTTCGGTTTCGTTTTAGTAGAGGCAATGATGAAATCTAAACCAGTGTTAGCGTATAATGTTTCGAGCAATCCAGAAATTATAGAAGATGGAAAATCAGGTTATCTAATAGAATTCGAAAATACAGATAGTTTTGCTGATAAATTAGCTATATTAATATCAGACCATAAATTGAGGGAGGCAATCGGAAAAGAGGGTCTTCGAAGAGTAAAAGAAAAATTTATACTTCTTGATAGAATAAATGAATTTGAATCTTATTTATTGAAAAAAGATTGATTACTTTATCTTGCCTTCTTAAGCAATTTCCTTCTTTCCAACCACTTATCTGATCGAATCGATAGTTGATTTAGCACTTCTATTAATAAGATAGGAACTGCATGAACAACAACAAATTTTAAAAACTCAAATTCGTATGTACCAGTTGTATATAAACTATAGATTATAGAAGAAAAAGGAACAGAAAAATAGATAATAAATCTATCCCCATCTAGAAAACCGTATTTATTAGTTTCGGCCATAATCAGACTAATTAATTAAGAAGTGAAACTTTCAAAAAAATCTATGTCATTTTAAGAATATTTTTTATATTAATCAAATACTATTTTATAAAAGAAGATCAGATATAAAAAAAACTGACTACTAATATTATTTGTTACCCTCAGTATAGTTGCTACACCACTTCACTTATACGATTGAGAAGATAGATAAATTCATTGAACTTGAGTTCGACGGGTAGCAAAAAGACATTGTAATAGAGACTATTGAAGCAATGAAATTAGATAGAACAACGAAAGTAAAAATAGATTAGCTCTCAACATAGACCCATAAATAAAATCACTTTAGGAACCACATCAGTTGGTGCCATAATTTGCTACTAGGGGTTAGGTTATTGCAAAATCTAAAAAGCCATTTATTTCCATCTAAATTGCTTTTTTTATACTACCTCATATACTAACTCTGCTAATAATCCTTTGTAATTTCTGATGATTATTTTTTTTCTGTTGAAATCAATTAATCCTTTTGAACGTAATTCATTTAATAATTTCGTAACTGTTTGACGTGATGTTGCTATCAACGCAGCAATCTCTTTATGAGATAGATTTTGATCAATAAAGTATTCATCCCCCACTCTTTTACCAAAATCATCTTTGAAGTCTAATATCATTTCAATTAGTCTTGACTTAGAGTCTTTAAAAGACAATCTTTCTACTCTTTTTTCTAATTTTTGAAGTCTAGTACTAACAAATTTCATCACTTCTGCACTTAATCCAGCATCTGTTTGTATCAATTTCTCAAATTCTTCAGATGGCATAAAGCAAACGGTTACATCTCCCAAAGAGTAAGCGTAATCATCATCTCCTGACCCTGGTGAATAAGGTAACTTGCCGAACATTTCACCTGGCTTTAAAATAGTTTTAATAAATTCTTCACCTTCTTTATTAAAATTAGAAATTTTAACTTTTCCTTTTTTTAGAAAGAATACGTTCTTATTTAACGCTTGAGGAATGAATATCGCATCGTTCTTTTTAAATTTTAACATAGAAGATTTCTTACCTATATCAGTAAGACAGCTCATATCTAGTTTCTCAAATAGATTGAATTTTTCCAAATACCATAGTATGTTATCAGACATATTTTTTCTCTAAATTGTTTATCCTATATATGTAATAAGTGATAAAAGTCATTTTAGTTACATAAACAACTAAATTATTTTGCTAGGATTAGCATCCTCATCTGCTCCATAAATTAATTCAATCAAATCTGATTTGTCTATATTGCCGAAATAATCGTTAACTTGAAGAGAATTTACTATATCAGCTATTGGTTGCAAATCATATTTTTGATTAATAAATAATTTTTCAAAATCTTCTATCGGATCCTTTCCAAAAAAATCACCATATACTTTGAAGTCTGTAATATTTCCTTTTTCTACATTAATCCTCAAATCAATTTCGCCTATCTGAAATCTTCTAGCCCTTTTTATGTTAAATTTAGGTGAATGACCATAGTTCCAATCCCAAGTAGCATATTTATCTTCTCTTAGTTTTTTCACTCCTTCCCATTGTTCCTCTGTTAAGCGATATGTCTCAAAATCCTCTCTTTCATCATAGAGCCCTTTCAGAATTAATGATTTAAAAGTGTCTATATCAACTTTATTAGTGATAAACTCACTAATATTAGCAACCCTACTTCTTACAGATTTGTGTCCTTTCGATTCAATTTTACTCATCCTCACATTCAAGGCATTCGCAACTTCACTCAGCTTGCTATCATATAATAATGTACCATGGCTGAACATCCTCTTACCACTAGAAAATTGTGCATTTCCAGATATTTTTCTGTCATTCACAACTATGTCATTCCTTCCCTTCAGTTCAGCTTCAACTCCCAAATTGTTTAATACTTTTATTACTGGAGCCGTGAATTTCTCAAAGTTATTAAGACTTTTAAAACTATAGTCGGTCATAAAACTAAAATTCAAATTACCAAAATCATGATAGACAGTTCCTCCTCCAGAAATCCTTCTGACAACATGAATGCCATTCTGATTTACATATTCGTGGTTTATTTCCTCTAAAGTATTTTGGTTCCTACCTATTATTATTGATGGTTCGTTTATATAGAACAGTAAATAATCCTTATTACCTTCAAAATTTCTTAAACAGTACTCTTCTAAAGCTAAATTCAGAGTTGGGTCTGTTACTCCATTGTTATCAATAAAAATCATTAATTTCTCACTATTTTAATTAAATCAATTGCGTGGTTATGAAAATTCAATAGATACTGAGACGATAAACACTTAAATAAATTTAAAATTATGAATTAAGGTATGCTACGTATTATAATATAGTTATAAAAAGCAAGAATAGAATCCATAAAAAAAAGTGAAAAAAATTTGAAAAAAATTTGGAAGATATAATCTTATCCCTTAATTTAGGATAAAAGAGTCTTTAATACTTTAAAAAAGGTTTTCAAATGGCGTTACTATCTAAATCATGTGTGTATGGAATAAGAGCTGCGATACTGATGGCCATTAAGGGCAATGAGGAATTTATCTCTATTAAAGATATTGCAAAAGACTTGAATTTATCTGCTCATTTCCTTACTAAAATATTGCAACAACTAACTCAGGAAGGTTTATTGCTCTCTCACAGAGGTCCGAAAGGCGGAGTGAAATTCAGCAGAGAGCCAAAGCTAATAAAATTAATAGAGATAGTAGCAGCAATTGATGGTTTAGAATTATTTGAAGAGTGTGCTTTGGGTTTGCACGGTTGTGGTACTGCTACTCCCTGTCCTTTGCACGAGAAATGGTCCGAACACAAGCTCGTACTAAGAAGGCTATTTGAGACGGAAAGTTTAGAGAAACTTGCTGATAATGTTCAAGAAGCAGGGTTAAGATTAAGAACACTGAGTCAATTGGATATTTTAGAGTTTAATAAGAATAAAAGATTATAAAATTAGTAAAACGAATTAGAGAAAGATGCAAAAAGAACAATTATATAGAATAAAGAATGCTACTATATATTTTGTGATGATAGGACTTATTGCAAGTTATGTGATAGTAACTGTGGGTATTGAACTAGATATATTTAAAGATAATATAGCATCAGTTGATAATTTTAGATTTGAGTTATTTGGGATATTTATCACTATTCAGTTGATACTAATGTTTGCCAAGCTTGTGGTAAATAGGAATCATGGATTAATTAGTCTTGAGAATATTGGTTTACTCTCATTCTTCGCATTAGAAATTACAATTATATATTCATCAGTGTTTAATGGAATAGGTGAACTATATGGAATAGGAACCCATATTGCGATTATGATAATAGAAGTTGTGAAAGCATTCACCCTATTGACTTATGCTGTTACAAATATACTAGATAACTTTTATACGGGAAACAACAACAAATTTTTTAATAATAATATTATTGGAGTTAGTAATGATTAAAACAATGGCACTTTTCGCTTTAGCAATATTTATGTTGGTTGCATGCGGAGAAGCTAGAGATGCACAATTAGAAAAGAATGCATCTAATGAAACAGAGAAAGTGGAACCCTCATCAAATGAGTCTGGTGGAGATGACGGACTTGGGGTGGGTCCAATTAAAAGTGTAACCCTAGGCGATTTAGATGAGAATATGGCTAAAGAAGGAGAAGAATTATTCACAAAAAACTGTGCTGCATGTCATAAAATCGATAAAAGATTTGTAGGGCCTGCATTAGCAGGAGTAACCGAGAGAAGAAAGCCTGAATGGATAATGAATATGATCATGAATCCAGAACAAATGGTAAAAGAAGACCCAGTTGCTAAAGAATTATTAGCAGAGTATTTGGCACCAATGGCAAATCAGAATATTTCAGAAGATCAAGCACGTAAGATAGTTGAATACTTCAGATTAGTAGATAGCAAATAAATTTATTCATTTTTATTTTTTAGGAGCAATATAATGAAAACGAAACTATTTATCCTACTTGCAATAGCACTTTCAGTAGTGTTAGCGGGTTGTGAAAGCGACGGCGGGAAAAAAGGGAACGCCGGTATGGTTGGCTCTAATGCAGCCGAGAAGGTATATGTGGCACCAGGTGAACACGATGAGTTCTATGCGTTTATGTCTGGTGGTTTTAGCGGACAAGTATCAGTGTACGGGTTACCATCCGGACGTTTGTTCAAAATTATTCCTGTTTTCTCAGTTGATGGAGAAAAAGGATATGGATTCAATGAAGAAACGAAACCAATGTTAGAAACTAGCCATGGGTTTGTACCTTGGGATGATGCCCATCACCCGGAACTATCTCAAACAGATGGTGTGCCTGATGGTCGATTCTTGTTTATCAATGGTAATAATACACCTCGTATAGCAAAGATAGATTTGAAAACATTCGAAACTACAGAAATAATCGAAATACCGAACAGTGGTGGTAATCACTCTTCACCATTCACTACAGAGAACTCTGAATATGTTGTAGCTGGTACTAGATTTAGTATTCCAATTACTGAAACAGACGTTTCTATCAAAGATTATGCTGAAAAATTCCAAGGTATGTTAACATTTGTTAGTGTAGCTCCAGACGAAATAGGTGATATGGAAATAGATTTCCAAATATTAGTGCCTGGCTTCGACTATGATCTTGCACACTCTGGTAAAGGTCCTTCGCATGGTTGGACGTTCTTCACTACATATAACACTGAGAAAGCAAGTACTATGAAAGAAGTAAATGCTTCTCAGAATGATAAAGACTACATTGCTGCTGTAAACTGGAAAAAAGCACGAGAGTATATCAAAGCAGGTAAATTCCGTGAAATGCCAGCATCATATTTAAACAATGAATATGATGAGCATACTCACATGGCTACTACAAAGAGAATGAAAAGTACAAGAGTACTTATTCCTTCCGAATGCCCAGGTTTGATTTATTATCTACCAACACCAAAATCACCACATGGAGTTGACGTAGATCCTACAGGAGAGTACATTGTTGGTAATGGTAAATTGTCTGCTGACTTAACTGTACACTCTTATACTAAAATGATGAAAGCAATCGAATCAAAAGCATTCGAAAAAGAAATAGATGGTATTCCAGTATTGAAATATGATCAAGTTGTAGCTGGAGTAGTAGAGAAACCAGGATTGGGTCCTTTGCATACAGAATTTGATGACAAAGGTTTTGCTTATACAACTTTCTTTATCTCTTCTGAAGTTGTTAAGTGGAAAGTAGGTACTTGGGAAGTTGTAGATAGAATACCTTGTTACTATTCTGTTGGTCACTTGATGATACCTGGAGGTGATTCACGTAAACCTTGGGGTAAATATTTAGTAGCAATGAACAAAATCACTAAGGATAGATATTTGCCAACAGGGCCTGAATTGGCTCACTCTGCTCAGCTATATGATATTTCTGGAGATAAGATGGAACTAATCCTCGATTTTCCAACTGTAGGTGAACCTCACTATGCACAAGCAATTGCTGCGGACGTGATTAAAGATAAATCATTGAAATATTATAAATTAGAAGATAACAAGCATCCACATGCAGTGAAAAACGAGAAAGACACAAGAGTAGAACGTAAAGGCAATGAAGTCCACGTTTACTTGACTTCAATCCGTTCTCATTTTGCACCAGATTGGATAGAAGGAGTTAAACTTGGAGATGTAGTATATTTCCACTTAACAAACTTAGAGCAAGATTGGGATGTACCGCATGGTTTTGCTGTCAAAGGAGCAGACAATGCAGAACTACTAGTTATGCCAGGACAAACTGAAACACTAAAATGGAAACCAGACAGAGTTGGTGTATTCCCTATGTACTGTACAGATTTCTGTTCAGCTCTGCACCAAGAGATGCAAGGTTATGTACGAGTCCATCCAGCTAATGCTAACGTTAAGCTAAGTTGGGGCTTAGGCGAAGACGAGACTCAAGGTAAGTAAATACAATAAATCAACGCCCCTGAAACATGGGGCGTATTTTTAAATACTAGGTTAGTAATGAAAAACAAGTCTTCAAGAATAGTAATGATAATTGGATCACTGATGCTGTTGTTAGTCTTTTTGTTCCCATTATGGAGCATATCGCTAGAAGCACCACAGTTCCCAGAAGGTATAAATATGTACATTTGGGTAAATCAGATAACTGGTGATACTGAATCTACACTTCAGAATATGAATATTCTTAATCATTATATTGGTATGCAAAAAATAGAACCTGATTCTATACCTGAGCTACAATATTTTCCTTATATTGTTGTTTTCATGAGTGTAATAGGTGTCTTATTCGGCATAGTTGGGAATAGAAAACTATTTCTTACTTGGACTATATTAATGATCATATTGGGAGTATTAGGAATCTACGATTTCTACCTTTGGGAATATGACTATGGTCACAACTTAGACCCCCATGCACCAATTAAAGTACCAGGTATGGTATATCAACCACCTTTATTCGGATCGGAATGGTTACTGAATTTTAGAGCTACTTCTTATCCGGCTCTTGGTTCACTTTTTATGGGTGGCTCTGTACTATTTGCTGGTTTAGCATATTTTATGAGTAAAGAAAAAAAGGAGTTAAAAAATGAAGAAGCTAATTAATTTAATACCTATTCTTTTGTTAATTGTTGCCTGCTCAACTGAGCCACAAGAGATAGAATATGGTGCTGAGAACTGTCATTTTTGTACAATGACAATCTCAGATGATAGATTTGCGTCAGAATTAGTCCTGACAACTGGCAAAGCTCAGAAATATTGCTCAATTGAGTGTATGGTCAGAGACGTGAACCGTACTGAAAGTTTCACTGCTGAGGATGTAGATAATTACTACGTTATAGATATGACGACACCCAAAGTTTTAGTGCCTGTTTCGGAAGTTACTTTCTTGGTTAGCGAAAAAATACAAAGCCCTATGGGTGCAAATTTGGCTGCTTTCAAAGAAAAATCGAATGCACAGCAGCTAAAAGAAGAATGGGACGGTGTATTATATAATTGGGATGAATTAAAAACGAAGTTTAATTGATAAAACTAGTTTATATATTAATTATAGTACTCTCCTTTCCTGTGTTGGCAGCTACACATATTGTTTGTAGTGATTGTCATATTGGTAAGGTCAGTAAAGCTGTTGATATGAGCGAAAGGGGAGATACTATAATAATCAAGTCTGGGACTTATACCGAATCACTTATCGAAATAGATAAACCGCTTACTATAATTGGGAAGAATCTACCCAAAATAAAAGCAAAAAATGGCGAGAAAATTTTCCATATTATTGCAGATTCTGTCACTATAACTGGGCTAGAGTTGATGGAAGTAAAGCGTAGTTTTACCGAGGATAGGGCTGCAATAAATATACAAGGTGGGAACTACATCAATATAACAGACAATGTATTTACTAACACTTTTTTTGGTATTTATATTGCAAAATCGACTGGAACTAAGATAATTAGAAACAGATTGACAAGTAAGCAAAAAAAGGAGATGAATAGTGCTAATGCTATACACGCTTGGTCTAGCAAAAAATTAACTGTTAAAGACAACTATGTAGAAGGTCATCGTGATGGTCTTTATTTTGAGTTCTGTGATAATTCAACAATAGATAACAACCGAAGTTATAAGAATTTACGCTATGGATTACACTTTATGTTTAGCAATAATAACAAGTACAGACACAATATATTTGAAGAGAACGGCGCTGGCGTTGCTGTTATGTACTCCCATGAAATAGAGATGTACAGGAACAAGTTCTTAAATAATTGGGGTCAAGCATCCTATGGATTGTTGCTTAAGGAAATAAAAGATAGTAAGATACACTACAATTTGTTCAAGGGAAACACGAAAGGAATATACGGCGAAAGTGCAATCAGAATAAACATATTCAACAATGACTTTGTTCAGAATGGATGGGCAATGCAAATGATGGGAAGTTCTGAGAAAGATACCATAAGTTATAATAATTTTCTTCAAAACACATTCAATGTATCAACAAATCAGAACGCTAGAAACTACAATGTTTACGAGAAAAATTACTGGAGCGATTACAATGGATATGATCTGGACAAAGATGGTATAGGTGATGTACCTCACAGACCAGTGAAATTTTTCTCGCAAGTATTGGGATATACACCCGAAGCTATTATCTTGCTAAGAAGTTTTTTTATAGAGTTACTAAACTTTATTGAGAATATTGTTCCTGTGTTAACACCGGAAAATTTGAAAGATTTGCAACCAATGGTAAAACAGTTAGATAATGATACAGTTTGAGAATATATATAAAGCTTTTGGAAAATTAGAAGTATTAAAAGGTGTTAGCGCAAGCGTTGGAGGAGGTGGTATAACTGCTATATTGGGACCAAACGGCTCTGGTAAAACGACACTAATAAAAATGCTTCTTGGAATGGTTTATCCAGATAAAGGTGAAATACTTTTCCATGGGAAACCTATCAGGAAAGAATGGCAATATAAAAACGACATTAGCTATTTACCACAGATAGCAAGATTCCCCGAAAACCTAACAGTTACTGAGCTTATAAACTTGATAAAGGATATAAGAGGTGGTAGCCCAAATGAGCAAAGATTAATTGAATTGTTCGATTTGGAATCGCACTTAGGAAAAAAGATAAAGCATCTATCGGGAGGTACTAAACAAAAAGTAAATATAGTTCTTGCTATGATGTACGATAACCCACTTATAGTGCTCGATGAACCATCTACTGGACTAGACCCTATTGCTCTCGTTCGACTGAAAGAACTAATATTAGATGAAAGAGCAAAAGGTAAAAACATTCTAATAACTACTCATATTATGAGTTTGGTCGAAGATCTTTCGGACGAAATACTTTTCTTACTCGAGGGAAAAATCTATTTCAGAGGTACAATACCTGAATTAAAAGAATTTGCGGGTGAAGACAATTTAGAAAAGTCAATTGCACATTTATTGGAACAAAAGTATGCTGAAAATATTAAAATATAGTTTCTATGATTTATTGCGAAGTAAATGGACGTTGATCTACTTCCTTTTCTTTATTCTTATTACTCAAGGATTACTTTATATAACGGGTGATGAAGCAAAAACAGTTGTGGGATTGCTCAATGTGGTAATCATCCTATGCCCATTGATTGCAACAGTATTTGGAACCGTGAATTTTTATAATTCAAGAGAGTTTACAGAGCTACTATTAGCACAGCCCTTGAAGCGCAGGGATATATTTATAGGTCAATATTTGGGTATGACAATTTCGCTCTCAATTGGCTATTTTTTAGGTGTACTAATACCGTTTCTTATTCATTCATTTACTTATAGTGTTGACTTTACTATATTATCGATTCTACTTTTCGTAGGCGTGTTCCTAACTTTTATTTTCTCTGCATTATCTTTCCTTATTTCGTTAATCACTGACAACAAGATCAAGGGGTTTGGTCTTTCAATTCTTTCATGGCTATTACTTGCTCTGGTCTATGATGGTTTGCAGCTATTTGTGCTTTCTTCGCTTGACAACTACCCATTAGAAAAAATATCTTTAGTTATGACATTTCTTAATCCAATTGATTTGTCAAGAGTCTTGCTGATGTTGAAACTCGATATATCTGCACTCTTAGGTTACACAGGTGCAGTATTCAACAAATTCTTTGGTAGCTCAGTAGGTTTTGCTTTGTCGCTTTCAGCATTATTTATCTGGACTGTAATTCCGGTCTATTTTATCAATAGAATATCTATGAAAAAAGACTTCTAATTATTTTCTAGAGCTAACTCTTCAATCCTTTTGTTTCTCATATACAAAAATAGCGGGAAAGGTCCGGCAGCTCCGAAAAGCAATGTTAGAATCCATATAGTATAAATATTTCTAATTCCCAATCGCTTTGCTTCGTAATTTGACCAAGTAAAGAAGACAACGACCATTAGGAACAAATCAAGTGTAAAACCAGTTACTATATTATTAGCATAAATAGCACCAAAAGTCCTAGCTGGATCAGTCCAAAATAATATATTACCAAATTCGAAACTTTCTCTAATTGTAAAAATATTCGGAGCTATAAATCCGATTCCTGATAAGAAAAGCAGCAGTTTTTGCATTTGATTCCACTATTGTAATTTTAATTGACTCAATTTATTAAATACTAAATTTATAATTAAATTTATAAAGCGAGATATAAAAAAAACCCACTAATAAATTAGTGGGCCCTATCCTTTTTAGAAAGCAATTATTTTTTACTTCTTAGGTGCAGGAGGAGTTTGAGGCGCAGTCATTTGCATCAATTTTTGTTGTGCATTTTGATCTGTTTGTATAGCCATCATCATCTCTTGATACTCGTCCATAGAAACTTTTTCTTTTTTCAAAGCACCTTCCATTTTCTTACGTATTTCTACTTGTATTTCACCAATTGCATTCATCGAATTTTCAAATTTCTTTTTCTCATCAGCAGAAAGATTATTTGCCGCTTGTGGGTTTTGTAAGCTTTGTTGAATCTGTAAAAATCTTTGAGGATCCATTCCTTGTTTTTGAACTGCTGCCATCATCATCTCTTGCGATTGCATATTAAGTTTTTGAAGCTCAGTGATTATTTTAGCAAGTTTTTTCAAATCAGTGTCAGTCAATTTTTTTGTAGGCATAGTTATAGGGTTCTGAGGCGTATTCATTGCCTGTACATCTGCAGTATTGTTCGATTGCGATGCATCAGAATTTGATTCTTCATTGCCTATTGGTGGTACGTAGCTTTCTTCTGTATTTGATATCTCATTATTGTCTTTCGATTCTTCTTTTTCGCTACAAGATGCCATAAGCATTAATGCAATGCAAAGAACTATTATTTTGTAAGTCATATATTTACTGCTGTGTTAGTTAATAATTATATTAATCTCAATAGTCAATAATTTAAGCGCTATTGATTAATCAAGTGCAAAAATAAGAATAATAGACTTATTGGACAATAAACTTCAAGTATTCTGCTCTTTTATCAGTAATTAGCTTAATATAGTAAAGTCCACTAGATAGATTAAATTGATTTATATCTATTGTGTAGTTGTATTTCCGATTCTCGGATTCTAACAATACTCTACCAAATGAATCAGTTAGAGTTATGGTTCCAATTCCATTTATTATATTCAAGCTATTCCCAACTAATGGATTTGGATAAATGTACATTCTATA
Organism: Ignavibacteriota bacterium; assembly: GCA_020437395.1. Taxonomy (GTDB): domain Bacteria; phylum Bacteroidota; class Ignavibacteria; order Kapaibacteriales; family UBA2268; genus PGYR01. The sequence continues at coordinate 16,408 of JAGQWJ010000024.1, read as the reverse complement.
TTTCGGCGAATCATCATTTACTCCAGTTTCAACTGTACATTCAGTAATATAATCAGCTAAGAATGCTGCTGCTTTAGTTGACCGTTGCCAGTAATTATCATATTGGTGCCCACCTTTGGAAGGATTAACTAGTTGTTCAAAACAGTTTGCGTTGTTGTTTGTCAGCTCTAATAAATAATCAGGCGTTTGTAATCCTTTGCTTTCCATTGTATCAATTATATTAGCTATTCCTCTGCTTCCCCAAACTGATTTCCTATTTACTATATTTTGACAATTTAGTACTACTCTTGTACAATCATTATATCCTTCGAAAACAGTACCATAGCCTACTGGAACTATCAAATCGTTGGGTTGATGAAAAATATAAAGTGCTGGTGATTCATCTTCGGGTGAGTTAAATATATTATTCATCACACCACCATAGAACCCCGCAACACCTCTTATCTTATAAGGTAAGACTACAGGTTGATTCATCTCCCCTTCGTAGCTACCCAAATCAGGTCTTTCTAACTTCATTTCCTCAATTGAAGAAGCTATATTCAGTTCCTTAATACAAGGTTCTTCGTACAATGTATTTGGTGCTGCAATTGCCGGCAATTCCTTCGTATATTGTGTTAGTACATCGTTGTTACTATCTATAAAAGCTACCCCAATAGCAGTAAATGCCCCCGCACTCTCACCAGCTAGAAATATATTATTTGGGTCAATATTATATTCTTCTGAATTATTGACCATATACCTTATCGACCCATTCACATCTTGAATTGCTCTGTAATAAGCCCTATACCATTCAGATGAATCCGCTATATTAAAACAATCCCATCCCTCTACATTGCAGTGTATATTCTTATCTGTGTGGAATTGTCCTAATCTATAATTAACGGCGATTGAAGTATATCCTCTTTTAGCATAGTCTTCTCTAAGTCTTTTTATAGTTAGCTCATCTTTGCTTCCAGCTAACCATGCACCGCCGTGCACTACAACTATCAAAGGTCTCCCACACTCTGGTGGACTGTCGTTTGTAGGAAAAGATATATCCATAAAGTGCACTCTTTTCACTCCTGCAAAATCAACAGATTCACCATATTCAATATTGTTAACAGTTGTAATTTGGAATGTCGTATCTACCCATTGCTGAGAAAATAACGAGAAAGTAGAAACTATAAAAGTGGCAATAAAAGTTAAAAATTTCATTTTCTTGTGACTATTAGTTAATTCCTATTTTTAAATATATGAATACTCATGAAATAAAAAAAAAAATGAATATTTTCTATATGACATCTATTTTTTCACTTCCAAAAAGTGATTAACCTATTATCAATTCTATAATTGGAAATAATCCATTGATGACTTGTATGTCAATAACAAATTGTAATTTGAAGTCAATTCCTGAGAATGCTTTAACTTTACCATTGTTAGAAATACTTCGGCTGTCTCTCAGCACAGGCAATACGTCTCTACGTTTTCTATACAAATTTACGCTACACCCTCACTTCCAAAAAGTGATTAGTCTATCATCAATTTTATAATCTGAAAACCCAATCTCGGCAGCTATCCAATCTATAGTTTCTTGTGTATATATGAATACGTGAGTGAAATCATTTTTGTAGTACCATCTATCAAAATCAATAGATTCATTGTACAAATGAGTCATACAATAGAGCTTACCAATATTATTGAGCAGATTATATAGTAAACTAAATTCATCATAGGGTTTATGAAAATGCTCAATGACTTCGCAGGCATAAATATAATCATACTTATTTTCTAAGAGTGCATAATTTTTATGATAAATTGGGTCAAATAGATAAGGTTCATACCCTTTACTCTTCAATGTCTCAGCGATAATGGGGCCAGAACCAGCACCAAAATCAAGGCCCATATCCTCTATTTTGTGATTATCCATTATGGCATTTGTTATTGGTGAAACGAAATTTCTATAACCTTCATCAGCAGTGTCATTGTTGTGTTTGTCATATCTTGCTTTTTCCTTCTCGAGTGTAGGAAGTCTCTCAATTGGTCTGAATATCCCTTTGCAGTTGGTACACTGATAGTATTGCTCTTTGTAAAAGCGAGTGGAATCTGAGTTGCAAAGTAAGCATTTAGGCATATTATAATCTGATAGATAAAAAAAAGCTCCCACATTGGGAGCTTCAATTTAATATTTGCTGAGCAATAAAACTATTGCTTCACGAATTTAGCAAACTTAATTTCATTGTCACTTTCTACCATTAAGAAATAAGTGCCTGATACTAAGTCAGAAACATTAATATTAGTTTGAGTATAATCTATATTTCTAATGGTATTACCTGCTATATCTAATAATTTGATATTAGTATTTGCTGTTATCTTCAGATTGTCAAACTGAACATAGTCAGTCGTAGGGTTAGGATATACACTTACTGGCTCATAACCGGCTAATTCGAATATACCAGTTACATCTTTGTAAGTAAGCCAATCCATTATACCTTTGAATATGTTATTTCTTTGAGTACCGTCTGTAAAGTTATACATATTCATACCCATTGCAACTGATCTAGTTGAGCCATTGTCATTACGAATAGCTACTGTACTATCTTCAGAAACTGAGTGATAAAACACATTATGAGATTCTGAATCAGTACCTCTAATCTCTATTGTAGGCCATGCGCTTGCACCATTATTGTATAGGGTTATTAAGCCAGGGATATTTGTGTATCCGCCAGAGATAGCATCACCATCTACACCATTAAGAGTGAATTCGCCACCAGTATCGAAACCTTGGAAATAGCTTCCATTATAACTAGCGCCAAATGGTTCTAGGTTGAAGTTTTCTTCAAAAGCAGCTTTCAGATAAGGGCCATCACCTAGCAGGAACAGACTAGTTCCACCGTCTCGTAAAGTCTGGAAATTCATGTGTTCGTGTGAGTTTAATATCCCGAATGAACCCATATTCCAAATCAAAGTTTTGATACCAGAGACTTTCATTCCATAATTCAGAAAAGACATCGCATCCATTTCAACAAAATCTTTGTATTCGTTAGTGCTGAGTAGTCCTGATAGATCAGCGTTACCTCTGTTTTGTTCTATTTCATCATAAACAGAAACTAAAGGAATCTCTGAACTAAATGTAAAGCTTGTGTTAATAAACGAATCTTCATTTTCATTCTGTACAATCATAATAGAAGATTCGACTTCAGCTATACCATTACCCGAAGTTATATCGACTATTAATTGCAATGAACCAACCTCACCAGCTGGAACAGTAATAGGCACAATAGTTTCAGGAGTAGTAACATTATAGTTGAATCCAAGCTCTGCACTACCTGCTATTAGCTTATCTTTTATACTCGCAACAGAGATTGTAATCTCCGAATCAGTATTATTCTCAACCATAACTTCAACAGTGTTGTTAGACATTGTATAGTTCAAATGATTCTGAGATGTATATATATTCACACCACTCATACCTTCTAGCTTGTTAACCGTCTGACCTATATGATCTACATAATATATATCACCTTCGGTATCAAATTTGATCCCCATTATACTAAGTGCATCCGTTTGTAATCTCTTTAATTCTTCAAATGAATTTATATCATATATTATAATTTCACCTGTGGCATTATCACTAACAATCAGGTATTCATCACTCACATCTAAGCCGCAGGGTCTTTCTAAGCCAGTTGAAACTACTGTTTCCCAAGTTGTGTTATTGACTTCTACGAACGTAGCTAGCTCTTCGCCATAGTTCGCTGTCATAGATAAGTCCTTACCAATTGTACCACTAGTAATATCCATTCTATTTATTGTTTTTGCACCAGAGTTAACATAGTATAACCAGTTGCCACGGATCTCCATATGCGCAGGTGAATTTGGATTCATTGTGTATGGTACATCAACGTGTCTAAAAACCTCTCCATCAATATGAATATGTCCTCCAGGTACGTGTGCATCGTTGAAATTATATTTTGTTATATTTCCGAAGTTGCCATCATTCACCCAATATGTATTATCAATTTCATGAGCTATACCACTAGAATAAGTTGATTGATGAACCATATCGTAGTGACTACCATTTTGTTGACCATTTGGCGGATTACCAACAATAGCATAAATATCCAAATCGGAAGGCCACATAGTAGGTCCGCACCACGCACCTCTAATTTCTTGTCTGTTTGCATTGAAATAATCTTGTGCTGTTGCCCAAGTAGTATCACCAAATGCTAATGCACCAGGATTTACCATAAAGTGCCACGCATTACCATCTTTTCTATAATCGAAAGACTGAGCTGCAGTTCCTGGATTCGTTATCATCAGTGTAGTACCGCCACCTTCTCCGCCTTCTACTCCCTTATTGAGAATCCAAAGTTGGTTGAGATCGGCTTTATTGAAATCCAAATCCGAAGGATACTCTACTTTATTTTGAGAGGTTGCTATTACTTTCTTATTTATATTTCCTTCTATAAGCCCCTTAGTGTCAGCAAGTAAGTGTGTAGCACTTAGCAAAGTTATACTAATCAGTAAACTTCTAATCATATTATATTTCCCTATCTTTATTTAATATTATTCTTAGATGCTTTCAAACGCATAAAAGTTACATATATTTCCAGTATCTAAATTATTAAATAACAATATGTCGGCTGATAAGCATTGCAAATATTTCCTGATTGTTGTAACTTTGTTTATAACTGATGTGTTAAGCCAATTAGATATAGATATAAAAATTTAATAAAATTTTTAGAGGAAGACTTATGAAAACAATATCTACTTTTTTTGTATTATTGTTACTGATTGTAAGTAATGCTACTGCCGATGGCGAGAATAACTACCTAAGGGCATCATACTCTGCTTACTCTACAAACGACTCAAATATAGTGCTGGCAGGCAGTCTGTCAGACGAATCTTTATATACGGCTACAAACCTAAATATAGCTGAAGGAACTTCCGAGACATTCCAGTTAGAAGTAGATAACAGTAGCGAACTATTAGATGTACAGATGAACACCACAGCTAGACTCGTTTATTACTTCACTTACAAAAAAGTAACTATTTATGAGTTCGGAGCAACTACTGCATTACGAACTATTACAATAGATAATGACTCTCCTTACTTTGGAGTCTCGAGTGATGGTACAAAAATATACTCTTATGATAATAAGCAAGATTATGTCTCCATATTCAACGCTACGAATGGCGAGAGGTTAGTTAGATTCTTCGTCAATTCTTTCGCTGGTAATAACAAATTAGGGATATTTAATTCTGATAAGGATGAATTTTGGCTAAAGAATGAAGGGGAGTTTTATGTATGGTCTATAGTAAATAGACAGCAAGACAGAGTAGTGAATATTCCAAATACGAGCGGAAATTATAAATTTATTGGTAATGGTAACACATTGGCATATACACAGAACCAAGTTGTATTTATAGCAAATAGTTCTAATGGTGAAAAAATATTTAACATTCAAACTCCATTTGATAATATTGATAATATTAATTTCTCCCCTAATAATAGATATTTAATAATTAAAGATGGGACATATAATCTGTTTATACAATTTGATTTGCAAGAGAACAAAATTGTTAATGAATCAAATATATTATCTGACAGCAAAAAATATAGTCTTACTTTTCATTATGTAAATAATGACAATTCTAGGGCATTAGCTAGCGAAGAATTTATTTTATATTGCAGCAGGAACGCTGAAATTCCTCTGATTGACAATTCTTATTTTATATATAACATACAAAAAGAAAATAAGTTAATAACTGCTCCGAAGGGTTTCATACCTCTACCCCAAAAAGCCATAATTAGTAATGATAATGAAATACTAATTGTTTCTGGTAAGAACTTGGAAGAAGATATTACTAATGCTTTAGTCGATAAAAATGGCAAATTCAGAAACTATATCGATTTAGATAAGTATCCTATTTCATTTCTTGAGGACAAAAATAAAATAGCAGTAATGGATGAAGGAATATTCAAAGTATTTGATATAGAAACTGAACAATATGAACGAGAATTCGATACAGGAATGGATGACTATTACAACCTTTATTACTTTTCACAAAATGGAGGTCGAATTGTAGTTAGTAATTTTATAGAAATTAAAGTCTTTAACTATTCTGACTTTAGTTTATTATACACTATTAATAATAGCAATTATGGAATAAATTCGAATAATATTAAAAAGGGTGTAGATTCATTGATTTATTCTTATGGACCTAAGCAAATATATAGTATTAATGTGTTTACTGGTGAAATAAAAAACATTGCAATCAATGGCATCGATCTAAGCTATCAATTAATTGATATTTCAAGTAATGGTAGATTCTTACTGTTCGAGAAGGATGATAACGAGTTTATTGTATTTGATAATAAAACAAAAAACGAAATTTATAGAAAAGATTTAAATGAACTTGGACAATATATAAATATCCTTAGTTCAGGTTTCTTTGGTAACCATGAACTGATGTGGATCCGTTATGAAAAAAACCCAATAGACTCTGACCCATTAGTTGTTGTATATGATTTCGTAAGTGATAAGACAGAAGAAATGTTCGGTGACAAAGAACCAATAATAAGTGATGATGGTTCGCTATATTACTCTCTTTATTGCCCAATGAAATACGAAATAGGAGCTATCCGCGACCCACAATCCTCCGTTGAAACTACAACAAACATCACCGGCGGCGTTTACCCTAACCCAGCTTACGATTTTATAAAACTAGATATGAATGCAAGTGCTATGAACTCTAGCATTGAGATTTTCGATGCCTATGGTAAGCAGGTAATGAGTGCTATATACACAGGCGAATACTTTGATATTAGTAAGCTAACAGCTGGGGTTTACTTTGTGAAAGTGGGTGATGGAACACACAAATTTGTGAAGATGTGAGTGAAATTCAGGAAATAAAATGACTAGAATATTATTAATTATAATCGCCTTAACGATGGCTTTTAGCAACTCACTTTCTGCTAGTAATGAAATAATGTCAGCAGATTTTATTTTTAATCTTGGCAATGATAAGGACTTTGTTCTAGTTGGTAGTGATGGTTACCGAGATAGGTTGGTTGTAAGTGAGATAAATATTGAAACCAATAAAATAAATCATTATGTAATTGATGATGACTATTATACAATTGAATTTGTTACTGTTAATTCAGTACATCAGAAAATTGCTATAAAAAGTGCTCATTCTAATAGAATATACATTTATCATTATGGGACTTCTAACTTATTATCTACATTGGTATTGGATTCTGTTTATAATAACTTTGCATTCTCAAAAGATGGAGATTATCTATACACAGTTAGTCCAACTAATAATTTCTTTAATAGCTATGATGTTATAACTGGTGAAATCACAAAGGAGTTTGACCTTGTTGGCGCTTTAAAACAAAAATACTTCTACATTGACACTGAAAACGAAGAAATAACTGTCTATAATGGTAGTGCCTATGATATTTGGTCTATTACAGAAGAGAAGATAGTAAGATCTGGAAACGGATACATACCATTTATTCTTGATAAACTCCTCAGTGATGGTGCTTTGAAAGCATATATGAAAAATGGAACATTCTATATTGATAGTACATCAAATGGTACTAACATAATTTCTAAGAAGTTTTTTGAGAATAATGACTATTTAAGTTACTTCTTTTATTGTAATTATTGTAAATTAGACGTTACTTCAGATATGAAATATATGCTATTAAACTATAGCGAAAGAGAGCAAATAATATATGATATTGTCAACGATTCAATTATCAAATTAGCCACTATAATTGTCGATGGATATGAAGAACGTCCACCTTATGTGCATGCTATAAACTCTGATTTTACTAAATCAATAGTGAGTTACGACAAATATTGGTATTGTGGTAGATATTTAGAAATACCTATGCAATGGAATAAATTCTTTATTTATGATAATGTTCAATCTAAAAATAGTTCTTCAATACCAAAAGGATATGTTGATGGAATTGCAAGGTCTTTTTATTCGGATAATTCTGTTGCAGTCATTGGTGACAATCTAGAAAAAGTAATTATATATAATGAAGACACGAAAGTTTTAATTGACAAGGAAGAAAACTTCTTGCGCTATATTGATATAGATGCGACTCCTGTAATACTATATAATAATTCTACTAAAATTGGGGTTTTAGATTCGAATGTATTCAGAACATATAATTTAACTACTAACAAATACGAAAAGGAATTTGAAGTTGATATTAACAATATTCTAAAAGTCTATTTCCCTCAGAACCAAGACGTAATATTATTTCAGGATTCGAATAAGGCCTATGTATATGATTTCAATAAGTTCTCTCAGCTAAAGGAATTTGATTTTGGCTCATTAGGTATAAAGCCTGATAATCTAAAATTTGATGGCAACAAGTTCATAGTAGCAAGCGATTCAAGCACTATTTATAAATATGATATTTATAATGGGGAACAAACAGTATATAAAGAAAATGAATCTTTTAAAGAATACCTTTATAAGGATTTCTCAACTGACGGAGAACATTTATTGTATTTCAAGTCCCCAAACAAAGTACTTAAACATAATTTAAGAACTGGTTATCTTACTGAGGATACTTTATTAGGTCAATCTTTTGAGTATGGTAGAGAATTGACAGGAATAGGGTTTTTAGGTAATCATGAGTTGGTTTGGTATATTTATCTTCATGATCCCACTCAGAGAGGGTATTATAGATCAAATATTTATGACTTTACAACTAAGGCTGAGACTTCAATGGCTGGTGAATTCAAACCTATAATAAGCGATAATGGTAAAATGTATATTGGTAGGTATTGCCCTGATGATTATTTCTTTAGGGCTATCCGCGACCCCCAATCCTCCGTAGAAACTACGACAACAATCACCGGCTCAGTTTACCCTAACCCAGCTTCCGATTTCATTAAGATAGATATGAATGCAAGTGCTATGAACTCGAGCATTGAGATATTCGATGTGTACGGTAAGCAAGTAATGAGCGCTATATACACTGGCGAAGACATAGACATCAGCAGTCTTACAGCTGGGGTTTACTTTGCGAAAGTGGGTGGCAAGTCATGGAAGTTTATTAAATTGTAGGATAACTAATATGGTAATGCAAATGAAAAAAATATTTTATTTTATATTCATCTTGAGTTCCTTCAATATAGGTTCAGCTGTAACGATCGATGATGACTTCTTTACAGTTTCACATGTACATGAACCATTTAGTGATAGTAGAATTGTAATGACTGGTGTTTTTAGTAATAAAGAAAATATGCACGTTTGTTATATTGATTTAGAAAATGATACTGTATATATAAGTAAATTACTAGGCCTCGGCAAAAATATTCAGACTTACACATTAGATCATAAAACCGATTTAAATAAATCTAATGAAATCGCATTTTTGTTAAGGGATTCCGTTTATATATATGACATAGTTTCAGGTAAACTAATTAATTCATTTCTTACCACAAATGAAAAAATATTCTTTAATTATCTATCATTTACTAACAATGGGAATGAAATACTTCTTTATAATATAGATTCTAATTTAATAGCTTATTACGACGTATTAACAGGAGATAATGTAAAAAATGTAAAAATTAATTCTGATTCAACAGATATGCAGTTTATTTCGTTTCTCAAACAAAAAGAGCTAATTGCATTAAAACAAAGTTTAGATAAAATATCTTATTTTTCCCTAATCGATGGTAAATGGGTTAAAGATATAAATTTTTCTCGTAAAGCAAATAAACCATCTTTTATTGATTCCGACAATAAAATAATGTTTACTGAAAATGGTAATTTTATTATTATAGATGCTAATACTGGTGACACTTTATTAGTGAAAGAAATATATATTACAAAGCCGGACAGAATTTCAATCTCCTCTAATTTAAAGTATATTTGTGTAAATAGTTATGTCTTTGACTTAGAAGATGAAGACTTTCTGTATACTTATGATCTTGATAACTTTCTTGAGAAACCACCTCTTGCCTATGTTAATTCAACTTTTGACAAAGCACTTACTCATGCAATTAGAACTGGTAATTGTGGAACAAATATCTATCAAGGGCAAACTATTTTAACGAGATTTATTTATAATTTGGAAAAAAATAGACCTATTAGATCAGTTGTAAATAAAGCTCTTTTAGACCCAATCAAGTCAATAATCAGCGATAATAACTTATTTTTTGTTAATGTGAGCAAAGTTAATGAAATGTATTATAACACCTTAGTAGATATGAATGGCAGTTTATTAAAATATATTGTTTTAGACAAAAAACCTATCTTTTTTGTAGATAACTCTACCTATTTAGTTTGTACAGATTCTAATTCTTTATTCTTTTATAATGTTTTAACAGATAATATTGATAGACAAATATACTTAGGACCAGAAGTTATAAAGGACTTTTATTATACTAGTGAAAATGGTGGAAAGATTTTAGTAAAAGGAATTAACTCATTACGAATTTTTGACTACACTACATTAGAACTTGAAAGAACGATTGATTTGATTTCTGGTCTCGATATATATACTTTTAAAACAGACCATCTTAAACATATAAATTATTTTGTTTCTCCCTCTAAACTTATTAATTATAATATTCTAGATGGAAAAGCTTCAGTACATGAAATTCAAGATATCCCAATAGAATTTAGGTACCAAGATATTTCACCAAATGGTCAATATGTTATTTATGCAGACAAAACGAACAATTTAGGCATTTATAATTCGAAAACACATTCTTTTTCAACAAAAAAACTATATAATAATATTGAAGAGAATCTAATTTCTGATATTCGTTTAATAGAAAATAATCAAACCGTTTTGTATCGAAAAAAGGATGTTTCTAAAAGTCTTCTCTTCCAATATACTTATGATTTCACAGCTGACAAGATAGACAGTGTTGGTGATAATGAAACTTTATTTAATATAAGTAGTGATAAAAGTGTTCTAATAAAGTATAGTTCTCTTTGCCATACATCATATGATATTGATATTATACAGAACAGCCAATCCTCCGTAGAAACCACAACCGAAATCACCGGCACCGTTTACCCTAACCCAGCATCTGATTTCATTAAGATAGATATGAATGTAAGTGCAATGAACTCTAGCATTGAGATATTCGATGCGTATGGTAAGCAGGTAAAGAGCGCTATATACACAGGCGAAGAAATTGACATCAGCAGTCTTACAGCTGGGGTTTATTTTGTGAAAACCCCGAGCCATAGCTATAAATTTATAAAGCTATAAATATACTGAACACTGTTAATCTAATATTCTGTCTAGCTGTCGGTTTACGCTAACTACGAAGTCATAATATGACTTAGGGTGTTGTCTATTCATATATAGCAGTAGTATCCCAATTATCGAATTACGGATATTACTCATTATCTCAATTGCTTCACCCGGTCTGAATGTACCTTGAGCAATGCAATATTGTAACTCTTCTTCGCAAAGCTCATCTATGAATTTGACTATTATATCAGATGCCGAAAGCGATGTACCATCCGTCGCTATTTTCTCTACATAGAATAGGTCGAATATACCAGGGTATTGTACCATATACTCTACATAAGATTTTACAATCTTCTTTATTTTTGGAATTCCTCGTTCTTCATTTTCCGTTCTGCTGACCACATATTTTCTACACTCTTGCGAAAAATCCTGAACACAATAGAATATCAAATCCTTCACATCTTTGAAGTAATTGTAGAGGGTAGCGAATGAATATCCCGCCTTCTCTGCTATTGATCTTACGCTAAGTGCTTTTATTCCCTCGCCAGTAATTATTTCTTTAGTAGCATCAATGAAGTAATTCTTCATTCTTTCTTCTTGTATTTCTTTTCTATTCATTTTTTTCACTTTGTGATAGTTAACAATGCAAATATACTGAACAATGTTAATTATTCAAATTCTTTTTTCTTCTTTCCCCTAAAACATATTTTAATCATTATAATTTAATTCAAATTTTCTGTAGTTTAGTAAAGTAATATTTACAACTGGTAAACCTATCAATTTCAAGAAAATTATATTAGCATTTTTTCTGTCAGCACTAGTTGTGGTTACTGCTGTTGTTTCTATGGAGGTCTATACTTTATCTCAAGAGAGAGCCAGGCTCAAAGAAGATATTAGCAAGGTGAATGATGTAATGTTTGGGCTAATGTCTGTTAATCATTGGGAGACAGAAATACGAAAGATAGCAGTAAAACAAATAGAAGAATTCAAGCTCACTAAGGAGCAAGACAGTCTTATAAGAGTAGCTATTGATGAAGTATTAGTAGGTGTGATTGATAAAACAGATAGAGTAATACAGGAAGACGATGGGACTGTTTTAAAATTCATTCGTAAACATGCTGTAAATCTCTTTTTCGATGTAGAGGATTTTAAGAAAAAAGTACCCAATCTAACTGAAGCAATAATGAAAAAGATTACCAGCAAGGAGGGAAAAGAAAGGCTCAAAAAGCTTGTTCTATCCAAATTAGACGAATTAGCTGAATCAACTTATGACAGTACAAAAGTTGATATTTATAATATGTATCTACAAAAATACGATGCAAAGGATAGGAACGAGTTTAATACTATTACTCTTACAAAAGTAGATAAACTTTATAACGCAACTCTAAATAATTCGTTAGTTGCAATTGCGATAGCGTTTGTTTTCGTTTTCCTATGGTTAACTTTTAGAAATAATGATGATTTAAAATATGTGTTACTTAGTTTTTCTATACTGTTTGGAGCCATTATTTTATTGACGGGCGTTGCTTCGCCTATGATAGAGATAGACGCTAGGTTCAGGGAAATGAATTTTTTCATCTTAGGTGAAAACATAGAATTTTCTAATCAATTTATTTTCTACAGAAGTAAAAGTATATTAGAAATAATATCTATAATGATGAGTACAGGCAAATTAGACTCCACTATAGTTGCCCTATTGATATTGGCATTCAGTGTTTTATTGCCTTTTTTCAAACTAGTTTCTATGTCACTTTTTCTAATTAGCTCTAAGTTCAGAACTAACTCTGTAGCACGTTGGATGACTTTCAAATCTGGCAAATGGTCAATGGCCGATGTAATAGTTGTAGCTATATTCATGGCTTATGTGGCATTCCAAGGTATATTGGACAACCAATTAGCTGGATTGAATCAGAACGCGGAAACTGTAACCGCAATCACTACTAACCACACAGCATTGCAACCCGGATTTTATGTTTTTGTAACTTATGTTGTTTTTTCGATACTACTATCTAGTTATCTAGGTAATTCCTTGGATAGTGAAGTTAAAAACTAGAATCTATTATTTTTTTGACATTTGGTAAAGTTGCGTCAAAACCGTAAAATTTGTGAGTATCTTCGAACAACTCTATAGATTTCGGATTAGAGATGAATCTCATCAATTCGCTATGGTCTAGTATTTCATCATTCTTACTAATGAATAGATTGATCAAATTCTGATTTATTGGCTCAGACACAATCTTTCCTCGTATCTCAATTATTTCTTTGTAAACTTTTTCGGTTCTTTCCTTACCGTCTACTTTCAGCATATTGTCATAATTAGTTTGACTAAAGTTTAGAGCGGGGTTTATAAGTAAACAAGGTACATTTGTAATCTGCACAACTCTTAATCCATAGAAACCACCACGAGAACTACCTACTATAAAGACATTTTCTGTACCTAGTTTATCTATTAGTGCTACGATTGTATCAATAGTACTATGTGGACTATCGGGATCTTGTACCGGAACGTGCACCTTGTATTCATCACTATCAAAGTAAGCTTGTAGCTTTTTCCCTTTGCTAGAATTCTCACCCTTGTAACCGTGTATGTATATTATGTTTTTCATATTGCCATCCACGTATTACTTTCTATTATCATTTATTACTATCATTTTTACCCATAAACCATCCCACTCAATTGCTGTGCTAGTTTGAATGCGTCGGGGTCATTACGGATTATGTCTGCTAGTTCTCCCCAGCTATGATGTTCAAGTTTATCCATATCCAAATCGCGCTCTGCTTTTGCTATATCCATAATAGCTCGGCAAGACAGGGAGACGAGCTTCACAAGGTTATCAGCACTTAGCGATTCCACCTCTCTCTTACTCTCTTTTATTTTCGCTGCAAGCATTCTTCTAAGTTCTATCAGAAGGCCTTGTAGCTCGTCCTGTCCTGACTTTGTATTGATTTTCTTTTTCTTTGCTACTACATCTATGTATTCCTCGTATTGGTCACGCCTTTCTTCCCATCCCCATTTGCGCATCCAATCTTCTATCTGTTTTTGTCTCCTTGCTGATTCTGCACCTGGGTTACACTTACCCTCTCTATAGTCTATGAATGCTTCATAAGCAGGTATTGTTTCACCTTTTAGTTTCTCGAATTGGTACATGATATACTCCTTATTTATAAGAATCCGACGCTTCGTTTTATATCAATTGTCAGCTTGTCGGAATCAATGAAATTTTGTGATTTATGATTCTGGTTTTGTTTCCATTCATTTTTCGTCCCCATCGCAGCGTATATAACTGTATCCGTTCCACTCTTCATATTGATTCGATCAACGGCTTCGGTGACGCGAGACATTTTGTACCTATCCACGGTATCGAGGAATGATGTCTGCGTGTTATTTGCTGGTTGCAATCCACTTAATAGTACTCCCGCCTTGTAATAAAGTATGCCTTCTTCGAAGCATTCATTTACAGCCTTTAGTGTATGGCTGAGTATCTCGCACGTAGCATCAGTCGGCACAGGCAATCGCATTTCGCATTTTTCGTAATACTTCTTTTCTGCATAACGACTAGTACTCAAGTAAACCGATATGTACTTAGCTGCTGAACCTTGCGAACGCATACGTTCTGCCGCTCTGGCTGTGAACAATGCCACTGCCTCTACTAGGTCTTCTTTGTTTTTTAGTTTCTTCCCGAATGAACGAGAGAACATAATCATCTTCTTCGCCGGCTGTTCGTACTTCATATCTATACACGGCATACCTCGCAGTTCCCATGCTGTACGCAGCCCCACGACGGACATCCGCTTACGAATCCAATGGTCGGGTGCTTGGGCAAAATCATAGGCCGTGTGAATATTGAATCCATTTAGCATTTTTTTATATCGCCGACCAACTCCCCAAACATCACCTATATCAGTCATCTTTAGATATTTTTCTGTATTCCCATCGCTGTATATATCAAGCACACCAACGCTATAGCCGAACTGTTTTTTGCCAATTCTGTTAGCTATTTTTGCTAGAGTTTTAGTCGGAGCGATTCCTATAGTTGTGGGTATTCCCGTCTTATTGATTATATCTTCGCGTATCTCTTTTGCATAATCTGTTAGATTGAATCGGCTAAACCCCGATAAATTTACAAATGCCTCGTCTATCGAATACGCTTCTACTTCCGGTGAAAACTTCCCAAGTAGATTCATTATCTGCTGCGATTTGTACGCATAGAGCCGAAAGTTCGCAGAGCAGATTTTCACATCGTGCTGAGTAAGCAGATGTTTTACCTTAAACACAGGTGTGAACTTCTCTATCCCCAAAGCTTTGGCTTCGTTTGACAGGGCTATTATTACCCCATCATTGTTGGAAAGCACAACTACTGGCCTCCCAGCTATTGCGGGATCTAACGCCTGCTCGCACGAAGCGTAGAAGTTGTTGCAATCTATTATGGCTATTGGTTGTGGCATATTTAATCCCCAATCCCTAGTAACAATGTCATTACGAGGAGCGGAGCGACGTGGTAATCTTTTTTATTTAAAACTTTCTCTCTCTAATCCCCCCCCAACCCCCCTTTAACAAGGGGGGCCTTTAGCTTGGAGGGTAACTCAAATTATTTTTTTACTTACGCTAATGTTCAACCTTTCTCTAACTTTTTCTCCCCTCTGTCAAGGGGGGGACTAAGGGGGGTTAAATAAGTTCTTTCCTATTTAACCCAGCTTTAGATATTATCTTGTCTAGTATTATTTCACACACTTTCTTAAAATCAAAAAATATTTCATCGTTTGTGAATCTTATAACTTCTAAGCCGAAAGATTCTAGTATTGCTGTTCTATGCTCATCATACTCTATCCCATCTTTTGTATTATGTGAATCACCATCGACTTCAATCACTAATTTTGCTTTAGAACAATAGAAATCGACTATATAGTTGTCCAATACTTTTTGTCTTTTTATTGGAATATTGAGCGACCTAAGAAAATCTGTCCATAACTTTCTTTCTGCTTTTGTCAATCTCTTGCGCAGCTCTCTTGCTCGCATTTTTAGTTCTGTATTATATGGTATAAATTTCATTGTCTTCTCTCTCTAATCCCCCCCAACCCCCCTTTGACAAGGGGGGCTTTTAGCTTGGAGGGTAACTCAAATTATTTTTTTACTTACGCTAATGTTCAACCTTTCTCTAACTTTTTCTCCCCTCT
>JAGQWJ010000023.1 GCA_020437395.1 Ignavibacteriota bacterium | reverse complement strand
TCGATGATCTTTCCCCAGTAGAGTATGAAGAACGAAATTGTTAATTAAGTCTGTGTCCACTATAGTGGGACAGTCCAGTTTCTGCAAAGGATTGGTTTGAGATAAGATCGAAGAATCTGTATCATCAATTATTGTTCGGATCCCAAAAAGATTATTTAAGTAAAAACACATTTCTACTAATGGGATTAGCTATCATATCATCTAAGATTATGAACCAACTCAATAACTCTACAGACCACAAAAAAATGAAATTATTAAAATCATACTTAGCCGAGTTAGAAGAATCAAGCCCACAAGAACTGAATCATTCTCAATTAAAAAAATCTAATCTGTTCTACTTAGATTATAAAAAATGTGTAGGTGATGATATTGATTGGGATGTGCAAACAGTAGATTACGATAGTTTGAAAAATTGTCTTGTTGTAAGACTTAGAGATTATATAGATACCATAGATGATATTCGATTTAAGGATTTTGGATCAGTTAAGGCTAGAGCATCTAAAATGATGACTACCCCAAGAGTGGAATCACCTTATTTTACAGTTCCTGCAGCAGCAATTTATTGTGGATTGAGTCAAAATACAATACGCAATCATAGAAAAATTGGTAAGTTGGTTCATGATGCTGGAGACGAACACCAAGGGTATAAATTTCTCAAAGAAACCTTAGATAAATATATAGGAAAAACATAGAAATGTATCAAATTCATTGCAAATTCATTGTAAGGCAAAAGAAAACCCCAGGTAAGTATTTACTTACAAGGGGTTAGTTCTTATCGTTGGTGGTCGAAGAGGGAATTGAACCCCCGACACAAGGATTTTCAGTCCTTTGCTCTACCAACTGAGCTATTCGACCAGCTTTCTTTTTTTAAGACTACAAAAATATTGCTTATTTTCTAAAAAACAAAATTTATTTACATATTTCTGCTAATTCTTTCACTATTTCCCCCCTGACTTGTTCTTTTAATCCTTTCAAACCATTTCTATCCATTGCCTTAACGTCTATTTCTGGCATTATAGATATTTTTACTTTTCCAGGTTTTAACATCAACTTTCCTGATGGTAACAAGTCATAAGTACCACATACTGCAATTGGGATTATAGGTGTTTGCGCTTTTTCAGCTATTAGAAATCCACCTCGCTTGAATTCACTTACTTCAGCACCAGCATCACGGGTACCTTCTGGAAAGATAATAACCGAAGCTCCTGATTGGATTTTCTCTATGGCTTCGTCCAAGCTTTTCATCGCTTTGCGTGGGTCAGTTCGGTCTATACTAATCAGGTTAGAACGTTTCAATCCATAACCAAATATTGGGATTTTCTCTAATTCCCGTTTGTATATTATCCTTACATCGCCGGGTAAAGTACCTAGTAACACAGGGATATCTAGCAAGCTACTATGGTTACATACGAATATATAACTTTTATCGGGTTTTATATTCTCTATTCCTAAAATCTCAATGTTTATACCAATTATCTTATTCAAAGCACGACTCCAGCCAACATACATCCTTGTATCTATGCGGGAACTAAATGTCAACATCCACAATTCCTTGATTGTGAAATAAATGGTCGTTAGTGCTACTAATATTAATCTGATTATTGGCATCAATATCTATATAATGTTATTTTACTGCTAATTCTTTTGTTTAAAAAATCTGAATTCATCAATCTACCCATTAATCCCCATCGCTCCTTATTAAAATCAAAAATACTTTTAGTCTCAATCATTTTCATTCGATTATCCAATTTACGGCAATCTTGCGTATTATTCAAAGACCAAGTATATCTGCTGTTTTCTCCAATACCTTTTATTACAGGGTTTACTTTTAATTTTGTCCAACTCCCTAGCGTTTCCAAAATCATATTGCCCGACTGTGTAGAGTCAATCACCTTTTTAAGAAAATTTCTTACCTCTAATTCAGTGAAATACATTAGTATTCCTTCACAAATAATCACACAGTCCTTGGATAAATCTAACCCCTCCATCGGATTGTCTGACAAAGCATTTATTGCTTGCATTTTATAGTGTGCACTTTCCTTTGCAAATGAATTTCTAATATCAATCACTTCGGGCATATCTATATCATACCATATTCTCACTTTATTAGCATATCGAGCAAACCGTGTGTCTAGTCCACATCCAAAATTATAAACAACAGTTTTTTCATTAATAATTCCATTTAAAAATCTATCTATCAAAATAGTTCTATTGGCTATAGCTGTGAGTAAGTAATTCTTGACAAATTTGCTCATCTGGTTGAATCCATAAACTGAAGTATCAATCTCATTTACTATTTCTATAGAAAGGGGGTCATTGATTAAGCCACCACTCATAGTTTCCTCTGCTCTTGCCCACAAGGGGATTAGCATAGTTTTCTCTATACTGTTGAGCGATTGAATCTTGCTGTTAATCTTCGACATTCGCGCCCTCATAAATGAAATATTCCCAAACTCCACCATAAGCTTTTCGGATAGATTTTCTTTTAGTTGCAAACTCACTCTCTAATAGTTGCAATAGTTCTACCCCCATCTCTATTCCGTGCCAATTCATATATCGCTTGTACAGGGCAGAGCCATATCTATGGAAATCAACGACGTAAATTCTACCATTGTGTTTTAGAAGTTGCTTTACTCTCTTTATTTGCTCTACATTTTTTGCAAAATCTAGTGTGAAGACATAGCTGAGCAGTACAGCATCATATTTCTTACCTGGATTAAAATCTTCTAAATCTGTTTGATGTAAATTGATTTCAGTCGGTAATTTTCGCTGTGCTATTTCTAGCATATCTGGAGATAGATCAATACCAGTTAGAACGCAATCAGTATTCTTAGCAAGTGATTTAAGCAAATGCCCAGTACCACATCCTGCTTCTAATAAATGGTCTTTAGGATTGGTTTCTGCTATCCACTTCACTATTTCGCCGCGACCAAACAGAAATAAAGGCCGAGTTATATCGTAAAAACCCGACTGCTTTTTATAGTATTTTATTATTGATTCTTTCTTTTCCAAGTATCCAAACTAAAGAAAAATAATGTGAGATATGAAATCAAAAATTTTTATAATAATATAACTATTCGAAATTAATTGCGTAGTTTAGTTAAATACATTAAAACGAGGGCTATATGAAATACTCCATCTACATAATCACAACATTTCTTATAAGTGCTTCTTCACTTTTCTCACTCGTTGAGTTGGAAGAGGTATTGCAGATTAATGATGAACCGTTATTTTTAAACTGACATTATAAAAATTAAAATTACAGAGAAATATTATGCTGTTAAAAAATGTACTATTCGGTTTGATATTTTTTTTTGGCTATACCTTATGTATTTCAGAGACCTATGAGTCAAATTGGGAATGGAAATTCGAGGCAATAAAATACGAAAATAATACAGAAATTAGAGATACATTGACTCTAAAAAGAGTTGAAGAAGATAATCCGGATAATCTGTTGTCTTGGGTGTTTAGCTATAACAGAACAATGGAAGATAAATCTATAATTACTGTAAGGACTGTACAACAAGTCAGGGTTATTCAAGATAGAGGGTCTATGACTGGTGCAAAAGTATTTAAAACCTATATGCTTGACTTACCTCAATTAGATTATCTCGAAAAACGGATGAATCAGATTCTGCAACCAATTGCATTTGATTATATGGATAAAGGGATTCAATTTACATATCCAATCCTTAAAAATGCAAAAGAAAAAACATCAGTGAAAAGTTCAGAAATTTTTTCGAGAATAGGAGACCTAATAGATAATAATCGGGATACTACTGTAATTGAAAAAGATGAATCGATTAGTGCTTACTGCTCTTATACTATTAGTGAAATAAAGGACTATAAATTTAAAGAAAAGAACTATAAGTGTTGGGTAATAGAAAATGGTTGTGAAAATAGTGACTTTACTAACATTGCAACATATTATTTCAATGAAGAGCTTGGGTTTATGTATATGTTTATTCGATTTCCAGATTACACAGTTCAAATTAAACTTATTGATGTAAAGAAATAAGCTTTTGAATAATAATTAGTGTTTAATTGTTGGGGATCAATATTATTGCCGTCGGTTTTAACCGACGGTTCATATTATCCCCACCGTTCGGACTTTAGTCCCCTTGATAATAATGAAAATAAAGTAACTCCCTTAACTTCTATTTGCTATTTACCCTAATTCTAATTAGTTTTAGCACAACAATTTGACAGATAAATGAAATTTAGCTTACTTCTCTTTATATGGTTACTCCCATTTACAATTCTTTCTGAGGAAAAATACTCTATTTCGGGTATAGTTAGTGACGATACTAGCAAAGAGGCAGTAATATCTGCTACAGTGGCACTTTATACAGACTCCATTATCAACAAAGACAATTTTGTGAAAGGAGCATATAGTAACAAGTTTGGCTTTTACTCATTACCAAATATATCTAGTGGTACATATTACCTCGCGGTTTCCTCCGTTGGCTACAAGATAAAGCTAACTAAGCTGACTGTTGCTAATGATGATTTACGAAAAAACATCCAATTAGAATCAATTTCCGTAATGACTGAGGAAGTAACTGTAACAGCAGATAGAGAATCCAGTCCAACAAGTTCCATAAGCACAATTTCTATTAGTCCCTCATTTGTTTCCAAAATGCCTGCCTTCGGTGGTGAAGTCGATATATTTAGAACTTTACAACTGCTTCCGGGTATAGCTGCCGGTTCCGAATTATCTAGTGGATTGTATGTTCGTGGTGGTTCACCCGATCAGAATTTGATTTTGCTAGACGGAGTTACTGTCTATAATCCATCGCATCTTGCTGGTTTCATCAGCTCATTCAACAATGATGCAATCAAAGATATCCGAATGATAAAAGGGGCATTTCCTGCAGAATATGGTGGGCGATTATCCAGCGTACTTGACTTGACTATGAAAGAAGGTAGGAAAGACAAAATTGGTGGCAAGGCAGGTATTTCACTTATCAGTTCTAAGCTTACAGTTGAAGGTCCTATTAATGAGAATTCTTCATTTATGATTTCTGGGAGACGCTTTTATTTTGATTTACTACTTGGTTTGATAACTAATGATGCTCCTACTTACTATTTCTATGATTTCAATGCTAAGGCAAACTATAAACTTTCCGAAAATGATGTTTTGTATGTTAGTGGTTACTTCGCTAGAGACGTATTCGGTGTAAACGAAAACGATAATGATGATATAAGTGTTAACTGGGGGAATAGCACAGCTAATTTGAGATGGATGCATATAGTTAGCCCCGAATTGTTTACTAATTTCTCTCTTGTTTATACTGATTATATTTTCGATTCGAATATTGGCGAAGACGATGTTGTCTTCAATACTGGCTCACGAATTAGAGATATTGTACTCAAAGGGGATGCACAATATTTAGCTTATGACGATCACATTATTAAAACAGGGATAGATATCACTTGGCATAATTTCAATGCGAACGCAAATTTCAATGAACCAGAGATAGAAGAGGATCTTGATTTTCTGGGTGAAGGTAATATAAATACATTCGATATAGCTCTTTATGCCCAAGATGAATGGAAAGCGACTGAAAGACTAGATGTAAACTATGGTTTGCGTGGCTATTATTTCCAGCAAGGGAACTATTTGGACATAGAACCGAGGCTTTCAGCTACCTATCTAACTGAAGAAGGTGTACGTCTAAAGGGAGCATTTGCAGTTGCAAATCAGTACATACATCTTGTAGTAAGGAACAATATTAGTTTGCCAACCGACTTATGGTTTCCTTCTACTGAAAATATATTACCAAGCCGTTCATACCAAGGGGTATTAGGTGCAGAGATGAATATAATAGACGATACATATCTAATCTCTTTAGAAGGATATTACAAAAAGATGGATAATCTACTTGAGTATAGAGATGATGCTGAATTTACTCTAGGTATTCCTCTCGAAGAACAATTCACAAGAGGTGAGGGACGGGCCTATGGAATTGAGCTATTTTTGAACAAGCAAATAGGGAACTTCACTGGTTGGATTGGCTATACACTAGCTTGGACTAAACGCCAATTTGCAGATTTGAATCGGGGGAATGAATTTTACCCAAGATATGACAGAAGGCACGATGTATCGTTAACATTGAACTATGAGTTTAATGATACTTGGGAGCTTGGAATGGCTTGGGTTTATGGTACTGGTCAGGCCTACACTATGCCTACTTCTACCTATATTTGGAGAGATGATTTCAATTACAATGATGAAAAATATCAGTTTTCCGAAAGAAATGGAGTCAGATTACCAGCTTACCATCGAATGGATTTGAATTTTATGTACAAATTTGAAGCATATAAATTACCGTGGGTGCTTTCTATTAATATCTATAATGTCTATGACAGACGTAACCCTTTTGCGTGGAACGTAGGTTACGATTACAATGACCAGACAGGTGAATTCACAAAAGAACTAAAACAAATAACACTTTTCCCAATCATCCCTACACTAGGATTAAGCTTTGAGTTCTAATATGAAAAAACCATTTATGATATCGCTACTGATAATATTATCTTTGCTCTCATCTTGCGATGATTTGGAGCAAGTTGTAGATGCTGATTTACCTTATGTCGAAAAACTGATTATACAAGGACAGTTTGGTATTAATAGTAGAAATTTATCTCTATCAGTTACCAAATCGATTCCTCCGTTGGAAGAACCAACTTTGGACAAAGTAATGATAAAAGATGCTGACTGCAAAGTTTACTACAAAGATAAAGTAATTAATCTAATACATCAAGGTGAATCAATATACGTAAGTGAAGATACACTTACGATAGAGGAAGGAGTGGAATATCGTCTTGAAGTGAAGTGGAAAGGGCATGTGGCAACGGCTAGCTCGACTATACCGAAGAACCCAGAGATAATTTCAATAAAGAAAAAACCAGTTAAAGAATGGGGAGAAATTTATCATAAATATGAGTTCAATTTGCTATCAAAAGAAAAAGGTATGATAGGTTTTGATATTTCTGGAGAATATGGCTACTATGGTGATTATAGCTTGATAAATAAGGAAAATACAAGCTTTAAGATACTAACAGACAGAATTATTGAGTTTAATAATGTAGGTGATGTATTTATTATTCAGTTCTTTGATTTACAGTACTACAGCTACTACCAAACTCGCTACGAAGGTGATTCGGATGGTGGTATTTTCAGCAGCGGAGGTCTCAACATAGAAGGGAACGTTAAAGGGAATAATGTTTTTGGAGTTTGGTTTGGGTATAACACATTTGCCGGAATGATAGAAGATTACTTAGAAAAATAATTTTTTCCCATTTTCTGAAAAATTCGCAAAAAAACTGACCATAATAGACATATTTACTAACCGCTAATTCTATAAAGCATTACCAAAAGAGGACATTATAAGTCTAATTTTTGAAGAGCTTTAAGCAAAAGAATAATTAAAGATAAAAGAGTCTTCAATATTGGAATTGTTGTTTATTATTATTAGTTTAGTATCTAGTAAGAATTATAACACAAAAACTATGTATGCACTAATTGCACTAATAATAATAAGTCTTTTAATGGCAATAGGATTTCTGATTTTATTTATTAAGTCAGTGAAGAAAGATCAATTCAAGGATACTTATACCCCTGCTGTTAGAATATTATTTGATGAAGTAGAAGATAAAAATAAATAATAATAATTTATAAAGGACAGTATAAATGAATACTAATGAAAGCAAAATAGAATCGTTCTTGTATGACAATGTCATAGTAAAGAAGTTTATGCTTGCCACAGTTATCTGGGGCATCGTAGGTATGCTAGTTGGAGTACTGATAGCAATACAGCTTTATTGGCCAACCTTTTACCAGAGTATGGGTATAGATTTAGAATATCTTACTTTTGGTCGATTGAGACCACTACATACGAATGCAGTAATATTTGCATTTGTAGGTAATGCAATCTTTATGGGTGTTTATTACTCTCTCCCACGGCTTTGTAAGGCTTCGATGTGGAATTCCATGCTGAGTAATTTCCACTTTTGGGGATGGCAACTTATAATTCTTGCAGCTGCAATTACGCTACCTCTGGGTATCACAACTGGAAAGGAATATGCTGAGTTAGAGTGGCCAATTGATATAATGATTGCTCTTGTTTGGGTAGCATTCGGTATCAATATGATAATGACCCTAATGAAACGACGTGAAAAGCACATGTACGTGGCTATATGGTTCTATCTGGGTTCTTGGGTCACGGTAACATTGTTACATGTTGTAAATTCATTAGAGTTGCCAGTAGCACTTACTAAAAGCTATCCAGTCTTCGCTGGTGTTCAAGATGCACTTGTACAATGGTGGTATGGACACAATGCCGTAGCATTTTTCTTAACGACTCCTTTCTTAGGACTAATGTATTATTTCTTACCAAAAGCAGCTAATAGACCAGTTTATTCTTACAAACTATCTATTATTCACTTTTGGTCATTGATTTTCCTTTATATATGGGCTGGTCCTCACCACTTACTATTTACTTCTTTACCTGGTTGGGCACAGTCACTTGGTACTGTATTCTCGCTTATGCTTATAGCTCCGTCTTGGGGAGGTATGCTTAACGGTTTGCTTACACTTCGTGGTGCTTTTGACAAGGTTAGAGAAGAACCTATATTGAAATTTATGGTAGTGGCAATTACCGCTTATGGTATGGCAACTTTTGAAGGCCCAATGTTATCAGTAAAATCAGTAAATGCTTTATCTCATTATACTGATTGGACAATTGCACACGTCCATATTGGAGCTTTAGGTTGGAATGGATTTTTGACCTTCGGAGTGCTTTACTGGTTAGTACCAAAAATGTGGAACACAGAGATATTCTCGAAGAAGATGGCAAATGCACACTTCTGGATTGGTACAATAGGTATTCTACTTTACGCCATCCCTATGTATTGGGCCGGTGTAGTTCAAGGTCTTATGTGGCAACAATTTGATGGTAGCGGTGCTTTGCTTTATACTAACTTCTTAGAGACAGTAACTGAAATTATCCCTATGTACATTGTACGTTCTGTAGGTGGAACTATCTATCTACTAGGTACGATATTAATGGCATTTAACCTATATATGACAGCTAAAAAAGGTACATTCTTGAAGACTGAAACTGGTAAAGCTATGGCTTTAAAGGACCAAGAGGCGCATGAAGAAGAAGTTAGCGGTAAAGTAAAATGGTGGGAAAGATCAAAATGGATTGAAGGTCGTCCATTACCATTTATCATAGCAAGTACAATAGTAGTTGTTGTTGGTGGACTGTTCGAAGTAATACCAATGTATATGATTGAATCTAATGTTCCGACTATAACTTCTGTTAAACCATATACGCCATTGGAGTTGGAAGGTAGAGACATATATGTTAAGGAAGGTTGTTACACTTGTCACTCACAAATGATAAGACCATTCAGATTTGAAACAGCTCGCTATGGGGAATATTCTAAGTCAGGTGAATTTGTTTATGACAGACCATTTCAGTGGGGTTCAAAACGATTGGGACCAGATTTACATAGAATAGGTGGAAAATATAATAATGCTTGGCACTATTACCACATGCTAGAACCAGAGAAAATGTCACCTGGTTCTGTTATGCCACTTTATCCTCACATGGCTGAGAACGAAGTTGATACTTCTTTGACTGTTAAGAAAATCAAACTAATGACAGCTATGGGTGTTCCATATTCAAGTGGATATGAAAATTTCGTGATGAGAGATTATGACAGACAAGCATTTGAGATAGTTAATGATTTGAAAAAATCAGGAATTGAAGTAGGTGCAAATAAAGAAATAGTAGCTATAATTGCTTACTTACAGCGATTAGGTACTGATATAAAAGGTAATCCTGCTTCAACAGCAGACCAAACACAATAAATAAGAGGTTTATAGATGTTTAAAAATATATTATCGGGTGTAGAGAATCTGGAAGTATTACCAATATTCGTATTGCTAATGTTCTTTACCTTTTTCACACTTATTGTTGTGCGTACTTTTATGTTAAGAAAAGAAGATGTGAATAATGCAGCTAATATTCCATTAAATGATAACAAAGTTATAAATCAGAGAGGAAAATAAAATGTCAAAAGAAGAAGATAAATTATTAGACCATAGCTATGATGGCATACAAGAATTCGATAACCCAATGCCAACATGGTGGGTAGGTTTATTCGTATTAACAATAATTTGGGCAGTTGTGTATCTATTCTATTATGATATTACGGGTATAGGTGAGACACAATTAGAAGAATATCATAGTGAATTAGCAGCTGCTGAACAAAAGTATGGCGGTGGAGATAGTGGTAGCGAAGCAGAAATTGAAATCGCTTTAATGAGTTCTGCTGAAGATATTGCCGAAGGAGAAAAGATATATAAAATGAATTGTGCTAGTTGTCACGGACAAACTGGAGAAGGTGGAGTTGGCCCAAATTTAGGCGATAAGTTTTGGAAACACGGAGGAGATTTCAAATCCATTGCTAATACTATCATACGTGGAGTTCCTGAGAAAGGTATGATTGCTTGGGAACCAATATTGAAGACTAAAAAGATTGTTCAAGTTACTTCATATATAGATCAAAAATTAAGAAATACTAATCCTCCAAATGGCAAAGAACCAGAAGGAGCGGAGTATCAAGGAGAATAATCACCTTGGATAAGAAAAGTAACCCTAGTAGTAACAACCAGAATCCGAAAGGTAAATATGTTAATTTGGAAGACCTTTCGTATTCTGGATCTAAAGAAAGAAAGCCTGGTGGTGCGGTAATTGATGCCTCTGATTCATTCAGGGATACACAAGCAACTATTAGTAAAAAAGGTAGAGTCTGGGTTTATCCTCAGAAACCTCAAGGTAAAAGATATGATAAAAGAAAATTAGTCAGTTACATTTTGCTGGCTATTTTCTTTGTCACCCCATTTATCAGAATAAATGGAAACCCACTTATGATGTTCAACATAGTTGATAGAAAATTCATCATATTTGGATCAATATTTTGGCCGCAAGACTTTATAATCTTAGCACTTGGTTTTCTAACGTTGGTACTATTTATTGTACTATTCACTTCTGCTTGGGGTCGTGTTTGGTGTGGCTGGTTTTGCCCTCAAACTATATTTATGGAAATGGTTTTCCGTAGAATTGAGTATTGGATTGAAGGCAACGCAAACAAACAAAGATTGCTAAACCGTATGCCTTGGAATAGGGAGAAAATCCTGAAAAAAGGTGGTAAGTTAGTTATATTTTATGCCATCTCATTTATTATCGGAAACTTATTTCTTTCTTATATAATAGGCACAGATAAGCTATTTGAAATAATAACTGACCCAGTAAGTCAACATTTAGGTGGACTTGTGGCAATGCTTATTTTCTCAGGAGTATTCTTTGCCGTATTCGCATGGTTCCGAGAGCAAGCTTGTACATTTGTTTGCCCTTATGGTAGGCTGCAAAGTGTATTGCTTGACAAAGAATCGATAGTAGTGGCCTATGATTACGTTAGAGGAGAGCCAAGAGAGAAATTTACTAAGAAAAGAGATGAATCGGCAGGCGACTGTATAGACTGTAAGAAGTGTGTATTCGTATGCCCAACTGGTATAGATATACGTAACGGTACACAAATGGAATGCGTGAATTGTACTGCGTGTATGGATGCTTGTGATGCTGTGATGGAGCAAATAAACAAACCTAAAGGATTGATCCGTTATGCTTCTGAAAACAATATAAGAGATGGTAAGAAATTCAGATACACAGGGCGGATGAAATTCTATACTGTAATTCTAACAATTTTAGTCGGAATCATTGTTTTCTTACTTGCTAATAGAAGCAACGTAGATACTCGAATACTAAGAGCTAAAGGACAGACTTACACCGTTACTCCCGATGGTATGGTATCTAACCTTTTCACTATGAAGTCTATTAATAAAACTTACGAGCCCATTAAGTTTACTATAAGAACTCCAAACTATAACTCTCAAATAGAGATAATAGGTGGGCAAGATTTAGTAGTTGATGGCAACGAAGTAATAAATGTAACATTTTTACTTAGAATACCACAAACTGAGTTGAAACCAGGCAATAATAAGATAACTATAGAGTTATTAGACGAAGATGGACGAATATACGAAACTCTAAAAACTAATTTCTCATCACCAGGAATGCAAGAGCATGGCAAGTAAATTCAAATTCAATTGGGGCACAGGAATAGCAATATTCTATATTTCTTTTGTTGTTGCTGTTTTGTCATTCGTATTTTGGACTACAGGAAATAATAGAGAATTAGTAACTGAAAATTATTACGCTGAGGAGCTTGTTTATCAGAAGATTATAGATAGTAAAAATAGAGCTAATAGTTTGGAAGGAAAGGTAAAAATCGATGCCAAAAAAGGAGTGATAAATGTAATGCTTCCAGAGGGAATGAACAACAAATTAGTTAACGGGGAACTATTTCTTTTTCGGCAAGATGACAAGCATAAAGACACAAAATTTCGTTTTGAGGGAGAAAAAACAGATTTTACTTTCAACTCAGATAAAATTGTGCTTGGAAGATGGAAAGCGAAACTATCTTGGGTAGCCGAAGGAGTTGATTATTACTTTGAAGATAATATCTGGATAAAGTAATGGAAATCATTTCAGGATTTGTAGTAGGTATATTGGGTAGCATGCACTGTGTAGGTATGTGCGGCCCAATAGCCCTAGCTATCCCACATAAAAGTACAAACAAAACATCAATAGCAATAGACAATATATTCTACAATGGTGGCCGAATAATCACTTATATGATACTCGGTACTATATTAGGACTTATTGGCTCTGCTATTAGCTTCTCTGGGTTACAAGAGAAACTTAGTATAGTTATTGGTGTGCTTATGTTAGTACTAACATTTGCTCCGAAAATGTTCAAAGTGTCTAATAAGGCAAACAACTTCTTTTA
Source organism: Ignavibacteriota bacterium (assembly GCA_020437395.1). Classification (GTDB taxonomy): domain Bacteria; phylum Bacteroidota; class Ignavibacteria; order Kapaibacteriales; family UBA2268; genus PGYR01. The sequence continues at coordinate 34,636 of JAGQWJ010000023.1, read as the reverse complement.
TTCAGGAGTTGGTAAACTAAAGAGTTACTTTTCTACTTTCTTAAAGAGAAGAGGCAAACTTGCTCTTTTATCACTTGGTTTGCTAAATGGTCTTTTGCCTTGCGGATTAGTGTATGTAGCTTTAGCCGCATCACTTGGTATCGCTGATTATGCTAGCAGCATGGGCTTCATGGCAGGTTTTGGTATTGGTACTGCTCCCGCTATGTTTGCAGTCAGTTACGTAGGTATATTTGCTAGTGCTGGTGTCAGACAAAAGTTCAACAAGCTTATTCCTTATGGAATAGCAGTTGTAGCTGTACTAATGATAATGCGTGGTATGGCTTTAGGTATTCCTTATATTTCACCCGAATTACCCGAAACAGTCGTGCAACCTGTTGAGAATTGTTGTCACTAATTTTAAAGCCAGAAAATTTAGTTATTATTCTTTGATTTTAAAGTAGATTTGATAAAAGATTTGAATGAAAGATCTTCTGGTTCTCTTACTGCAGAAATATTGAGTCTCTCTTTTTCGATTGGAATATCTTCAATTTCTAATTCCTTTAAAATATTAATACTTTGTTCAGTAGCTCCAAGGAGGAAGAATTTACCACCAATTTCTGCTATTATAAGATGCCCTTTAGGAAAAACCGCAACTCTTTCATGAATTTTTATATTCATACCTTTAAGAGCTGTTTTAGATTTGGCATATCGTTTTATAAATAGATATAGTACACCTAGGAAGGCTACTATACCCATAAGAGTGAAGAACGAAGAATATAGCTGCGAGTCGAACATTACTTTTTCAATCCTTTTATTCTTTCCGATGGATCAACTAAAGTAGTTATTCGGATTCCAAAGTGCTTATCCACAACAACAACCTCTCCAGCTGCCACTTTTTTACCATTCACTAATATATCAACTGGTTCACTTACTAGCTTATCAAATTCAATAACCGAACCTCTACCTAGCTTTAATATATCTCTGATTAGCATATTAGTTCTTCCCAATTCAATGGACACTGGCAATGATAAATCATAAAGCAGTTCCAATTTGGGGTCCAATGTAGCATAATCTTGACTCTTTTCTGCAGTTTTCTCTTTCTCAGCAGGAGCTGAATCTTCAAGCAATTCATCTTCGGGAGATTTCTCTTCCTTGACTTCACCACTTTTCATAAGCTCGTCTATTTCATCTTGTGACATAGCCATGTCTAATTCTCCTCGTAATAATAAACATTTGGATCTATAATGTCTTCATTTCTAATTTTTCCCGTTACTTTAACGGCTTTCTTACCTTCTACGTTACCAATCTTTCCAGTTAATTTCTTTTGTCCTGAAATTGATATTTCAACATCTTCGCTGATTCTTCGGGTACTCATAATCAAATCACCTACTTCTAATTTAAGCAAATCCGCAACTGTAATTGAAGTTTGACCTAACTCCACAGAAATAGGTAAAACTGTCTTTTCCATCTGCTTTTTAATGTTCAAAGCGGAATTTGTATTTTTTGTCTTATTCGAATTTATCGAACTTGACGCCATAGTTTGAACGTTCAATTTATTCAATTTGTCTTCTAACGAAAAAGTAGGGTAGCACAACGTCATAGAATATGAGTTCTGACCAATATGAACATCGAAAGAAAGTACAATAACGATTTCAGAAGCTGGTGCTATTTGAACAAAATCCGCTTCCGATTCCATCCTATTAAGTTTGAATTTCATCCCACCTATCACGTCCCACGCGTTGCTCAAATCTGAGAATAAGTGCTCTATTAGATTACGCAATACTGCCTGTTCAATTGGTGTAATAGATCTTGCTTTTTGTTGTGTCTCGGCACTACCACCTAGCATTCGCTCAACTAGATTAAGTGCTAAGTTAGGACTCACTTCCAGTATTCCAGACCCTTCCGTACCATCAATATCGAATATATATAGACAACCCGGCGAATTTACAGATAAAATAAACTCTGAATAAAACAGCTGATCTACAGCAGTCAAATCTACAGATACTATTGTCTGCAATTTAGATACTAAATAATAGCCAAACACTTCGGAGAAAGTCTCATGAATATTCTGTAAGAACCTTATTTGATTCTTCGATATTCGGTTAGGTCTTCTGAAATCATAGTTCATCACCTCGGACTTTCTCTTAGCGCCTTCCAAAATTTGGTCAATACTCAAAGCTCCAGATGACATATCATTCAGTAGGCGATCTATCTCTTTTTGTGTTAATGATTGCGACATTTAGATTTCGTTTATTGTATCAAAAATTCATTAAGATAAACTTCTCTCAAAAACATCTGATTTTCGTTGAATAATTCTTGTAAATCAGCTTTAAAAATAGTTGTTAACTCAGACCTTTGTCTCACTAATTCTTCTACTCTCATACTCCCAACTCTATCAGTGATTTTAGATTTAAGACGAATCATTAGTTTTTGCATTAATGGTTTTTCTAAATCAAATTCTTCTACGGGTAAATCTGGTTTGATTCTATATTCCAAACCAAGGTTCACAATAATGAATTTTTTTATAGAGTTAGCTGGATTGGTTGTTATCCTGCCAGTACTAAGCATCTTTCTTTGGCTTTCAGTCTCAAAAAAAGTCTCTTCAGGATTTTTAAACTGTGCAAATTCATCTTCTTCGCTATGTCCCATTTGCTCTGATTTCGCTTCCTTAGGGTGTTCATCGTGACCGGAATCAGCAAAAAAGAATTTTACTACTCCTATAACCACTATGGCGTTAACAACAAGGATACCAACTATCAATAAAATCATCTTTAGTGGTGAACCTTTTTTCTCCTTTTTCTCTTTTTCGTTCTTTACGTCTTGTGTTTCTAAATCGTCTGCCATGACAAATCCGCATATTTTTTTAGTTTGTATTTACTTTATCGGAATTAATATATCTATTCATTAGTTCTTTACAAAGTTTTCCAACAAATAAAGTATTAAATAACCGTGCCACAATACAAAAAAAATGATATATAAACCATAATGCTCTGATATTTAAGCTATTAGAGGTGATTAGCCGAAAACATTGAAATTCCCTTCACCTTGTTATTTTTGTTCTTTGGCTAAAATTGTGCTATTAGAATCAAAATTGGTGCAAAAAGATTATAAATGTAAAAAATCCGAACTTCTAATTGAAATTCGGATTCATTAAACTTATCTGTAAAGTAACTTATTACTTATATCAAAGGCATCTTCTTCACTGTTGCTGGGAATCTCTTGCCTCTAGCTTCTATTTCTATTTCTGTTTCTGGGTCTTTGTAGTCCCATTTCACATATCCCATACCAATTGGTTTATCTAATGATGGAGATAAGTTACCACTTGTTACGAAACCGATTTCTTCTTCACCTTTGAATAACTTATATCCTTGGCGAGCTATGAATCTATCAGCAGTTACCTCGAATCCAACTAAACGACGGTCAGGATTATCAGCTTTTACTTTCTCCAGTACAGATTTACCATTGAAATCATCTTTAGCTAGCTTTGTTATCCAACCAAGACCTGCTTCTATAGGATTAGTGTCTTGCGTTATATCATTGCCATACAGTACATATCCTTTCTCTAATCTAAGAGTATCACGGCAACCAAGGCCAACCGCTTCTATTCCGAACTCAGCTCCAGCTTCCATTAGTGCGTCCCAAACTTTCTTAGCCTCTGCCTCGCCACCTTTGAAATATAGCTCATATCCCAGTTCACCTGTGTAACCAGTTCTAGACACTATAGCAGGTACACCTGCCAATGTTTGGTCATAAGCAAAGCGGTAGAATTCCATATCATCAAGATTGCAATCTGTCAATTTCTTGATGGTCTCTTTTGATTTTGGTCCTTGAACAGCTAGTAGCAAATACTCATCTGACTCATTTCTGATTTCACAATCGAATCCAACAGCATTTTTCTCTACCCACTCATAGTCTTTGTCTATATTAGAACCATTTACTACCAACATATAGTGGTCATCGGCTATTTTATAAGTCAACAAATCATCTACTATTCCGCCATCTTCGTAGCACATAGCTGTGTATAATACTTGACCGATTTCTAATTTGGAAGCATCGTTTGTGATTAGTTTCTGAACTAAATCTAGAGCTTCTGGTCCTTGCACAAAGAATTCACCCATGTGAGACACATCGAACATTCCCACAGAACTTCTTACTAATTTGTGTTCGTGGATAATTCCTTTTGGGTATTGTATTGGCATTTCGAATCCAGCGAAGCTAACCATTTTTGCGTTCAATTCTTTGTGTTGATTATAAAAACCAGTCTTTTTCATAAATTTTCCTTTGTTTTAAACAGTTATATGTTCTTTCATACTTTCAAATTTCTTTGGACCAATGCCTTTCACTTTCTGAATATCTTCTATTGTGTTGAATGGAGTTTTGACCCTATAATCTATAATTTTCTGAGCTGTTTTTTCACCAATTCCCTTCAATTTCATCAACTGAACTTTGGAAGCAGTGTTAATGTTGATTTTCCCAACAATTTTTTCTTCTTTCTTTTTCTCAGGAAACTTGTTTTTCTTTTTTATGATAGTATCACCAAGAGCTAAATCTTCGTTTACGTTCCCGTCATTATCAATCCCTATAAATGAAGTCTTTATTGCAACATTGTAAGATTCTAGCTCTCTGTTCAACAATGCCAAATCTTCTCTTTTATCTAAAGTAAAGAATTGCCCAATAATCAAACCAGTCAGTATTAGCGAAACAAATATTACTTCGTTCCTCGAAGCTCCGAAGATTGTCTGTATTTTCGCTATATACTTAGCCATATTCATAAGTTAGAAAAAAGCACCCTTTACTTTTTCAAAAAATCCTTTGCCATCATTGTTAGGTTTAAAATTATCACTTTCTTTTAACTTTTTCAAGAGAGATTTTTCTTCTCCTGATACTTTTTTGGGAACATAAATATCTGCAATTATTATTTGTTCACCTTTTCTATATGAGTTAAGTCTAGGTAAGCCCTTATTTTTAAGAATAACCGTCTCGCCAGGTTGGATACCGGATTTAATATCAACGTTCTCCGACCCATAAAGCGTTGGTACTTCTACTCTTACTCCTAGTGCTGCATCTGGAAAGCTTATTTTCAACTTATATATTACGTTTTCACCGTCTCTTGTTAAATACTTATGTTCTTTTTCCTCTATTATCACTATTAGGTCACCATGGGAACCACCTCTGCGTCCGGCATGTCCTTTTCTAGCAATAGTCAAGTAATTACCCTCCTCAACTCCAGCAGGTATTTCAACAGAGATTTTTTCTTCATCACGAACCCTACCTTCCCCCTCGCAACTATTACAAATATCAGTAATCATCTGACCACTTCCTTGGCAATTTGGGCACGCTTGTATATTGACGAATTGACCGAACATAGAACGGCTAACTTGCTTTACTTGACCTTGTCCTTGACAGGTCTGACAGGTTTTAAACCCACTACTTCCGCCCTTTGCCCCAGTCCCCGAACATACACTACAAGAATTGTATTTCTTAACTCGGATTGTTTTCTCTGTACCTGTGGCAATTTCTTCAAGCGTAAGTGGCATTTTTATTTTTAGGTCTGCTCCTCGTTCATCTCTTCTTCTTCCTTGACCTCTTTGTCCGCTACCACCACCGAATAAATCTTCGAAGATAGAGCCACCGAATATATCACCAAAATTTGAGAATATGTCCTCTACATTGGAGAAACCTGGTTGTCCTCCTCCAGCACCTCGCATTCCTTGATGGCCAAACCTATCATATCTTGCTCTTTTTTCATCATTAGAGAGAACATCGTAAGCTTCCGATGCTTCTTTGAATTTCTCTTCTGCTTCCGGGTTGTCAGGGTTTTTATCAGGATGATATTGTATAGCTAATCTTCTGTAAGCTGACTTTATCTCCGTTTTGTCGGCAGTTTTTGTTACTTCTAATACTTCGTAATAGTCTCTTTTTTCGCTCATTTTCTCACTTTTTATTAATTATTCAGCAGAACCTGATGATGTTACTACTTTCGCATGACGAATTACTTTATCATTCAAAATATAGCCAGGTTGAACAATAGCTATAATGCAACCTTCTGGAATTTCGTCTGAAGGTTGCTGCATCAATGCTTCATGAAGTTCGACATCGAATTCGTCTCCAACCTTTGTTTGCAAAGGTTTGAGTCCAGCATTTTCAAATAATCTAAACGCCTTATTATAAATCATCTCTATTCCTTGCACAACCGACTCTTTGTCACTGTTTTCTTGCTTTGCAGCTTGGAGTGCATTGGTCAGATCATCAGGTATATCAAGTAGATTCATTATCAATCTTTCATTAGCATATTTGACTAATTCTTCTTTTTCTTTCTGTGTTCTTCTTCGAAGATTCTCCATTTCGGCAGTTTTTCTTAACAACTGGTCTTTTAGCGATTCAACTTGATTTTCCAAATCATCAATTCTGAATTCAAGCTCATCGCCTTCTAACTCATCTTCAACAGAGACTTCTGCTTTTAATTCTTCGATTTGCTCTTCGCTCAAATCGCTATCTTCTGTTTTGATATCTATTTCTCTCTCGTCATTTTTAACATAAGTATTATATAAATCTTTCAGTTTATCACTACTGCCACGTAGTGGTTTTTTCTTTTCCATTCTATTAATCTCCATAAAAAATACAACTTTCCTCGCTTAAGACGTGCGAGTATAATCTAAATTTTTGTAAACTTACGAATATCAAAGTTAAGAATAATATATAAATATATATAGTTAAGGTTAATGTTCTTTTTTGGAGGAAGGAAAATAAACTTCAATCTATATGGATTAGGAATTATAATTTTAAGGAAGTTAGTTAATTACTTACCTCACAACGCTTATACTTCTACTTACCACCGCTTTGTTCGTTTCTATTCTAACAAAGTAAGAGGCAGAAGGTAATTTATTGATAAGAAACTGGAATTCTAATTTATTTATTCCACTATAAACATACAGCACTTTGCCCATTAAATCAGTTATGGTAATGCTTTTCATAACTTCAATACTATTTATAGTAACTTCATCTTTTTTAATGGCAGGGTTAGGGTAAAGTGAGATATTATCTTCTTTTTCTTTTTGGGTTTCGACATCCGATAGCCCCCTATTTATCAAAAGAACGAATCCATTGTGACCGACAGCGACGAATTCTTTATGTTGGTTAAAATCATTGCTGATTATCTTTCGCAATGCGTAAGATGATTTATATGTTTTGCGATTTTGATAAGCATCCCCTTGGAAAACACTTTTATATAGATAAGCACCACTGCTATCTATACTTCTATCAAACCTTCCAACTTGATAATTGTCTTTAGTATTCCAAACAAAAACATAATCTCTATCAAAAGCAATATCGTAATAAATTGTATTTTTACCAGGTGCACCAGGAGTCCAAAACTGACCAGATGGTTGACCCAAATTTTCATCGAACAATATAACTTCTCCTGATGACTTGTGTTTTCCTAGAGCAAACATTATTGTATCTTTCCTAATAATATCTGTAAATTGCTCGAAATCGAAAATCTTAAAATTTTCTAATTTTGTCCAATCTAAACTTTTACTATTGTTGATCAGAATACTCGTATCATCATGGAGGTATTTATATAAATAGTAATTGTTTCTTAATACTGCAAGCCTATTAAACCCAAACTCTGGTACTTCTAAACAATTCCATTCGGAAGCATTAATATCTCTGTATATTATTTTTGATTCTTGCTTACTATTTACAATCAAACTTATAGTATTATTATATATCTGAAAATCATTTATTTCAAAGCCCTCTTCAGAGTATAAGGTATCTATATCTATAAAGTTATTTGTTCTTATTAGATAAGTATTCTCATTAGTGATTAGAGATAAGTAATGAAGGGAATCATAAGTTAATGCCTCAGAAATATCTCCATCAATCTGAAATATGACTTTAGTTGTAGGCATATGCCCCATATTCTTTATATCATAAACTTTACCATCATCAGTTATTGCGTAGAAATTTGTTATGCTGCTTTCAGCATCTAATAAAACATTTATAAAATTGATATTTTCAAACCCTTCTATTTGATAATCTTCTACTTTAGGGAAGACTTGAGAGAATAAATCTAAATTACAAAAAATAAGAATTACTATTAATTTTAACAACTTCATAACTACCTCACAACTTTAAATATAACAATAAAGCTTTGCTGGTCAGATTCTAAATTGATTGAATAAACACCTGATTTTAACGAATGTACATCCAATATTAATTCGTCAGAACCAAAATTCAATTCTTCTTTTCCTAATACGAAATCGCCAGAAAGATTATAAATAGTATATTTAAGATAATTTGTCTTTTCAAAATCAAGACTAAGAATTCCGTCTGTAACTAACTTTTTATCCAAATCAATATTAACTTTCGTAGGTGGACTAGTGTAATCAGTTGAATCATAACAAATTCTTTCAGGATTGAAACTACAAATTAAATTACCATCGGAGTCATAAATCCCTATAGTGGCTTGTATTGAGAATGCACCTTGTTGATGATTTGGTCCTTGTGGGTCGGGATAAGGAGCGCAAAGCTGTAATGTATCATAACTTGAGCTGATATTTCGTAGTGCAGAATCATTTGTATCAACTTGCATTTGTAAGTTTTCTTGAAAATAAAATGCTTTGAGGTAATAATTACAATTTCCAGAAGGAGCATCACCAAATATTACATTTATACAACAGTCTTTTGGTCTGTATTGTCCTTGATAAAGAACAGAGTCAAAGTCTGCATTTACGAAGGAGACATCTAAATCGTTGCACTCTTGACATTTTATTGTTACATCTTTTGAACATATTACATTTCCATCATCTAAAAAATCAAATCTTAAAATTTTCGATTCACAACCAGAAAGAGTATAAGACCAAGATTCATAGTCTTCGTAATTCACTAACCCTGCATAATGGATGCCGAGTGAATCAATGTAGCTTGTCTTAATATGGATACTACTATCAAAATTACAATTATCATCATTTAGTATATTGTCAATTACGAACTTACATCCACTTCCTGTGTAAGATTTATCTTCTTTTACATCTATTATTAAGTCGTCACAGCAAGAACAATCTACTAATAAATCATTAAAGTCGTAGTTTTTAATACAAATTACAGTTTCGTTTTCATCAAATAGTTTAACTCTGAGTCGGAAATCCGAATTGTCAGCACAAAACTCGAATGGCATTGAAATTAATGTTTCACTTGTATCTGTTACATTGTAATAGCTGATACTGTTTCCACAACTTGCACTTTCTAATGAATCAACATATATACAACATTCATTTCTGTTTACAATTTTTTCAAAGATTAATTTCGAATTTGGACAGCAATCAGAACAACTTACTTCTATAGGTGGGACTTTTTCGTCTCCAAAACATCGAACATAGTAGCCTTTAATAGCTGCATTGAGAAACAAATCCCAAGTTATAAGTACGGAACTTGAATCTGATATACAAAATGTACCAAGATTTAAAGTGTCAAAAGGGGTTATTTCTCCTGATTTTACTAACCACTCATAAGTACTATTATCGCCAATAAATTCAAATTCATCACTAGTAGAAGCACTAAAACTTTCAATTTTCCCTGCAAATTTCCAAAGTCTAAATTTATCAACCGTTATTGGCATAGCTGAATTGTTTATATATACAATATCAAAACAACAGTTATTAGCAGAGTCTCTACCAACAAATGTTGTTTCTAATCGTAAGGCATTTTTGGTCGAATCCCCAGAGTCAGGAATTGAATCAATAGCCCAATCACAAGGACAACCGGCACAATCTATAATGAAATCAAGAGATTTAAAACAGCCGTATGTACCTCCTAATGTTTTGAAATAGAAAGTATATTCTACTGAGTCACCGTCGAAACTTTCATCAACACAAATAGTATCTACAGGTACATATATTCCATCTTCAATTTGATTAGTACCTAAATCGTCGATGAAACTAACAACACCACTAGCGCCAAATGTATTATTCCAATAGTATTCATTAATTCTGCAAGTTCCCTCTTGTCCATCTACTTTTAGGTAGATTATGGTACAACATTGATCTGCATTTGTTGAATGAGTTGCTATTAATTGAACATCTTGTTCCAAATCATCACATTCACAGGAATTTGCAGAGCCCATATTGATTACTTTCACGTCATCTATGTAGTAATAAATATCTTGGTCAGTAGTTGAAGGAGTAGAATTAGGTGTAACTACACTATCAGGTAAAAGATTATTTCCGTTATCATTCCAATCAACATTTACATCAAATAATCCGATTGCCATATATTTTAAATCTTTTTCCGCTATCAGCGTATCGGATACGGTTTGCCAACCATGACTTGTAAGGTAACCTGAAGGGTTGTCATGTTTACTAACCATAAAATATTTTTTTTGAATGTCTTTTGCTTTATATCCTCTATCGTTATTAATCTTAATTGGTGCATCTGAAAACAATGCCGACACACTCTTCAATGAATGCTCTGTCCACATTGTTCCAGGTTTTCCTTTTGCTACTTTAAACGAAACATTATACTTAAATCCTTCCTTCATATAATTGCTGGTATCTGGGTTGATAAAAGTTTGACTAATTTGTTCAGTATAAGGCCTACCCCCTTCATGATGCCTTTTTATACAAAGTCCAACATAAGCTTTACCATCAGCAGGAGTTGTCATTGTAGGCAACCAAGGTGTAAGTGGGATTGCAGAATGATTAACAGCGTTTCCATGATTAATAGGTACATCAACTTGCCTCGCTTCAAAGTTATTGTGTGTAGAATCTACATCTTGATTATAGTAGGCGGGACGTGATACTGACAAATAGGATGTGTTATACCAACCAATGCATTGAACATCTCGATTTGTATAAGGATAAATATTCCATGTGTTCGTACCATCATCACAAAGACAATTCATTATATTGTCATCGTAATAATAATTTGGCAAATATAGCGTATCTTCAAAAGATGGATTTCTTACTAAGTTTTGAGAATGTGTAGTTACACTTAAAGATAGTAAAGTGAGCAAGATAAGTAAGTATTTCATTTTGACCTCCAGCAAAACATTGAATAAATGTAATTCTAACGTACAAATATTATCTATTAAATCCTAATTATATTTTATGTTTCCCTCAAACTTATTATAAAATAGAAATATAATAAATCACCCAAACCCCCTTTGTCAAGGGGCTTTAAGGCATATCGTCACACTAAGTGAGCGAAACGAACGAAGTATCTTTTAATCCTTTGGATTCTTTACACCGCTCGTTCAGAATGATGGTTTATCATATTACTTTTCTGCCAAATAAATAATGAGACACCTTTTTCACAAAAGTTATATAAATATATAGACATTAGTTAAATTCGTAAGTTGTCTTATTAACTATTTTCATAATGCCGGAAATCAAAGATTGGGTAGCTGCGCTGCGGCTAAAAACCTTACCTGCTAGCATATCGCCTGTGCTAATTGCTTCTGCCTATGCTTATACCAAAGGTCAGTTCGATTGGCTAGCGGCTATAGTTATACTTTTCTGTGCATCTATGATTCAGATAATTACTAATTTCATTAATGAGATATACGACTTCAAAAAGGGTGCTGATGGCGATGACCGCCTTGGTTCTACTCGTGGCGTTTCTACTGGTCGAATTAGTGTACGTGCTATGTGGTCGGCTTCTATTATTTCAATAGTAATTACTTTCTTGGCTGGGTTATACCTAGTCTCTATATCTGATTATTATATACTTCTCATTGGTATTGTCTCATTGTTCTTTAGTTGGGCTTATACTGGTGGGCCATATCCATTAGCTTACAAGGGGTTGGGCGATATATTTGTACTTACTTTCTTTGGTATAGTGGCGGTGTGTGGTACTTTCTATATATTTACTGGATATGTTGATTGGTTTATTTTCGTTGCATCTTTTGTTCCGGGCATTCTCTCGACTAATATCCTAGCAGCTAACAATATACGCGATATAGATACAGACAAACAAGTAAACAAGATTACTCTAGCAGTCCGATTAGGAGAAAAGCACTCCATCGCACTTTACAATATGCTAATGTTTCTGGTCTTTGCAATTCAGTTTTATTTATACTTGATAACGAGTCATGAATATATACTAATCACTTTTTTAGCTCTTCCTTTGGCTATTGTTATATTTAAGAAAATTATATTAGCCGTTGGTAGGCAATACAATACTGTGCTTGCCCTTAGTGGTTTACTTATGATGGTTGATAGTTTATTATTATCATTGGGGATAGTACTTGGAAACTAATATAAAGTACTTTATTATTATCTTCTCTGTTACACTAATGGCTGTATTAGGTATTGCGTCTGTATCTCCGGCATTGCCTGGAATAGCAGAACATTTTAACCTAGCTGATGAAGATTTCGGATTGATCATTTCCGTATTTGCAATACCAGGAATATTACTTACTCCAGTACTCGGTTTCCTTTCTGATAAATTTGGAAGGAAGATAGTCATAGTACCTGCCTTATTACTCTTTGGAGTGGCTGGCTTTATGTGTTCTGTCGCTGAAACATTCGAGATGCTTTTGTTTTTCAGATTTCTACAAGGAGTAGGTGCAGCATCTCTAGGAGCACTAAATGTAGCTTTAATTGGTGATATTTTTGCTGGTCCAGATAGACCTAGGATAATGGGTTATAACCACAGTGTACTTAGTATAGGTACAGCAACATTCCCAATTATTGGGGGGATACTATCTGGTATATCTTACGAATATGTGTTCTATATGCCTCTAGTAGCAATCCCAATTGCTATATATGTGCTCTTCTTTCTAGATTTGGATGTAAAAGGAAAATCACACCAAACAAGATTATACTTCAGTAGCTTTCTCAAGTTAATTAAAAATAGAAATCTACTAACTTTGCTTATAGTTAGTATCTCGCTTTTTATAATACTAATGGGGCCATTCATAACCTATGTACCTTATGTAGCAAAAGAGCGATTTGCACTAGAACCAACATTCATCGGGATTATCCTTGCAAGTATGTCGATTAGTACTTCGCTAACGGCGTATTTCCTAGGCAAATTCTTGAAGAGATTCCAACACGAAAGCTTACTCAAAATAGGACTATTGGGATACGGTTTAGCTTTGGGTATGATTCCGCTTTATAACGAATGGTATATGCTTTTTATATCGACAGCTATTTTTGGTATATCGCATTCATTTGTACTTCCTAACTCGCAATCAATGATAATAAAATTTTCAGATGAGAATAACAGAGCTTTGCTCATGTCATTCAACCGAATGCTTTCACAAGTAGGTCAGGCACTAGGCCCTGTACTTAGTGGTGCAGTATTCGTTTACTTTTCGGACGGAATCGGAGTAGATGGTATCTACATTGTTTCCGTTGTTTTCGCAGTTTCGATATTAACGATTTTTTCGTTTTTTTATAACAAACCAGAGGAATTAGCATAATGAAAAGGCTAATTATTCTAACTTTGTTTATATACTTTGTAATGGTCATTTCTATGGCTGCAGCAAGTATAAAAGGCAAAGTTGTAAATAAGGATTCCGGGAAGCCTTTGGGGAAAGTTGTAGTCAAGATATTAGAGACTGGTAAGATCGCCGTTACAGATGATAACGGTTATTTTAACTTCAATAATATCGAAGATGGCAATTTGACTTTCTTCGTGAAGGAACACGGGTTCCAAAAGTACAATACTACGATTGATGTTAGTTCGAGGTCCGAACTAAACATAGAGCTAAATTACCAGACTTATACATTCGATGACCTCGAGGTCACCGCAAGTTCCAAGAGATTGGAGAAGGTAACGGAATCGCCCGGGGCGATAGACGTGCTCTATGCAGATCAAGTGCAGGAGAAGTCGAGAGCGAACCAATTAGGGGCTGCTTTTGACGGAATGACAGGTGTAGAAGTATTGCGTAGCGGTACTACTGACTATACTGTAAACACGCGTGGATTCACTAATACTATGAACAAAAGAGTATTAGTACTCCAAGATGGAAGAGAGAACCACTTAATGCTACTATCGGCGCAAGAGTGGAATTCGTTCCAATTGCCAGCAGACGAGTTCGAGACTATTGAGTTCGTTCGTGGTCCTAATGCAGCACTTTATGGTGCCAATGCTTTCAATGGTGTTATCAATATGAAGAGTTATGCTCCTCGTGATGTACTCGGCGGTAAAGTATCAACCACTACTGGTGATTACGAAACTAACCGACTAGATCTGAGATATGCTGCTCTGATTACTGATGAGCTTAGCTTCAAAGTTACCGCTGGTCGGTCGACTAGTTTGAATCTTTCTCGCAATCGTAATGCAGATTCGCTTCTTGAATATGCTGGATTGAGACGTGAGTTGAGAGATTTGTCGCATCAGGAACGCGAGACATTTTCTACTTACGGTACTTTCCGTATGGATTATGATTTCGACGTTGATAAAAGAGTGGTTGCAGAAGTTGGTATGTCAAACTCTGGAAACGACACTTACTCATTCGATTTGGGGCGTGTTCTAGTCAAGGATTTGTACAAACCTTATGCTAGATTAGAGTACAATTCGGAGAACTTCAACTTCCATACTCACTACACTAATAGATATTCAAAAGATTCTATTTGGTTTTTGCATGCAAATTTCTTCACTCAAAATGATGAAGAAGATATACTTGCAGATGCTCAGTATAATTTCTATGCTGACAAAGATGAAAAATTTCACGTTATCTTTGGTGCAAGCTATGACAAACAATTACTAGCACAGAATAGAACTCTTTCAAGGGATATAGATGCAAATTTCTATGGTGTTTATGGTCAACTTTCTTGGAAAATAGCTGAGGATTTGAAATTCGTAGCTTCTGCTCGATTCGATGAGTCGAATATACACGATGCTTTCTTCTCTCCTCGTGCTGCTTTAGTTTATGATTTGGATGAAGCCAATACGCTTAGGTTCAGCGTTAGCCGTAGTTTCCAAAGACCAAACTATAATGAATATTTCAGATGGTCACCAATAGCTCCTGTATTTGCAAATAGCGAGAAATACAAATTTGGTACTGGTCTATTCGACTATAACGCTTTACAAACTGAGATTCTAGACTCTATTTCTGCTATGTCAGGTAGAGATGCTAGTGGGCAGAGTTTGGGGCTGATAAGCACTGACCCACGTAATCCGGATTTCGTTAACTCATTACCGCAGCCGATCTCTCGTGCTGTTGGGAATGAAGATTTGAAGCTTGAGAAGAATCTTGGCTATGAGATTGGATACAAGGGTATAATAAGCGATAAGCTATATATCACTGCGGATGTTTACTATAATCAGATTCAAGATTTCGTTACTTCTTTCGTTGCCAATGCAAATAAAGATTTGCAAAAATGGAGCTCAAGCTTAGGTGATGGGTTCGAAGAGTACAACGAATTTGCTACTCAATATGTATATGATGCTTTGGACAAATACTCAACTAACGTTGCTCCATTAGTTTCGCTTGACGGTACTCCGCTACATGCACTGTCAAATGGCAACATTGGTTCGGTGAACCAATATGGATTAGAGTTAGGGGCTAACTACTACATAACAGACGAATTAAAATTCACGTTAAATTATATGTATTATGATGCAGAAATTAATCTAGAGGAAGGTGACCCAGAGATTTACCCTAACACTCCTCCGCATAGATTGAACGCCTCAATAACTTACGACGTTCCTGAATCGTTCGATGTTAGTTTACAGATGAACTATGTAGATGATTATGAGTGGTTAGCTGGTATCCAATTCGGTACTGTTCCTACTTATACTCTATTCAACCTAAGTGCTGGATATGACGTAACTGAGCAAATGAATATGGGATTATATATCTATAATATATTCAATACTACTCACTATCAAGTATTCGGTGGTACACTAATACCTAGGTTGAGTACATTGAAGTTCACTTATAATTTCTAGGTATTGGATTAAATAGATAGATTAAAATTAGAAGGGGCAAGATTGACTTGCCCCTTTTTTTATTCTTAATGTTCGATTATTATACTGAGGTTGTGATATTATCTATTTATTATCAACTTTTGAGTACTTGTAGTTTTACCAAAATTGAATTCGAGTAAATAGCTACCACTAATCATATTCTTAGTATCTAGAATAACAGTTCCATTCCATTGATTGTTCGACTCTATACTGTAGTTCAAATTCTCAACTCTTTTACCAGTTGATATATTCACTACATTAAATTGGAGTGTGCTTATATCAGTCATATTATCAGTATAGAACTGTATTCTTGTGCTATTTGCTGCTGGGTTTGGATAAGGTGGCATAGTCCAAATTGGGGGAGGTTTTAGCTCATCTTCCACTTTAGTTGGTATTCTATCTTCTTCTATTGGTTTCCAGAAATGTCCAGTTTTACTATAAAAATACATAGAATTGTCATTAATTGCATGATGTACTGATAACAAAGGTAAGTCAACTAATTCACTTATTAGCTCATACTCAAAGCCGTTCTCTATAGATATTTTACTATAATAGTATTTTATTTCACGTGTTTCATAGTCACCAATACCTATTGTTACAAGCTTATCATCACCCAAATTATAATTATATAAGTAAAAATAAATTGGTGTTTCATCAAGTACAATTTCTGGGTCTTCATTAAAATCAGTAATCTTATATACTCTTGTATAATTGTCTAAACTTGGTTTTAATAATCGAGTAGTGAATAAGTATATATCGTTATCATCCACTACAAATACTTTAATTACTTCACTCACAAAGGAATTTTCAGGATCTTCATTTTCATATTTTAATGAATAAACTATTTCTGGATTACGAAAGTTCTCATCCGTCAAATAAAAGTCAAAATTACCAACAGTATCTACTTTTGTGGTAAGTAATAACTTTCCTTGAAAATCCTTTATATCTACTATATTTACATCTTCAATCTTAAATAAAGTATCAATATCGCCATTGTCCGTTTTCGTAGAAAAAACAGTAAAATATTCCCATAAGTCATAATTTTGAAAGTAAACTTCATAATCACCATAATCTTTTACAAAATTTGCGTTAGATAATGTACTGTTCTCAACATTAAATTTTGTAAATGAATTTCCTCCATTCGTACTAATCGCTCTATTTTGCTCACTATTTTCTAATGCAACTAATATTGAATCAGGAGTAATATATCTAACAGACTTAATTCTTCCTTTTCTTATAGTATTCTCATCTATTGTATCTATAGTAAAATGTTCACCTTGAGTGAAAGAATTTCCTCCATTGTTAGTTTTTAGAAAATTTCCATCGAATGTCATAAATCGCCAAGTATCTTTATCGTAAAAATAAAGCCAATTAAGGGCGTCTACGTGTGGTAACATAAATGAATTTACAGTATTCCAACTAGAGTCACCTTTTTTCTTTTGGAATATAGTCTTGCCTACACTTGTAGCTATTATATTACCTGCATTATCTATATTAGCAAAAGTAACTCGATTAGACAATTTGTATAATCTAGGGTCAGTTAGTATTTCAGTTTTATCAATAGTATTGCTCACTTTATTGAAATACAAAACTTTTGATTCATCTGTAAACTGGTCATATACAAAGCAAAGCAAATGATTTTCTGTGTCTAGTACTTCACTTATTCCTGATATTCCAATGGAATACTCATCCCAATCCATATTCTCATTTAATATTGCAATATCTTGATTTGAAATAAAATAAAGTTTATTTTTCCTTGCTCTTATATTTACAGTTGGTTTACCCAAGTTAAATTATGGATTATTAAGTGGAATCCATCCATTGCCTTCAGTTGTAAGTAGTTCTTTGAAATTTCTATTAACTATTATTTTATTGTCCTTTGAATAAATTGTTTTCAAAGTATCATTAACAACAAATTTTGATTGCCAGGTCTTACCCAAATCATTTGAGTACATAATAGAATCTGTAAATTGAGAAATATAGAAACTATTTCCTTCTATATAGAAATCTGAGAAAAACTGATTTGATATCTTATTAATTTCCCATCTACTACCATTATCAGTAGAGACAATAAATTCACCATTTCTAGTTATTCCGTAAAGATTACTTTCTAATTTTTGAATACTTAGAATGTCATTATGTGTACCAGAAAACTTCTGATCCCAAGTAGTACCTGCATCAGTTGTTCTTAAAACTCCACCAAAATTTCCATATAATAAAAAATGGTCATCTTCTAAACTCATAACATCTAACACATTATTGAATATATTATAATGCGTTAGCTTCTCATATTGAGCACTAACCAAAATTGGAAACAAAAAAAACAAAGTAATCTTTAGAAATAATTTCATATTTAGCTCCTTTATTTAATAGCAAGTATCAAAACATTCATCAAATGGGAAAGTCTCTGGATTTAGAATAGTACTACCTTCATAGGTACAGTTACTTGTTCCTAGGATATTTGTATGCTGTTCCTCAATTATTAATTCACCATTTGTATTTATACAAACTGTAAACTTTGTCATACAAGTTGCAGTTTCATCTACACACGGAGTAAAAACATACATTTGTTGAATAGGATCATTTTCTAATATCCAGCATTGTGCTTTAGTTACTTCGTAATATGAGTTAAAATAATTTGATTGTGATGGGTCACAATCAGGAATCATCCATGGGTCTAATGTAGCAGCATGATCTCTAATTACTAGTTCCATCATATCGTCCCAGAAAGTCGAACTACTTAAGTCGACAGTTAATGTACATCCTTATGGAAACGATATACTACAAATCATAAAATCCCTAATTGGCTGGCCTGTAGTATTCAATTTACCATTCTTTAAATTACAATATGTTATTGTGATACTACAAGTGTCAATTCCGTCGGAATATGTAGTAGTGATTGTTTCTAAAGTCGATGGATAATTGCAGGTGCACGGAACTTGCGCATCTACCTCTAAATAAACTCCAATGCTAAAAAGCATAACGAATAAAATCAAATATTTTCTCATAATAAATCCTGTTATTATTTTATAAATTGTAAATTACGAGATGCTATATATATATAATAAAATACAAGAAAAAACTGTTTTTGAACAAAAATAATATTCATAAGAATAAGGGCTGAATAAGTGAACTAATGTTCACATATAATTTCTAGGTTGTAGGTATTAAATAGATTGATTATAATTAAAAGGGGGCTAGGTTAAACTGGTCCTTTTTTTTTGATTAGTTCGATATAATTAAAGGTTAGTTCAAGAGTTCAATTTTTTTAGTAATGTTAAATTTGGGTGTGATTAGTCTTAAGTAGTATCTACCTGATGAATATGGGCTCAAATCAAGATTGATATTTAGTAAACCAAACGGTTGAACGCCCGATAGTATCGTCTCCATTCTTCTGCCAATATTATCGAATAATTCTAAAGTTATAATTTGTTCTGTTTCTAAGTACAAAGAAACGGCAACATCTGTTGATGTAACGTTTGGTAAAACAGTGAAGTGAAATTTATCTTCAGACACTTCATCATCATCATCTTTAATATCATACCATCTGATTGAAAATAATGAGTCGGATTGATCTGATAAAAATACTTTCTTGTATGGATTATATTTCACTATCCAAATATCATCATATTGATATTCTCTAACAACATCTCCGTCACTAGAATTAGTAAATCCAGCAAATACAATATCTCCGTCTTCTGCTAGTTCTAAAGAATAGAAGTACTCACTACCCGACCCACCAAAGGATTTATTCCATATCAGCTTGCCCATATTGTCTATTTCAAATGTCCATGCATCCACAATACCTTTGAATGATTCAATATCTCCATCGTTAGATTGAGTACAACCGGCTATCACAAAATTTCCCTCTTTAGTTTCTTTTATTGAAAAAGGTATATCGATATTACTCCCCCCGTAATTTTTTGACCATTCAACTAATCCATTGCTTGAAATTTTAATAACTAGTATATCTTTACTCCCATTATAATTTGATATATCACCATCTCTTGAAAAAGAACTACTAAGTATTATATAGCCACCAACAGTGGTTTGTATTATACCATTAGCATAGTCGTCATTGGTTCCACCATAGGACTTTTCCCATTCAATTTCACCATTATTGTATAGTTTGAGTACCCATAACACATAGCTACCATTGTTGTTCCCAACATCACTGTCATCAGTGTAGCCGGTAACTATATACCCCTTGTCATCGGTTTGTATTATAGAATAAACATTGTCTATATTGCCTCCACCATATATTTTTTCCCACTCTATAGTACCTTCTTCATCTAACTTCAATATGTGATAATCTGAATAATCTAAAGTCCCATTACTATTCTTTTTGGGATCAGTTACTCCCCAAATAATAAAACCACCATCATCAGTTAACTCTAGAGTTCTTGAAAAGTCTATAGAGTTAGTACCATATATTTTATTCCAAATCATATTCCCGAGTTTATCAAGTCGAACAACCCAAGTTACAAACCCATAATCAGTCCTATAACTTAAGTCACCGTCGGTAGATGTTGTATAACCAGCAACTATGTAACCACCATCAGGTAACTGATGTATCGAAGTTGGTTTGTCTCCGTTACTACCACCATACACTTTTTCCCATTCTTTCTCACCCAATTCATCTAACTTGAGTATCCAAAAATCGCTTTGTTGCTCTAATCCTCCCACATCATCGTTTAGAGATGTAATAAAGCCTGCGACAATGTATCCACCATCATCTGTTTTTTTTATCTCATGTGCGTGTTCTTGCTTTTTACCGCCATAAGACTTTTGCCAAACTATATCACTAGCACTAAAGGCGCTATAAACTTTAATTAAGCATTCTTTACTAACTACTGGGGGTACTTTCCATTCTAGTTCGGAGCCAATATACTCATCTTCTATAATGTTCCAAGCAACCCCATAGTCGAAACTATATTCGATAGTAACTGGTACATTGGGGTCGGTAGCTTCCCATTTTATAGTTATTACACTGTCAACTATTAAATCATTACCACCGTTGGGGTATATCACTCTAAGGTCTTCAGATAGTAGTGAATTACTGTAAAGTAGGAATACAATTATTATTAATAAAGATTGTTTTAATTTCATTCTGATTTCCAATTACTTCTTAAACTCGACTTTGATATATATATATTCAAATACAAGAAAAAAAAGATAATATTCAAAAATAAAAATGCTTTTTTTTAAAGCAAATCATAAATAAATAATCCAATATTACTTATTTATGATTAAATTATCTGCTCAATATACATTAATTTTTTGGAAATATGAGCAGTTTTAAACTTCGACCTAGATTTAGAAAAATATGCAAAGGAACAATTGATGAACATAAAGAGCATTTTAGAGAATTGTTAGAAAAAGATGCTGATATTGATGGCACAATTGCAAGTTCATTGATAAAGCTGCGTATTGCTCCCAAAAATAATCACTATTGGTCACCAGAGCTAACTTTGATGTTGGAACCACATGAAAAAGGCACATTAATACGTGGTCTTTATAGCCCCAAATCGAGCGTATGGACTTTATTCGCATTTGCTTATGGAACAATTTCTATTTTACTAGCAGGTATATTAATTTGGGGAGGAGTGGAATGGCAGATGAATAATGACACAAGTTTACTTGCTATGGGAGTACCTTCATTACTAGGCGCTGGACTTTTAGTCTATTTGATAGCTCAATTTGGACAAAAAATTGGAGCTGAGCAAATGTTTACTCTCCACCACTTTTTCGAAGATGCCATAAAGGAACGAGTGCATATAGAGTAGGAATAAACATGAACACAAACAAAGAATACATAGAACTAAACCGAAACGCTTGGAATAATAAAGTTGAATCTCATGTAAACTCAGACTTTTATAATATGAAAGGATTTCTTGCTGGTGAAACCTCATTGAATTCCATTGAGCTAGAAATGCTGGGGGATATAAAAGGTAAGTCAATTCTCCATTTTCAATGCCATTTTGGGCAAGACACTTTGTCACTTGCTAGGATGGGTGCTGAGGTAACAGGGGTAGATCTATCTGATGTTGCGATTGAGAAAGCTAGACATCTTAATCAAGAATTGGGTTTAAATTCAAAGTTTATTTGCTGCGACATCTACGATCTACATAATCATCTCGATGAGAAATTTGATATCGTATTTACTAGTTATGGAACTATTGGTTGGTTCCCTGACTTGGATAAATGGGCTAGATTAATATCAAAATACTTAAAGCCAAACGGTCGATTTATTTTTGTGGATTTTCACCCATTCGTGTGGATGTATGACAATGATTTCACAAAATTCGAATATAGCTACTTCAAAAAAGAAGCTATTGTTGAAACTGAGACTGGCACTTACGCTGACCGAGAAGCAGATTTGGAGTTAACAACAGTGGGTTGGAACCACAGTATAAGTGAGGTTGTAAATGGCTTGATACATAATGGCATACAAATCAGGTCGCTAGATGAATACGACTATTCACCGTATAATTGCTTCAAAAATATGATAGAGTTTGAACCCAAAAAGTATAGAATTAAAAACTTCGAAGATAAGCTACCCTTAGTCTATGCTCTTGAGGGCCTGAAAAAATAAAATAATCAAAAAATAAAAAACCCAATCTCTTCGATTGGGTTTTGATGATATTTGTTATCTTTTTCTTCTTGTGTGAGCTTTTTTGCCGCCTTTTCCGCCGCCACCTTTCTTGTTGAAATTACCGAATGACTTTTTACCACCTTTTCCGCCGCCGCCGCCACGTCTTCTTCCGCTACGACTACCGCCGCCACCTTTACCTTCAGAATATCCTCTGGATTCCGTATCATTGAGGTCTTTTTCGCTATCAGATTTTATCTTTTCTAGCTCTATTACTAAAAGCTTTTCAATCAATTCTTCTTTTGAAAGACGGAAGAATATATCGTTCGCTTTTTGGTTTAACTTCTTAGTTACCTTACCTGCCGTACCTTTATTAAGTACTTTCATACACCAATCTTCGACTCTAATTTCAGCTATGTCGTTGGCGTTTGGTATGAAAGCACGGTCAAATTCAATTCCTAGTTGAGATTCCAATTTTCTAATCCTATGTTTCTCTCTTCCACTTACGAATGCCAAAGAAATACCTTTTTTCCCCGCTCTTGCTGTTCGTCCACTTCTGTGCGTGTAGTAAGAGTTATCATCTGGTAAAGTATAGTGAATAACATGTGTTAAATCATTTACGTCTATTCCTCTTGCTGCAACGTCCGTAGCTATCAATACATGCAACTCATGCTTTTTAAATCTACGCATTACTCTGTCTCGTTGAGCTTGGGATAGATCACCATGCAGTGAGTCTGCCTTGTAGTTTTGTCTAAGTAATAGCTCAGCTAATTCTTGTGTTTCATTTTTCGTTCTGCAGAATACAACTCCTCTCATATCTGGGCTAATATCGAGTATTCTTGATAGAGCTTCCGCTTTATCTGATGCTTTGACCAATGCGTATTGGTGCTCTATATCAACATTTACCTGTTCTTTAGAATTTATCCTAACTTCAGTAGGATTATCCATATACTTATTGACAATCTTCTTAATTTCTTTTGGCATAGTTGCGGAAAATAGCCAAGTCAGTTTTTCTTCTGGAGTATAGCTTAGAATTAAGTCCAAATCCTCTTTGAATCCCATATTTAGCATTTCATCTGCTTCGTCTAATACGAGGAATCGTACGCTTTCTAAGTTTACTGCCCTTCTCTTTATTAAATCTAATAAACGACCAGGAGTAGCTATTATAGCGTGCTGAGTTCTCTTCAACGCTCTCATCTGATTAGTGATAGAGGCACCACCATAAACAGCCAGAACATTTAACTTTTCTTGATATTTACTATATATATCAAGTTGTTCAGCAATTTGTTGCCCTAATTCGCGGGTTGGTGCTAATATTAGTGCTTGGGTTGCTTTCATTGCTGGGTCTATTCTTTCCAACAAAGGTAAACCGAAAGCAGCTGTTTTACCTGTTCCTGTTTGTGCTAAACCGATGAAATCTCTGTCATCTTTTATAAGTTTAGGAATTGCTTGTTGTTGTATATCTGTAGGAGAATTGAACCCAAGTTCATTGATGGCTTTCAGTAAGTTTTCTGAAAGTCCAAGTTGCTTAAAATTTGTCAAAAAAGTACACTGTGTAATAATAATAAAAACAAAGCTAAGTATAATTATATAATTATGCTAATTAATAGTTATTAGTGACGTTTATTGACTTATTAACAATCTTTGACAGATTTTTTATTTTTTATTGCTAACCATACTAATTATGTTGTTATTATTTATTTGGCTATCAGTTAGAGTCTTATACTATGTTTAATTTATGCGAAATTTTTTTTGTAGAGTTCAATTGTCAATCAATAAGTTTGATGATTTTTTCGTATATTGTGAATAATGCTTGTTCATTTATTAAAAATCAGAAACAAATTTGAAAAGAATAACTAAATATATTTACAAAAAAAGTAAATACCGATCATTTTTTATGATTGGATTGTTGTTATTCGTGTCCACTTCAACTTTTCCTTATTTTGGAGAAATGTTGGCTAGAGCCAATATAACAATCAATGAAATTAATGAGGAAGAAAACGAAACACACAACTCAAATTCGAAGAACAAGTTCGGAGCTTACTGCTCTATAGACGAGCTTTTCAAATTTCTATCAGACTATAATACCAATTTATCATCAATTACTTATAGTTTAAAACAATACTCGGACTACATCCCTGATGTTTTTACACCACCACCCGAATATACACTAATTACAACTACTTAACTGAAGTATCGGTTTATTATTAAAAAGGCAAACAGTAACTATACATTACTGTGTTGTCGTATTTATTAATTCACTTACACAAAATATGTAAGTGTTAGTAAAAAGTGTATATAGTTATGAAAACAAGTAACGATAATTTTTTATCGAATTTTAAAAGTGATTTCCCTTCAAGCATCGTTGTTCTTTTAGTAGCAATTCCGCTTTGTTTGGGAATAGCATTAGCATCGGGAGCACCACTTTTCTCAGGTATTATAGCCGGAATAGTTGGTGGAATAGTAGTAGCGTCAATTAGTAAATCATCATTAGGAGTAAGCGGTCCTGCTGCGGGGCTAGCCGTTATAGTATTAGTAGCAATCCAAGATTTGGGAGCATTTGATATATTTCTTTTAGCGGTAGTGTTTGCAGGTATTTTTCAAATAATATTAGGAATATTGAAAGCAGGTGTAATTGGGTATTATTTCCCTACTTCCGTGATTAAGGGTATGCTTTCTGGGATAGGGATAATAATAATTCTCAAGCAAATACCCCATGCCTTTGGTTATGATGCAGATTATGAAGGAGATATGGCCTTTGTTCAACAAGATGGACAAAATACATTTAGTGAGATATTTAACATGATTACCCATATTAATGAGGGAGCACTAATAATTGCTGCAGTATCATTGGCAATTCTAATACTTTGGGAGCGTCCTTTTATCAAAAACATTAAATCTTTAAAGCTTATACAAGGCCCCTTAGTTGCTGTAATAGTTGGTATTACTCTTGGTATAATATTCCAAGATATACCAGGTCTTGCGCTAATGCCAGAGCAATTAGTGAGTATTCCAGTGGCAGAATCATTCGATGGATTTATCTCTCAATTTACTATGCCTGATTTTAGTCAATGGAATAACCCTGCTGTCTATACCGTAGCTCTTACTTTGGCAGTTGTAGCAAGTTTAGAAACACTTTTGAGTGTAGAAGCAACTGACAAACTCGATCCACAAAAGAGAATTACTCCTACAAACAGAGAGTTGACAGCTCAAGGTGTGGGAAATATAGTGTCAGGACTAATAGGTGGATTGCCAGTAACTCAAGTAATTGTACGTAGTTCTGCTAATATACAATCAGGTGGTAAAACTAGAGCTTCTGCTATTATGCACGGTATTTTACTTCTTGTCTGTGCCATTGCAATTCCAAATATACTGAACCTTATTCCTCTTGCCAGCTTAGCAGCAGTTCTATTTGTTGTTGGTTATAAATTGGCAAAACCAGCTCTATTCAAGCAAATGTATGCCAAAGGGTTGAATGAATTTGTTCCGTTTGTAGTTACTATCCTTGGTATTGTATTTACGGACTTGCTAATAGGCATTGGGCTTGGTATGGCAGTTGCAATAGTTCAAATCCTTTGGAAAAACTACAAAACGCCTTATGAAATTGGGCAAATAAACGCAAATGGTAAACATCTAACTCTTAAGTTAGCTGAAGAAGTTAGCTTTTTGAATAAAGCTGGAATTATGAGAACGTTAGACCAAATTCCAGAAAATACAAGGTTAGATATTGATGCTTCTAATACTAAGAATATTCATCCTGATGTAATAGAAATTATTGAGGATTTCAAGGAACACGGTAAGACTATCAACATTACTGTTAATGTAATTGGGTTAGGTGAAAGTATCGGAAAGAAAGATCCAATGTTAGAATTTAATGAATTGATGGTAAATTCGCCTAAAATATAGATTAATATATATATAGAAAAGTCTTTTGCTTAATATATGCAAAAGACTTTTTTTATTTATTATAAATATTTACATTTGAGGGATGAAGACTGTACTTTTAAAAACTATATTCTTAATATTTTTATTGAGCTGTAGTGATGATAGCGTAAGTTTTGATCAAGATTCCAGAGTTAAAACTATTTATGGGATTGAAGTAATATTGCAAAACGGGATAAAAGATGAGGTAATAGGTGATTTGGAGAGGAATCCCTGTCAGGAAAATGAATTCGAATTAATAGCTTTTCCGAATCCTTATTTTGCAACCGGTACTTTTATACAATACAATCTTGATGAAGAAAAGGAAGTAGAAGTTTCAATAGAAACAGCAAAAGTTACATCTGATTTGAAAAGTCAGTTATATGAAAAAGGGTATGAGGTTAAGACTCATACGAAATATACGAACTATGTGTTCTATACCGAAATAAAAGATGAAGGATTGAACAGTGTACTCCATCTAATGTATATATTTGAGCCAGGTCCTTATTTAATAAAGATTACTGACAAAAAGGGCAATAGTAGTTGTTTCCCATATATTATAGTCCCGAACACAGAAACCCCTTAATCTTAACAATTTATGTTAAAAAAGGAATAAGAATAATGAATAAAATACTCTATTTTTTACCGATTATTATTTTAATCTTTGGTTGTACAGAAGAGCCACTCAAAACAGATGAAACGCAACAATTTAAAACTGTCTTCGGATTAGTTAGAACTTTTGAAAACGGACAAGTGGCAGGTATTGTAGGTGATACTTCTAAGAATCAATGTTCACCTTCAGTAAAACTATCTTACTTGTCTTATCCGAATCCGACAGCTTTTGGTGTTACAATTGATTTTAATTTAAATGAAAATTCGACGGTTGATTTATCCTTAGAGACAGCAAAAGGAGACCAACCATTCTTGGATAGCTTGAGTGCTATAAGGTTTCCAACTCCTATTTATGTTTCTCAGCATAGCAAATATAGCAAAGAAAAAGTTTTTTCTGGAGAATTAAGAAAAGGATCCAATTCACTACATTTGGATTTAAAAGACTACAAGACCGGATTGTACTATCTTGTTTACGAAGACAGCAACGGAAATAATGGATGCTATCCATTATTAATACAGAGGTATGAAGATTAGCCCCTATTCATCAGTATATTAGAGAAAACAGAATAGCTAAAGTTAGAAAAATTCCTAACCCAATACTTAATCCAGTTCTTGATGTTCCAGAGAGTGGAAAAAGAATCAGTTTATAGATTGCCACCTGAATCAGTGTAATAATTGCTACGTACGCTGTACCAACAATCCAATTACCTATGTTTCGCATCCAACTAAAATTATAGTACCCTTCATCAACGAAAAGTAGAATTAGAGTTACGATAATTGAGCTAATTATCATAGGTGAATAATCCCGAAAAAATTTATTATCGCCGTTTTGCAATGTTGTTGCTGTCATAGTTCTGCTTATTATAATGAACTAAATTTTCTTAAAGTTACGTTCAATCTAATTCTATTGTTTCAAAGTTATTCTTATGCTCAGTAGTTTAACATCAGTACAATAAAAAATACTTTCTTGTCTCTAAATAATTATTATATTAGTAAAATTAAATTAAAGAAAAATAGAGAAACATAAAATGCCGTTTTATCATAAACTTGGAATAATGCCAAGCCCTAAACACACTGCCTTTAGAAAACCAGACGGAAGTCTTTACACAGAAGAATTAATAAGCACAAAAGGATTTTCGGATGTATATAGTAATAAGTATCACATACATCCCCCTACGAAAGTACTGAGGATAAATGAGTTGCCTGATATTGACTTACGATTACGAAAAGATCCTCCTGTTAAGCACATTCACTTTTATACTGAGAAATTGCGAAAAGATGGGGATTTTTTTGATTCAAGGATTCCATATTTACGCAATGACCATGTTATAGTTTACACAGCTCACCCGAATAAGAACCCAAAAGATTTTTATAAGAATGCCTACGCGAGTGAGTTCATATTTGTTCATAGAGGAAGTGGAAAGCTAAAAACTGATTACGGTGTGATTAATTTTGTGCAAGGAGACCAGATAGTTATACCAATGGGGACAGTTCACCAAATGTTTTTCGATGACTTAAAGGATAATAAATTATTTATAGTTGAGTCGGACTCTGCTTTTGAAATTCCTAAACACTACAGAAATCAATATGGACAGTGCTCCGAAGATGCTCCTTATTGTGAACGCGATTTCAAAGTGCCAACAGAACTTGAAGTACACGATGAGAAAGGCGAATTTATAATTAGACTTAAAGCTGGTAATAAGATGTATGAATACGTACATCCTTATCACCCATTTGACATAGTTGGTTGGGATGGCTATCACTATCCATGGGCTTTCAATATTCGTGATTATCATCCGAAAGTAGGACGTATTCACTTGCCACCACCAATTCATTTGCTTTATAATACGGCTCATTTTGTACTATGTAACTTCAATCCACGTCCTTTCGATTGGTACCCAGATGCAATAGCTGCACCTTACTTCCATACGAATGTAGATAGTGCTGAAATGCTTTACTACGTTGAGGGCGATTTTATGTCTCGTACTGGAGTTGAAGAGGGCTCTATTACATTGCACCCAATAGGATTGCCACACGGCCCACAACCAGGCAAAACTGAGGCATCAATTGGAGTAAAAGAAACAGAAGAATATGCTATTATGCTAGATACTTTCGGTGCGCTTTATCCGACATATAATGTGGATGATTGCGAAGACGAAGAGTACTACAGAAGTTGGCTAGAAAAAGGCGACAAATAGGGAATTGATTATGAAATACTTTGTAGCTGGTCGAAAAAAAGAGTCTATTTTTAGTAAAAGAAAGAATAGATTGATATTACTGGGAATTGGTTTTGTTGTAATTGCAGTACCTTCACTTATCTATTTAGATTTTAATGAGGCAATAATACAAATTGTACCGACGCTTGTCCTTTTCGCAATACTCGATTTTTTTATGTCAAAAATGCCTGCTAAAGAGCTTGTAACTGGTCTGGAATTCACTGATAGTAAAATCAACGTTAGTTATCATTACGAGAAGCATAATCAAAGTATTCCTATTTCGGAAATTAGTAGTATTGCTCGCTCTGCAAACGAAATAACAATACACAGTATGAATGACAAGACCATTTTAGTTCCTCTTTCTAATTTCTCATATAATGATATACAGTCTATAAAAGCTGAGATAGAAAACATTACGACGAAACTAGAAAGTTCAGGAAAACCAGCTTATGTGTAGTCTAATGCAACTAAAAGCTTCAAATTTCGTCTAATCGCCTATGGATGATCACAGAAAGTATTTAGACCCCAAAGCAACTGCCGAGCTAAAGGGCATAGACCTAAAAGCACGAATGGTAGTAGAGGGATTCATAACTGGTTTACACAAATCGCCGTACCACGGCTTTAGTGTGGAATTTGCAGAACATCGCCCTTATCGTGCTGGCGATGAAGTGAAAAACATAGATTGGAAGGTTTATGGCCGCTCTAATCGCTATTACGTAAAACAATACGAAGAGGAAACGAACCTTCGAGCTACAATATTAGTAGATGTATCCGCTTCTATGGGGTTTGCATCCGAAGGTCATATACCAAAGGTCGAATATGCTTCCTATCTTGCAGCATCGCTAGGTTATATGATGATGAAACAGCGTGATTCTGTTGGGTTGGCACTTTACGACAAAGAAGTGAAGACTTACTTACCATCCAAATCCAAACCCTCTTATTTGAATTTGATTCTAAAAACATTAGAAGGTATAGAAACAACTGATGAAACTCATACGGCTTCTGCTCTAGACCAGCTAGCAGACCAGATAAAAAGACGCGGGTTGATAATAATAATATCAGACCTGTTCGATGATATAGAGTCGATTAGCTCTGCTCTAAAACATTTCCGTCACAAGGAAAATGAAATTATACTATTCCAACTATTAGACCCTCGGGAACTTGACTTCGATTTTGGTCGCTCGGCTAAGTTCATAGACCTAGAATCGAAAGAAGAGATGGTAACTAACAGCCATCAGCTAAAAGAGTCGTACCAAAAAGCTGTAAGAGATTTCACTGATGAGATAAAGAATATATGTTACAGCCAAAACGTGGACTACAACTTAGTAGTTACTTCTGACCCATTCGACAAAGCTCTGCGTGAGTTCTTATCTAAGAGAGCTAAGATATAGATTACGGTTATTTCTTTTTGCTAGTAGTTATTATTTCATCGGTTTTATCATCTTTTCGATGAAGACGATTTCGTCCTTGCTTAGTTCGTATTTTTTGTATAGCTGGTGGTCTATTTCCTCTACGGATTTGCTCCAATCTATGTCCGATTTGTTGGTGAAGTCTTGGAGAGGGACGAATTGCCAAACATCTTTATTATTGTCTTGTGTTACTTTCAATACTCCTAATAAAGTTCTTGAAAATTTAGTTTTAATATACTTTAGACATGAATTTGCTTCTTGCTCAGTTTTAAAATTACCAATACTTATAAATGATTGAGTAAATCCAGACATTCTATTACTTATATGTGGAGAAGATAATTCTTCTCCTAATTTACCTGTACCATTACTTTTTGGTAAAAGTACTTTGAAATTCATTAAGTTCTCATGTTTATCTAAGTATTTTTCTGAAATATAACGGCTAACTCTTTTATTATTAATTAATCCTAAAATTTTTACAGAATTACCGTTGTAAGGTTTATTTTTAAAAATATCAATTTGTTCAAAAATGGAAGTTGTTAATCTTTTTTCCTTTCCATTACTACCTATAACTTTTCTAAATCTTGGAAAGTCTTTATAAACCGCATTAAGATTAAATTTATTTTGGGTAAAAATAATATCGCTTAACGAATTAAAGCCCTTCAAGTCATAGACTTTATTGGCTATTGAACTGAGTTCATTATACTGTGTAAATACTCCTAATGAGCCAAATTTTTGAGTAGCATCTCTGAATGTTACAGCTACACCGCCTTTTATATCAACACTTGGAAATACTTTAGTACTATCACTTTCATACCATATAACTTTAAAATGCTTGTCGCTCAAGATTTTGTTGTTCCATTCTTTAGGAGTTTTTCCCGCATTAAATAAATACCGGCCTGGTGTTATAAACGAGACTCTATCTGATATTTTAAATGCAATATCCATAAACAAATGGTAAACAGGTTTATCACTAGTACCCTCAGTAGTTATTTGATACGGCGGATTGCCGACAATAGCATCAAAATTCATAGTTTTTCCATTTTTAATTTTCCAAAATGATTTTGCATCTTTTACTTTTTTGACGAACTTATCTGGTTCGTTAGTTATTTGCTCTACTATATTTTCTACGTACTGTATATTAGTTTTCGCTTTTCTGAAACCCACCAATGTCCGCATAGTAATTGCCTTTGCCATAGGTGTTTTCGAGATTACGAATATATTTTCTTCAACTACTTTGTCCCAAAATCCCTGTTGTTGTTCCACGGTTAAGTTTATCGTTTTAGTACCTTTGCTAGTCAAGTTACGAAAAATTGAGTAAGCCACATACAAAGGATAAAGTCCCGATTTGGAGTTAATTTCTAATATACGGGCGTTACTGTTAAAAACCGTTTCGGTTACTTTTCCGTTGTTAATGTAGTGAGGGTCAGAAATAGTATATTCGCGAGATTTATCCAAAAAGCTAAACCCACCCAAACAATCGCCCAAGTGCATATTGACAACACGCCACGGCGTTAGCACTGTTTCCTTATCTGGGTTTCTGAATGTGCTGAATATATTAGTGATTCGCTCTATTCTTTCCTCAACGGTCAGTTCGTCTGCTGCTTTAGCCATAGCCCTAATTCTTTTGCCCGCAGCCCTGAATATATCTGGGTCGTAGTATTTTTTGAAGTCTCCGAACATTTTCTTAGTTACACCTTTGGGCATAAACTCTTCCCACGAAGTATCATCGACTAAATTCGTGAAATTATCAATATCAATTTCTTTGTCTTCGTTGGTTACATCGGCACCATAGAGCATAAGAGGCATACGAATGGAAATACCACGCAAAATAGAGATTGCGGTGTCGCGTTTTTTCTTTTCTTGATTGTACTTTTCTAAAAGTTTTTTCTCTTTGGCAGTGAGGTCTTTTTTAGGTTTTTTCTTTGCTTTCTCAACTTGCTCGAACTCCTGCTTAGTCAATCCCTGTTTGTTCACGTCTATTTTATTCGTTTTGGGCATTGCCTTAGTAGTGCCAATAATTTTTTGTAGGGAATTGAATTTTTCTAAATCGACCTTAGTTAGTTTGAGCAATCCCTTTTTGTCGTATAGATGAGTATCTTCGAATCCTGTATTAACTACTCTTTCTATGTATGCTTTCTTCAGTTCCTCTAACATGCGGTCAACGTTGTATGTGGTCATGCGCGAGCCATCTTTAGCTACAATTGGGCAGAAGTTGAGGAACTCACCAATTTTTATTTTCTCATCGCCTTTTTTCTTGCCTGACGTAACTGCTTCTGCCACAACTTTGAGAGTTCTGTCAGGAGCAAAATCAAAGACAAAACAATTTTCCTTTACTTTACCACCTATTGTAGCGGGAGTTTGAGCTCTGAATATAGTTTGCATATACATAGCTGCTGAAGTGTTATAGTTCCCAGAAAGCATAAACACAGCTGTCCAAGCTTTTACTGTTACTCCAGTAGTCAATCGACCGCATGACAAAGTTATGCTATAAGTGTCTAATGGGTTGTCGCTTATTGCTTTCTCCACTTTCTTCAGTGCTTCTCTTTCTTCTTCCTCCTCATCACCATCTCCCGCCACATTCACAATATTGAACTTACCAAAAACAGGGTGTGATTTCAGTAGTTTACTTAGTGCCTTTGCTTCTTTTACACCCGGCACCATCCAAAGCGAGTGCCTAAGTATATCTCTATATTCTTCAGTTGAGTATGGATAGTTGCTCGATTTATCTTTTTTACAAATAAGATTTAAAAATGATTTCACGTCCTTTTCGTGAATAAACTTTCCATCAGCTTTTACTCTGAAAAACTCACGAAAATTGAATGCGACTTCTTCATCTGAATAGTTACTAAGTAATTTTCCAAGATTGAATGTATATATATTGAGCTTAGGGAGTGAAGCGTAAGGATTAGGGTCGCCAGGATGGTTTATTTCCCAATCTCGTTTTGCTTTTTGCTCCATTACATAGTCCCAAACGAATATTTGATCTTCTTTGTAATTGTCAAGCAGGTTGTACGGAGTACCCGATAAGTGAAGTACCTTGGTTTCGACCTTTCTTACATACTTAAGTAAATCTTTTCCTATTTCCGTTTGTGTTCCTTCGTGAGCTTCATCTATTATAATAAAGTCCCAATTATTATTGAGCAATTCATCATTTTTATTGAAGTTACCACCAACTATTGCAGACCCACGCAGGTCTTGGATTGAGGCAAAGTAAATGTATTTTTCATTCTTTTTCTTTTTAGCAATTTTTTCTAATTTACTAAAAGTACCGCCTTTTCCTTTAGAACCATAATTATACTCAGGTGAATCATAGAATATTTTACCAAAATCTTCGAACCACCCTCCATCAACTACGGGGCGGTGAGTAATTATAAGAGTACGTTTGAACTTTTGACGTTTTACTACTTCAAGTGCCGAAAGAGTTTTACCGAATCTCATTTTGGCAAACCAAAGCATATCGTTATTATTCTTTTTGTTGAAATGCTTAACAGTTTTCTTTATAGCATCATCTTGCTCAGGTCTGAAAATTATAGGGTTTTGCCCTTTTGTTATTTGGCTTTTAGTTAACGAATCTTTTCCATCTTTTACTGCTTTGATAGCTTTTGTGGCAGTTTCTAAATCAGTAACAAACCACTCATTGGCTTTTCCATCAATGTCAAAAACTTTCTTTTTTATCCCAGAACGTTCTAATACCTTGTGAACTTCCTTGTCGTTAAAACCTTCAATTTTACCTTTTTTTCCATATGCTGTTATTTCTGTATGTAGCAATTCGTATTTAATTCCTGCTGTTTGCGTGTAACTATTTACCCTTTTCTTTGCAGCATCATTTAGCAGTTTACTATTCGGCTTTATACCTAAGTCAGTAATATTCTCAGCTGTTGCCTCTCCTATTTTCAGACAACCCTTATGCTCTTTGTCATTGATTCTTATTATATAAATTAAATTAAATTTGAATGCCGAAGAATATTTCATGCTTTTGGTTTCCCTAT
>JAGQWJ010000022.1 GCA_020437395.1 Ignavibacteriota bacterium | reverse complement strand
CAATATCTAAAATTTTTATTCTATTAGGATAAAATCCAGTTGGAAGTTCTAAATTAATTACGTCATCAATAACTAAATCTACTTTAGTTTTATTACTACAACTAAAAATAAAAAGCAAAGATGAGACAAGAAGTATCATCTTTGCTCTTTTAATTATAATTTCATTAAATCTATAAATCAATGATAGCATAAGTGTGTGGTGATGCATTGACTTTAATAATTTTAGTTAATCCATTTATTAAATCGTTATATGGGAGTGTTTTAAGTGGCATAAAAGTTTGACCATTTCCGTTTTCATAATAATCTGCAGAATTATTTATACTAATATTATATTGGAAATCTGTATAATCCGGAGATAATACACTTGAGCCACAAATCACAATACAATTACTTGGCTGTCCATAGCAATCAACTTCTTGATCTCCATCATGTGTTTCATTTGGACAGTCACCATCCCATGCACCATCGAGAGAGGAATAATCGCTTACAAATAAACTTATATCATCAATTGGTGAAATTACATTTTTTCTTGATTCACTACATGATATTAGCATAACTACAAATATTGCTTATGAAAGATTAAATAAAATGTTCTTTCTCCATACTAACCTCTTTTATTTTTAATTGAATAAATTAAACTGCCTAATCGAAAAAATTGTCTATTAATAACTAATATAGATTAGGATTAAATTAATTCTAATATCTTATTTATTCTATCAGTTTGTTAATACCAATTTATAGATTAATTTTTTTCTTTACAAATAAAATATACTAATTGCAAGAAAAGTTTTCCACATTCCTTCATTTGTAGTAATATAATATTTTTCAGTTAATTAAACTTTAATTTACTTTAACGGCACAAGATTTGCACATTGTTTTTCTATGAATAGAAGAAATCTACTTAAAATATTTGCAACAGCATCTCCACTATTAATTGGTTCGACTTATAGCAAGTTGGACGAATTTTTTTATAATGAATTACCAGATGATATAAATCTTAACAAACAAAAAATACTTCCTAGAGGATTAATGTCTGGTAAATCTAAAGTTGCAATTACAGCAACATCAAGTCCTCTATCGACTTATGAAATGAAAGAGGCTATAAATTTTTTAAAAAATGAGAATATAAATTACGAAATAGGTGAAACGGTTAGAAATAATAATTCAAGCTATAGATATCTTTCAGCATCTGACGAAGAAAGAGCTAAGGAATTCATGAAATATATAGTTGATGATACTATTGATTGTATTTTGTGTGGCCGAGGTGGTTATGGAGTACTAAGAATATTGGAAAAACTTGACTTTGCTGAGATAAGAAAAAATCCTAAAATTATTATAGGATTTTCTGATGTAACTGCACTACTAACACCTATTTTCGAACATACGGGACTTGTTACATTTCACGGACCAGTTGCTGTTTCAAGCTTTAATTCCTTCACACAAAATCACTTTAAAAAAGTACTTTTTTCAAACGACAAATTTGAACCTATTGAAACAAAAGAACCTAACGCTATAATAATAAATGAAGGTATAGCCAGAGGTGTACTCAAAGGTGGAAATTTAAGAATGATATTAAGTACGCTTGGTACTCCTTATGAACCGAATCTAGATAATAGTATTTTATTCCTCGAAGATGTTTCTGAGCCAGCTTATAAAGTCGATAGAATGCTGAGCCAACTGTTACTTTCAGGTAAACTTAATAAATGTAGGGGTATAATATTCGGTCAATTTGATAACCTCAATTCTAGACAACCTTTTCATCCTGGATACTCATTTACTATAAAAGAAGTTATCCAACAGTTACTAGGTAATCTTAAAATACCAATTCTAATTAATATGCCTTTTGGACATGTTAAAGATAAACTTACCCTCCCATTAGGTATTCTTTCCGAAATAGATACTAACAATCAGTCTATTTCCATACTTGAGCGTTCTGTAATTTGATATTATTTTCTTAAATTATGAAACTATTTAATGTCTTATTTGTTTTTATAATTAGAATAATATTAATTTCGGAATAATTATGTTTAAATCTATACTTACATTGCTAATATTTTTAACAATTGTTGGCTGCGTACAAGCACAATTTTTTAATATATCAAGTATTGAGACTGATGAATTCCCTTGGGTTAGTACAATATTTGTTGCGAAAGATGGCAATAATGAGTTCATTAAAAATGCAACTATAAATCAATTTACAATTGAAGAAAATGGTTTTTTTATACCAAATTCTAAAATGAAAATTGAGTGTTTCGAATCTCAAGAGGTTCCTGAATTATCAATTGTAATTGTTGTTGATAAATCTGGATCAATGTCAGATCCTTTTGATGAAAAAAAACCAAATGAAACGCCTTGGATTAAAGTCAGAGAAGGTGTTGAAGCATTTTTGAATACGATTAAATTTGTAGGAAGAACAGAAGCCTCATTAGTTGCCTTTTCAAATGATTCATTTCTTGGTACCCCTTTTACTAAAAACCCTCAACAAATCTTAGATTCATTAGATAAGATAATACCGAGTGGTGCTACCAAGTATGACCCACCATTTATCAAGCCAGCTTATAATCTGAATGGTGAAATTAGAAAAGAAAGTGCAACTGCGTTATTGCAAGATAGACCAACTGATATGAAAAGAATTGTTGTCTTTTTGACTGACGGTGCACCAACGAATCCTCCAAAGACATTGGAAATAATTGATTCATTAAACTATTATAATATTACTGCTTATAATATTTCTTTTTTAACTAATATGGATGCTTCATTAAATGAGATTGCAACTCAAACTAATGGACGTGCTTATCTTGTTGAGAAAAAAGAAGATCTTGCACACATTTATACTGAAATTGCAATAGAAGCACAAAAAGCCTATTTCTGTGAATTGAGTTGGTTAGCAGATTACCCTTGTTATGATTCACAAAGAGAGAGAACAGCTGATATTACATTTAAGGGAATTAGCCCCTATGGAAGAGGTAATCGCTCATATATAATACCTGAAAGATTTATCCCGATCCGAGAATGGGATAAGAAAACTTATTCCTTTGGTAATCCAGAAGTAGGTCCAAATAATTCAGTTATAAGAACTCTTAAATTAGTAATTGGTAGTGTCGATTTTGATTTTGAAGATTTAGAAGTAATACCTGATAACCAAGGGTTTAAGATTAATAGTGTTAAAAATAGTTTGGGAATTGATATTAATAATAATACTACTGTACAAGAAGGTGATACTATACTAGTAGAAGTTGAATTTGAACAGTTTGGCGCTAAAACTCTT
Source organism: Ignavibacteriota bacterium (assembly GCA_020437395.1). Lineage (GTDB taxonomy): Bacteria > Bacteroidota > Ignavibacteria > Kapaibacteriales > UBA2268 > PGYR01. Next base: position 45,439 of record JAGQWJ010000022.1, on the reverse strand, counting down.
CGAACTGCGACTTTAACGGCTAATGGAACTCCATGTCTTACTGCATCACAATTAGTTGGTGGAACAACAGATATTATATTAGAATCACCAAATGGTGGGAATGTATTTACAGCCTGTGACAATATTAATATAAATTGGAATGGCGTTGAATTAGGAACTGAGGTACACATATCGTATTCAAATGACGATTTTGCTAGTGATTCTAATTTCATAGCTACATCTACTAATGCATCTTATAATTGGAGTAATATTCCTGCCCCTGGAGATTATAAAGTAAAATTAAGAGTTGACCCTGAAGCAAGATACATATTTGCCATAAATGAAAAAAGTACTGGTAAAAGCCACGGTAGCTCAATAGCATTATCTAAGGACGAACTTTTTGTTTATAGTACTGGTCACTATAATGATACAATTACTTTTGACAACACAAAATTAACAAATGATGGAAACACTGATATTTTCTTAGCTAAACACAATTCTGCTGGGAAATTAATTTGGGCTAATACTATGGGTGGACCAGGTTTAGATTCTGCATCTGGTGTTTGTATAGATGACATTGAAAATGTTTACATAACAGGTGCAACATCAGATAAAGCAAAGTTTGGTGCTTCGAGTGTTTCTGCTCCAGTTGGTGGTAGTGTATTCTTTGTTGCAAAAACTACTCCAAATGGAGGTACATACACAGTTAGAACAATAGCTGCTAGAACCCCTTACACGACATTTGGTGCTTGGGGTACTAAAATAAGATATGATGAAGCAACGGATAGAATTATTGTTCAGGGTGGATCTAAAAATGATATGGAACATTTGAGTCCTCCTTATTCATTCCAATCAAATAGAGAAAGGTTTACTGCAATTTACGATAAGGCATTAAATTTATTAAGTATTACTAATGGTTGGACTGCTGGTGACTTTTCTTCAAATACAGATGTAACAGAAGATGGGAAATCTACATATAAAATTGGGACAATGAGTTCAGACAAGACCTTTGGTGCTTTTAATCTAAAACATAGTGGGAATAGTGATGTTTATATTACAAGGTTTGGTGAAAATGAACCAAGTGAAGATATTAGTGAAACATCATTCAAAATAGAAAAGCCTGTACTAAACTTTACCGAGTCTGGGCCGATTAACTTTGCTGATACACCTATTAATGATGTAAATGTAAAACATTTAGTTCAATTTGTTGTTAATCAGAGTATTCTTCCTATAGATGTTGATTCGGTTTATATAACTGGAACTAATAAAGATGAATTTGTTCTTGATAAATCTTTTGAAGGCGTAGTAGATCCTAGTTTGGTAAATGCTAGAGATATGTATATTAATTTTAATCCACAAACGGAAGGAGCAAAAACTGCGACTCTAAATCTCAAAGGAAAATGTGCAGATTTAATCACGATAGAATTAAATGGTAATGGAATTTGTGACTTAGTTACTACAAATGAAATAAATTTTGGAGCAACTAACCTTAATTTGACTTCGAATAGGACTGATGTAAAAGTATTTTATAATAATAACAGTGTTCCTGTTAGGATTACACCACAGATAATTAATGATAATGATAATGAGTTTAAGATTATATCAATAAATGATGATACTGGATTAGTTGGAACTTCAATTAATGTAGAACCAAAGGATTCTGTAAAAGTAGAGTTAAGTTTTACACCAGTAGTTGAAGGTAATAAAACTGCGACATTGACTTTTAATTCAGAAACCGATGGATGTTCAGATGTTACAACTGAATTAATTGGAACAGGTGCTAACACTGATCTTTCATACGCAATAGTAGATTTTGGTCGAAAAAGGATTAAAACTATTTCAAAACTAAACTTAGAAATTGTTAATAGCGGTGAACTAGATGTAGAATTAGCTAGTGTAAGTATCCAAAACACTGAAGCTTTTACTTTGGAATTACCCAATGATTTAACAGTAAAGACAACTGAACCTTTAGTAATTCCAATTACTTTTAACCCGCAATCAGATGGCATCTATTCTGAACCAATTAATATATTATTAAAATCTGAGAACAATCCAATCTCTTTAAATAGTGTAATAGGAATAGGAGAAAATCCTACTGCACTAGGTTCAATTGATTGCGGTAATAATAATATACAAAACACTACTACGAATGTCGATTTGATTTTGACTAATAATTCAACAGTAGCGACAACAAAAGTAAATAGTATAACTATCTCCCCTACTTCTAATTACACATTTGTTGGTGGTACTAAGACATTCATCCCTACTCAAGAAATTGCAATTAATAATAAAATAACGATTCCACTTGAATTTACGCCTCTAACCGCTGGAGTAAATAAATTAGTCTATACTATTGTTTCCAATACTGCAGTTGGTAATAACATTGATGATATTGTTGATGATCCATTAACTAGACAAGATTCTCTTGAATGTACTGCAATTCAAAGCAGTGGCGCTGATAAAGTAGATTTTATTGGTGTTCTAGTTTGTGACGAACATAGAATTGATTTATCAATACCTAACAATGATCCTAACAGCCCTGTTAATATTGATAGAGTAGAATTGACTCCTAGTGGAACAGATTTCTTCTTAAGAGATTTGCCTGCCGGTAGTTTTTCTATTGATGCAGGAGATAGTTTCCCATTCAAAGTAGCTTTTCAACCTGATGGTGAAGGCCTACAGACTGCGAAGATTACTGTTTACTATTCATCTGGTACAACAAAAGAATATAATTTAACAGGTGTTGGTAAGAGAATTAGATATTTCACTAATAAGAATGAAGTAGATGTTATTCCAGGTAGTGAAATAAAACTTACGGTGATGGCAGACGTTCCAGCTTTAAGTTATGATATATCAAAACTTGATGTTACTCTTAAACACAATCCAAATGTTACGGCATTCATTACTGATAATAATGGTTATGTACTTACACCTATTAGCAATTCAATAAATTGGAGCTGGATAAATCCATCAAATATTAATTCACAAAATCTTATTAATTTTAGTGGCATACCAAATTCTGTAAATGATTGGCTAAAGCAAGGTACTATTCACGAATTATTTGATATTAGTTATAAAATGTACTTGGGGCCTGAAGAAAATGACAATATCCAAGTAGGAGATTTTCCTAAATGCTTGAATCAGTCATTTAATCAAGTCCAAAAAGTTAATCTAAGTGGTGTCTGTGCATTAGATAAAAGGTTAATTGAAATTGGATTAATACCTGATAAAAGTATTTCACAATATGATGCAAATCTAAATATCATTAAAACTAACTTTACTGTAATGTTCGATAACCTTGATGTAAACATTGAAGTTATGGATATTAATGGTAACGTTATTACTAATCAAATTACTAATAATTTGAAACAAGGGCAATATGAAAGTGCAATTGACGCCAACTCAATTTCATCAGGATTATATTTTGTAAGAATTAATTCAGGTGCATATAGTACTGTTAATAAACTGATGATAATCAAGTAATATAAATATTATTATAATTATCAAGTCCCAAATTGTGAAAACTTTTTGGGACTTTTTTTATTAATGTAGGCTCTCCTTTTTTTGCTATCCCAATGGAATTTGGTAAATTTGGAGATATAATAATTGAAATTAAAATAATAACTAATATTCAGAGTAAATTGTATGAATGTACATGAGTATCAGGCTAAAGAGCTTTTAAAACAATACGGTGTACCTGTATTGGAAAATAAAGTGATTTTTAAGCCAGAAGAAGCTGAACAAGCAGCAAAAGAATTTGTTGATAAGGGAAGCAAAGTAGTAGTATTAAAATCGCAAGTGCATGCAGGCGGAAGAGGAAAAGGAAAAGTTCATAATATAAACACTAATGAAATTCTTCAAATAGATGGAAAAGATGTTCACGGTGTCAATGTTTTATTTGGTGATAATTTACCTGCTAAAGCTAAAGCATTTGCTGAAGCTACATTAGGAAATAAATTAGTAACAATTCAAACAGGTGAAGTAGGTTCTATTGTAAATAGAATGATGCTAGAAGATGGAGCTTCTATAGATAAAGAATTTTATATTAGTATTCTATTAGATAGAGCAACTAGTAAAAACATCATAATGGCCTCTACTGAAGGCGGTATGGAAATTGAAGAAGTTGCTGAGCATTCGCCAGAGAAAATATTAAAAGAAACAATAAATCCAAATATTGGTTTCCAAGGTTATCAGGCAAGAAGATTAGCATTTGGTCTTGGTCTAAGCGGCCAAGCTTTCAAAAATTTTGTTAAATTTATTACAAAACTAACTAACGCTTATGATGCTTTAGATTGTTCTATGTTAGAAATTAATCCATTAGTTGTTACTACGGATGAGCAAATTATAGCCCTAGATGCTAAAGTAGGTTTTGATGATAATGCTCTTTATAGACATCCTAATTATGCTGAATTGCGTGATATATCTGAGGAGGCTCCACTAGAGGTTGAAGCTTCTAAATATGACCTAAATTACATCAAATTAGATGGTAATGTTGGCTGTATGGTAAACGGTGCTGGACTTGCAATGGCTACCATGGATATGATCAAGCTTTCTGGTGGCGAGCCTGCTAACTTCCTTGATGTGGGTGGTGGAGCAAACGTTGAAAGAATCGCTAACGCATTCCGTATCATGATGAGTGATAAGAATGTAGAAGCTGTGCTTATTAACATCTTTGGTGGAATCGTACGTTGTGATAGAGTAGCGAATGGTATTATCAAAGCTCTAGAAACTGTAGAGGTTAACTTACCTCTTATTGTCAGACTTGATGGTACTAATGCAGAATTAGCAGCTGAAATTCTTGATAAATCAGATTTAGAATTTAAAGTGGCTAAGAGTTTCAATGAAGCGGCTGAAAAAGTTTCAGAAGTAGTAAAGAGTTTAAAAGTATAGAGTGTTAAATACAATTATTGTATTGCTAAGCCACTCCCACAAGGAGTGGTTTTTTGTATAAAAAAGACCAATCACGATTCAATGATTGGTCTCAAAGCTATTCTAATGAAGGCAATATTTATTCTTGCTCAGCTAACCATCTTTCAGCATCTATAGCGGCCATACAACCCGTTCCTGCCGCCGTAATAGCCTGTCTATAAACATGATCTTGAGCATCTCCACAAGCAAACACACCTTCCACATTTGTATAAGTAGATTTATCTTTTGTTAAAATATAACCTACTTCGTTCATATCTATGATACCTTCGAATATATCTGTATTGGGTTTATGTCCAATCGCGATAAATGCTCCGCCACCTTCGTAGAAAGTAACTTCACCAGTATTTACATCTTTTAAATTAAGACCAGTAAGCTTTTTAATACCATTAGTTGTTTCTCCAATATATTCATCAACTACAGCATTTTCAATAAATTCAATTTTAGGGTGGTTTTTTGCTCTTTCAAGCATTATTCTAGAAGCTCTATAATTTTCACTTCTATTAACAATAGTTACTTTTTGACCATATTTAGTTAAGAAAAGTGCTTCTTCCATAGCCGTATCTCCCCCACCAATAATGAACAGATTTTTTTCTCCATTGAAAAAGAATCCATCACAAGTAGCACAAGCAGAAATTCCAGCCCCCCAATATGTTTCTTCACTTGGGATATTTAGTAATTTTGCTGTTGCACCAGTTGATATTATAACAGCATCAGCTGTGTAATCACCTTTTTCTGTTGACATTTTGAATGGTCTTTCAGAGAAATCTACTTTATTTACCGTTTCAAATATCGACTTTGTACCAAACCTCTGTGCTTGCTTTCTAAGTATATCCATCATTTCCGGTCCTTGTATCCCATTTACAAAACCTGGATAGTTTTCTACTTCAGTAGTTATAGTTAACTGACCACCTGGTTGCATACCTTCAAATACAACAGTTTCTAGATTTGCTCTTGATGCATATAAAGCTGCCGTTAGTCCAGCCGGACCTGAACCTATAATTATTACTTGATGATGTGTTGACAATTAATTTTCTCCTATTCTTAAAATTTTATTTTCTAATTGACGATTTTAAAGTCTTTTTATTAATCTTCTATTATTTGCTCTTTTCTATTTCAATTATATTTCTTTTAATTCCGCGATGTTTTGGCCTTTTTAGTGGACTTTTGATGTATCTTTCTTTGAAGTCATCTTCTGTATAATTGAATACAGTCTCTTTATCAAGGACAGTTTCTCCATATCGTGGATTTACGAAATCTTCTATTTGAATAGGAACCCTGTGATTATTCCAAGGACAGACCTCTTGACAAATATCACAACCGAAAGCCCAACCTTCAAGATTTTCAGAAATATCAGAAGGGAAACTATCAGATTTTGATTCTATCGTCCAATATGATATACACTTAGTAGAATCTACTACTTTGTCTGATATAATTGCATTTGTTGGACAAGCATCTATACATTTTGTGCATTTCCCACAATAATCTTTTAATAAATCATCATGTTCAACTTCTAAAGTTGTAATTATAACAGATATAAAAAAGTAAGAGCCTAACTTTTTGTTAAGTAATAAACTATTCTTTCCTTGCCATCCTAAACCTGATTTAACGCCCCATTGTTTTTCTAATATTGCACCTGTATCCACATAATATTTGAATTCTTCATTAGGATAGATTATCTCTAATTCTTTGCATATTCTTTTAAGCTTTTTAGGTATGTAATTGTGATAATCATCTCCCCATGCATATCTAGATATTTTATTTTCATTAGATTCGTGAATTGTAGATTGATTATAATTATACGCTAATACAATAACAGACTTAGCGTTTTCTTGTATTAAACCTACATCTTCTCTTTTATCGAGATTCTTTTTCATCCATTCCATATCAGCATTATAGCCGAAAGAAAGCCACTCTTTGTAATTCTCAATTTCATTAGATAGTAATTCATATTTGGCAATATTTATTTGCGAAAAATTCTCTTTTTCACAAATTCCAATAATATTTACTTTTTCGTGTAATGAAATCAATTTATTGTCGCCATTTTGGAATTTCTAGTTCTGGCTTTTCTATATATATATCACCATCTTTTTCGAATATTTGATATTTTTTTAATCTTTTTATGCCCTGGTGCTTATTAGTATTCTCGCCAGTTTTTAAATCATAAGTCCAACCGTGAGCTGGACAAGTAACAGTACAATCTTTGACTAATCCATTATAAATAACAGGTTGGTGTTTATGTGGACATATATTTGAAACACAATAATATTCATTTTGTATCTTAAAAAGTGAAACTTCCATATCTATATCGTCTTCAAAAACAATTTTTTTACCTTTTTCAGGGATTAACTCATCTGCACTACAAACAGAAACAAAGAGTTTCCCATCAATAGTAATTGATTTCATACTTATCCCATTTTTTAGATTATATTACTAATATTATATAATTTTGCAAGTTATTCAAAAAAATTATTACATAAAAAATATGTTCAAAGAATTGCCAAACAATATCTCTTATCCTGAATTAGAAGAAAATGTACTAAAATTTTGGGAAGAGAATCAAATTTTCGAGAAATCATTAGAATTAAGAGCTGAGAATAAGAGTTTTACGTTTTATGAAGGTCCTCCAACTGTAAATGGTAAACCTGGTATTCATCACATGATGGCTAGAACCATTAAAGACACAGTATGCAGATATAAAACAATGCAAGGTTACTTCGTCCGAAGACAAGCTGGTTGGGATACGCATGGTTTGCCAGTTGAGATTCAAGTTGAAAAAGATTTAGGAATTAAGAATAAATCTGAAGTAGAAACTGTCGGAATTGGAAAGTTTAATAATGCATGTAAAGACTTAGTTTATAAGAATATAGAAATGGACGAAGGATGGAGAACTCTTACTCGAAGAATGGGTTATTGGGTAGATTTAGACACTGCATATATTACTTGTACGAATGATTATATTGAATCTGTTTGGTGGGCATTAAAACAACTGTTTAATAAAGGTTTAATATTCAAAGGATTCAAAGTAGTACCGCAATCTCCAACAATTGAGACGCCTCTTAGTTCCCATGAATTATCTCTCGGTTATAAGGAAGTTAAGGATTATAATTGCTACATTAAATTAAAAATAACTAAACCTGTAATTGAAAGTACGAAGAATGCTGAGTTATTAGTTTGGACAACCACACCTTGGACACTATTTTCTAATGTTGCTTTAGCAATCGGTAAAGATATTGATTATGTTTTAGTTGAAAACACTAGAAAGATAAAAGATGAAATTCAAATTGATAATCTAGTATTAGCTAAAGACAGATTAGAAACATTAGATGGTGAATACAAAATATTAGATAGTTTCAAAGGATTGGATTTAATTGGAACTAAATACGAACAAATATTCCCTTATGTAGATTTAAAAGAAAAAGAGCATCCGAATGCACTAACAATAGTCGAAGGTGACTTCGTATCTACCGAAGATGGTTCTGGTATAGTACATTTAGCACCTGCATTTGGTGAAGATGATTATCGACTTTCAAGGGAATTCAACTTACCATTCGTACAGCCCGTAACTCCAAGTGGGCATCTTACAGAAGAATTGGGGCCTTTTTCGGGTAGAGCGATAAAAGATTTTGAATATGAAGACAGAAAAGAAGTTGGTGTTGAAACTGATGTTGTAATAGCATTAAAAGTTGCAGGTAAAATCTATCGATCTCAAAAAGATTACTTACATAATTATCCCCATTGTTGGCGAACAGGTAATCCTATAATGTATTATGCACGTGAAAGTTGGTTTATAAAATCACCTGCATACAAACAAAGAATGATTGATTTAAACAAAGAGATTAACTGGCAACCTAAAGAAATCGGTGAAGGTAGATTTGGAAATTGGTTGGAAGATGTAAAAGATTGGTCACTCTCAAGAGACCGATATTGGGGTACTCCTCTTCCTCTTTGGGTTAATGAAAATGATGAAAACGATATTATAGCAATCGGTTCAATTGAAGAATTGAAAGATGGAAAATATGAAAATGAGAATGGAGAATTAATTTCTATTGAAGATTCTGGTCACGATATTGATTTACATAGACCACTTGTGGACAGCATAGTTTTTGTGAGAAACGGAAATGTATATAGAAGAACTCATGAAGTGATTGATGCATGGTTTGATTCTGGTTCAATGCCATTTGCACAATTTCACTATCCATTCGAAAATAAAGAATTATTTGATAAGTCGTTTCCAGCTGACTTTATAGCAGAAGGTATTGATCAAACCAGAGGTTGGTTCTATACTTTACACAATATTGCAACAGCAATTTTTGACAAACCTGCTTACAAGAACATTGTGGTTAATGAATTAATTCTTGATAAAAACGGTGTTAAAATGTCTAAAAGACTAGGTAATACTGTTGACCCGTTTGAAATAATGAATAGATTAGGAGCAGATGCTGTAAGGTGGTATCTTTTTGTTAATAATCCACCTTGGAATACAACAAAATTTGATTCGGAAGGAATTTCAAGAGTTGTAATAGCAGATTTTTTTAGATCACTGACTCAAACATATAATTTTTTCTCGCTCTATGCAAATATAGATAATTATGATGTAAATAAATCAGAATTGCCTATAGAGGATAGACCTGAAATTGACAAATGGATATTATCAAGAGCAAATACAATTGCAAAAGAATACATGAAGTTAATGGATGAATATGAATTAACGAAAGCTCACAGATTAATTCAGGAATTCACAATTAATGAACTTTCTAATTGGTATATTAGAAGAAATAGAAGAAGATTTTGGAAGGGAGAAAATGACAATGATAAGTTATCTGCATATCAGACTTTACGAAAGGTCTTTGTTAGAATCCTCCAACTTACGGCTTCAGCTGCACCATTTTTAAGTGAAGATTTATATCAACGATTGAAAAAAGAAAGTGAACCAATTTCAATTCACCTTACTGATTTTATAGATGTAAACGAAGAAGCGATTGATAAAGAATTAGAAGAAAAAATGGATGTGGCTCAAAGGATTGTTTATTTAGCAAGGTCTTTGAGAGAAAAATCTCAAATTAAAACAAGGCAACCTTTACAGAAAATACTGATTCCAGTTTTAACTCCTCAGTTCAGAAGAAATATAGAACAAATGGCTGAAATTATCAAAGAAGAATTAAATATCAAGAATATAGAATATATGACAGATAATAATTCTGAAATTATAAAAAGAAACGTTAGACCTGATTTCAGGAGAATTGGTGCTAAGTATGGTAAACAAACTAACCTTGTTGCTCAGGAGGTCAAAAAATTTGGCGATAAAGAAATATCAAGACTATTAAATGAAGGTACTATTACTTTAAATATCGATGGTAATGATTTCGTTCTGGACTATAATGATGTAGAGATTTATAACGAGGATATTGAAGGATGGCTTGTGGCAAATGAGAAAAATATAACTGTTGCCTTAGATACTACTATTACAACTGAACTTAAAAATGAAGGGATAGCACGTGAATTTGTAAGTAGAATACAGAATTTAAGAAAAGATAATGGTTTTGAAGTTACGGATAGGATAAAGATAGAAGTAGCTTCAAATTCTACATTTATGGATAATATTGTAGAAATGATTGATTATATAAAAACCGAAACACTTACTGATGATTTATTATCTGTAGAAGAATTATCAACATTTGAAGAAATTGAAATTGATGATCTAAAATTGTCAGTCTTTATTGAAAAAGTATAAATGTGAGTAAATTATTTTGTTTTTTAAGTTGTAAAGGTTTATAATTGCCTTTTATAAAATGGTAAGAATGGTTTTGCTCATTGGAGAATAAAATTATGGCAAAGAAAAAAGAGACAAAAGTAAACGCAAGAAAAGATTATGATTATGCAAATTATAACGAATCTAATCCTGCACCTAGAGATCCGAACATTCGTTATTCAGATGAAGAATTAGAAGAGTTTAAAGACGTAATTATCGATGCAAGAGAAGAAGCATTGGATGAATTATCTATGTTAAAAGACAGAATTGATGATCTGAATGAATCAGACAATGCTGAAGAAAGTATGATTTATTCTATGCACATGGGCGATCAGGGTTCTGAAGCTCAAGAAAAGGAGAAGACTTACGCACAAATTCATAGAATAAACGAATACATTAAGAAACTTGATGATGCTCTTAGTCGAATTAACGAGAAGACTTATGGTATATGTAGAGTTTGTGGTATTTTAATAGCTAAGGAAAGATTATTAGCCGTACCTATTACTACTTTATCTGCTTCTTATAAAATTAGAAAGGAATGTCCTGTTGATGGCATAGATAAAATTGAAGCTAGAAATATTTAGTTCTAATTTGTAAAAAACAAAATGAAGAACAATACTCACCTGCTATTTATTACGTCTTTTTTCTTAATCTTATTTGATCAAGTAACTAAATTCCTTGTTAAGGGATTTAGTTTTCTTGGTTTATCTTCCCAAGGCTTCGAATATGGAGAAAGAATCGAAGTTATTGGTGATATAATTCAATTCACATTCGTAGAAAATCCTGGGATGGCTTTTAGCATCGAATTCGGAGCAGGAAAAATCTTTTTAAGTCTTTTTTCAATCATCGCTTCATTACTATTAATTCTCTACATAAGGAATATTGGTGAAAAACCCATAGGATATAAAATAGCAGTTATGTTGATTTTTGCTGGTGCTACAGGAAATATGATAGATAGAGTATTCTATGGTGTTTTCTACGACTATGCACCATTGTTTTATGGTAAAGTAGTTGATTTTATTCTAGTAGATATTCCAAATATTAATATTTTTGGTAAATATTATGATTATTTTCCAGTTTTCAATATAGCAGATTCATGTGTATCAGTTGGAATTGTACTTTTACTATTTTATAATAAACACATACCAACTTTATCCGAATTGAGGGGAAAGAATAAAGATAAAGTAGAGTTAAATGAATAATCAAAAAGACGATAAAGACCTATTCAATCATTATCCAGACTATGAAGAAGAAATACTGGTATATGAAGTACCTAATGGTAAAGTACCAGAAAGAATCGACACTTACTTATCTACATTAATCAAAAATGCTAGTCGTACGAGAGTTAGAAAATCTCTTGATGAAGGCATGGTTAAAGTTAATAATAAAATCGTAAAAAAGGCAAGCTATAAAGTTACTGGTGGTGACAAGATTGAATGTATTATGCTAAGAAGACCAGCAGTAAAATTAGTTCCTCAAGACATACCTTTAGAAATTATTTATGAAGACAATCATCTATTAGTAATCAATAAACCGGCTGGTATGGTTGTACATCCAGGTGTTGGCAACAGATATGATACTCTTGTCAATGCCCTGTTATATCATCTTGGAATCAGTGATAATATAGATATTGAATTTGATGATGATAATGATGAAATTTTGAATGACCCAGGAAAACTTTACGCTTCTTCTGAAGTTAGACCAGGGATTGTTCATAGATTAGACAAACAAACAAGTGGATTGCTTGTTGTAGCCAAAACAACAGAAGTTTTAATTGCTTTGCAATCCCAGTTTGTTGAACGAAAAGTCTCTAGAACCTATAATGCTTTGGTCTGGGGTACTAAATTAGAAGACGAAGGTTCGATTATAGGTAATATTGATCGTTCTAAAATTGATCGTAAAATATTCGCTGTTTCTACAAGAAGTGGAAAATATGCCAAAACAAATTTCAAAGTTTTGAAAAGATACTCAATTGCTACTCTTGTAGAATTAAAACTAGAAACTGGAAGAACTCATCAAATAAGAGTTCATCTTTCAGATAAAAATTATCCTATTATTGGTGATTCTGAGTATGGTGGTGACACCAATAAATACAATGGTGTCATTGGGGAACTCAATAATCTTGCAAAATTTATAGTTTCAAAATCAAACCGACAGCTATTACATGCGAAAGATTTAAAATTTATACATCCTGTAACTAATAATGAAATGCAATTTCAATCAGAATTGCCTGAAGATTTTAAAAATGTTATTAATATTTTAGAATCGTCAAGTTTTTTACCATAAAAAGTATATTAAATATTTAATTAGTAACTTTTTATTTCTTATATTTACCCTTATTATTAACTAAAAATTGTAAGAATAAAATGAAAAATAGTGTTAAACTTATCACCCTAATTATATTCTATTTAGCAATAACTTTTACTTTGAATTCTGCTCAAATGAAGTTCATTGAAAATAATGGTCAATGGAAAGAAAATATTAAGTTTATTTCTCAAAGAAATGGGCTTGTAACAAGTGTAACTAATTCAGGTATATATTTTGATTTTTATAATAAAAATTCCAATCGAATATTTGGAGAGGTAATAAAATTAAATATACTAAATACCAACAATTACAATTTTACACCATCTGAGAAACTTGAAGAAAAGTTCCACTATTTTATTAGTAATAACAGTGAAAATTGGGTTCGAAATGTTAATTCTTATGGGAAATTAACAGCAAAGAATATATATGATGGAATTGATTTTATTTATTATATAGATAACAATAACCCTAGATATGATTTTAAAGTTAAACCTTATGCTAACATTGAACAAATAGAATTAAGCTTTGAAGGAGATTTAGAGATTAATCTAGATAATAATATTATTGAATTAATTACACCAAGTACTATTATAGAAAATTCAAATTTATTTGCTTATCAATTAATTGATGGTAATAAAGTAAAAGTAGATTGTGATTTTGAATTGATAGGAAACAAAGTTTCATTCAAAGTAGGTGAATACGATAAGTCTAAAGAACTTATTATTGATCCATTAATTTATTCTTCTTATTATGGTTCCTCAGGAGATGATACACCTAAAAGAGTAAAATTCATAGACGAAAAAAATATATTGTTAGTAGGTAGTACTACTTCTACAGATTTTAAAACAACACCTGGATCTTATGATGAAGAATATGCAGATAGGACTGATGCGTTTGTAACAAAAATAAAAGTCGTTAATGGACAATATATACCAGTTTTTACGACCTTGTTAGGTTCATTAGAGTTTGATGAAGCAATAGATTTTGCAATAACTAACGAATATCTATTAATTACAGGTGTTACTGAATCACCCGACTTTCCAATCTTAAAACCAATTAGTTCAAAATATGGAGGAGGTAAAGATATCTTTATAACTTCATTAAGTTTGGATGGTTCAGAACTTTTAAAATCTTCATATTACGGTGGAAATGGTGATGATGAAGTTGTAGAAGTTTATAGGGATAGGAATAATTATTTTTTATTCGCAGCACACACTACTTCTAATAACATACAAACAATAGCAGGCCCACCGAATAGTAATTATAAAGGTGGCAAAGATATATTAATGTTTACAATTTTACCAAGTAGAGAAGCAGCAAATATGTCAGCACATATTGGAGGTTTTTTAGACGATGTGCCTACGGATATGTTTATTGATCCATCGAATGAAGATATTTATTTGACTGGATGGACAACTTCTTCTAAAGGTACAGCTACAAATGATTTCCCTACATATCCTTTAAAAAGATTTGGAGTTGGAGGACCTTATGACGAGACCTCTAATGGAGGAAAAGATGCATTTGAAATGGTTTTAACAAAAAATGCACAGAGTTTTATTATTTCAGGATTCCTAGGTGGTGATGGTGATGACATAGGAAGAGGGATTTATAAAGATGAAAATGAGAACATTTATGTAATGGGTGAAACTTACAATAACACTAAGGGTGTACCTTTTCCTGTGTCAACTGGAAGTTCAAACGTATTAGGTAATTCTGATCTTTTCATTACAAAATATAATAAATTAGAAGAGCTATTTGGAACAAAAACTCAAACAAGGAGTTTTTCTATATTAATACAATCACAAGGCGATGAAGTGATGTCTCAAATGATAAAACATCCAGCTCTTAATTCATTTGCATCTGTAACAACTTCTAATGGAAGATTCCCTGAAATTGATTTATCTCAATTAAAAGCAAAAAATAATATAATTTATTCTGAAATTGAGATGAGTTCTGGTGTTGTAAACAATGCAAAAGTTTATGGTGGAAATGATGATGATGTTGCAGTTTCATTTGATTTCGATAAGTATAATAATTATTTAATCGCTGGTTATTCTGAATCTTCGGACTTCCCTATTACTATCAATGCTTATCAAAAACAAAGATCATCTGGAAAAGACATAGTTTTAATAAGAAATGCAATAGGAAATATAACTTATTTAAACCCACCAACTAATATAAGTTTGTGCGTAGGTTCAGAAGTAATTATTAGTTGGTCTGCTGATGGTATTAATAGCTCGGAAGGTTATAGTCTTGGGTATTCTTATGATGATAAACATGACATATTTAATGAAATAGCTTCAAATGTGAAAGAAGAGTTTTATAAATGGGTTGTACCACAAGAATTATCAGGAAAGAAAAATGTTAGAATAAGAGTAACTCATAACTCAGGTTTATTCTCTGAAAACATTGATAATTACGAAGTCAATGAAAGAGCTACACTTACTGATTTCCAACTTATTTCCTCAGACACAGTTTGTATTGGTGATGAAATCAGACTTAAAGCAAACGCAGTTGGTGTTGATATTGAATATACTTGGTTAAAAAATAACAAGGAAATTGGTAAGACAACAACAAATGAGTTTACAATTTCAAATGTAAAAACAGAAGATTCAGGCATTTATAAAGTCTCAATAAAAAATGACTGCCCTCCAGCAGATGAATCAAAGAATTCATTCAATATTTATGTTTCACCAAATACTACTGCTGGTTCTATTCCAGAAGAAATCACAAAAAATAAAGGTGAAACTATGGAAATTACTACTAATGCAAATGGTGTTGGATTGAAGTATATCTGGCAAAAAGATGGAAATAATTTACCTGCTCAGAATAAAAAGACTCTTACTCTTAGTAATTTATCTCTGAATGATGCAGGTCAGTACAGATGTTTAATAGAAGGAAAGTGTGGAATTGATTCTACTAATGAAACTACTGTAATTATTAATGACGTCATAGGTAGTGTAACTAATAGCTTAAATGAGATTGCAAAATTTTATGAGACTAGTAAGAATATCTATAGAATTGAATTTTTAAATTTGTCTGAATATAAATTAGAATTATATGACAATGCTGGTAATTTGTTAATTAACACAACTTATAATTCTAATACAGTCTTAGATTTAAATCATTATTCCAGTGGTGTTTATTGGATAAATATAATCAAAGGTAATAAAACCTTTAGCGAAAAAGTAATAAAAATAAATTGATAAAATAACAACATATTTTAAAAGTCAAAGGGAAGTAATAATACTTCCCTTTTTTAATAAATCAGAATTTTATGAATAAAAGACAAATAAAAAATATAGACCCTTTACTAGGAAAAAGATGGAGTCCAAGAATATTTGACCCAAATAGAATCGTTTCTAAAGAAATAATACTTAGTTTATGTGAAGCCGCTAGATGGGCACCTTCTTGTGCAAATCAACAACCATATAAATATATAGTTTGGAATAAACATTATAATTCTGTTGATTTCAATAAGGCTTTTCTGACATTAGATAAAGGTAATCAAAACTGGGTTAAAAATTGTTCAGTATTATTCTTAGCTATTTCTGATACTAAATTTGATAATGGTGATTTTAACAATTGGGCGGAATATGATACAGGTGCAGCAAGTGAAAATATATGTTTACAAGCAACATCATTGGGCTTGTTTGCACATCAGATGGCTGGATTTGATTCTATTCAAATAAAAAAGTCATTTGATATACCACCTTCATATAAACCGATGGCAATGATTGCAATTGGTTATAAATCTGATGATTTATCATTAGTTGATGAAAAATATCGGATGATGGAACTATCCGAAAGAAAAAGAAAACCAATTGAGAACAATTTTTATAATTCAAAATGGAAAAATCCAATTACAATTAAGGAATGAGGTATTCAGTTGAAAAACAAAATTGTAGTAATTACAGGTGCATCAAGTGGTATCGGTAAGGCAACAGCAATAAGATTATCAAGTGAGGGGCATAGTTTAGTTCTAGCAGCTAGAAGAATAGAAAAGTTAGAAACTTTAAAAGAGCAATTGGAAAAAGAAAATACTGAAATAGTAATCTTAAAGACAGATGTAACCAAAAGAGATGATGTTAAAAGATTGATAAAAACAACTTTCGATAAATTTGGAAGAATTGATGTTTTGATAAATAATGCTGGCATTATGCCACTATCATTTATTGAAGAGGGACGAGTAGAAGATTGGGAAAAAATGATAGATGTTAATCTTAAAGGACTTCTTTATGGTATAAATGAAGTAGTGCCAATTATGAAAAAACAACATTCAGGCCATATTATTAATATTTCTTCAGTTGCCGGCAGAAGGGTATTCCCTACAGCTGCAGTTTATTGTGCCACTAAGTTTGGAGTCAATGCCATTACGGAGGGTTTAAGACAAGAGTTGAGTGCTAGATATAATATTAAAGTTACTGCTATCGAACCAGGAGCAACCAAAACTGAATTGCAAAACCATATTCCAAATGAAGAAATTAAACAGAATTTTGCAAAAAGAATGGAAAATGTAACTTTCCTAGAGGCCTCTGATATAGCAGAAGCTATCCATTTTGCTATATCTCAACCTAAACAAATGAATGTTACAGAAATATTAATACATCCAACGGAAGGTCCTTAGATAATGATAAAAGCAGCAATAATAGCAATTGGAGATGAGTTGTTGATTGGGGAAACTATCAACTCTAATTCAGCTTGGTTGGGTAAAGAACTAACTAAATTAGGAATAACAATTAACACCTCTGTCACTATTTCAGATAATCATTCTTCTATCATAGACACACTAGAAAAACTTTCAGAGATAAATGACATCATAATAACCACTGGTGGTTTAGGCCCTACTAAAGATGATTTGACAAAGAAAGCGATTGCTAGTTTTTTTAAAGTGGGTATGCACGAAGATGAGATTACACGCTTACATTTAATTGAGTATTTTAATAGAAGAGGTAGAGAGATTACGGATCTCCATTTTGAACAAGCACTTCTCCCCTCTTGTTCAAAGGCGTTAAAAAACAATATTGGTACAGCTCCAGGAATTTTTACTAAAAAGAATAAGAGACTTTATTTTAACTTACCTGGTGTACCAAGAGAAATGAAATCTATTTTTGAAGATAATATTGTTTCGATACTAAATAATTTCAAATATTCTCTAGTTGAAGATTTTTATCATTATGAAACCATATACACGACAGGTATATTCGAATCTGATATTGCAAAACGTATATCTCATTTAGAAGAAGAATATGAATCCGTAAAATTTGCTTATCTTCCTTCTTATTCTGGAGTAAGATTAAGACTTGGAATACTAAATTCAAAACTTGTCAAAAATAAAACTATTTTAAATGATTTAATTATTAAAATTCAAAGTTTACTACATACTTTCATAATTGAAGAAAATTCCCAACTTTTAAATGCCTTTCATGAATATTTTATTAAAAATAATTGGACTCTATCCGTTGCAGAATCTTGCACAGGTGGGGGGTTAGGAAGTTTATTGACAGAATTAAAAGGTAGTTCAAAAATCCTTCAAGGCGGTTTTATCGTATATAGTAATAATGCGAAGAAAAACTTGCTTGATGTAAATGAGACTACTTTAGAAAAATATGGTGCAGTAAGTGAACAAACAGCCATAGAACTTGCAAATAACTGTAGAAAAAAAATGGGAACTGATTTTGCTATATCTATTACTGGTATCGCTGGTCCGGATGGTGGTTCAACAAAGAAACCCGTTGGGACAGTTTGGATAGGAATTTCTGATTCAACTAAAACTAAAGCTACAAAATTCGTATTTTTGAAAAATAGAGAAGCGAACAGAGAGTTAAGTAAATTTACAGCATTATCTCTACTTTACAGAAAATTAAAATATAATATAGAAATATAAATATGAAAATACTTGCAATAGAAAGTTCATGTGATGATACTTCAATAGCTGTTCTAAGTGAAAATAAAGTTTTAAGCAATGTTATTTCTTCACAAGCAATACATCGTAATTATGGAGGAATTGTTCCGGAATTAGCTTCTAGGGCTCATATAAATAATATTTCCAGTCTAACTGAAGCCAGTTTAGTTACTGCAGGTGTAGAAATGAAGGATATAAATGCAATCGCTGTAACATCTGAACCCGGACTAATGGGTTCATTGATAGTCGGATCTTCATTTGCAAAAGGATTGAGTTTAAAATATGATTTACCATTAATACCTGTAAATCATATTGAAGGTCATATATATTCTGGTTGTTTAGAAGATGAGTCTCTTGATTTTCCATTTATTTCTTTAGTGGTTAGTGGAGGTCATACTTCATTATTCTTAGTAGAATCATATTCGGAATATATAACAATTGGAATGACTAAAGACGACGCTGCAGGCGAAGCCTTTGACAAAATTGCAAAGTTAATGGGATTAGGTTATCCAGGTGGCCCAATTATAGACAAACTTGCAAAAGAAGGAAACCCGACTGAATACGATTTTCCGAGATCAATGATAAATTCTGATGACTTTGATTTCAGTTTTAGTGGTTTAAAAACAGCTGTTCGATACTTTATTCAAAAGAATTTCGAATTCCCTTTAGGTGAATTAGATAAAAAGAACATAGCGGCATCTGTTCAAGCGGCTATAGTTGATGTTTTAATACATAAGACATATACAGCTTCTAAAAAATATAAAGTTAAAAATATTGTTATAGGTGGTGGTGTTTCAGCCAATTCACTACTTAGAAAGAAATTTCATGAATTAGAGCTAAAGGGTTTTAAAATTGTAATCCCTAAAATGGAATATTGTATAGATAATGCTGCAATGATTGGTTTTTTAGCGGATAAAAAAATTCAAAATACAAATAATGATTATAAAGATCTAACTTTCAAAGTTAGTTCAAGACCTATGAGGTCAAATTAGAATGGAGATATAATATGGAAAAAACAATTGATAAATTAGAACCAACTATTGTATGGGAAATTTTTCATGAAATAACTAAGTACCCAAGACCTTCCAAAAGAGAAGAAAAAATAGTAAAGTATATAGAAGGTTTTGCACAAAAATTAAATTTGCCTATTAAGAAGGATAAACTCGGAAATTTAGTTATTACTAAGCCTGCGACAAAAGGGTATGAAGAAAGACCTACTTTCTGTATTCAAGCTCACGTTGATATGGTTACTGAAAAGAACAGAGATGTTGAGTTTGATTTTGATAATGATCCTATACAAACATATATAGAAGATGGTTGGGTTAAGGCAAAAGGTACAACTTTAGGAGCGGATAATGGTTTAGGACTAGCTATGGGTATGGCTGTTTTAGCTTCAGAAGATTTGGAACATCCTAAATTTGAGTTATTATGTACTTTAGACGAGGAAACTGGATTAACAGGTGCTGCTGAGCTGGGAACTGATTTATTGGAATCTGAAATTCTTATTAACCTTGATACAGAAGATTTTGGACATTTTACTATTGGATGTGCTGGTGGATTAAATACTATAGGAACTTTAGATTTAGTCTTAGAAGATACTCCTAAACAATATAGGACTTATGAGCTATCTCTTAAAGGACTGTTAGGAGGTCATTCTGGAATTGAAATAGATGATGAGAGAGGAAACGCAGCTAAAATACTTGTTCGATATTTAATTCATTTGAAAGATAGATTTAATATACGTTTACATTCTTTTGACAGTGGTGATAAACACAATGCTATACCAAGAGAAGCTTATGTGAGTTTTTCTCTGCCTAAAGAACAAATAATAAAATTAGAATCAATGGTAATGTCCTATCAAAGTATTCTAAAAAATGAATGGTCTGTAAAAGAACCAAATATACAACTGAATTTGGTAAATATTGATTTTATTGATAAAATGATGTCTTTTGGGACTCAAGAGGATTTATTAAATGTAATAAATGCTTTACCTCATGGTGCACAACGCTATACACCTGAATTACCTACTTTAGTACAAACGTCAACTAATCTTGCAAGAATTAAAACTTTAGACAACAGTATCCAAATACTCACTAGTCAAAGAAGT
The DNA here is from genome assembly GCA_020437395.1 of Ignavibacteriota bacterium. Lineage (GTDB taxonomy): Bacteria > Bacteroidota > Ignavibacteria > Kapaibacteriales > UBA2268 > PGYR01. The sequence goes on along the minus strand of JAGQWJ010000022.1, from coordinate 24,463 downwards.
ATTGTTGAAACAGAAAAATTTTGGATTTCCGGTGTTGTGAACTCTGTTTTTGAATTAGGAGGTTTCAGTATATCTAAATCTTCAGGATATCCAGCATGGGAACCAAAGAAAAATTCTGAACTTGTCGATAAAGCTGTTCGTATTTACAAAGAAACATTCAACGATGAACCGGTAATTGAATTAATACATGCTGGTTTAGAATGCGGACTCATAGGTGAAAAATATCCTAGCATGGAAATGTTATCATTTGGTCCTACATTGAAAGACGTACATACACCTTCTGAAAAAATTGAAATAAATTCAGTTGACAAATGTTGGCTATTATTAAAAAATATTATTAAAGAGCTATAATTTATTTAATAATAACCATTTGTTTAGTAAATTTTTGTGTTTCAGTTTCTAGAACGTAATAATAAATTCCTTGTAATAAGTCATTTGAATAAATAATAACCTCATATTCTCCTTTTTCAAATGACTTATTACCATTTAATAAATATTTAACTAGCTTTCCAGTAGCATCATAAACTTTTAATATAGGGTTAGTTTTTTCAGATAACTTAAATGGAATTACTGATTTATCAAACCAAGGGTTAGGGTGATTTTGTTCAACTCCGCTATTATCTTTTCTTACAATATGTGATATTCTACAAGATTTTCCGGAATTAAACAGATTATTTTGTATGGAATTATATAAATCTAGAAAATAAATATATTCGGACCCAAAATTATCAATTGTTATATCTAACAATGTAGTGGTATCGATTGGGATTGTAACTAACATCTTCAATTCAGCTATTTGAGATGCTCTCAGAGTATCAACATCCTTATACTTCATTTTTAAATTTCCATGATTTACTAAATCTGAAATAGCAGGTACATTTGGTATAATTGAATATGATTCTAAATATTTCATAGAAAATGGATCATAACTAATGTTTAGGTCAAAATATATATCTATCATCCAATGTTCAATTCCTTTATAATTAGCCATTATATCTTTGTCAATAAATATTGGAATCAATACAGTATCACCAATACTACCGTAAACAGTATCTATGATTGAAAAATTTGAACTAACATCTGCTAAAACTTCGTAAGGAGGTGCAAATCCAACTCCAGTAATTGAATTACTATCAGTCATAAAACAAGGATCAAATATTTCAGAATTTGCGATTGAACTATATTCACCAATTTGAGTAGGACAAAATTCGAGTATTACTTCAGCAATTGCAGCAGGAAATAAGGTATCGGATAGTGCAGGCGTTACACTTACAATATTAACATCTGGTGGAAGATTTATAATTTGTGATAATATGAATGGAACACTTCCTGTATTTTGAATCATAAATGTATCTTGTTTACAATCCAAAACATACACTGTATCATAAGTAACATCATTCAAAACAGTTACCTCTGATTTAAGTATTGTAACATCTATTTTTGGACCATTTGGAATCAATCTATAAGGAATTATCCCTTTAGAATCAAAACTAAAACTATCAAGTAAGAAACTTCTAGTAGTGGTTTGATTTAGTTTAGGAGTAAATTTAGCTATAAACAATGGAGTCAGCGAATCTATACTACAAAAGTTATCCAAGCTTATAAATATAGAAGAACTATCTGTTTTATTTATATCTAATGTTGCATTATAAATATTACATATTGAAGTATCAGGATAAGTATTTCCTAAATATGCACTTTCAAATCCAATATAATCGAAGAAAGTTGTATCATAAAAAATTTGACAATCAATATCAATTATATCAAAATTCATCAGTTGAAAAGCATAAACAGGTAATAAAAGAGTATCACAACTTATTACTTCATATTCTTGAATTTGATCGTTAGGAGTAAATTTGAATGGCATAGGTGCTGGAAATGCAAGACCAGTCCCTGCAACAGCTACTGTCGTATCAAAACCTTGACATGGTTCAGCAAAATGAATTTTCATTTTTCCAAAATAATCTTTTGAAATTCTTGGTTTAAAATCTAGCTGGATTATTAAAGTATCTTGATTAGCAGAATATATGATTCCTTTATCAGTTTTCGATAAAGTGTCGTGTGCAAAAAATACATTATCATTAGGTTCAAATGTAATCGAATCAATTTTTAATGTCTCCCTATCTGGGTTGTAATCTATATCAGGTATTGTTATTCTTACAAACTGTGGAACAGGTGAAGTTGTCGCTACTAAAGTAGGAGGAAATTGAACTTGAAGGGGTTCAGGCTCATACATTAGTGTTTGTCTGCCAGCTAAGAATCTATTGTATGGCTTTTCTAATCTCCAAATTTCTGTCTGTCCATCTTTGCTTATGCCGTGTGCATCAATATGCATCATTGCTGAATGATTTAAACTATCTCTAATAGACGGAGAGCTCGGACAATATGTGATTCTTAAAGTGTCTTTGGATAATGGTGGAATGCTATATGGAAGTTCATTCCCATTATTTGCAATATCAGAAGTCCAACTGAAATATTCAGGATAAGCTGGGCCAACAATTCCAAGATTGTCTATCCAAATATTATCAATTATAGCATCGTTAACTCTTGAATTATTAGACAGTGTTACATTTGTAGTTTCGCAATCACAAGACTTTACAAACCCAAAAGTAACTAATGTAGAAATTATTTCAATTGGGATTATTTTACCCTTTCCGGTAAATAAAACATCATTTTCTACTGCACATGGTTCACTGCTGTATGAAATTAATCTTGTTGAATAATTTATATCTGAAGTAGGGGCAAATTCTACAATTATTTGAATAGTATCCCTTGGTTCTAAGGTCCGATTAATATTTGTAGGTGGATAAAGAATAGTGAAATTCGATCCAATTCTCAAACTATCTAAATGTACTGGAATAGAAGAAATATTCTCTAAAATTATTTTCTTAGTAGGCGTCTCCCCAACTTCTACTGTACCGAATGCATTGTTATCTTCCATAAATAGTTTTGGCAAAGTGGAACTTGCTTGCAAAAAAGCAAACCATTGTTGATTATCATGATCAGAAAATTCAAGAAATGCTTTGTCAGCCCTGTCATTATTCAAATCATTTGGTGTATATCGAAATTTGAATTTAACACTATCTCCTGAAGTTAAATTGATACTATATGAATTAAGACTTGATAAATCATTAACTGGTTCAATAATATCGTACTTAGTTGAAGGATCATTCAAATTGAAATTATTAAGAAGCAATGAAACAGGAGATTCATTAATTATAAAAAGTTCATTCGTAGAATCCTTACAAGCAATAACATTTTCAATTTTCATTACTTCTGGGTTAAATCTAAATTTATCTATTATTCCCCTTCCTTTTAATGTAATACAACCTGAAGCATAGCAACCAGTTTCAGGAGTTTCTTGAAAACAAAGTTTATCATAATATAAAGAGTCAGTTATTGGTCTAAATCTGACTCTAACATCTCTTTCTTCTTTTGGTGGTATCGTTGCAAATCTGCCACCTGGGAAATAGAATGCTTCTCCTCTACTAATACTAAAACTAACTCTAAATTCATCAAGACCATTGTTTCTGATTTTAATATTTCTTTCTAATTCTTGACCCACAAATACATTCCCATAATCAATTGTATCTAATGTAAATGTAATGTCAGGATGTATTGATTTTCCTTTTACTTGAATTGGTTTTCGTAAAGTACAACCTCCAGCTTTCACAACAATAAAGACAGTGTCAATAAAATCACCAGCTACTTTAGGAAGAAATCTGATTAATTTAACTTGGTAGCTCTTTTGTGGCTCTAATGTTTGAGGTTGAGATTTATTGAATCGTACAAACTCAAAATTTTCTGGTACTTCAACATCAGTAATGATTATGTTTTGACTTGATAAGTTCTCCCAATAAAATAAGGTCTCATCAGAAGGAAAATTCTTACATATTGTTCCAAAATCAATAGAATCTAACTGTTCATCTTCTGTACCAAATTTTGTAAGACTTATTATATTCTCTACTTCTCCAGTAAGTGGAATTATACCTGCCCCTTCGCACATATCTGTTGATTGTACTCTAAGAGTATCGTAAAAAATATTAGCAACACTTCCAGATGTAAATCTGACAATTAAATTTGTACTCTCTCCTGGATTAAGTGTAATTGGAAAACTTGGTGTTACTATTGAGTAGTATTGTGGAAGATTAAAGTTTCCACCAGTAATAGTTACTGGTTTTGGAGTTCCAAATGAAGATGTATTATTCGTTACTTTAACAGAAATTTCTTTATAAGGTTCCTCAATACAAAAAGCTTTTAGCGTTCCAAAACCTATTGTATCCCTATTATACTTTAATTCTGTTTCTCTAGTAATGGTCCATTGTCTTTTGTTACCAGCTAGTAAATCATAACCACAAACGTCATCTCTTATTATCCTAATCTGTGGTTTAATTGTTCCAATAAAATCACTATCCACAAAGAATTCATAAGTAACAGGAGTATTTGGAGGAAGAGTCAAATAACTACCAGAATAGTCGAAGTAATTCCTGAACTCAGGAGTTATCCAAATATATGCACGTGAGCCACATAATGAAGTATCTGTGATAGTTATAGAGTACCTCTTTCTTGTTGTACACTTTATAGTATCTATCTGTACTGGGTCTGTAACGATAAATGGTCTATACTCAGGTCTATCATTCTTAGTTTGTGTAAAAGTTAATCCTGATAATAAATTCGCGTTATTGTTTTGAGTCACATCACATGGTGAATAATTTCCTGGGTCTTCGTTACATCTGAAATATGCAATTAACCCAGCTTCATTACCATTTCTTCTTTTATCTTTTTCACAAATTATTTCTGTCATCGGTAGAGCTCTGTTCCAAATTTTAATTTCGTCCATAATACCTCTGAATGTTCGATAACTGTTATTATTAGTTAGTTCATTCGCTCTACCAAATTGTGTATCATTGCTATTTTTCTTTAAAGTAGCAATCGGATAACTAGGATTAGTTCCTTCAGCAATCAATTCACCATCTAAATAGATCATTGCTTTATTTTGAGTACCATCAAACACAGCTGCTAAATGATGCCATCCTCCATTGATATTAACTTGAGGTGAAATTGCAATTGTGTTATCTACATCTTCAAGTTCAGAAGTGGGGTGGTTTAATTCAAACACAATTCTGTTACTTGGATCATAATATAATTGCCAAACATCAGATTTATCAACAGTTGGCCCCCATTTTCCAGCAAAATAGTTTCGTTTTCCCAATTCTAAATCTGGTTTAATCCACATTTCAACAGTCATTGCATTTGTAAGACTATTTAAAGTAGCATTGTTTTTCAGATTCATAAAATGGGCGGATTGTCCTTTATTACTTATAAAGTCTAACCCATTACCGATACATCTTGTTAGAGGCCATTTGTTACAATCTTGACCGACGAGCCAGTAAGGCATTATCATTAAAGCTAATACGGCAATTATGTAAGATTTTTTTTTCATTTTAATATATTTAGTGGAGCACTATACCTTTTATTATCAATTGTTAACGTAACCATATAATGCCCCGATCTTAGTCCATTTATTTTTAATGAATCATTCGGCCCATTATGTAACATTCCATTATAAATATGCTTAACGACTCTACCATCTGTAGAAAAGACTTTTACATCTCCATACATTGATTGTTTTAAATCGAACCTAATAGTACATTCACCTGATTGATATACAGGGTTAGGATAAAGTTCAATTCCTGGTCTCCCTTTTGAGAATACATAATTTTTAACTCCTGATTTTACTCTTGGTTTTAATATTCCCATTGGCAATATAGGTTCACCAAAAATTTCTTCTACATCTGTTTCAGATGCGCCAAACCAAGTTTCTAAGAAATCAGTGTAAAGTCTTCTAAAATCAAATTGGTACCGTGGGTTGCCATTAGTGTCTAAGTCAGATAGATTTGGCGGGTTCCCTGCTCTACCAAAATTGATACTATCATCATGTGCAAACATAAACATAACATTACTAGCACCATGATCAGACCCTCTACTTCCATTATCATAAGCTCTTCGACCAAACTCTGATGTAGTAAGACCTGCAACTCTTTTTGAGAATCCTTGTATCGTAGCATCTTTCATAAATAAAGAAATTGCAGAAGCTAATTGATTTAATAATATTGGGTGCTGACCAGAAAGTGGCTCGTTCATTTGTTGAACATGTGAATCGAAACTACTAAGTCTCAAATGATATACTTTCGTTTTCAAACCTCCAGAAATCAACTTTGAGATTAATCCCATTTTAGCAGCTAAACCTGTAGTTGGATAATTAACTTCATTGGTGCCTTTGTCAAAAGCTAATTTTACTTCTTGTGAATAGATTTCGGATTGTTCTGCAATTGTATGAATAAAATTAAATTCTTTTTCGAAGTTAGAATCACCTTTAAATTTATCTTCGAATGGTGTTAGTCCTTTTCCTAGATTATAAAAACTATTAGGATCTGTTAAAGCAATTCCCATGTGACCTTTTTCACTTCTGAACTCAAGTGGTACTTCTCCACCTATTGAGATACCTAAGGGATGTTCTGGAATTTCAAAAGGGTAATTGTCTAGTTTTGATGCAAAGTAACGTCCAAGCCAACCATCTAAAAGTTTAACACTAGGATCAGTATTAACGATACCACTTGCCCAAATATCAGAAGACCTAAAATGAGACATAGTATAATTTTCATACCCGACATTCTCTATGATTGCCAAATTCCTATTTTGCAATAGACCTAAAAAACCATCATTTTCTACATTTGTCACTAAAGCTGGGTGTAAGTATAAATCTGAACTTTGAAACCTAATAGTATCCTCTTCTTTTAAAGCAATATTGGGTCTCAAATTATAATATTCATCTTGTTGAAGTGGTATTACAGTATTCAAGCCATCATTTCCTCCAAATAAATCGATAATTATCATTATACTGTCATCTTCAAGAAAATCATCTGCTGATTGTACTTTTGAACTTCTAATTGGATTTGACTTTGCAATATATGGATGTAAAGTCAGAGCTGAACCAGTTGCTAATGTTGTAGCTATAAAATCTCTTCTTTTCATTTCATCACCCTACGATAAATGTATATCAGGAACTTTTATAAGCTCTTGAAAAAATGTATTTAAAAATTTACCTATATCATTACTTCCCTCGTTGTATAATTGAGTCCAATTATCAGTATTGACATTTGATAATCCTTCGATTCGATTTTTAAGTATAATTAACCTTTCTGTTGTAGCTGAATTAGGTAATGTATATTCTACTAATTCCTTGAATAAAATATCAAATTCAGTTGGGTTAGAAAACTCTGACAAAAATACTAGCCAATCATTATTGGACTTATTACTTATAATATTCTTTAAATGACTTACTCTTCTTGGGTAGGTTTTTGTTGAGATCCAACTTCTATAACCACTCCAACCGCTAACATTCGGAGGGTCATAGAGCTCTTGTTCCAAATCATCTAATGCAGCAAAAGAATTTGCATACTTAATAGAAAGCAGTTTCTCCAAATTAACAATTAACTCGACTGGATGCTTAATCTGAACACCAAAATTTATTTTTTCGTAGAAATGTTTACTTTTAAACAGCTTTCTAAATACAGGTAGTAATTCGAAATCATTTGCAATAAATTCAGTGGCCAATTCATTAATAAACAATTTATCATATTCCGAAGGATTACTATACACGAAATGGCTATATATTTTTGTACAAATAAATTGAGCTATAGGTTCAGGTCTTCTTCTAAATAGTATATCAAGTAAACCTTTTACCTCACCTTCACGTACTTTCTCCATTGTATTATCTTCTTCAGCTCTAGCCGGTATAGTTTCTCCCATAATCTGTTTTGAATCTAAATCATGGTCTTTTGCTGAAAAATATGTATCAAAAAACTCGAATGGTTTTGGGTCTTGCCTGTGTGCTGATACCCGCCAGCCAGTAAGAGCTCTAGCAGCTTCTCTAATATCTCCTTCACTATAATTGCCAATTCCCATAGTAAAGAGTTCCATTAACTCTCTAGCGTAATTCTCATTTGGATTCTTTCCAGAACTTAGATTTAGACCTTGGTATAATAGATAAGCACCATCTAAAGTCATTTCTTCGACAAATTTTTTAAAATTTCCTAACCTATATTTTCTTAAAGTCTGGTTACTTCTATAAATTATTGGAGGAGGAATATAACCTTGTGTATCATAAGTAAACTCGATACACCAATGTGTATGCCAAAAGAATGTTAATCGTTCAGAAACTGTTTTATTACTGTTACTTATCTTATCTGAAGACATATTGTCTAGCCACCAGTTAACAAACTGTGAATATCTATTTCTATGTCTCCCTTCGATTGTACCTCTGATAGTAATATGTACTTTAGAAGGATCTTCTTCAACAGTATCAATCCAATTGAGTTCATTCGCTGTAGGCAATCTGTCAATATTTTTAGGCAAATAATCAAGACCATCACCAAGCAATTCATCAACGACTTCTGAAATCGGTCTATCTTTTATTTGATTCACTTCACTGGGCGTAGGTCCAAAAGTTACTCGTCTAAGCAAGTGTTTAGCTTTTTCTTCTGTTAAATTTCCTTCCTCTTCATCCAATGATAAAGTGAGATAACTAGAATATTTAACTCTCTCTTGGTAAGGTTTTACACTTATCTCCTTATCTAATCTCTCTAATTTAATTTTTTTCATAACGATCTCTTAAGTTTCGTTTATAAAATTGCTGATAATAGTAAACTTATTGTAAGTAGAAGTCCAAATTGCATGTGCAATTGTGCAGTTTTAATATCCATTATAGCTATTGTCTCAGGATTATTGACTTGAGCTAAGGATATATCTTTAGCGTTCTTAATTGCTACAGGTAATGAAATAATAACTATTAAAGCCCAATATTCTAATAACCCAAATAAAACCATCAGAACAACACTTAGATAAGCGCCGAATACTAGTATGTAATATTCTTTTTTTGCCGCTCCAATACCCAATATTGTGGCCAATGTTTTCACTTTAGCTTCAGTATCGTGTTTAATATCTCTGATGTTATTAGCATTTAAAATAGCTGTTACTAAAAATCCAATTGGTAGTGAAACTATAGCAACATTCCAATCGAAACTTCCCGTCAAAGAGAAATATGAGCCAACCACCATCAGTGGTCCCATTAATAAAAATACTAGAATATCTCCTAGAGCTACATATTTGTAACCTATAGGTTTACCTGTGTAAAAAATACCACCTGCTATTCCAAATAAACCTAAATAAAGAATAGGTAACCCATGTACATATACAAGAACTAATCCGAGTATAAATCCAATTAGAAATGAAACATAACCAGCTTTAAGAACTGTTTTAGGTGGTAATAAATCTTCAACTAACACTCTACTTGATCCAAAAGTATCTTTCCTATCAACTCCTTTTTCTAAGTCATAATACTCGCTTATTAAGTTTGTACCCGAATGTAGCAATAAACTTGCAAAGATAATAATCGGAAAAAGGTACCAAAGTATTTCACCCTCAAAATAATATAATGCGAACATTGCACCCACTAAAACAGGTACTAAAGAAGCTGAAAAAGAAAAGGGTCTAATTGCCTGCATTAATAATGAAATCTTCGATCTGCTTTGAATTGTTGTCATTAATTCTCCTTTAATCTATTTTTATTGGTGTTTTTACTTCGATTAATACCGTTCGACAATAAAACCTACCCTCTGGTGAAGAGTTATCAAATTTCGGATTATTCGAACCAACTCCTATTACTTTATTGTACTTAATGTTCGGTAGTAAAGTGCTTATGTAATCTGCAACATTATTTGCTCTTTGTTGAGAGAGTTCTTTATTATACAATTGTTCGCCTAATAAATCAGTTGAACCGATAATATCTACATTTGATTTACTCGAGATATTATTTACAATAAACTTATCTATCATATTTCTATTAGCATCGCTTATAACAGATTTGTCAAAATCAAATACTATAAGGTTAAGTCTTCCTAATTCAAAATCATTGCTTTCTTTAATTACTTTAAATGGAACAGTTTTAGATTCTATTCTTCCATTATTTTTAGTAACTAATAATTCTAGTTCAAGTTTTTCTATTTTTGAGTTAGCAATTTTATCTATTAATTCATTATTTAAGTATATAGTGAATTCATTTGTTATTTTATCTTGAATAGATTGGTTAAATATTTGTTTATTGTCATCTTTAACTATTATCGTATAATCATTTATCTCATTTGATTTAGTATCTAGATTAACTTTCAATCTATTCTTATCTGTAGCAAATTCCATAAATTGAGAATGAACAATCGGCTTCAACAAACTTATATCATCCGGAGATAGCTCTACTCTTCTATTCTCTGCTAATCCTTCTATATAATTGCTACTTGTAGGCTGATTTGGTATATCGCTTACTTCAATTTTTAAATCTTCTTGATTAATATCCCATTTTGTAACTAAGTAGTTTTTGACTGAACTTGCTCTCGCAAATGCTAAATCTTTTCTTTCATCATAAGTAGGCTTCTCTTTACCATCAGTAAATCCCTTAATTGTCAGTTTACCACTTGATTTTTTTAATCTTTGACCAACAATATCTAATAATCTTTCATAAATTTTCAATGAATTTTTTTCTAAATATTCTTCTGAAAAGTTTTTTGTATCCCCTCTATAGTAATACTTATTAGGTAATTTACTTGACGAACTATCAAAAAACAAATAAGGTAATATTGGGTAAGTTTGAGTTACAATTGTTTCTGTTATCGTTAAATCTTCAATATTGATACTGTTTATAGCATTTAAATCAATCTCATCGTCATTTTTAATATTATCCGTAATTGATTTATTTTCTTCAATAACAGGTATAGTGTCAATTATAATTTCTTCATTTCTCAAATTCTGAGGAGGATTTAATCTAACAGAAATTGTCGCACCTGCTCTTATTAAAGTTGTCATCCAGTCAATATCATCCATACTCGAATTTATTGGATATCTATAGCTTAATTCGGGTGAAAGTATTATTGATTCGTTTAATTCAATATCTGCAATTAATGATCCACTTAATCCTTGCGAAACACTTAAATTATTAAAATCACCTTCTGATACAGTTTCAATTGTTTCACCATTAAGCTGTAAACCAGACGGCTCAATAATATGTCTTGTTTGCGAAAAACTTTTAGTAATGGAAGCATCTGAAAAATCAAATCCTAATCTGATAGCAACAGGGATTGTATTTACTGGTCTAATTTTTAATCCAAAATCGAAAACAAAATAATTTAAAGTTGCTTCTATATCATTTTGAATTGTTGCAAATTCATAGTCTCGACTATTTGGATTATAAATTTGATAATTATTAGTATTAACGTTTAGATTAGCCGGTCTTGAATCAAAAAGAACCCTAACATCCGCTGAAATAAACTCATATAATAATTCGTAATTAAACGAAAGACCAGTATAAAACCCTATTTCATTACCATTATTAAACTCACCACAACAAGTATCCCCTTGAATGACTGGCAATCTCGTTTCATTTTGTACATAATTACCTCCCATTAGAACACCTAGCCTTAGCGCGTTGTCTTTCTGAGAAGAAATTAATATAAATGGAGTTAATAAAATAAGTAAATATTTACGCAATCATACCTCGCTTTTATAGAATAAACAATTAAACAAATATTCGTTACATTTTTGTTTAACTTTTTTTAGTGTTATTTTTGTTTCAAGATAAAAAGTAATTAACAAATACCAAAGAGATACTAAATGAAAAGACTATTATTTTCCATTTTTTTATTAACATTTGTAAATATTAATATAATTTTAATTTCAGCAGAGCAGAAAGAAACTGAAAAAATTAACCAATCTTCAATCTACTCTAATATTAAATTCAGATCTATTGGTCCAGCAATTGCATCGGGTAGAGTAATAGATTTAGCTATTAATCCGAATAACTTTGATGAGTTTTATGTTGCTGTAGCTTCAGGTGGAGTTTGGAAGACAACGAATCACGGTACAACTTTTACTCCAATATTTGATAATGAGAACTCATATTCTATTGGATGTATTACTATTGATCCTAAAAACACAAATGTAATATGGGTAGGTTCAGGCGAAAATAACTCGCAAAGGAGTGTCAGCTATGGAGATGGTGTTTATAAATCGGAAGATGGTGGAAAAAGTTGGAAGAATGTTGGTCTAAAAAATTCTGAACATATTGGGAAAATAATAATTGACCCAAATAACTCGGATGTAGTTTGGGTGGCTTCACAAGGTCCATTATGGAAAGAAGGTGGTGACAGAGGACTTTATAAGACTACAGATGGAGGAAAAACTTGGGATAAATCCCTTGATATATCAGAAAATACTGGTATTTCTGATATAGTAATGGATCCGAGAGATTCTAAAGTGCTATACGCTTCAGCATATCAAAGAAGAAGACATGTTTGGACATTAATCAATGGAGGTCCAGAAGGTGCAATCTATAAAACTGTTGATGGAGGAAAAACTTGGGATAAATTATCAAAAGGTTTACCTTCTGGGGATATTGGCCGAATTGGGCTTGCAATTTCAAACGTAGAACCAGATTATTTATACGCTATAATTGAAGCAAGTGAAAACAATGGTGGTTTTTTTAAATCTACAGACAGAGGTGCATCTTGGTCGAAGCAAAGTGATCATGTTTCGAGTAGTCCGCAATACTATCAGGAAATTGTGACTCACCCAACTAATAAAGACATAGTATATTCACTTAGTACATATACTCAAATTACTTATGATGGTGGTAAGAATTTTAGCACATTGCCGTTGGGAGAAAAACACGTGGATGATCACGCAATTTGGATTAATCCTGAAAATCCAGATAATATTTTAATTGGTTGTGATGGAGGTCTTTATGAGACTTTTGATGCCGCATCAAATTGGAGATTCTTCGAGAATTTACCCGTTACCCAATTCTATAGAGTTACAGTTGATAATGACTATCCGTTTTATAATGTATATGGTGGTACACAAGATAACAATACTTTAGGTGGACCATCTAGAACATTATCTGATAATGGAATAAAGAATGAGGATTGGATTTTTACAGTTGGTGGAGATGGATTCAAAACCGTTATAGATCCTAAAGACCCTAATATAGTTTATTCGCAACCACAATATGGTTTTTTAGTAAGATACGATAAGAAGAGTGGAGAGTTTACGGGCATTCAACCTCAACCTGAAAAAGATGAGATATTGAAATGGAATTGGAATTCACCTGTAATAATAAGTCCACATGACAATAGAACTCTCTATTTTGCAGCCAATAAGATTTTTAAATCAACAAATAGAGGTGATTCTTGGACAAAAATCAGCGAAGATTTAACAAGAAAAATTGATAGAAATACACTAAAGGTAATGGGAAAAGTGTGGCCACCAGAATCTGTAGCAAAAAACCAGTCAACTTCTGTCTATGGTAATATTGTTTCTTTAGATGAGTCCCCGTTAGAAAAAGGACTTTTATATGTTGGAACAGATGATGGTTTAATTCAAGTATCTAAAGATGATGGTAAAAGTTGGAATAGAATTTCGTCTTTTACTTCGATTCCTGAAACAACTTATGTGTCTGATATAACTGCATCTTTACATAATGAAAATGTAGTGTATGCAACATTTGATAACAGAAAGAATGGAGATTTTAAACCTTATATAATTATGAGTAAAGATATGGGTAATAGTTGGAATAGTATTACAGGCAATTTACCAGAAAACCTTCCAGTACACTCAATTGTTCAAGATCATCTGGATAAAGACTTATTATTTATAGGGACAGAATTTGGTGTATATTTTACTAAAGACAATGGTAAAAATTGGGTTAAATTTTCGAATGGATTACCTACAATTAGTATCAGAGAAATTGATATTCAAAGAAGAGAAAATGACTTAGCTTTGGCAAGTTTTGGGAGAGGATTTTATATATTAGATAATTATTCTCCAATACGTGAAGCTAGTAAAGAAATCCTTGAAAAAGATGCACACATATTTAATATTAAAGATGCATTGATGTATATAGAAGATCGTTCGAAAGGTAGAAATAGCTTAGGTAAAACTTATTACAGAGCCGATAATCCAGAATTTGGTGTAACTGTAACTTATTATATTAAAGATAATTTTGAGTCATTAAAATCAAAAAGATTGAAAGAGGAAAAGGATAATAAGGGAAATTATACTTATCCCACTTTCACTCAATTAGAAAAAGAGGACATTGAAAAGTCGCCCTATTTACTGTTTACCTTCAAAGATATGAACGGCAATATTGTCCGAAGGATAAAAAATTCTATTTCTAAGGGCATTAACAGATTTACTTGGGATATGAGATATGCTGATACAGCTCCACTCACTAATAATAGTAGATCAGAGAAATATTCAGGAATACCAATATTACCTGGAGACTATACAGTAGAGTTACAAAAAGTTCATAATGGAGAAATTACTGAATTAGTATCTCCTGTTAAATTTACAGCTAAGACTCTTGATAATCGTTCTTTACCTGCTACTAATCCTAATGAACTTGTAGAAATGCAAAAAGAGGCATTTGAGATTAGAAGAGTTTTAATTGGGGCTGATAAATATCTAGAAGAAGCATCAAACCAACTTAATTTATTAAGCAATACTATTATTAACTATTCAGATTCTGATTTGAATAATTTGAAAGAAATTAATACACTTGAAGATAAGATTTATGAAATTAAGAAAACACTTAATGGAAATTCTTCTTTACAAAAAAGAGCAACTGCTTATGTAGCTGGATTGAATGAGAGATTAGGAAATTTACTCTATAGCTTCTGGTATTCTAGTTCAGCTCCTACGAATACACAATTAGAAACTATCAAATTAATAAAAGAAGAATTCAGGAAAGTTGAATCTGAAATGTTAGTAATAGATAACTCTATTCAGAAAATAACTAATGAATTACAAAGTAAAAATTCACCTTGGTTACCAGGAAGAGTCCCGAAATTAAAATAGAATATTCGACAGTCACTAAATTGACCAAACATCAAATGATGTTGCAATTGCTAACATTGTAAATGCAAACAAAAATAAAATAATCATTAGCGGAAGTATCCATTTTAACCAAGTGTTATATGGAACTTTCGCTATTTCTAATATTCCCATCGTTACTCCTGATGTAGGAATAATAAAATTAGTTATTCCATCTCCGAATTGATAAGCAAGAACCGTAGTTTGCCTTGATATTCCAAGAACATCCGATAGTGGTGAAAGGATAGGCATAGTTAAAGCAGCTTGACCAGAACCTGATGGAACAATAAAATTAAGAATACTTTGTATTAGGAACATTATTTCTACACTAATCACTTTGGGCATTCCATCTGCTATATTACCAATATAAAACAGCATAGTATCGATAATCATTCCATTCTCAGCTATTATCAAAGCACCTTTTGCTAGTCCAATTAAGATAGCTGGAACAATCATATCTTTTACACCTTCAATAAATGATGCAATTATTTCATCTGGTGATAATTTGTAAATAATTGTTGATATTATACCTAATGCCATAAATAATCCACTGATTTCAGATATATACCAATTATAATTGGTAACTCCATAAATAAGAATACCAAGAGAGAGTATCAAACAAACTAATATGATTTTTCTTTTTAAGTTAAATATAGTATTTTCTTCAGAAATTTCTGATAATTTTTTTCCATAATCTATATTACCAACACAAGATTTTTCTGGATTCTTACGTATTTTCTCAGCATATCTATAAACAAAAAGGATTGCAATTAAAGTCATTAAAACCCAGACAATTAGTCTATACATTATACCGCTGAACAATGGATCTATTCCTGCTATTCCTTGTGCAATTCCAACAGTAAAAGGGTTCATAAATGCCCCAGCAAATCCGACTCCTGCACCAATAAACGGTATAGCAATACCAACAATTGGGTCATAGCCGAGCGCTATTGCTAAAGGTATTGTAACCATAAGAAAAACTAGCACTTCCTCCGCCATTCCGAAAGTTGCACCTCCGATAGAAAATAATAACATAAGTATTGGTATTACTAAATGTCTTAAAGACTCTTTTTTCTTTGTCAGATTAATAACTTGATACAAACCAGCATTAATAGCACCAGTTCTATTGATTAATGAAAATGCACCACCTACTAAAAATACGAAAGCTATAATATCTGAAGCAGAAACGAATCCTTCTAATGGAGCAAGAAAAAGCTCTAAACCTTGGTAATTTGGTTCTACTTCTTTATATGAATCTGGTATTATTATTTTTTTAGTAATACCATTTACTTCTATTGTTTCTGTGTCATATTGACCGGATGGAATGATCCAAGTCATAATTACTAAGAAAAGTAATACCCCAGATACTAATAATAAAGAATGTGGGAATTTTCTTGTTTTCATTTATTTAATCCTTTCAATCTTTGTTGAATTTCTTCTTTACTTACGAATTGTGCATTTTTATTCATTGGTATAGTGAATTTGAAAGTAGAACCCTCTCCAAAAATACTTTCTACCCAAATATCTCCCCTATTGATAGTAACAAACTCTTTACACAATAGCAGTCCTAGACCAGTTCCAGATTCTTTCATCGTACCTGGCGTCGAAATCTGCTCTTCTATTTTAAAGAGTTTATCGATAATATTCTCGGGAATTCCTATACCATTATCATTAACTTCAATTATTGCATATTCTTTTATTACAAAAAGTGATATTTCTATTTTACCATTTTCATTACTAAATTTAATTGAATTACTTAATAAATTTCTTATTACTGTTTCAATCATATTTCTATCTACATATACATCATAAGACTTAGTTACATTATTTAAGATACTGACATTTTTATTATCTGCTGAATTAAAACTCAAATCAACAACATCTTTAATAACCTCACTTATGTTTATATTATTTGGTTCGTAGCTAATTGCCTTACTTTGTGCCCTTGCCCAATGTAAAAGGTTTTCTAATAAATCATACGCATGATTTGAAGTTTTATATATTCCTTTCAAGTGAACTAATTTCTTCTCATCATCCAAATTATTGTAATAGTTTATCATTAAATCTGCACTGAAACCTATTGAATGCATTGGGTTTTTAAGGTCATGTGCAATAATTGAGAAAAACCGGTCTTTGGCGGCATTGGCTTCTTTCAGGTCGGTATTAAGGTGCTCTACTTTACAGCGATGATTTTCAATTTCATTGTTTTTTAAAGAAAGTTGAACATTGAGCTTGCGGTTCATTTTATATCTGCGACGAAAAATCACAGCCATGATCATTAAAAAGATCAATACTGTAGCCACTGAACCAATCAGTAACCATTGATTTTTAATTTGTGCCCGATGGAGCTGCTCATTGTGCCGTAGCCGTTCATTTTCTTTTTCTTTAATGGTTAACTGATATTTGGCTTGCAACTCGGCAGTTTTCTGTTTTGCCTCCTCTGTCGAAATCTGGTCTCTGCCTTCAATATATAATTTATAGTTTCTATAGGCCTCTTCGTAATTTCCCAGAATTGCATGAACCTGAGCGAGGTTTTTATAATAAATGTTGTTTTGAAATTTGTAATTAATACTCAAACTAATTTCAAGTCCCTTATCAAAATAATACAAGGCTTTATCGTACCGCTGATAGTTCAGGTAAACAATGCCCAGCTCAGCATAATTCTCCGAAAGAGCTTTTTTGTCGTCTAACTCTTCGTTCAGAGCCAATGCAAGTCGCTGGTAATCGATGGCCCGATAATAATCTCCTTTCAGGTTCAATGCTTTACCAATATTGAAAGCCGTTTCAGCATTTACTTTTTTGCTATTGGCACTTTTACCAATAAATTCGGCGCGGGTGTAATATTCAAGTGCTTCATCATATTGTTTTCGCTGGAGATAAATATCCCCAATATGTGAAGTTGTTTTTACCAATTCAATGGTGCTATTAAGTTCCTGGTAAAGATTCAAACTTTTATGAAAACAGTCCTTTGCCCTGTTTAAATCTCCCAATTCCTGGTAAATAGTTCCAATATTAAAGTTCACATTGGCAATTTGCAGAATATCGCCAATTTCTTTCCAAAAATTCAGGGCTTCAAAATTATAATTTAATGCATCATCGTATTCACCCCAATGGCTTAATATCAGTGCAATACGCTGTAATGACTCAGCAACCCCGGTGAAGTACTGATTCTTTTTAAAATCAGTTAGTGCGCGTTCATAATAATCCTTGGCCTTAAAATATTTATTCTGACTGTAGTAATTATGCCCTATGTTCATGAGTGCATTTGCCTTGTTAATTTCATCATTTTGAATGCCGTACAGGTTAAACAGTTTATAGTTAATTTCTATCGCTTCCTCATTGTTATTGAGATTATAATAGGCATTTGCTAGGATTTTAAGAAGCTCAATGGTAAGGTTGTTATTATTGATTTTATCGGTCACCATTTGCAATCTTGTGGCGGATTCAATTTGCTTTTGCACAGGTAAACTTTCGTAAACCTGTAAAAGATGAAAACATGATTTTATCAGTTTCTCTTTTGATTCATTGTTTATAGGAGTGGTATAAACGATCGCTTCCAGGCTGTCCACTTTATGTAAAGCATAATAATCTGGTTTAAGTTCTTCGGCAAAAATATATACCGGAATATGGAAAACGATCAGAAAAAATATTTGAACACGGTTCATTTCCAGCTTTAGTTAACAGTTGTTTCTGTTAAACGGTTAACATATCAAAATGGTTTTGTAAAGTGCTGATTATATTTTATATAGCATAAAAATAGATAGGGAAAAACGGCTCAAAATTCAATGATTTTTTATTCGATTGTAAGCGTTTTTTCAAACTGAATTGGGTAAGGTTTATATATTCAATATTTTCGCATATGTCAAAAAAAAACTCCGGCTAATTTTAACCGGAGTTTTTAAAATTAAATAATTAAAAAATTATTTTGGAATTTGTGATTGATATCCTTCATTTGATTTGGCCGGTACCTGACCTCCGCCTCCCAAATTTACTTTCCAGTAATTTGTTTCGTCGGTGTTTTGTGTCAATCCGTTCAGGTCGAAGTCGCCTCCAAGATATCCTGAATTACCAAGATCAGTTTTCCAAACGGCTGTTTCATCAGTATTTTGAATCAATCCATTCGCATTTCCATCAGAACTGATCATCCCCCAAACGCCGGTATCAATAAGTTTATGGCCGTTAGCTCCGCCATAAGCCCTATCAACAGCTGATGAGAAACCATAAGTGAATGTTCCGCCACCCTCTATCAAAGGATAGTTTGACATAACACCAAGGTGGTTGCGCTGATACACTACTACAAACAGGTTACTTGAAAATGAAGCACCAGTGAAAGAAAGCGGACTAACGCCATCTAAATCCACAATATCACCATTGTTCAGGAGGAATGCGGCTTTCTCATCAAGTATGGTTGCTGAGGATGCATCAGCTGCAGCGCTTGCATCACGAAGTTGCACATATACCCAATCTACCACGTTAGCTGGGATACTGCCTACCGATTCCGAACCTGCATACAACCAATCTGGTGAAGCATTACCATAATAAGGGAGGCTGGGGTTGAATGGTTGGTTCAATGGAATATGACCACCGGTAAGTAGAGCTGTACTCATTAGTCCGGTTCCGCTATTATACGGTCCTTCCAGAATTACATTTATATCCAGGGAAAGATTTCCATCGGTCCAACCAACGCGACTTTCAGGATCCCACTCGAATGCCTGACCATCAAATCCACCGAATGCATTTACAAAGTTAACTCCACCACCGGTACCTGGCGATTTCCAAACATTATATGAGCTTCCCCAGGTATTGGTTGGGAAATTTACATTATTGGCTGTAAAATAATGATCACCATTAAGGGTTATCAATGATGATCCACCGGCAGCTTGTCCCTGCCGGAAAGTACAGCCATCAAAGCTTGCTGTTGATTCCACCAGGCTACCTGGCAAAAGATAAACTCCCAGGAAATCCATGTACTCAAAAGTTGAGTTTTGTGCTCCGATAGTACCGTCAGTTCCAACCCTAAATCCATAATACCCTGAAGTATGATGCGTTACAGTGGCACTATTGATTCCAAAATAGCCATTACTATTAACATATAATATTGCTCCTGAGCCAATTGCGAGCTGAGAGCCACTTGAAGCCATGAAATGACCACCATCATTAATATTGATATTTCCGTCAACATTCATAGTATAGCCGTTCATATCAAAAGTACCATTATCCATGGTAAATGTCCCAAAAACATCAATATTACTGGCAAGTGTTATGGTATTAGCCATTATTGCTTCAATAAGGTTTCCTTCCCTATCTTTATACTGTGTGGTACTGCCTTTAGCACCTGTTTTATCAATGATGACATTAAAGAAATTGGCACCAACGTCGTTTGCTAAATTGCCATCATATCCACCGATCATTCGAAGTGTTCCTCCTGTTGGAGTAAAGGCAGGACTAGAAGCAAAAAATCCCTGATCAACAATAATGGTTCCACCCGTGATATTTTCAGTAAAATCAACAGCATCCAAAGAAACATTATTTCCTAAAATACTGAATTCACCACCTGACATAGTCAAACTTGCGGGTGCGTCATATCCCATAACACATCCAGCGGTTCCACCACTAACACTCAAAGTTCCATCAACAATTTCGATGCTAGCATTGATATCAGGATATTGGCTAGCATCCTGGAAATAATTTAAGGTACCTCCGAGTTTAACCGTTAATGTTCCATATATACCCGGCTCGGCAACATCAAGAATATCAATATCGCCTCCATTGGCAAACATAATACCACCTTGAATGAGGTTAGTAATTGTTCCAACACCACCATTGTTGGCTGTGAATTTTGAAGCTGTATTGCTAAGATCCAGTGTTCCCTGAACATTAAACACATCATTAATCCATGTAAAATGATTCAGCACCATATCCATTTGCACATTATTCATATCAATAAACTGAAGATTGGATCCGGGGGCATTGTAGTCCTGGCGAACATTATAAAATTCATTGTTACCATATACGTACTGTATTAAACCACTTTGGTTAAATACTACAGTAGATGTAGCCGGACTAAAGCCACTGGTGCCAACATTATTGGTCCATGCTCCGCCAACAGTTATTTCATTGTTTCCACCACTTATTGAGCCTGAATTGATCGTGAAGTCTCCGTTTATTTGCACAGGTGTGCCGGTGTAAAATGCATAGGAATTGGAGCGATTCACTTCCAAATCATTAAAATAGTTGCCATTGCTCGCATTAACCCGGCAATAGTTACCTGAGGAACTACCTCCCACAAAGGCAACCGTGCCACCAGATGGTGTAAATACTCCTGATCCAACTGCGTATAACGACCTACCTACTTCCAATAAGCCACCGGTGATAATGGAATTGTAAATTTGTAAACTGGCATCATTAAATGATAGGCTTCCGCTTGAAAGTGCTGTAAGTCCAACCAATGCATTCCAGCCTGATCCCAATGAAAAATCACAAAGTATAGAGCCTCCGGATACATTAATTTCACTACCTGTAGCCGATTCAAATAATCCATGTGCTGTAACAGAACCTAATGGTACTTCGAATATACCATTGATCAATACATTGCTGTTAAATACAACTGCCGGAACAGCATCAGGTGAAGAAATTCCTTTCAGCGAGGAAAAATTGGAACTTTGGAGTCCTGGATTCACAGAAACACTGCTTGCACTGGATGTACCATAGAAACCCAGATAACTTGATGCTCCCTGGGTAAAGTTATTTATTTCAACATTTGAGCCCCCATAAAAATAAGCGGATGTACCAGCAGCCTGATTAAAATTATTAATTGTAAGGTCAACACATTCTTGCAGGTAACCGGTACCTACAGTACTGTTAAAATTAACAGTTGCAAGGCTGGCGGGTTCCAAAAGCAGCATTCCGTATGCGCTTGCTCCATTTACAAAATTTATTACGTTGGGAGTTAACGCACTTAAAGAAGCCCCAGGATCACTAAATATTGCATAATACATGTTGAGCTCACCGTCAGTTAAAAGGGTCGTTGATCCATTAAGAAGATATAACGCACCATAGCTAGTTCCAATATTAACTACATCCGCAGCATTATTCATTAAAAAAGTACCATAAACATAAAAGTCTGCTAATGTCGTGAGCGTATGTCCATTGGGATAGAATGTGCCGCTTAACAAATTCAGGTCTCCGTTAACTGTTACATCGGTAGTTAAATATAATGTATTCGATAGTGGCGCTTTAATGATATTCCCATCCCTGTCCTTACTGATTTCCGGAATTAGTGCTGAAGATTTAGCTCCGGCAGCATCAAATGTGAGATTATAAATACTTCCATTACTTTGAGTAACATACTTATCATTTGAACCATAAAGCTCAATTGTTCCTCCTATAGGAGTGAAACCGGCATTTGAAATATTCAGGTAGCCTGTTGTCCGGATTGTCCCTCCGGAAATATTTTCAGTAACTGAATACGATGAACTAATGGTAATGCCTGTAGAGACAATATCCAAAATCCCGCCGGAAAGGTTAAGCGTTGCTGATCCGCCATATCCAAATATACATGAACTAGTGGGGTCACTGATTTTTAAAGAACCATTTGTCATGGTCAGGTTTGCACTAATATCAGGGTATCCAGTTGTTTGGTTTAATACAATACTACCACCATTTACAATCCATGTTCCATTTAATCCGGGATCAGTAAGCTCAGTTACATTGAAAGAGCCATTAGTCATTTCTACTGACCCGGCTGCATTGGTAAATCCTCCTGTATTTACAATCCCTGAAGCATCTAAAAATTTGATGGTTCCGTTGTTTTCAAGTTCACCAGCTACATCAAGAGTGTAGCCATAAACTTCCATTTCAACTCCGGGGTTAATGGTGAGGCTATTGCAGCTTTCGCTGTAAAAGTTAACCCGGATTGGCTGCCAGCCTGAATTAGTTAATAACACATCCTCGCCAGCCAAAGGTATATGCCCTGCAGACCAGTTATTGGAATTATGCCAGTAAGTGTTAAAAGCTCCGGTCCATGTATTTGGTCCGGAAGCCGCAACCGTAATATCAACTTCTCTTTTGTGAACGGGTGTGCCATCAGGGCCTTCACCCGTTACAGTTACGGTATATGTTCCGGCTGGTACATTCACATCCACAATTTCGATAGGAACTGATCCCGGAAATGAGCTTAAGGTATTTCCTGATGGGAAGTTTACGATGAAAGAACCGGAAGCTGGAGTTTGCACAGTCGCTGAAAAAATTACATCATCTGTATAAAGTTTTACATCCGGAACTTCAGCAGTTATTATATTAGCTCCTTCCGGACTTTTACTTGGCGGGCTTACAGCCATTGCATAATCAGGGAAGTAAGCCGTATAACTTGCAAAGGTTCCATCCCTGAAATCGGACCAGGCCGACATTGAAACTCCACCATGCGAAACGATGGACGTGTAGTCACCCTGGTAACGTGGTGTTCCGCCACCACCACAAGTGGTGCAATTGATCAGCATTTTTTCATTGGAGATAGCCTGGTTAGTAGCAAATGAAGTACCACCATTATCAGAATATGTAGCATAAATCAATGCTTCATCGTCACCTGAATCTCCCCTTGTATCCATCCAGTGAATATACAATCTTCCCGTAACAGCATCGCACCAAATGGCCGGCGCCCAATGATGATTGGTTAAATAATCCGTATCATCATTAACACGATATGCGCTTGACCAGGTTGTCCCACCATTGGTAGAATATCTGCACCAAATGCTTGGGTAATTACCGCTTCCGGCGGGTGTATTAGAAGCATAAACAAGGTATAACCTTCCCCTGTAAGGACCATCGCTATTATCAGCAGCAATGAAAGGATAAGGCCTTGTACGCATATTTTCTACCGAATGCCTGCTATTTACCCAGGTTCCAACATAACCTGCGAAGTTTTGGGAGGACATGAGTGAAAATGAAGCCCCACCATTGGTTGATCTGTAAAATGTATAAGTTGAAGCAGTGGAACTACCCCCATTGGTAACAACATATACTGAGCCTCCATCAGTTGTTCCATTTGGCCCAACGCAAACCATCATCCCCGGTAGAGATTGAGTGGAAGGGGTAAATGTAGTTGAGAAGCTTACGCCGTTATTTGTACTTCGTGCAAAAGCGCCGCCCGAACTCGTGGTCATAACGGTATATAAATACCCTGAATAAGGTCCTCCGGTTGATTGATCAACTGCCATCCAGTTTTTATCTACTCCTGAAATTGCGGTAACCGGTGATGACCACGAAGCGCCATTGTTTGTTGATCTGGCAACTAAACAACCAAGAATGCTTGGGGATCCGTACATGTTTTCATAATAGAGCCTTCCGTATCCGTCATAAGCAGATAATACATCACCCCGAATGGTTGTTCCCCAGGAAACAGCAGTTGCATTGTTCCAATCGTGACCATCCTGTGTGCTATGGGTTGCATCTGTATTGTATGTTGTAAAAAATTCTGTGGGGTCGGTTG
>JAGQWJ010000021.1:17379-50210 GCA_020437395.1 Ignavibacteriota bacterium | reverse complement strand
ATGGTTTCTTCTATGACGAAGACGATCATGATCACGACAATCTAAATATTGGACTCAAAGGATTATTCGGATTAAACTTTAAAGCAAGTAGAAAATTTGAAATATTCTTAGAACTAGGCCCATTGATCGGAATTACAAACGGAGTAGGTGCCGATATGGAAGGTGCTATTGGATTTAGGTTCTACCCATAAGAGAAGAAATAAATATTTTATTAAATTCAGAGTTAATTAGTAAAGTAAAAAGTTAACTCTGAATTTTTTTATATTATATTGAAAAAAAGAAAGTTGATATTTATTTCGAAGGGTCTAAAGGAAAAAAATGTATAATAAAATCAGCATACAATGCCATAAAACAGAGTTCGGGGAATTAATACTCGGCTCGTTCAATAATCAACTGTGCCTATGCGACTGGCGATACCGTAAAATGCGGGACGCCATAGACAGCCGCATCCAAAAAGGACTAAATGCTGAATACGTTCAGCAAAATTCGCCAATAATTGCTGAGTCAATTAAGCAAATCTCGGAATACATTGCAGGAGATAGAATTTCGTTCGATATACCTCTACTACTCGTTGGTACAGATTTCCAGAAAAGCGTATGGGAAGAGCTAATGAAATTACCATACGGAACTACACAATCCTACCTAGGGCTAGCGAAAGAGATGGGTAACGAAAAGGCAATCCGAGCTATCGCCACAGCCAACGGAGCTAATGCAATATCAATCATCATCCCGTGTCACAGGATAATCGGCAGCGGCGGAGAGATGGTTGGCTATGCAGGCGGCACAACCACCAAACGAAAACTTCTCGAATTAGAGAACCACAATAAAAGCGATTCCCTGATTGGGATGTTTGGGTAAGCAAATCTGTTTAGTACCTACCCCATCTTCTTGTAGTAGTTAGCTACGCGCTGGTTGACTATTATGTCTTTATCAGTTTTAGTAAATCTTTTAGAACAGAATCTGAAATTGTTTCATATTGAGATTTATCATAAATGGAAAGCAAATACACAGAGTTCTTTGAAATTAAATAGTAAGTAATAACTCTCGCCCCTCCGCTTTTGCCTTTACCTTTTGAAGTAATTGCAAATCTAATTTTATAACAATTGTTACCCAAACCAATACCTAAGGTTGGTTGACTTTCTAACTTAGTTATTAAGTCAACTAAATCAGTTTTTAATGATGGGTACTTTTTTGATAGACGTTTTGCTTGTCTTTCGAACGGTGCTACGGTATAAACATTACAGTTCATCTAGGAGTTCTCTAGCTAATTTTGGCTTTATTTCTCCTTGTACGGCTAAGTTTACATCTCTTATTGATTCGGATAACTCACTAACAAACTGAGCTTCTGTTTCAGTCAATTTTTCTAACTTGATATTCTTATAAGTAGAAATAATTGCTAATACTTCATTGGATTCGTTATCAGGTATGTCTAATAATACTTTCATTTATTTAGCCTTTTAGAATAAATTGCCTCATAATAATCACGAAATATAAGAAAATTTGTTTTAATTATCACCCTACCCCATCTTCTTGTAGTAGCTAGCTACGCGCTGGTTGACTATTATGTCTTTCTTTTGGATTGGGGTATTGAGCACCACACCATCGAGTGAGCGGCAGCGGCTAAGAGCCACATATACCTGACCGTGGGCAAAAGCACCATAGCCAACGTCTATTATAACATTATCAAACGTCTTACCCTGGCTTTTGTGAATAGTTATAGCATAGGCCAATTGTAGTGGATATTGTGTGAACTCGGCAGCAGTTGATTGTTCTATTTTATCAGTGTCTCGGTTAAGCTCGAATTTTACTTCCCTCCAAGATTCTGGCTCTACCAGATGCTCCGTACCATTTATATCTACATATATTTCCTTATCGTCTATTTTTGTAATCTTACCTACTGAACCATTTACCCAGCGGAATCCTTGATCGTTTTTAAGCATCATAACCTGTGCACCTTCTCGTAGTTTTAGCTTATAAGGAGCTGGTAATTTATTTTCTAACTGCTCTTCGCTCTGTTCGGCTAATTTGGCGTATTTCCCAGTTAGCTCCCCTGTGAATATGTGTTCTTTACTATTCAATTGGTCGAGCTTTTTTTGATTGATATTTGATGCAGTTCGCCTCATAGACGTAAGGAATGTCGCTGTTTCTGGGATCGAAACCTTGCTTTTGTGGCGAGAGTTGAGCAACTGCATATCTTCATCACTAATCGAGTTTATTCGTATGTGTTCTAATAGCTGTTTGAATTCGACCTCCTCTTCCGATTGTCGGAATATCTGGGTCAGCTCTATAAAGTGGTACCCATAATCTTTGAATACAGGAGCATCGAAGAACTGCTCTCCCCCATACGTTCTTATTATATAATCTTGTTCATCCATTCTCATAACTGGCGGAAGTTGATACAAATCACCTATGAACACCATCTGCACTCCACCGAATGGTTCAGTTGGGCGGTTTCTATTCAGTCGCAAAGCTGTGTCTATTCCGTGCATCATATCTGAGCGAACCATCGATACTTCGTCTATTATCAGCGTATCAATCCCCTCGAATAGGTCTTTTCTGTAATCCTTTTTCAGCTTTTCTATCTCTAGCTTGCCGGGTTTGAATCGGAAAAATGAGTGTATAGTTTGCCCACCCACATTCAGAGCCGCAATACCAGTAGGAGCTATTACTACGAAGTTTTTCTTTGTCTTGCGGGTGAACTCACGCAAGAGTGTTGACTTTCCCGTACCGGCCCTACCTGTTATGAATATGCTGTCATTCGTATTTTCTAATATATTGAGTGCTTTTTTGAATTCTTCGGTTATATCTATGTTCATTGTCTAATAGTTATGTTTATTACTATGCTGCAATTAGCAATATAACTAATGATGAGTTTAGTTATCATATTTGGGGAGAAAAGAGTGGGAGGGTTAAAACAAAAATGGCTGTCCCTTTGAACAGCCATTGTAATAAAATGTTAGTTCATTTTAACAATCTTCTTTATATCTAAGACAACCCCTCTTTCGTCTCTAAAAACGATAATATACAATTTATTATCTACTAGATTCAAATTGAGATTTTCTAAGTTATAATTACTATTTCTATTTACTATTTTATTTTCTATAGAAACTGGATTATTCAAATTATTGGCTTCATACACATCTACTTGAATTAAGCCATTATAATTATTCTCAGCGACTTCATAACTCTTTTTTGCAAGCCCAGGAAGATCTTCTTCTCCATAAAAATACATAATATCACCACCCGAAACACCTCTTATGATAATTCCAAATTGAAAAGTCAAAATAGAGACAGGGTACATACCCCATCCGTCATAAATATGGAAAATATACGCATCTCTAAAATCACCAAGATCCTCATAACCTAAACTATAAACTGGTGAGCTAGAAATTACTAATATTATGGACGTTATGATTATCATTAATATTTTTTTCATATTTTTATACCCCTATTCGTGTTATATATACTATTGAATTCCCATTTTTTATAAATGCAATAATGTATCGCTTACCACTTTCAAAGTTTACCGAAAAACTTTGATCTATTCCATTTCCAACGACTGTTTTTTGAGTGACCGTTGGATTAATTATATCATAAGCTTCATAAATTTTTGCTACTACATTCGCAGGGGAATTTATTATTATTTCTGTACTATCTACAACGGAAACACTAATACTTTCAGTCCAAAATTCACTTCCAGTACTATCTAAACTCGTAGTTTTCGTTTCATAATCGATAACTTTCAAAGCAGTATCGTATTGTGAATTAAGTTTAACAAAATTATTTACTGTACAAATAAAACCTGTAGATTTCAATTTATTTGAAACATACTGATCATAAGGTTCACTAAACCACATCAATGCCCCTAAAGAATCTGTATCTAAGGGAGTGGATATATTGTTAGTATCAGCTATATATGTTAATATTGAATCAACCGTACTTGTTGTTGCAGGTGATCCTGATGGGATTATATATGTCACACCTTGACTATACGCTATATTGGAAAGCGAAATAGTAAAAATAATAAGAAATAACACTTTCTGTATTTTCATTTAATACTCCGATAATTTATTAATAAAATATTTTCCCTCA
Organism: Ignavibacteriota bacterium; assembly: GCA_020437395.1. GTDB lineage: Bacteria > Bacteroidota > Ignavibacteria > Kapaibacteriales > UBA2268 > PGYR01. The sequence continues at coordinate 46,118 of JAGQWJ010000021.1, read as the reverse complement.
ACAATCAATGTATAACTTACAGTAATAGAGGGTTTAATTTTACTTTGGTTATTTCTGATCGTTTTATTAATTGCAACTTCAAAAAAAAAAAAAACATATTATCAAAATTTAGTTTTCCATAATTTAATTACTTTTGTTCTATTTTACTTAGTAAATCATCTTCTTGAGTGTGGATAAAGCAAACTAATTAAAATTAAATTTTTATAAGTTTCTCTAATATTTAATTTTAGGGTTATATTTTTTTGCTTTCCCTAAAATGCCGAAATGAATGTAAATAAAAAAACTTAGCTCCTGCTTAAGTCTTTTTTCAATATATTTGCTATTAAGTTAATTACACCGAATGAATCTTTAGAATGAAAAATAACAGAATATTTGTAATTATATTTTTAGTATTCTCTACTTTATTAGCACTGAAGTCGGCTTACTATTTGCCCTATATGGCCGATGATGCCCTGATAACATATCTGTCATTATCGGGTTAAGATACTGCGACCAATCTGTTAGTATATTAGTAAATTTGTCTAATCCTGCTACAATGGGAACTACAACAAATACGTATTTAAGTAGAGTATATATTTTTTGAATAATAATAGTCATTACAAAACCTCAGTTTAAAAATAGTTTAAAAATTATACCCATTGGATAGTACAAATACTAATAAGTTACATTTGTAACCTTTTAGCAGTATGTGTATCTAACAGATAGAACAAAAGTACACAACTATAAAAAGGAACAGAATTGATTTGGAAGAACAAAGAATACTAGAAAGAATAATAGCAGGCGAAAAGGAGCTATACGAGTTGTTAGTTAGGAGGAATAATCAAACTTTGTATAGAGTTGTTAAAGGCTACGTCTCAGATGAAAGAGATGTGGAAGAGATAATGCAAATATCATTCGTAAAAGCATTCGAAAAGCTATCAACTTTCAATATGAAATCAAAGTTTAGCACCTGGCTAATAAGAATAGCAATCAACGAATCGTTACAATTCAACAAAAAGAATAGTAAATATAGATCTATTAATTATTCAGATATCGGATATTCAGACAATACTCTTAGTAACCCCGAAAAACTTTTCATTATGAATGAATCTACACAAATATTTGAGAATGCTATTTCTCAATTAGAACCAATTTATAAAATTGTATTTATACTTAAGGAAATAGATAAAATGAGTATAAAAGATATTTCAGATTCTTTAGAAATCTCGGAATCAAACGTTAAAGTACGATTACATAGGGCAAAGGCCCGAATCAAAGAAATACTATATATAAAGCAAACAGCAGAGAATATCTTAGAATTTGGAAACAATCGATGCGACAAAATGGTATTGAATGTTATGCGATCGCTTGTATAACTTTTTATGCTTACTTAAAGCATATCAACCCCAACAGAAGCATCATTCCTTTTAAGAGTGATGCTTTTGTGTTCAAACTTTAGATGAAGAATATATAAAAAAACCCTCGACAAAAAATGTCAGAGGGTTTATAAAAAAAATAAATTAGAAGATTTATTACAAAATGTATTTGCTTAAATCTGCACTCGATGCAATATCATCAATGTGATCCTTAACAAATTTTTCATCAATTGCCGTAAGCTCGCCAACATCACCAGGAGCATTGAACAATATATCTTCCAACAGCGTAGTCAGTATTGTGTGCAATCTACGAGCACCAATATTAGTTACTTCTTCGTTCACGTGTGCGGCAGTGTGAGCTATTTGCCTGATTCCACTTTCTTCGAAAACTAATTCGACTCCCTCTGTCTCTAACAATGCCTGATACTGCTTTATCAGAGCGTTCTCCGGAACAGTAAGAATCTTAACAAAATCTTCCTCCGACAGTGAATTCAATTCCACTCTGATAGGGAAACGCCCTTGCAACTCAGGAATCAAATCCGAAGGTTTAGAAACGTGGAACGCACCAGAAGCAATGAACAAAATATGGTCAGTGTGAACAATGCCGTGTTTAGTGTTGACTGCCGAACCTTCCACAATTGGAAGCAAATCTCTTTGAACACCCTCGCGCGAGACTTCACCCCCACCCGACTTAGAGCTATTGACAGCAACTTTATCAATTTCGTCAATGAAGACTATACCAGAGTTCTCCGTTCTGAAAAGTGCTTCTTTCAACACAGCATCCATATCTATTAATTTGTCTGCCTCTTCTTTGATAAGCAAAGGCATAGCATCTTTCACTTTTATCTTTCTTTTCTTTCGTTTCTTAGGCATCATATTGCCGAGCATCTCTTGGATATTAATCCCCATATCGTCCATACCCATTGGCCCCATAATTGCCATCCCATTGGGTCCTTGTTGAGTTATCTCCAACTCAATTTCGCGATCATCCATAATACCATTTTTGAGCATAGTACGGAATTTTTCACGAGTATCTTTGTTTTCTTCCTCTTCAGCGTCGTCATCTTTCACCGGCGGGATAAGAATATTCAATATTCTATCCTCAGCATTTTTTTCGGCTTTAGTTCTAATTTTCTCTTCTTGTTCTTCCTTTACCATTTTGACAGCAGATTCCATAAGGTCACGAATCATAGATTCAACGTCCCTTCCAACGTATCCTACTTCGGTGTACTTCGTAGCTTCAACTTTAATAAAAGGAGCTCCAGCTAACTTAGCTAATCGCCTTGCAATCTCCGTTTTACCAACTCCAGTAGGGCCAATTAATATAATATTATTTGGCATAATCTCTTGTCGAATATCACCCACTACGTTTTGGCGTCTCCACCTGTTACGCAAAGCAATAGCGACAGCTTTTTTAGCATTGTCTTGCCCAATTATATACTTATTTAGTTCTGTTACTATCTGCTTAGGGGTCAAAATATCATGCGGAATAGTAAGTTTCGGTTCCAAATTACTCATTTTCTTCTCTTATTAGATTTCTTCAATAGTTAGATTAGTATTAGTGTATATACAGATTTCTCCGGCAATGTTCAATCCCTTTTCAACGATTTCTCTTGCAGACATATCCGTATTATTGTAAAGAGCCCTTGCCGCCGATAGTGCATAAGGGCCACCAGAACCAATAGCTAATATATTGTCATCTGCCTCTATCACATCGCCCGTACCACTAAGCAACAGCCCTTGACTGTCGTCCATAGCAATCATCATAGCTTCTAATTTTCTCAAATATCTGTCGGTTCTCCAATCTTTTGCTAATTCTATTGCTGCTCTTTTTAGGTTCCCGCTGTGAGCTTCCAGTTTAGATTCGAACCTACCCAAAAGAGTAAAAGCATCTGCCGTTGAGCCAGCAAAACCCACCATCACTTTACCATTGTACAGTTTTCGGATTTTTGCAGTGGAATGCTTCATTATTGTGTTGCCTAATGTAACTTGCCCGTCAGCTCCCAACGCTGTCTTACCGTTGCGAACAACACCGAGCACAGTCGTTGATCTAATTTTTTGTTCGTTATTCATATTCATTATCTTTGTTATAAAATATTTTCTCGTTCGATCATGACGAATTTTATTGCTTTTTTGTTTGATTATTACCAAAAAAAGTAACCCCCAAAAAGATTCAAACTCTTTGGGGGCAGCTTTTATTAACATAAAGTCTATTTCATTTTGGAAGTTCTGTGCTTACTTTTGGAACATCTTGTCCACTGGTACAATCGTCACATTCTCAGGTTTTATGTCCAATTTGAAAGTAGATATTTCCTTGTCTGCTTCGTAAACTTCCTCAGGTTTCGGAGACTCATAAGTAATAGGGCTAGCAGTATTGTTAACCAAATCATTTTTGAATCCTTCAGCATCGGTAGTAATCATTGCAAACTTAACATTATTGTATTGTATATGCTTTTTGATAGCATTATTAACTTGCTCCAAAGTTAAATTTCTTATCTTCTCTCTGAAATAGTTAATATAATTTCCGCCATCTTTAACTCCATAGAACTCCGAATCAACTTGGTACCCTAGTCTTTCGGAAGTAGTAGCAGCCCAATGGATAGAGTATTTGTTTAAGAAATTCTTAGTAGTTTCAAATTGTTTTTCAGTCATCCCATTGTCAACTACTATTTTTAGTTCACGCATAGCAGCTCTGAGAGCAAAGTGTCTGTGTTGGTGTTGTACTGGTCTGAGCCATACTTCAAAAAGCTGTTTATGTCGTGCATTATTGGGGTCTGGTTTACTCAGAGAGCCACCATCCAAAAATCGTTCTATATAAGCATAATCACCATAGTTTAACCCACGTTTATCTCTGATAATGCTAAACAAATGACTAGATTGATTTCTGTGTTCACCAAACCACGAACTAAATAGTGCAAGAGCGAAGAAATCATCATCTCCACGCAACACATCAATAGGAAAACCAAAGCTAATAGCAGTGGAATTGTTCTCTTTTTCTACTAATAGCACTTCCAGCCCTTTGATGGGTTTAGGGTTTATATCAACATTAGTGTTGATTGTAGTATCGTTCAGATTGTTCAATCTAGTTTCGATAGTTTCGACCAAATTATCATCGAATCCACCGCCCAATCCAATCACATAGTTATTTTTGTTGAAATAGTTCTTGTGGAAGTCTTTCACATCTTGCAGAGTTATATTTTCTAACCCTTCAACGCTACCCACCATAAGATGCTCATAAGGAGTACCACCGAATACGTAGCCGTAGAGAGCGAACTTACCTAACTCTTCGTCACTCGAGTAGCGAAGTTGATCTTTGATATAACTCAAAGTGTTGTTCTTAACTCTGTTGAAATCGTCTTCGTTGAAGGCAGGGTTCAAAATAGCATCAAGAATTAGTTCATTGTATTTTTCCAAATTGTCTTTATGAACACTACCTCTGAAAGTAGTCATTTCTTTATCGACTTTTGTCCCATAACCAGTCGCCATTGGATATAGAATCTCTAATATATCCGAATAGCTATTCTTAGTTGTCGAAGCGTCAGCCATCAATTCAGCTGTCAGATAAGCCAAGCCCTCTTTCCCCTTAGGGTCGTTAGCGGAGCCAACCTTGAACCAAATATTGTATGCAATTATTGGGTCTTGTTCTAACTTTAATAATACTTTTTTGCTATTCATTTTTCCATCAATATCTTCGTTGTTTCTGCAAGAGACAAAGCCAATACCCATCAACAACACAAGAGCCATAAATCTAATTTTAGTTGTATTTTTCATATTATTTTGCCCCCTTTAATTCAATAGTAGTTCTTTGAGAAGCATTCATTTTCTTGGCTTCGTTTTGTATATCTTGCTGAGTAATAGACTCAAGAGTTTTGAAATACTGTTCAATTACGTCCATTCCCCCAGTGATAGCAATTAACCTAGCCAAACTGGAAGTCAAGTTTGAAGGAGTATCTAACCCCATGAGGAAACCATATTTCTGTCTTTTCTTAAGGTCTTCTAATTTTTTCTTATCCACTAAGTTGTTCTGATACCAATCAATAGCCGATTGTATCTCTGTTTTTACGTACTCTATATCTTCAGCCTTATTCAACTTAGTGAAGACAATAGAAAGAAAAGGATCTCTATTCTGAGGGAAGTAAGGCGAAAGGAATTGTACTTTTTGTTCATTCAAATAGAGTTTCTTGTACAAATCACTATTAGAACCGAAAGCCAAATCGCCAATAAGTTCTCTGGAAATAGATGCTTTACTCTTAGGATCGAACGCCTCTGCTTTATACCCAATACCTAAGATAGGAGTTGTCTTTCCGTCATAAGTAACTTTTGCAGATCTTGGAGCTGTTTGAGCTGGTTCTGGTTGAATCTTTGGAGCTACATACCCTTTTTTCCAATTCGAATAGTACTTCTTAGCTTTAGTTAATAAATCATTTGTAGTTATGTCACCAGCCACTAATAGAATGCAGTTTTCTGGTCTGTAATATCGGCTGTAAAACTCCTTGCTATATTCATAGAGCGAAGGCATAGCCTTTATATCAGCTTCAAATCCGATTGTGGTGTGTTTGTATGTGTGTTTATCGAAAGCATTAAACTTCAACTTTTCCCACACAACATTAGTCGGATCAGTACTGTTCTTTCTATATTCACCATAAACTGCACCCGCTTCCGTTTTGAAATCTGGCTCCGGATAGCTTAGATTCTGAAATCTATCGCTTTCCAACTCCATAACTAAATCCAAATCTTCTTTAGCCAAATCTAAGTGATAGGCGGTGTAATCGTCAGTCGTATAAGCGTTACCATTTGCTCCGATAGAAATTATCAAACTATCGTAAACACTACCCGGATATTTTTTTGTTCCACGGAACATCATGTGTTCAAAAAAGTGTGCAAACCCAGTTTTGCCTGCCTCATATTCGTCTCTGGCTCCCGTACGTACCAAAGTATAGTAAGAAACTATCCCATTGGAAGGCATAGGAATAGTTATTATTTTTAATCCATTTTCCAATTTATTGACTTCGTAGTCAAACGGGAAAACTTTATCAGCTGATAGTAGAGATATGCTACTCATAGCAAACATCCCTATTGTCAGCAAAATGATATTTTTTATCATTTACTTTCTCCTTTCTTATCATTAGTTTTATCATTATTATCAAGTGCTTTCTTATTCATTCCCGATACATCGTCGAGCAAGTCATCGAATTCGGAATAAGTTTCATATTCAATTTCATAATCTGATGCTTGACCCAACCCTACATCGAAGAATGTCGTTGATTCCATTTCAGAATCCTTCGAGGCCATTATTGCCAACATCATAATCAAACTTGTTCCCAAAATTACAAAGAATAATATCCCCTCGCTTAATCCAACAATCTTATAAGCCGTTGGAATAGAGAAGAACAATAAGATAGTAATTAACCCACGAGGAGCTAAGAATATCTCAGGGAAAACATCTGTTTTCAGGAATACTTTGAAATTTACGTAACGTACTAAATACAAAATTACTAAAATTATGAAACCAATAACTAAAACTCTTGGGTCAACTAGTAAGCCCAAATCTATGCTCATACCGAAAGTAATAAAGAAAAAAGTACGAATTACGAATGCTGTTTCTGCTGTAACTATTCTGAACTCATTCCCAATAGACTTAACGTTATCGAAGTTGATATGATTCGCTAATTTTGCTCTGTAGAATATCTTAGCATTATTCATCACGATACCAAAGATGAAAATCATCAGAAGCGACGACAAATGTAGTTGCTTGCCCAAAGCGTAAAGTAGTGCTAAAATAGCAATCATTAGGAAAAGTTTTATGTGAGTTTTGATTTTACTAAAAACAAAAACAAGCACATAGCTGACTATTATCGAAAAGGCAACAGTCGCCACAATCATAGTAATACCAGACAATGAGAGTATGCTACCTTCTTGGATTACTACAAAATTGAAAAACAGGATACCTATAATATCTGAGAAAGTAGATTCATAGATAAGGAATTCTTTCTTACTCTTAGTTAAGGTATGAACCGATGGAATCAAAACCGCACTACTAACCACGCTAAGAGGAATAGCATAGACTAAACAGTGGAAAAAAGGTTCATTATCTAGAATATAGAAAATCACACCGGCTATACTAAAAGAAGTAGCAATAAGCACAAATAATGCAACTGCAAAGGATTGCCGAATCAAAGGTGTTTTCTTTTTAGATATTTTCAAATCAACAGCTGCTTCGAGTACAATCATAATCAAACCGACAATGCCGAGCAGCTCTAAGACACTAAAAAACTCTTCTTGAAAAGTGAATCCATAGAACTCACCAGCGTATTTCAAAATTAGTCCAGTTGAAATAAGAAACAGTACTGAAGGGATTTTAAATTTCTTTGATGCTACATCAAAAAAATAGGATAATACGATAATTAAACTAGCTGCAATAATTACTATGTAAGAATCAAACAAACGCCACCTTCCAATTGTTGATAATGTAGAATGTAATATAATACAATTTTCTGACTATAAAAAAGTATCAGACTAATTATTTTACTTTGTATTGTGGAAAAGTCTTCTTAATTTTGTAGCCAAATTTAAAATAATATCTGGAGTTAACAATGGCGAAAAAAGGTCATAGAATCAAAGTTATATTGGAATGCACTGAGGCAAAGGGAGAAGGAAAACCGGCTTCTAGATATTCCACTATGAAGAATAAACAAAATACACCCGATAGAATGGAAATCAAAAAATACAATCCATTCTTAGGAAGACACACTTTACACAAAGAAGTAAAGTAAAGTTTAATTTTTTTTTAAGTCGGCTTTTGCCGGCTTTTTTTTTGTAAAAAGTGTAAAAACTGAAATTAAAAAAATGATCTTTTGTAAAAGAAATATATAAATAATTCGTAAACAATTTTGAAATTTATTAAGTTGTAAGACTTTTGAGTTACAAGTTTTAAAGTAAAATGTTCTCCGCACAATAGAAATCAAACAAAAAATAAATATAAGGTTATATATGTCATTATTGAAACAAAAACTAGCTGGTATTCTCCCAGCACAAATCAAAGAAATCAAAGAATTTGTTGGTGCAAACGCCGACAAGAAAGTATCAGAAGTAACTTTAGGTCAGGCTTATGGTGGTATCCGTGGCGTTAAGGCATTAGTGTGTGATACTTCTGAAGTGCCGCCAAACAAAGGGTTGATAATAAGAGGTAAAGAGCTAGGAGAAATAACTGACAAATTACCCGAAGAAATATTATGGTTGCTATTAACAGGTGAATTACCGAACAGCGAAGAACTTGCGGACTTACAAGCTGACTTGCAAAAAAGACAAGACGTACCAACCTATGTTTGGAACGTATTGAACGAAATGCCATCTGATTCTCACCCTATGGCAATGTTCAACTCTGCAATTTTAGTTATGCAAAGAGAGTCAAAATTCGCAAAAAATTATAATGATATCACAAAAGCCGAATATTGGGAATATACATTAGAAGATTCATTAGACATAATCGCTAAGTTACCTGCAATTGCAGCATACGTTTATAGAAAACGATTTGATAAAGGCGATAGAATTGACCCGAAACCAGGAGCAGATTTAGGTGCTAACTATGCACACATGCTTGGGTTAGACAATGAGAAAGGAGACTTTGCAAAGTTAATGAGACTTTATTTGACTTTACACTCAGACCACGAAGGCGGAAACGTATCTGCATTCTCTGCAGCGACTGTTAACTCTGCACTATCTGACATGTACTACTCTCTAACTGCTGGACTGAACGGATTAGCTGGTCCACTACATGGTTTAGCGAACCAAGAATGCCTGAAGTGGGTATTAGAAACAATGGAAAAATTCGGCGGTACACCAACTGAAGAACAAATCGAAAAATACACTTGGGAAACGCTTGACGCTGGCAAAGTAATTCCAGGATACGGTCACGCAGTACTAAGAGTGACTGACCCACGTTTCACAGCATTCCACGCTTTCGGTTTAGAAAATTGTTCTAACGATCCGGTATTCCAAACTGTTGATAGAGTATTCAAAGTAGTACCAAAAGTATTAGACCAAGTTGAGAAAATAAGCAATCCATGGCCAAACGTAGATGCTGGTTCTGGCTCATTACTTTACCACTTTGGTCTGAAAGAATTCGAATACTACACTGTATTGTTCTCAGTGTCTCGTGCAATAGGTATTTGCTCACAAGCAGTTATTTCCAGAGCTTATGGATTACCTATCACAAGACCAAAATCATTACCGACTTCAAAATTCAAAGAATTAGTAAACGGTTAATAAACAAAGAATAAGAATATTTAAAAGCGGTTTGAATAACCGCTTTTTTTTCTCAAAATAAAATTAATTATAAATTATCCCCTTAAAAATGAATGGAGTTATAAAATGAAAGTAACAGTAGTAGGAGCAGGTGCTGTAGGTGCAAGTTGTGCCGAATATATAGCAATTAAAAATTTCGCTTCAGAAGTAGTATTAGTAGATATCAAAGAGGGCTTTGCAGAAGGTAAGGCAATGGATTTGATGCAAACTGCATCTTTAAATGGATTCGACACTAAGATAACTGGTAGCACTAACGATTATTCGAAAACAGCTGGTAGCGATGTAGCAGTCATCACTAGCGGTATTCCGCGTAAACCGGGTATGACTAGAGAAGAACTTATCGGTATCAATGCTGGCATAGTAAAAACAGTAAGCGAAAATTTAATCAAAGAATCTCCTAACGTTATTATCATAGTAGTTAGTAATCCTATGGATACTATGACTTACTTAGTACACAAATCAACTGGCTTACCGAAGAATAGAATCATCGGTATGGGCGGTGCTCTAGACAGTGCTAGATTCAAATACAGATTAAGCGAAGCATTAGATTGCCCAGCATCTGACGTAGAAGGTATGGTAATCGGTGGTCATAGCGATACTGGTATGGTTCCATTGATAGAGAAAGCTGTAAGAAATAGCGTTCCTGTTTCTGAGTTCCTATCATCTGATAGAATGGCTCAAGTAGTAGAAGACACAAAAGTTGGCGGTGCTACGTTGACTAAACTATTAGGTACAAGTGCTTGGTATGCACCTGGTGCAGCAGTATCAGAATTAGTAAGAGCAATAGCACAAGATTCACATAAATTGTTCCCTTGCTCTGCTATGTTAGATGGCGAGTACGGTCTAAGTGATATTTGCATAGGAGTACCGTGTGTACTTGGTAAAAATGGAATAGAGAAAATTGTAGAGATTTCTCTATCAGATGCAGAGAAAGCGAAACTAGCAGAAAGTGCTGAAGGCGTTCGCAACACAAACGGCGACCTAAGCTCAGTACTATAAGCTAAAGTTAAAATATGAATTATGAAAAGAACCCTGCATGCGAATGTGGGGTTTCTTTTTGTTCTCAAGACTTATGCAATACGTCATTACGTTAGTTTATTAGACGATTTGCAATTTACCTACCACCAGCAAGAGATATTCGCAAATCAAGTCCAACTTGCGTAGTACTAAAACCAGGATTTGCAGCGCCAGCTGTTAGTGTTGCATCATAACGGAAGAAAAATGAAGCCGTTACTCTATTGCTTATCGAATATCTTATTCGTGGTTCAAGTGTTATCTGAGTGTCTCCTTGCAGCTCTCTTCCTTCGTTCCCATCCAGACTTGCCTCGTCCGAAACGTCGAATGTTGCTCTTGAATTGTCCTTTATTGAAAATAGGAAACTATATTCTATGTTGTTCTTCAAACTAAGACCCAAAAATTCCCACTCTAAACTTTTCATAGTATAGTTTGCCTGTGCACTAATCTCATTTGTGTTAGTTTTCTGTATAATACTTCTGCTCGAAGAGTTTAAACTGAAATTAGTTGTCGAATTCCATCTCAAGTTTGCAGTTAGCTGACCGTCTAATTTTTCTTCGTCAAAAGTCCAAGATACACCAAGCATGGGTTGGAACCCATATTGAACCATTTGGTTCTCATAAGCTTCACCTTTGTCCGTTATTTTTATACTCTCATCATAAATTGAGCTGTATCTATGTTCAAGACGAACTTTTTTTACGTAAGAACTCCAAATTCCCCAATTTTCCAAACCTTCCCATGTAATTCCGTAGTTTGGAGCAGGTAAGAATTTTCGTGCAGCTCCACTACTAATACTGAAAGCTTCTAATTTCTCGAAAAATGATTCCGACAATGCTCTTTGTTTTGCTCTATTTTGTTCTAATTCAGAAATTCCACTATTTTCGATAATAGTAGCCCTTCTGTTGTACTCATCGACTACATTATCCATAGTATTTCCGAATGGATTAAATCCGAAAATTGTTGGGAAAGAAAGATAAGATCGGCTAAAAGAACGCATTGCTATTACGTTAGTATAAGTTGGTACACCATTGTTGTCCGTAAGAACAGTTTCGTTCCTATTATATGCAACCGTAGAGTTCCACTTCAAATCTAACTGAGCCCCTTTCCACAATGGTCGAGAAGTCGATATATCAAGTGTTGTTGATTGATTGAAGTTATCTTGCATTATCCCATTGGGTGGTCTTAGCCCACCAAAGGACGAAAAACCGAAGAATGGGAATGACGAAGAAGATACAGTTTTGAAACCACCATGAGGGCTACTAACAAGCCCAAGTTGATATGGTAAACTTGGCCCATTTGCAAGGGTACTGCCACCTAATCCCCAAAAATTGTTTATACCAGTTTCTCCATAAACACCAGGGTTAACAGAAGCATTGGTCTGATTGAGTGCTAGTCTAACAGTCTCGAAATCGAGAAAAATAAACTTAAATATATTACCAATTTCATCGAGAACAGTTAAGTTAGTATCAACAGGAGTAATTCGGGTAATTGAAGGTTTTGTAACCTTAAACCATGTGTCCCCCAGTTGTTTTAGGTTCAATGTACCAGTGAACCTAGTTGAACTATTGTAACTTGCTTGTTTAGATATATCACGAAGCGATTGGTCTGGGTGAAGTGGATTAGTCCATTGATAATCTACAACATATTGACCTGTAATCTTAAAATACTTATTGATACTAGCAACATTCGGAAGCTGAGGTGTTAAGTTGAGTGTTACATTTTGAGAATGATTTATATCGTCACCAAAATTTATAGCAGCACCGTCCTTGAAGAAAATGGACTTAGCTAATTCACTTCCAGTTCGTTGTCGTCCATCTTCTGTCGATTCAAATTTTACTAATGTTGAACGAGTAACGAAATTGTAGTCCAACAAGGGATTAAGAAAACCGCCTTCTACAAATTTCCAAGAGAAATTTATTGTCCTGTTTGCAGTAAAATCTCTTACAACTGGACTAGCAAAATCCAAGAATCTAGATTGCTCCGTCCTTCTTTGTCTGTTCATATCCAAGCCAAATCCAATTGAATTTGGTAAAAAATTGAATTTTGCTTTGCTATATGTATCAATAATAGGTAAACTATCTGCCCATGTTAGAGGAGATACGGTCAAAAGTTCAGGGATTCTGTTCGCATATCTGACATCAGCTCTCCATTGCCAGTAAAACCTCTGTTCATAAATTGGAGTCCTTTGGTATTCTTGGGTGTAGTTATATCCAAAAACCAGTTTGTTGATCGTTTCGTTAACGCTCCAGTGGTTAACAGGTAACCCAAGTTTGACCCCATTCATTCCCCAACTGTCTTGCACTACTAATGTTTGCGAACGTTTTACAATATTGTCAGCTATTTCCTGAGCTTCTTGTTCAGACGAGCCATTGTCTATAGCTCTTTCTTTTGCAATATTAGCAGCAACTTCAAGATTTACATCGTTGTTTGCCTGAAATTCAGGTGTTTCTACTCTTTCTGAGTGACTATAATTGATTGGGAGGTTCATACCACTAAAGCTTTTTGGCATGAATTTATTCAATTGCCCCTGCATTGACACAGTGAATTCGCTGGTTTGCATACGATTACCGAAGCGTTCTTCTAATCTGTGGAAGTTCGGTTCTTGGGTTTTAAATGATGCATCTATTGTCCCTAAGTCTGCCAACTTAACCGAAGCACTTGCTATAGCAGCAATATCACTACTCGATTCTGGTGAGGTTAATCTAAGTTCGTTGAACCACACAGTAGTAGTCAATTCATTCGGATATCTTTCCTCCGGATTGGCAATACCTAACCCGATAAATGAAACACGAGTTAGCACTGGATTACCCTTTATAGCAAATACTGCTATTGGGTCTCCAGGCACTGGGAATTCCTGCCTTTCGCGTTTTTGCAATGAGTCTCTCAATTGCTTGATTGCAGTAAGCTCTTCTAAGTTTATTTGAACATCTGTCCATCCGCGTTGAATCGGTTTTCTATATTCGTAGTAGTTTGCCGAATCCGTTCCGAATCTTATAAAAGCATATCCTTTCGGAGTCACACCTGGTACTATTTGTCCCGGCATAGAACCATCACCGTGGAAGAAGAATTTCAGTTTTTTATAATAAAATAAATCTAAAGCTCTGAAAACACGAGTAGCCATCCTTTCTTCGCCGTAGTTCAGATTATCAACCCTTAGAGCAAGAGATTGCTCATTAAGCTCCAAATCTTCATTGTTAGGACTATTCAGCTGTCTCGGTGGTCTTACTCCTGGAGGCATAGTGTAGAAATCTGGTGCACCTTTATTTTCAAACCTATTTACAAATGACAAAGACATTACCGAATCATTCTCTGGTACATCTAAGAAATTGCTGATACGTTGCCACTGTGAACCAACTAGTTTCCAATCTGCTATTTGAACATAAGCAGGCCCACCTTTGAACGAGACTCTAATATACTGAACGTTCGAGAACAGTGGGTTACCTACTCTGCTAGTTGGTCTTCTGATTGGTAAACGAAACTGAAACCATCCAGCTGCCTGATTACCACCAACAATCTGAGGGTTAGTGTTAGGGTCTAAGTTTGTTACGTCTATTTTATATCGAAAATAACTATTGTCAAGTGTTATCGTCTGACCATTATTATTGTTCAATATTTCTTTGTCTGGGAACTGTCCTAATTCCGATTGCGATGCGTTCCCCTCAAAATTATTATAGTACAAGAAATCATCGGCTTTTTGATCTTCGTTACTTTGTCCGAAATTAAAACTATAATTATCTCTTGCTGGATCGTCTTCTAAGTTTAGTGGGAATGGATACTCTTCTTTCTCCTGAGCATCATTAATCGCATCAATCCCTACATCCTCACCTTCATCTATCCGGTTGTTAGGAAGTGGGTTTGCTTCTGTAATACCGTCTTCTGTATTTAAAGCATTATTAGCAATTATATCTTCACTGATTTGACCTAAATCTATGTACATTTCTGTAGAATTGTCGCCCTGATTGTCTATTCGCAGCATTATCTCCAAATATTCTATATTCTCCGTATCAAAATTTGTATTGAACGAAGATAGTAATCTTTGCATACCACCCCATACCCTGTCCTTGTTCCCGTTTTTGTCTAAGAATCTATCCAAAGGGTTGTATTCAGGATTCAGTGAATCTAAGTACTCAGGATTTTTGTTATAAATTCCTCTAAACTCTGGATTGTAGAACAATTCTAATGGGCTTAGGTTATTATTACCAACAGTTGTTTGTTGGTCAGGATAAACCTCCCTTACTGGAATTCTAGGAATGAAATATTTGAACCAAGACAATCTACCTCTGAATAAATTTCTTTCTGGCCCAGTTTGAGCTATCGAACTATCTAATGGTGCAGAGGAGAATTGCCATTGAGAAGGATTGAGCCCCAAACTAATTGATCTCTCCCCGCCCTCAAAATTATCTAGGTCAACGGCTGCTTCACCATTGTCCGATGCAGCAGTAGATTCTTTCTTGTTTGGAGTTGGGAATATAATAGCCATCTCTCCACCAAGAGACAAACTAGATGCTGCTTTTGTTTCGTAAAATGGTAAAAAGTCTAACGCTTTAGTAAGCCAAGGAGCATCCCACTCTAATCTACCATCGAGTCCGAATATAGAGTTCGCTATTGGCTCGTTGCCTAATTGCACCCGGTCGTTTATCGCAGCAAGGTTATAGTGCATAAAGGTGAAACCCAAAGTTGCTGTTGCCCTACGGCCATCATAAAGTAAATAGTCACCTCTTATTCCAGCTAAAGTTTTTGTCGCAATCTGGAATACGTCTTGTTGCTCATACTCAACTTTCAAATTGGCACCTGGTGCCGATGCAGACGGATTTCGGAGAGTTAGAGTACCAGAAAAATAGTCAACAACATAGTCCTGGAACTCTCGCAACTGTCTTCCATCCAAAAATACTCTTACACTACCTGGGGCTAAGTTGAATGCTCCCAATGAAATCTTACCTGCTGCTCTTCCCGACACTTCCCCTGCTATTATAAATCTGTTTCTGGCAGTATTTCGCTCCGCTACTACTCTAACAGTATCGTAAATGTCAGAGAAAATATATTGGTCTGCCAATGCCGGAGAACCTTGTTTTTCGAAATAATCTCTTAGACCTTCTCGGAATGGCTCTACGGAAGGGAATGTGATTTCTCCAGTTCGTTGATTGAAAAATGGTGAACCGGCTGTTTTATCAAACTCTCCATCTGGCTGTGCTAAACCCGAAGTGTTCGTTCTATCTACACCTAGAATTGTTACCAACTTGTCAGGTGCATTTGGCAAAACATCTGTTGAGTCATTATCTTGGTTTATGTACCATAAGTTAATCGTTGTCTCATCTAAATTAACATTCGTAGAGCCAATCGAATAAATATTTTTCATCTGACGTGACCAAAGAGTATCAAATCCAGGTTGCATATTCGGCACAGATACTAATTTCAAGATTAAAGTGTCTTTCACTCCAACTGAGTTGCTAAATGCACCATGATAAAGATCATCATCTGCCGATGGAGTTAGACCTTCTGTGATATAAGAAACAGCATATTTACGGTCTTCACGTAGATTCTTGATTGTTAATGTACCTAAGTTTCTATCCACTTCATATTGATTCGTGTCTAACTTCTGGAATCTTCCTCTCTCTACGATACCTGTTTGTATTGCAACATTAGGATTGTTGAGCGCTGGATTATTAATAAAATTCAGCGGATTTGGTTCCGGGTTGATAGTAGCATAGGCGATAACCTCTGAAACTTGTGGACTCGTTACAGTATTTGTCGATTCCCAAACTTCTATGTCCTTTACCCTCACAGTATTAGCCGATTGAGGAATAACAGGTTTAGGAGAAGCCCAATAATCTTTATAGACTTTTTTATAATCATTATCTAAGAAAAAGTGGTTACGCGAGAAATCAGGAGGACGTACTTGGAAAGGTGTCTTATTCGAACCACCTCTGACATCTACAAATCTCTTTTCGCCTCTTCTTTGTGCAAATATTGTTTTCAAATATAGTGGGCCAAATTGGTAATCGGAGCGAACACCAAACAAAGTTTGACCACCATTAATCAACTGTGAGTTTAGTGGTAAATTAACGTTACCAAACTCAACTAATTTAATAATATCATCTTCATATCCTTCGTAACCGACTTTGAATTGGTTATCATTCCCAAAGTTATTTCGGCTTGTGTTCCAATCAGTACTGAGCTTCAATTTATCTCCGATGCCCCCACTTACGTTCACTCTAATGTCTTGAGAGAAGATTGGTGTTGATTGTGTTTGACCGAAAGCAGAAACTGTACCTAAGTTCTGTGAGTCCCAACGCCAACCTAACCGTAAATTTACCTCACCGTTTACGTTTATGTTGATTTGTGGCTTACCGAAGATGCCCATCAGCGGATTAGGGGGAATAGGAATTGAAATCCCCGTGGCATCAGCCATCAACCTCGCCAAATCACGACTCGACATAGCTTTTTTAATGTCGTATCTTGTAAGAAGCGAATCCCAAACTTGCTCTGTAATTACTTTTTTTCTGTAATTCAAGTAATCATCAATTGACATATTAATACTAGAGGAAAGCTCCACGTCATCTATTTTCTCGGTTGCCCTTACTCTGTTACTTGTAGAATCCAATTCATTTTCATATTTATAGCCACTCAAAGTATCTGATAAACCGAAATTATTTTGGCCGTACTTTTGTCGATAATAACCATTATAATCGAAAAAAGGGCTTTTGTAGGATGCTAATGTGTCGTCTTTGAATAAGCTTTTGTTGATTTCAAGACTTTCATAATCAGGTTGGAAATAGTACATATACAAGCTTAACGGCATCAATGCTGTAAAGATGGATAAGGGATTGGTTCTCAGTGGAGTGTTTTGACTGAAATTTGAGCCAAATTCACTACTATTTGTTTTAGATCCAATTAGGGATAAAAACAAAATCACCAAAAGTATATGTTTGAAAATCTTATTTAACATACTGCTGCAATATATAGGTATTAGCTATATACAAATAACGTACCACTATCAGTAGGTTGATTCAAAATAATTACATAAAAAAGTAGCAGATTTAAAATAAGCTCCACCATATTAAACTAAAAAAAAATATTCCAATATTACGCATTCAAAACTCGCAAGTTACTTATAAAGTTCGATTTGATAAAATTATAATTAACTTGTGAAATAAAAGATAGTTCTGTCCGTTAATATTCATAAGGTTTATAATTTATTATAAAGTAAAGGAGAAAAATAATGAAAAATTCAATTGGATTAGATAAATCAAAGGTAAAAACTTTAACCGAAAAACTTAATGACCTATTAGCTAACTATCAATTATATTACCAAAATCTAAGAGGATTCCATTGGAACCTCAAAGGTAACGACTTTTTTACACTACACGTAAAATTTGAAGAGCTTTACAATGCTGCTCAACTTTCAATAGACGAAATTGCCGAGCGAATTGTTACATTAGAAGCTGTTCCTTTGCATACTTATTCTGACTATGTGAAGCAATCGTCAATTAAAGAGTACAAAAATGTTACTTCGAGCCACGAAACTGTTAGCAAAACGGTAGAAAATTTGAAAATTCTTATTGATAAGGAAAGAGACGCATTGAAAATTGCGGATGAAACTGGTGATGAGAGTACAGTGGATATGATGACAGAATTAATACGTTTTCAAGAAAAAACTATATGGATGCTAAATTCATTCAATCATAAGTAGGAAAAGAACCCCAACAATTTTTCCATACTAATAGAAGAGCAGTTAATAAAATTAACTGCTCTTTTTTTTAGATTAGATTTGCTTTTTCGCGCCTTATATTAGCACCTAAAGCTGATAATTTTTGTTCTATTTTCTCATAACCTCTATCCAGATGATAAACACGGAGAACCTCCGTACGACCTTCCGCAATTAAACCTGCTAAAATAAGCGAAGCACTTGCTCTAAGGTCAGACGACATAACCTGTGCACCAGAAAGAGTTTTACCACCTTTTACAATAGCAGTATTGTCTGAAACAGAAATATCTGCACCCAATCTTTGAAGTTCTGGAATATGTTTGAATCGATCAGTGTAAATATTATCAATAATTTTTGAAGTCCCATTAGCCGCTAACATATAAGCTGTCCATTGTGCTTGTACGTCTGTTGGTATCCCAGGATAAACCGAAGTTGTAATATCAATCGGTTTAATATCTTCTTTCATACTAACCCGGATTGTATCGGCATTTACATCGATTTCGGCACCTGTCTCTTCCATCCTACCAATGACTGCTGCGAGGTGATAAGGGTTGACATTTGTTAATTCAACGTCTCCTTTTGTCATTGCCGCTGCTATCATAAAAGTCGCAGCTTCTATTCTATCAGGGACAATTTCTTCATCTACTGCCTTTAAATCCTCTACACCCTCTATTTCCAATTGAGTTGTACCTATACCATCGATTTTTGCACCCATTTTTACTAAAAATCGAGCAAGAGCAGTTATTTCTGGTTCTATTGCCGCATTAGTCAACAAAGTGGTCCCCTTGGCTTTTACAGCTGCCATAATGACGTTACCTGTTGCTCCCACACTTGATATATCAAAATTAAATCTTCCACCAACTAAATCCGTAGCATCGGCTATTATGTATCCATTTTCTATATCTATTTTTGCACCAAGTTTTTGTAAACCCTTAATATGTAAATCAACTGGTCTTGGACCCCATGCACAACCTCCAGGCAACGATACTTTTGCTTTACCAAATCTGGCTAAAAGTGGACCTAATACATAGAAAGAAGCTCGCATAGTTTTTACGAACTCATAGGGTGCTTCCCAACTGTTTACATCTCTTGTGTCTAGGAATAGATTGTCGCCATTCAATTCGGAATGTGCACCCATAGCACTTAGTAATCTTGACATACTCCAAACATCGGTCAAATTAGGTGTGTTTTTTAAGTTATATACTCCAGGAGATAGTAAACATGCTGGCATAATCGCCAAGCAGCCATTTTTCGCCCCCGATATCTTAGTCCTTCCTTTTAAACTAACTCCACCTTCAATTACTAATTTGTCCATATTTATGCTGCTCTTTTTTTAAATTTATTTTACCAAAATAATTAATTTTCTCTATTTATTACAAATTCAGCCAAATCTACTAAAGTCTGCCTTTCTGAATTAGTTGGTAGTTCTTCGAGTATTTCCAATGCTTTTCTTTTATATTCGTTAGAAATATTTACCGTATAGTCTATCCCGTTGTTGGCCTTCGTAAAATCTATAATATATTTAACATCTTTATTAGAGAGATCACCTTTTCTTATCATTTTCTTTATTTTTTTTGCTTCACTTTTACCACTATTCTCAAAAGCATGAATAAGTGGAAGTGTTATCTTTTTTTCTCTTATATCATTGCCAACAGGTTTACCAATTAATCGACTCTCCGACAGATAGTCGAATAAATCATCCTTCAGTTGGAATGCCATCCCTATATTCTCACCAAATTCTCTCATCTTGCTTATTAATTCTACGTCTTTACTCACGCTTGCAGCTCCTATTTGAGTGCATGTAGAAATCAAGGCCGCTGTTTTGTCCGATATAATTCTGAAATATACTTCTTCTGTTATTTCTCGCGTCTTTATTACTTCTATCGCCTGCAATTCACCTTCGCTCATCCGCTTTACAGCATTGCTCGTTATATCCAAAAAACCATATTCTTGGTTTTCTGTTGCAATTAGCAATCCTTTGGAAAGTAGAAAATCGCCCACCAATACTGCTATTTTGTTGTTCCACTTTGCATTTATTGAAAGTAGCCCTCGCCTAGTTTCCGCTCTATCTACAACATCATCGTGCACAAGAGTAGCCGTGTGCAATAGCTCTACCATAGCCGCACCACGATATGTTCGTTCGTTTATTTCACCTAATATGTGGGCCGTAAGAAAAACTAAAATGGGGCGTATTCTCTTACCTTTTTTCTTCGTTAAGTATCGCAAAACGATATCAAGTAATGCAACATCCGTTCTCATCAAACTTTTGAAGTATTTGTCAAATTCTTCTAATTCGTCCTTTATTGGAGTGCTGATTGTTTGTAAACTCATTTATTCTACCGTCTCTTCTTTCTGATAGTATTTCCTAATCGAGACAGCAGAAACAATAATGCTTATCTCATATAACACATAAATTGGTACAGCAACTATTAATTGATTAAATGGATCTGGACTTGGTGTCAAAATAGCTGCAATTATTAATATAACAACGATTGCATGTCTTCTATATTTCCTTAAAAATCTGGGAGTCAGCAAACCGAACCTAGACAATACGAAAGATACCATAGGCAACTCAAAAAATATTCCAGCAGCCAATATCATCAGCAAAATGAAACCCCAATATTCATTTATATCAATCAGGTTTTTAACATTTACACTGCCAAAATCTGCTGAAAATTTCAACATCGAAGGTATCATAACATAATAAGCGAAACATATACCACAAACAAAACAAAAAGTCGTAAAGAAAGTAATACGCTTTGCCCAACCACGCTCTGCTTTATACAACGCTGGCTCTACGAACTTCCATAATTGGAACAAAATAAATGGAATTGCAATTATAACTCCAGCAATAAGAACAACCTTAAAATAGAGCATTGGCATACCAAATACTCTGAGGTTTTGCAAATCCAAACCAGCATCCAAAGCAGGTTTTAGCAATATTCCGTTCATTATTGGCTCTATGAAATAACCAGATACGGCAGCACCAAATAAAATACTAAGTACTATATAAACGAGTCGTTTCCGAAGCTCGCTTAGGTGGTCCATGAATCCCATTTCCGCTTGTTCGGAATGCTCTTCTTTTCCGCTATTTTGTGCTAATTTTTTCTTTTTAAACATTGCCTATTTGTTATCATTGAGAAACGCCATGCATTCCTCTACGTCATATTTACTGCCCAAATAAAGTGGGCTACGTTCGTGTATATTTTTTGGTTGTATATCCAATATTCTCTCTTTTCCATTCGTAGCCATACCACCTGCTTGCTCTATCAACATAGCTAAAGGATTACATTCGTAAACTAATCTTAGTTTCCCGTTCGGATTGCTCTTGTCCGAAGGATATGCAAATATGCCTCCATAGAGCAATGTGCGATGTATATCCGCAACACCTGAGCCAATATATCTAGCAGAATAAGGTCTGAAGCCATCTTCAGATTTTTCTTTTAAGTAATTAATATATTTTTTGAACTGTTCTGACCATTTATAACTATTGCCTTCGTTTGTCGAGTAATATTTACCCCTTTCTGGGATTGTAATACCTTCATAAGATAAGATAAACTCGCCAACAGTTGGGTCATAAGTGAATGCGTTCACTCCATTGCCAGTTGTATAGACAAAAACTGTACTACTCCCGTAGAGTGCATAGCCAGAAGCTATTTGTTTGTATCCTTTTTGCAACACATCATCAACGTTACATTCCTCATCACTTTTTGTAACTCTTTTGTAAAGTCCAAAGATTGTACCTATAGTAACATTGACATCAATATTAGAAGAACCATCGAGTGGATCAAACACCAACACATATTTACCCTTGGGATATTTACTTGGTATTTGGATTAATTCTTCGTTTTCCTCCGAAGCCATCACTGCTAATTTGCCCGTATGATTCATCGATTTAATAATTATCTCATTGGCAATAATATCCAGTTTTTTAACTTGTTCACCATGTACATTTACTTCATCTGTTAGTCCGATTATGTCATTGATTCCTGCTCTTCGAACTTCTCGAGCTATCAACCGAACGGCAAAGGTCAAATCGTGCATAAAAGAAGTAAATTCACCAGAAGCTCCAGGGTGAAAGTTTTCTTGCTTAGTTATAAAGTTATCTAAGGTTATGAATCTAGAGACTTTTATCATAATTATTCTTGCAAAATATATATAAATAAACTCGAAATTTAACCTTAATTAAACACTAAAACAACATCAATTTAGAGATTATCGATTTGGTAGGACGTACAACCAACCTCGATGAATAGAAATCTAAACTTTAGTAGTCTATTTTTGTAATATTCTTCAGTGCTTAACCTATTGCTTTTTTCAGCCAATCGGAAACTGGTTTTGCTGCTAGGAATTTGATCATTATTATATCAACTATTCGCGGGTCATCATAGTCAACTTCTTCTCTGCTCATGAAGTAGAACGCCTTATTGTAAATGAGTGGTTCTTCCTCTGCAGCTGGTTGTAGCTCTTTGGGTAAACGCTTATGTTTTTCAGACTCAGCAAAACCACCATAATGAGCTACAAATTCGGGATTAGCTAATGCTTTGTGGAACCCGTCCATATCCTCAGCTATACAATTTCGAATATTCAGCAATTGGTCTTTGTCTGGCATATAAGTACCACCGTAAACATTTATCCCAGATTTATCAATCTCGAAATATAGCCCTGGGTTTGTCTTATCTTTTTTACCAATTGGTGAGATTATAGCACTCATTTGTGTTTTATATGGGGTCTTATCGTTACTAAAACGAATGTCACGATTGATTCTGAATATAGCATCTTTTGCTTCCAGCGAAGCAATAGAATCATCTACAAAAGCAACTTCTGTTATAATCTGTTCTACTAATTTTTTGAATGCCGTTTTTACATGCTTGTCGTATCTCTTACGGTTAGCATCGAACCACTCTTTGTTGTTGTTTTGTTCTAGTTCAGCGAAAAATTTGAAGTATTCTTTTGTAATCATCGTTCTCTTTTTTATTTTAACTTACTGAAATTCTTTAGAATGAGAAATAATAATCGTAAAAATTGCAATTCATAGTCTGTCAACTTTAATTGGGGCAAGTCACGCTAACTGGGTTCGTGCTGATTGACGATACGCCAAATCATTTAGAATGAGACAAGACATTAAAAAAAATTTTAATTTTTAAATCACATATTCGGCAGCAAATTAGAAAGAACAAAAAAAATTCATAGTTCTTGAGACGTTTTTGTTGTTTATGTGTCTATATAGATATGAAATCAACACAAATCAAAATACTTTTTTTCTTTTTGTCATTTTCTAGTGTATATTCATTAGATTTTGATTTGGAAAAAATAACGCTGCCTTATGATAGTCTTGAGTTACACGACATTTCAGTGTATAATGAGACTATACTATGTAGGGCAGAAAACAAAGTTTTTAGGTCCGAAGATGACGGTAAGACGTGGTCAATAGTTTTCGATGCACCTCACAAAATAAATCATTTCTATTCACTCAACGCTCACACTATGTTTGTAGTTGGTGATAGTGGGATGGTCTATAGGTCTATGGATTACGGGAATAACTGGATTGACCTGAGTATAGACACTGATAAAAACCTAACCCGAATAGCCGCAAAAGACTATAGCGATTGCCTTGTTATTACAGCTAATCGATTTGTATTTCATAAAGAAAAATTCAATACCGATTGGATTGCTTATGATACTTTTTCTGATAAATACGGTTTACTTTCAGTAGTTTATGCCGAAGGCAAATACTTTTTCGGAGGTAGAAGTGCTTATTTAGGGACTCATCAATCTCACGGAGGTGGCTCCTATAAAGAATATGATTTCTACGCATTTTATTTAGAGAATCGAAAAATAGGTAGTTATGGAATCGAAAGTGGTATTGATGGAACTTCTGACTCACTCAAACTATTTAATATTAACAATAGATTATACAGTTCAGCAGTTAATGGTAATAATAATTTCCTCACATTTAGTAAGTCTTGGGATTCAAATTTCTCGAGGATGATCGGTTTCCAAATAGGTGCATACCGTCTTGTAAAACCATTTAAGATAGATAGGGATTTGCATATATTTATAAAGTCTGGTACAATCTACAGTTTTCCCGAAGATACTCTCGAACCATATAGCGAAACATTGTGGGGGGTTAAAGCGAATTCAATTGAACTAAATATAGGCATTACAAATGATGTAACTATGTCAAAGGATAGTTTATTCTACATAGCTTCTAATAATTCTAAAATTTATAAGGTAAAGCTAAAAGAAACAAAAACGGACATAGAATATGAAGATAGAATTGAACAAATCTTCCAAAATGGAAATATGGTTAAGTTAAGTCCAGAAATAGAGGACTTTTCAGTTTATAATTATCTAGGTGAGAAAATAGTTTTACCAAGTAAGTTAAATCAAATTAACTTAAATAACGGTATCTATATTTTTGTTTTTGAATATAGAGGTACACTTTATACTAAGAAAATAATGGTAGGGTATTAGAATGAAAATAATATTAATACTTGCATTTTTATCATGTTACTTAGTGCAATCTCAGCAACCTGCTGTATTAGATAGATTAGTTACAATCGACACAAATACTATATGGACTAAACAAGATGGATATGAATCTAGTGATTTCAAAGTTGTTGGAATTGAATATTTCAAAAAAATAGATACATCATTTTTTATAAAGTTTAAAAATAAGGGTTACTATCTAAGCAAAGATGGCTCGGGCTATAAAATAGTAGATATGCCCAATATAAATAGATACAAACCTGCAGCTTGGGATGTACCCTATGATGATATACATAAGATATATGGTTATGAGTTCGACGCTGGAGGTATAGCAGAGTATTGGGTTACTTCTAAGAAAGACGGTAAAATAGATTCTCTTACTTATATTGATTATGATTGGAAAAACGGATCAGCGGTTCATAATGGAGGGGAAAGTGAAATAAAATTCTTTGCTTATAAAAATGATGTAGTTTTACTTTATGCAGATTATTTTATTATCGATGGTAGTTACAAATATAAAAGACATAGTACATATTTTCAAAATACTAAAGAAAATTACACAACAACGATTTCAAGTTTATTCCTACCTAATGCTACTATTAGCTCATCACTCAATTATATGATAAGTTTTAATACTAATCTTAGACAAATTGGTAATAATACAATTGATGATCCTGATACTTACAATGTTTGTAACCTAGGTGATACGAGTAAACCACTACACGGTTTATACCAATTTGGAGTTAAAAGTATGCAGTTGTCACAAAATTCTAGCTTCATAATAAATGATTCTTTGGCAATTGCACTGACCTATGACACTCTCCGCATCTATAATTTTCAAAAATCGAAGACATTAAAATCATACTATGTAGCAGATAAAAAATTCTTTGGTGGCTATTATTATGACGAGCCATCTAGATCGGTAATCTTTAATTATGTTGGAATTACTGATAAAAAGTCCTATAATAGTGTTATACATCTTCCATCACACAATATAATCCGAGACACACTCAACGATAAACCATATTTGGGAAGAATACTCACCAGATTAGATGATGGGAAATACCTTTCACATGGTTCAGGTGGTTACCTTTATAGATTCGATTTAGATTTAGGATTGGACTATGCTAAAGCAAATTTCACAAGTGAGTTAATAGAAAAAAATACATTTAAACTCACAGATAATTCAAAAGGTCCGATAGTCAAATGGTCTTGGGATTTGGGAGATGGTAATAAATCTAGTGAACGCAATTTAGAACATAAGTATAATAAAAGTGGGACTTATTCTGTGTCTTTAGTGGTTGAAAATGAATTTGGGACTAAAGATACAATAGTCACTCAAGTTAATGCAAAAGATAAACTATCTGCCTTTTACTCAGCTGATATACTCGGCGGAAAAGCACCATTGACAGTAACTTTCAAGAATCGCTCATTTGGTGATGCGGTTAAGTATATATGGAATTTCGGAGATGGCAAGTCTTCAACAGAAGAAAATCCTGTTCATATATATAAATCACCTGGGAAGTATAGTGTATCTCTGACAGTATTCAACGAAATTGGTAAATTTGATATTCGATTATTAGATGATTTGATTGTTGTGTGGTAGAAGCTTACTTGAAACTCAAGATTAAGGAATTGTACGAAAAAAAGTACTTAATTTATTCTCTCATAACTACATAAACCACAATACCTTATTTTTTTTACACAAATGAAGTAGCAATTGAGGATCACACCTTGAGACTTCGCTAACTGGATTTGAACTAAGTGACATTGTTTGCATGACGAACAATGGGATTGAGCCCTTTGTCAAAAGGACTTGAAAACTTGGGTGCTTATACTCTCCCCTGGTCACTCAACCCAAATCACATCACCCTAAAAATTGGGTATCTATTATGAGTCTTTTCGTAGAACTTCGAGTTTGCATATATATAATATAACATAGCCCACGAGTTAGAGGCGAACTCTTTGTCATTCTTTTTCTTCTGTTCGAAATCCGCTTTTAATTTGGGGTTTTCAGTTAATATTTGCTTTGCTTTGGGTTCGAATACATAATCGCTGAACCATTCTTTTTGTTGCAAAATACTGTCGAAGAATCCCCACGAAAAGAAGGAGTCCTCTGCCTCAGGTTCAAGCGATTCTATAATATAGCGAATACCGTCTTGATCTGTCGGTATTATCATATCTCCAGCTTGTAGTTCAACTACTTGAGTGTCTTTTACAACTTCTGTGTTATAGTGGAAATAGTGCCCTTCGTAAGGCCGCTCTGAAGTCTCGTATTTGCTAATATAGTATAGTTCCACTTGCATAGTTGTATCTTTAGCAAGAGTTCTGTATTCAATTTGGTTTAAGTCTAACCTTTCTTTTACTGATCTCCAAGCTTGTGGTAACACGTAATAGCGAGGTACTTGTATTTTTTTCTCTGGTTTGTAATCAGCATAGTATGGAATAGTATTAGTATCTCGTATAGATTTATCAAAGTAGTGAATAGGTAATCCAGTTACTTCACTAATTCTATATTTCTTGCGGTAACTCTCAAATTTTACCTCTAGTCTAGTTGTAGTATCTAATTTATAATTTATTCCATATTCTTTGATTCTACGAATTTCTTTATTCGCATTGTTGAAAACACTTATCACTGCACTTGAATTTATCTGAGCAAATTTAATTATATTCTTCAATAATGTATAAGTGGCTTCTACTCGAACGGGATAGGGCTTAAGCATGTGGGCTTCGGATACATAGCCCATAGTATTGAATAAGGTTGTGTATCCAGTCGAATAGCGTGGGGTATCCATATATTCCTTGAATCCATCGGTTATAGTGTCACCAAAAGTGTGATAATACGGGCTTATTGAGTATCCTTCTCTCATCATTCCAATATAAATCGAATTGCTCAAAACCGAATTAAAGAAAGTTACCATACTTGGTTCTACTCGTGACCTTGCAGTATTGATTAAAGTCATTTCAGCAGGATAATCAGCACCGTTCGTCGAGTGGGCATCCACGAATATTTGCGGTTTCCAATCGTGATAAATTCTATAAAAAGCTTTTGTATTCTCAGCGTCTGCCTTTATAAAATCTCGATTGAGATCTAAGTTCTTAGCATTCCCGCGAAATCCATATTCTTCTGGCCCATCTTGGTTAGCTCGGCTGCAACATCCTCTATTCAGCATACCACCTATATTATAAGCTGGAATAATACAAGTAACAACTCTTGTGTTCGGTATCACACCCTCAGAGAGCAAATCTTCGGCCAATTTTGCAGAGGCATCAACGCCGCAAGGTTCGCCTGGGTGAATAGCATTATTAATCAAAACTGTTGCCAATCCTGCTGATTTTATACTATCCGCATCGAATATTCCACTATGAGAAACGACGAACAAATAAATCGGCTCACCGCTATCTGACTTACCATACTCTAACAATCGAGCAGACTCATAAGTGTCCGCCAACCGTTTGTAGTGAGATATTAGTTCAGTATATGTTGGAGTCTGATTTTTCTTGTAAAGTTGAGTCAGTTCAGTAGCTAAGGACAATGATAAAGTAAGAATAAAAGCAAAAATAAAAGAAGTAATTTTCATTTCAAAAAATTGTATTTTCTCAAAAAAATAATATACGGATAAAAAGCGAAAAATGTTTACTCATGGTTGGAGTTATTAATTTTATTCAAAACTGATTTGCATTGTATTATTTGCAACACTAACATTCTGAACGACCCAGAGCGAAGCATCGAGTAAATGAAGAATCAACAGTGTCAATAGACACTTCGTTCGTTTCACTCCTTTAGAGTAACGACATGCCTTAAAGCCCCCTTGTCAAAGGGGGGTTGGGGGATTTTAGACGTACGCAGTACGTCTCTACGGTTCTTA
>JAGQWJ010000021.1:0-17283 GCA_020437395.1 Ignavibacteriota bacterium | reverse complement strand
GTAACGACATGCCTTAAAGCCCCCTTGTCAAAGGGGGGTTGGGGGATTTTAGACGTACGCAGTACGTCTCTACGGTTCTCATCAAACTGAGCAAATTGTAATCTTAGTATTTGGCTGAGTAGAGTTTAATTCGAGTGCAGAATATTCTCTAAAATTGTATTCCACTTATTGGCTAATTGGACTTCGCCACTCAAAACCATATTCACATTCTCGTTATATATTTCAAGAATAATATTTTGATTACTATTGTCCTTTTTTGCTAATACTAATTCTATCCTTTCTACTACTAAAGTGCTTGTCTTTCCAGTCTTAACTGATCTTTTCTCATTAACCAACTTTACTGACTTTATCTCGTTCAGATCTATAATCTGTTCAACTTCTTTGCTCTTGTAGTGCTTTATAAAGAAGAGTCTTCTTTGTTTATAATCTATACCTATTGCCATATTACCCAATGTGTCAGACTCATCTATATTGCTATTGTAGAGAGAGCTATATTTTGAAAGAACAGATTTAGTTTTACCAGTTTTACATTTGTTTTTTAGATAAACTATTACGAATGGTGCAACTACTACTATTACAGTAATAGACACCATAATAAATGTTTTCATTTCCATTTTTATAATCCTAATTATTATTAATTTATACTTCAATATGGTTCGTAGTCATCAACTAGAACCATTTACAAATAAGTTTTAGATCATCGTAGATTTGAAGAATTAATTAACTATAATCGTGGAATGGGAATAGAATTTTTGTTTTTCTTTGGAGAGATAATTCTTTACGTATTTGTTTGTAAAGAAAAGAAGTAATAGAGTCTATGTTAAACTCTATGTCTTTGTTTGCTAGTAATTGAAGATTACTATTGGATTTCGAATAACTTTCTAAACTACTACAAATTTTGAAAGATGAATATTCTGTTATAATTACATTATAGAGAATCGAATGATCATTTTTGTAATTATTAACTACAGTATTGGAGTCAGCTTCATTAACCAGGTTGTTAGGAATAGAATAATAGCTAAAAGCAATTAGGAGATTAATTGCTATTAGAAAAGCCGAGATACTGATTTTAATTATTTTAGACATTTATTGATTCATAATATATAGCAACTCAAAATTAGATGATTATTATATGATATCATAATGAAATCACTACTTGGTTATTCTTTTAATAATTACTAATTTAGTGAACTGATTTAAATTTTAAGACAGGAAAAAATATGAAACTATCTAAACTAAGATCATTAGCCTTAATTATGATATTCATTTTAATGTCTTGTAGTGATGATACAACTTCACCTATCAGATGATTCTGATGACTATAATTTTACGATAATAACCGAAAAGCAGCCATTAAACTTAATAATTAAAACTTATAAGGATGATGTTCTTATTGATACAGTAAGAATCTATAAAGAAATAAGTGAAATGCTTCCAGAAGGTATCTATTACTGGTCAGAGCATCTAACTAATCAAAAATTGTTGAATCTCCGTTTCTATCAATACCCTAATCCTACTTTTGATTTATCTTTTGAGTTCGAAAGTGAAAAATTTAAAAAAGGTAGCTTTACACTTTATCGAGGTTCATCGACCCCTTTAAACTATTATGTAAATCCACTTTTAACTTCACAATACGAAGCTAATGTTGCTAATCTTAGAATTAAAGATATAAAACATTTTGAAAACTCAGAAAATGAATACTTTATTTCTGGAGAAATTAGCGCCACTTACAAAAAACTTGAGAATGAGACTCACGTTACACGCGTGAAAGTAATTTTCGAGAATATGCAAATTATTTTAAAGACTTATGATGACTGAACATAAAGGGCTTTCACACCCTCTCCAACTTGAACTCTTTTCCATCGAATGTGCCATAGCTGGGCTCGTTTATCCATTCGCCGAGGTTATAATAAGTTCCGTTGCCGTGCTTTAACTCTATTCGCTTGTGGCGATGCCCCATTATTACATAGTCGAAACCTTCGTCTATTTTCTTTTTTGCGAAGTTTACCATTCCCTCGTTTTCGCCATAATCCTTTGTGTCTGTGTAAGAACGGCTTTTCTTTGAGCTGCTGCTCGCTAGGCCTATTCCAATATCGGGGTGTATAATTCTATAAATGAAATTAGCTATTTTATTTCGGAGTATTGAGC
Source organism: Ignavibacteriota bacterium (assembly GCA_020437395.1). Taxonomy (GTDB): domain Bacteria; phylum Bacteroidota; class Ignavibacteria; order Kapaibacteriales; family UBA2268; genus PGYR01. Next base: position 15,135 of record JAGQWJ010000021.1, on the reverse strand, counting down.
GTAGAATTAGGTAACCAGTATCATTATCAGCTTTACCGTCTCCGTGCGAGATGTAAAATTTTTTACCGTTGTGAACTCGTTCTATATCAGTGGATATGACTTCTATTCCTAACTCATCTTTGAAAAAGCTCCGATGACCAAAATCGTGATTCCCCATTAGATATTCTATCTCTATACCGGCATCAGTGTACTCACGCAACTTTGCTAGTGTACGATAAAAATTCTTCGGAATTACGGTTTTGTAGTCAAACCAATAGTCAAATATGTCGCCTACTAAGTAGAGCTTCTCGCAATCGGGTTTTATCCTATCTAATAGAGATAGAAAGAGATCTTCTCTTTTTCTATCTTCTTTTCTTTCTGTGACACCTAAGTGCAAATCGGAGACAAAATATATCATTTAATTATTAATTTTCTGTAATTTTTACTAATTTAAGATAATTTTATGTTATATTCTAAGTTAAATATATTATATCAATATAGCCAATTAGTTAATAATTAATTATGGAAATACCGCATTTTCATTTTGATCGTGTTGATTCGACAAACGACGTTGCAAGAGAATTATTAAAGAATAATAACAATGTGTTTGTCTCTGCGGATTTTCAGTTTAACGGTCGTGGCAGAAAAGGACGAGTTTGGGAAGGCGAAAGTCACAAGAATATATATTTATCTTATGGTGTCAATGAGAGAGTTCATAAGTCATTAGAAAACAAAGTTCTTTATCAAATTGTTGGTTGTCTTGCTGTAGAAAATACTCTTAGTAGTTTCATAGAATCTTCATTGATTAAATTAAAGTATCCTAATGATGTCTATGTATTAGATGGACTTCAATATAGAAAAATATCTGGAGTCCTATCGGAACATAATTATTCCGGCAACCGATGTACCGAATCGATATTGGGTATTGGATTGAACGTAAACCAAATGAATTTTGATAGCGTAATAGCAGAAAAAGCGACCTCCTTGAAGAAATTAGGTGTCGATTGTAAAATTGATGATGTTTTAGAAAGTTTAAAATCCAACATTATTAACTTTTTAATGAAAGATGAAGGTTCTATTTTTGAGGATTGGAAAAGAAAAATCAATTTAGTTGGCAAAACTATTGAGATTGTTGAATCAAAAAAAATATTTAAAGTTGATTATATTAATGCTGATGGTTCTTTATTAGCAAGCAATCAAAATGGAACTATTGTAATCAACAATGGAGATACAATAATTTATGAGCTATAGCAATATATTAATTGCGGATATTGGCAATAGTAGAGTGAAATTCAAATCAAATCACGAGATTATTGCATTCGATTACTTTACCGATGAGCTTAATCACTTTCTGAATAATTTCAAGAAAGAAAGTGCACAAGTATTTTATTATTCTTCTGTTAATAAAGATGCTGAAAAATTCATAGTTGAAAATCTAGAACACAAAATAGAAACAATTGAGAATGCTCATAGCTTGATAAATTACCAAAATCCCATAGACTTCACGAACATCAAGGGGATGGGGACAGACAGAATGCTCAGTCTGTTGGCAGTCGAAAAAGTAACGGATTCTCCGCTGGTAACAGTTGATTGTGGCACTGCCGTTACTGTAAATTTACTTGATGAAGACAATATTTGTTTAGGGGGTGTAATCTTTCCTGGTTTCTATACTCAAAGTAAGGCACTTCATAACTTCACATCCAATTTACCTTTGATCGAGAGTATAAATCTTGATGGATATTGCGGACAAAACACTGACGATGCTATCCGTTTTGGTATTCTAAATACGATTGTGGGTGGAATCAAAACAACTATAGACCACTCCTCTTTCTCCTCTGTGCCAGATGTTTTTGTAACTGGTGGTTATGGTCACATCATAAAACAAAGACTCCTCAATTATTACCCGTGCGTAATCTATGATGAAGATCTAGTTATAAAAGGGATTGAAAAGCTCATCAAAAAATCAGTAAAAATATAGAGAGCTAAGTAAGCAAATTTTAATGAATGGGATTTTTTTTGTTAAAATATATTTTAGCTATGACTAACTTTTTTTGTTAGATTAAAATAATATTGTTAGTTTGAAATACATAACTCAACAATTATTATATTAATTTATCAATGTTAAAATCAATTTTTGTAGTATATCTTTTTGTGTGTGTTAGTTTTAGTTTGGTAGCAGAGACTGCAACTCTTTTTGGAGTGGTTAAATCGCAATTGGAAGAAGAGCCGATAATATCTGCTGCGGTACAACTGCAAGGTACAAAGATCGGTACTTATACAAACTTAAACGGTGAATACTCTTTAAAGAATGTTCCAATAGGTAAAAATTCAATTAAGATTAGTTCGATAGGATACAAAGATACTACTATTACTCTGCAAATTAGAAAAGGGAGAAATGAGGTGAACATTACATTGGCATCTAGCAATATTGAGTTAGATGAAGTTGTTGTTACAGGTTCAAGAACAGCCAAAAGGAGAACAGATTCACCCGTTATAGTAAATCTAATTGGCAGTAAGGAATTGGATAATGCTGTGGCTATTAATCTTTCTGAAGGGTTGAAATATCAGCCAGGATTGAGAGTAGAAACAGATTGTCAGACTTGCAATTACACACAACTTCGGATGAATGGATTGCAAGGGGGATATTCGCAAATTTTAGTAAATAGCAGACCTATCTTTAGTCTACTAACAGGTCTTTATGGTCTTGAACAGGTACCTACTAATATGATTGAAAGAATCGAAGTTGTAAGAGGAGGAGTTTCAGCCCTCTATGGCTCTAGTGCAATAGGTGGTACTGTGAATGTAATAACAAAAATCCCTGAAGAAAATAGTTATAATCTAACTAATACATTGCAGAGTGTTAGAGGAAGCGTCACAGATAATATTATTTCTGCAAATGCAACAGTAATAAATGAAGGTGAAACTGCAGGAGCTACTTTCTTTCTTAGCAATAGGAATAGAGGTGCTTACGATGCAAATGGAGATAATTATTCGGAACTGCCAGAGTTAAAAGACAATTCATTTGGTACAAATCTATTTTATCAGATTAGTAATGAACAGAAGCTATCACTCAGTTTAAGTAGCATTTACGAATATCGCTATGGTGGTGAGATGGTAGAAGGTCCAGCTTATTTGGCTAAACAATCGGAGGAGCGAACCCATAATGTTTTTATGGGTAGTCTAGACTATCAAATAGATTTTAATGATTTCAGGAATTCAATTGCCATATATTATGGAGGTCAAAGAACGGATAGAGACCATTACACCGGTATAATCCCAGACGATAGCTTAGAAATTAGAAGTTTCCTTGCAAAACCACCCTATGGTACTTCAGAAGTAATTACGCATCAAGTCGGCTTTCAACTCAACAATATGTTAGATGGATTTATATATGGTGATGCCATTATGAGTATTGGAGCTGAGTACATTTATGACGACGTATTTGACAAAATAGAGTCATACAATTACCTAATAGATCAAACTACAACAGATATTGGTGCCTTTTTCCAATATGATTGGAACGTTTATCCTGAATTCAATTTCGTAACAGGATTTAGAATTGATAAGCATAATTTAGTCAAAAATGCAATTTTTAGCCCACGGTTATCACTTTTATACAAAGGGGTGGAGAACACTCAAATTCGATTGGGTTGGGGAACTGGATTCAGAGCACCTCAGGCATTCGATACCGATTTACACATAGCATTCGCTGGGGGTGGTGTATCGAGAATATCATTGGCTGAGAACCTCATAGAAGAACGATCAAACAGCTATACTGCTTCAGTAAATTATGACAGAGCTAGCGAGCACTATATAGCAGGTTTTACATTGGAAGGATTCTATACTAAACTCAATAATGCTTTCTACCAATTTCCACTTGGTGAAGATGAACACGGACAAAGATTTGAAAAGAGGAACGGCAAAGGTGCCGTTGTGAAGGGTATTACATTGGAAGCGAGAGCAAATTTTGATTATGTCGTTGAGCTAAATGCTGGATTCACTCTTCAATCAAGTCTTTTTGATGAGCCAGTTGACAATATAGATGGGCTTGAACCAAAACGCGAGTTCCTTCGCACTCCGAATGACTATGGATATGCAACTTTAACATATAGTGTTGGTAAAAATTGGAGTATAAGCACAAACTTAACTTACACTGGTACGATGGAAATTGCACATTTTGGAGGTGAAGACACTGGACAAAGTGAAGATGAGTATTTTACTTCTCCTTCTTTTCTAGATATGGGAATAAGAATTGGGCATACTTTCGAAATTGATAATATTAGTACTGGGTTAGAGCTATTTGGAGGCATAAAGAATATATTCGATTCTTACCAAAATGATTTTGATATAAACAAAAATAGAGATAGTAACTTTATATATGGACCCAGTTTACCGCGCACTTTATTTCTAGGAATTAGAGTTAAAGCAAAATAAGTTTTTTTATATAATTTAATTAATTATATTATTTTTATGGCTTTCCGAATTGATATAAATATTAGAATTATTCTTTTCTTTGTACTAATGCTATTTCAGTTGAATGGAATTGCATTGAAGGGAGAGATGCGTAAAGGACCTTACTTAATTTACCCTAATAGTAGTACAAAAATGACAGTACTTTGGCAGTTAAGAAATGAAGCTGAATGTAAAATAGATTGGGGGCGTGATGTTTCTTATTCAGAAGGTAGTGCAAATACGAAAGAACTTTTCTCTGGCGAAAATGGGCATATTCATAAATATACTATAAGTGAACTTGTACCAAATCAAAAATATTATTTTAGGGTAAAAGAAAATGAAACATACCATTCAGGTACATTTATGTCCGGTGATGGTGTGGGTGATGATACTACGAGGATATTAGTATATGGTGACACACGCACATTACTAACGAATCACAATATAATTGCTAAAAGTATAACCAACTTTCTCGAGGAAAACCCTAAATGGGAGACTATGTTATTGCATTGTGGAGATTGGAATTCAGACGACGAAGAAACAACTTGGGACAAGGAACATTTCAATCCAAATTACATTTTTATAAAAAAATTACTTTCAAAAATTCCGATTATGGGTACAAGGGGCAATCATGAATATGACGCCACGCAGTTCAATAAATATTATAGATACCCTTATGTAGAGCAAGGTAGGAGTTATTATTCATTCGATTACGGTTATGCACACGTGTCAGTAGTTGACCAATATACGGACTATTCAGTTGGATCACCCCAATATAATTGGTTGAAAAATGATGTACAGAGTAGTACAAAAAGATGGAAAATTCTATTGTTTCACGAGCCAGCATATTCAGATTTAGGTAAACGACCAAATAACGAAAATGCACAAAAATACTTACAACCATTTTGTGAGCAATATGGTATAAAGTTAGTATTTGCTGGTCACAACCATTTCTATGCACATTGTGTAGTGAACGGTGTGAACCATTTCACTTTTGGGGGAGGTGGTTCCGAATTGCATCCAGTTAGTGGTACGGGCGAAGGACTAAAGAAATCCATTTCTACTTATAACTATGGTAGAATACTACTTACTAAAGATAAATTCAGGGTAATAGCAGTAGATGCTAACGGTAATATTCTTGATAATATTGGGGTAACAGGTAGTCTTTCTGGTAACGAAGAATATATAATCCCAAAAATAGAGATATATCCTAATCCGAGCAGTGATATTCTTTATTATAATTTGCCAATATCCATCTCGAATCATTCAATTACTATTTTTGACAATATGGGAAGAGTAATTGTAAAGACACCAAATGTTAACCAAACTTATGGTAATATTGATGTCAGTCAGATTGCATCAGGTAACTATATTATAGAAATTGATTCGAAAACTAATAAATTCACCCAATCTATAAGTATAATTAGATAAATAAAAACCAGCTGCAGAGTTCAACTACAACTGGTTCTTAATGTTTAATAATCGTTCATTACTTTTCTATATCAGGCTGAACGGCCCAAAAATAACCGTCGGTTACAGTAATCTCAGTTTTATCTTCATTGACAAATGTACCACTAAAATATCCTTTTACAATACCGTTGTATGTACCATTCTCTCCCATCTTCCCGACTTCAGTTAGCGTAATTTTTGCATTACCTCTGTCATTATCAGCATAGTACATTTTCGATCCATGTTTGAACCAAACATTATATCTTCTAAATAGGTTGTCTCCTACTGTATTCTCGTAAGTACCAGTTTTATCGGGTAAAGTTCTGAGTTGTATTCCTGTAGAATTTGGAGAAACAACTGTGAAATAATCCCTTACTGGAGTGTGAGATAGTACTTTGCAATCAACTTGTGTGAATGGAGCACCATCAACTTTGTACTGCATTCCCTCTTTCGTAAGTGGATTTGTAATATTATTATCATCAGATGGATTTGTTGTATCATCATCAGAACAACTTACGAAAAGCAAAGTCAATAATAATAATGTAACTGATAGTATTCGTTTCATATATAAATCTCCTATATTAATAATAAGCTTTTTTTCTAAAATACAAAAGAGAAACAAAAAACCCAACAATTTTACAAGTTGGGTTTAATAATAGATTGCTAACTTTTTAATACCTTATTTTAGTAGTTTGTACCTTACAAGATAGTAATCGGTTCTATTTAAGAGTGTGACAAATTCATTATTACCAATCGGATACTGAATACCGGGGAAGTATGAAGGTACTGCATCGTTCTCGAAAAGTGAAACTTCATCAATTTTCTTGCCTGTTGTCAAATCGTATTTTATTCTTCTTATCTCATCTTCTGGTTCAGTAGTTGAATAGATAAATGATATTTCATTATCAGTTATTTCAGGTACTATATTGACTTGAGCAGGTATATTAGATCCAAAATAAGAATTAGTTGGGTTACCAAATATCCATCCGTCTAAATATGCTTCTCTGTCTATAAAATTATTCCATTTTACGTTTAAATCTTTGTCAAGTGCAAAAAGATTAATATCATTAAAATAATAGAGGTAAGTATAAGAGGTGCCATATTGCGTTGTCACAACTATTACGTGCTGTTTATTATTTTCAGCTAAAACAACATATCCATTGTCTTTCTCTATTACCTTATTGATAACGTTGAATTTAAGATAATCATCATCATTATTTATAACTTCTCCTTCATCTTCAGTCAAATGTCTTTCTTTGAAATCAAAATCCATAGTTGCTAAGTCAATATCTAAAATACACATACTCGATATCGACTCTAATTCCTGACTTTCTCCGTCTTCGTATCTCGAAATACCAAATAATTTTAGCTTATTATTGACAAGGCTTATTTTTTCAAATCGTTTGTAAACGTAGTAATCATCATCGATTTCTAACGCTACTTCTTTTATTTTCTGAGTTAACTTACCTTCTGGTGTTATCTTATTAACAGAGATAAATCTTTTTTCAACATCATCGTTCATCCAACTCATTACAAAATAGAAATTTGATTGGTCATCTAAATAAGAATATTGATAAGTTATATTCTCATAATCATCTACAGAATCTTGTAGGACAACAAACTTGGTGTCCGGCAAATCTCCTTGTTTGTAGAAATTAGAACTAAGACCATACATTGTATAATCATTGTCATCAATTACTAAGTAGAAGAAATTTTTTCTGTTACTATCTGTATCGTTATAAGTAGTGGAGTAATATTTAAAATCCTCAGGTTCTATTTCTTTCTCCTCCAGACCTTTTATAAATAATGACTTATCTAATGTCTTATCGGCATATTCCAAATCTTCATTATAGTCTTCGAATTCAAAATCATCTTCATCTATTGTAGTATAGAAAATTCTTGATGATTCGGGCTTAAAAGTCTTAAGATCTACAATAGTTTCACGCCAATAGAACCCATCAACTCCACCGAATCCAAAAAATGAACCACTTTCAGAATTTGTAAATCTTAAGATAAGTTTATTACCATTAACTTTGTATTCTATTAATCTTTCATCTTCATTGATGATAAACTCTGATTTCTTTTCTGTTTTATTAGTTTTAGTGTTATAGACGTAAGTAATAACATCCTCAGAATCGAATATAACAACTATAAATTCATCTTCGCTTATTCTTTCTATAAATTTTGGGTAGTCGTCGAATTCATAAGAATAAATTATTTCAGATGCCCCTTCTATTGGATAAAGATCATCTGGTATCTCAACCTCATCAGCCGAAACAACATGGCTGAAAATTAATATTAAAAGTACAACTAATCTAGCCAATATACTACTCCGGCATTTAATGATGGTACAAAATTGATATATTCACTTAAATAAAATTTTAATTCTATTCCGACATCAGCATTCAGATTTTCTTTCAATGGAATATTGAATCCGAATTTCCCATCTAAGGCGATCAAAAATTCTTCGAGTCCAGGTTGAACAAAATATTCATCTTCATTATCAATAAGCGGATTATCATTCGTTATAAAAGAAATAAATCCACCATAACCTATATAAGGTGTGAAGTCATCTGGTTTATCAAAATATGTAAGACCCAAAAGCTTTAAATCAAATGAGTTCGAGGAAAATCCCGGATAATCATTTGTGTTATAACTAAAAGAAGTATATCCAATTCCAAAATTAATATACGATTTTCTATTTACCTTGAATACACCATTACCAAAGAAAGAAAATGTGCTTTCGATAAGATCTCCACTAGTTCTTCCGTAACCTTCTAAGCCGATAACAGCTAATGATTTATCAATACTGCCACCAAACCCATATTTATTTTTTGCTGCTTGAAGGCTTGTAGTCACTAAGATTAAAGCAATTGCAGCTAATATTAATTTTTTGATAATTCAATCTCCTTGTTTTTTTAATCAAGCCAATATATCCCACCAACTTGTAGCTTAGGAATTAGCCCCAAATATTGTGAAAAATATATTCCAAAATCTAAATCTGTTGTCAATGCGAATTTTTCGTTTATAGGAATTAATAATCCACCTTTCAAATCTATAGATAGCGTGAATTCAGCAAATAAATCACCTTTAGAAGTCTCGTAATCATCTTTTTTATATGTAGTTAAGTTATCTTGATTTGTATTTATGAATATTACCCCTAGTCCATAGCCTAAGTATGGTGTAAATTTTTCTGGTGTTTCCATATAAGAAATACCATTGAATCCAATTTTGACAAAATAACCATTCAGACTTTGACCATTCAAATCGTAGAAGTCGTCATTCACTAATAATGAGCTATATTCCATAGAAAGATTAAAATATGCTCTTCTTTTTGACTTGTAAAATAAATCTGCTGCAATGCTAAAAATTCCGTTAACTACTTTTAACTCTTTATCTGAATCTTCATTAAGCCGAGCTTCTTCGAATGGTAAAACTGATAATGACCGGTTAAGCTTAAAGCTGAGCCCTACATCATTTTGCTCAGATTTAGTAATAATAGGAAGAAAAGCAAAAATTAAAAATATTAATATAAATCGTTTCATTTGAAAAATTTTGTTTTATTATTTGAACCAATAAGTTGTACCAACATTCAATTTTGAGATAAGTCCCAGGTACTCTGATGAACTTACTCTCATATCTAATTCAGCTAATATTGATATATCGTCATTTAAGGGATATGTTAAACCAGCTTTAAGCATTAGTGCAACATTAATATCACCAAAAAAATCTAATTCTTGCGGTTCGGAATAATACTGTTTATACTGAAATACTTTATTTTGATTTGTAGTAAAAAACATTATGTCAACGCCATAGCCAAAATATGGTGTGAACTCATCGGGTTTGTCTATGAAAGATATTCCACCTATCAGCACACTCGTATAGCTAACTGAGAGTTCTTCACCAGTGAAATTTGAAAGTGCCTCATCTTTGAAAGAAACAAAGTTATGCTCAATAGCGAAGTTATAGTAATTTCTCCTTCTGGCTCTATAAAGCAAATCTACGGAAATACCAAAAGTACCTGTTGCCAAGTCATCTCTGTAATAAAAATCATTATTCTCTCGGTCTATAATTGCTGGTTTGTAGGGTAATACGTGGACGGATTTTGAAAGTCTAAAACTTGTTGAAATATCTCTTGATAAGTCCTCAGCGGCTAAAAAATTAGTTGAAAACAATAAAAAAAATAGAATTGGAATAATTTTCCTATATGTCATAATCTGTTGTATTTTATTTGCTTAATTTCAAATTTAAACAAATTTGCATTTATTTACAATTCCTCTCAAAATTATTTCGCTATAATTCAAGCAAATGAAAACTAAAAGACAGTTCTTTTTACAGAACTGTCCAATAGAAAATTATCAAAAAAGAAGAAAAGAATTAATTCATGTTCTCTAATTCTCTTAAGCTATCAGATAGTTCCGAACCACCTGAAAAAATCAGACCCATAAAAACCACAAACACAATAAAATAAAGTACAGTAACAATAGCTAATAATATTAGAGTGCCCTTTGCCCAATTCCGTTTATTAGCGTTTGTATCGGAGCCAAAGCCCCAAATAAACAACATAATAAATCCAACTAGAGGGATTGCAGTTATTAATAAAGTAATAACCCAATCTTTGACACTCATTACACTTGTGTCTCCGTTCTGCTGTAAACTGGTCTAACATCTTCCATTGCAACTAACCCCTTAATAATGATGAAAATATGATGAATCAAATTAAGGATTTTTTTTGTTCAATACAAATATTATTTTATTCAAATAAAAAAAAGCAGAGAATCTGTTTCCGACACTCTGCTTTAACAATTTGACTAATTAAGATAATTATTTTATCAGCCCAAATTCTTTTCCTACTTCACCAAACACTTCCAGTATTTTATCCAGATGTTGTTTTTCGTGAGTAGCCATATAGCTTGTTCTCATCATACTCATAGTAGGTGGAACACCAGGAGGTATAAACGCATTAACGAATACACCTGCGTCGTACAGTCTTCTCCACATCATCAGTGCTTTTTCTACATCGCCTACGATAACAGGCACTATAGCTGTTAAACTATCAATTACCTCAAAGCCAAGACTATGGAAGCCAGCACGCATATAATCTGCATTTTCTTTTAACTTACTAACTCTTTCTGGTTCTCGTTCCAATATATTCAATGCAGCCAAAGTCGCAGCACAAGATGAAGGTGTGGGACTTGCACTGAATATTAACGCTGGAGAAGTATGTTTAACAAAATCTATTACCTTGCTCGGTCCAGCTACGAATCCACCTAATGATGCAAATGTTTTAGAAAATGTTCCCATAATCATATCCGTCTCTTCAACTAAGCCATAGTGGCTTGCAGTTCCGCGGCCACCCACTCCTACAACACCAGTTGCATGAGCATCGTCAACTAATACTCTAGCATTATATTTCTTAGCTAAGTCCAATAGTTCTGGTAATTTTACTAATTCACCAGTTACGGAAAATACACCATCCGTTACAAGTAATTTACCAGCATCGAGAGGTAAATTGCTCAGCACTCTTTCTAAATCATTCATATCATTGTGTTTGTAACGCACTAATTCAACGAATGCACCTTTTGCCATCATCGCACCATTGATTAGACAAGCGTGATTTTCCTTGTCCATAACAATATACTCACCTTTCGTTGGAAGGGCCGAGATTGTACCAATTCCTGTTTGATAACCAGTACTGAATAGTAATACTTCTTCAAATCCCAAATATTTGGCTAATCTGTGTTCTAACTCTATGTGTAAATCGAGAGTACCTGTCAAATATCTTGAACCAGAACAACCAGTACCATATTTTTCTATCGCTTTTATCGCTGCTTCCCTAACTTCAGGATGTGCAGTAAGTCCGAGGTAATTGTTGGAACCAGCCATTATGACTTTCCTACCTTCCATACTTACAACTGGACCTTCATTCTCCTCTACAGCTCTGAAGTAAGGGTATATTCCTTTCTCTTTTGCTTCATCTGCCACATGAAAATGGTACGCTTTTTCGAATAAATCCACTTTTACCTCTTTTCCTAATCTTCTGTTTGATTTTTAAAAAACAAATATAATCAATTAATAGTTTACAGAAAAAACATAAGATATTCACATCTAATTATTTAATTCTGGAATCCAAAGATGTTTTTTCATATTTACTCTGTCTTCAATAAATTCAACCCCCTCCGATTCTAATAGCTCCCGCATATAAGTCGGGGTTGGGAAGTGCATTTTCCCTGTTAGTTCACCTAATCTATTCACCACTCTATGAGCAGGTAATTCAGAAGACAATTGGTTACTATTGAGTGCCCAGCCAACATGTCTTGCTGATGATTTGGCTCCAATAGACTTTGCAATTGCACCATAAGTAGTTACTTTACCAATTGGTATTTGTCTCACTAAATTAAATATATTTTCGTTTATTGTCATTACTATGAATATAGATCAATTGAAACTATTCGACTTTCTTAATAGCCGCCTCAAATCTGATTTGCCAGGAGCCAAAGCTCACATCAAAATGGCACCATTCGGAGATTTGGAACGGCTGAACAACAATATTGCAAGACCAGATGCTAAACATAGTGCGGTTCTTTTACTCATAAACGAACAAATGGAACTTTTGTTCACTCTTCGCAGTAGTAAGTTACGCAAACATAGTGGACAAATCTCATTCCCAGGTGGCAGATCAGAGGAAGGCGAGACATACGAGGAAACAGCCCTTCGCGAAACGGAAGAAGAAGTAGGAATAAAAAGCAGTAATATTGAATTATTGGGGCGAATGTCTGGTTTATACGTACCACCTTCAAACAATATTATACAACCGATAATTGGTAGAATACCAAATAAAATAGATTTGGTACTTAACCCAGACGAGGTGGACGAAGCTTTCTACGTACCTTTGGAAAGTTTTTTAAGTGAAGAAAAATTGAAAACTAAGAATACTGTTTACAATGGTAAACCATTCGCATATCCATATTGGGATGTGCACCATAGTGTGCCACTATGGGGAGCAACGGCTATTGTAATGAGTGAATTTATTTATATAGTTAATGAGTTTAGGGAAAATAATTCGTAATTTGTGCGACTATGAATGACTTAAATAATAAAATAATTGATTGGTCTGTACCCCCTAGGAGTACGGAAATCCCAGTTTTTTTAGCACCCGAGTCAAAAAAGACTCAACTTAGTGAAAATTCACAACTTCTACATTTCTATACCGATATTCATCCGTTGGTTTCTTTTAAAATTGTATTTCACAAAGGTACATCAGAAGAGGAGTACTCCGGAATATCAAAGGTTATGTTTGAGTTACTAACTGCAGGTACTGATAGCAAATCGGCGCTCGATTTCGCAACAGAACTAGATTATCTAGGAGCATCGCTTAACTTTACTGAAAGCAAAGATTATGCTGTCTGTAAATTAGATTGCTTAAACGAGGTATTCGATAACGCATTCGAATTGATGAAAGATGCACTTTTCAATCCGAAGTTTGATGAATTAGAAATTGATAAAACAATCAGAAAATTCAAATCTGCAAAAGAACAGGAAGAAGCTGACTCTAACTACCTAAGCACTACTGCTATGATGGCGTCGCTTTTCCGTGAGCATCCCTATGGAAACCCTGAATACGGTTATAGTGATGAAATAGAAGAATTCACTCGTAGAAATATCAAAAACTGTTGGGAATCATATATTTTCGGAGCAAGAATTTCGATTATCGTTACCGGTAATATGAATAAAGAAACAGCCCACAAATATGCTCTCGAATTGACCAATCAAATGGCAGATGATGTTTACAGTGAGGAAGTTGACAATATACTCGTGCGTGAACAAAACAAACTGGTTATAGTAAACTTCAACTCAAGTTCGCAATCCGTTATTAGCGTAGGTAAACCCACTATAAATATCAAACACGAGAACTATGCTGGGCTCAGCTTAATCAATGTTATATTTGGTGGCTATTTCCTTTCTAGATTGAATCACTTAATCCGTGAACAAAAGGGATTGACTTATGGAGTACATTCCTCTATTAGTTCGGCTGTTCATACGGGTCTATTGGGGGTTTCGACTTCAGTTAATCTAGATAAAACTAGAGAAGTAGTTAGCGATATATTAGAAGAGATGTCAAAAATATCGAATGAGATGCTGGAAGACGATGAGCTTCAAAGAGCAAAGAATTATTACTTAGGCAGTTTTCTTCGTAGTGCAGAGAGCCACAAGCAAATCTCAAAAATGCTGACTACGATAGCTCTCAATGATTTGGATGATGACTATTACAATCAATTTTATAGAAAAATAAAAAATATAAGAAGCGACGAATTATTCAGCACTCAGATAGACCTATTCAAACCCGAAGGGCTATCTATAGCAATAGCTGGGAACGAGAAAAAGCTAGTCGATCAATTCGATGGATACTTCGATAGATACGATATATTGGACAAAGAAGGTAAGATTTTAGGACGTTACGAAAACAATAACTAATACCATTCGTAATATGTATTTTAATATGATAATCAGATAAAGAATATGGCAAATGATATCGAGCTTCTAAAAGAGCTTTCAGAATCGATAAATAAAGTAAAAAGTGAAGTTGCGAAAGTAATTATTGGTCAAGATAAAGTAGTCGAAGAGCTACTAATATCACTATTTGCTAAAGGTAATTGTCTTTTGGTAGGCGTACCGGGATTAGCGAAAACATTGCTTATCCGTACACTAGCCGAATCATTACACTTAGATTTCTCACGTATCCAATTTACTCCAGACTTGATGCCTGGTGATATTACTGGTACCGAGGTGATAGAAGATGATTTGTCAACTGGAAAGAAAACTTTCAGATTCGTAAAAGGACCTATATTCTCGAATATCGTATTAGCCGATGAGATAAACAGAACTCCTCCTAAAACTCAGGCCGCTCTGCTAGAAGCCATGCAAGAGCATGAGGTAACGGCAGCAGGGAAAACTCTGAGCTTGCAAGAGCCATTTTTCGTTTTAGCTACTCAAAACCCGATAGAACAAGAGGGTACTTACCCACTACCGGAAGCACAATTAGACAGATTTATGTTTAACATAAAGCTTGATTACCCTTCTCTAAAAGAAGAAGTAGAGATCGTAAAATCTACTACTATTGAGACTAAAGCTGTTATTAATCAGGTGATAGGCGCAGACAAGATTATCGAATTTCAAAACCTAATACGTCGTATTCCTGTCGCGGACAATGTAGTAGAGTATGCTGTAAATCTAGTGCGAAGTACTCGTCCCGAT
>JAGQWJ010000020.1 GCA_020437395.1 Ignavibacteriota bacterium | reverse complement strand
CTGTTAGTTCATATATTAAATAAAGTTGATAAATATAATATCTTGAATATATATTATAAAAAAACAAATTCTGGGGCAAATATCTCATTTTATTTAGGTGTAGAAAATTATTCATTCATCTCTAATACAACCTTAGACTCCCCTATTGAAGTTCCAATACCCAAAGAATTAGAAATAACTAAAAAACTATTAAATAGTATTGATTCAAAGCTTGAAATAGTATATGTTGAGGATTTAGGATATTTTTTCAATATTTTAGTTAAATGAAGATAATAATAATTATAATTTTTGCTCTAAGCTACTCTATGAGTTTCAGCAATGAGTTACTTGATATTGTTAATATTAATAACAACACAATTCTTATTAGATTTAACGAGAGGGTAAACTATTCGACTTCTCTTTCTGAGGACAAAAAAAATATATCTATTTCGCTACGAAACACTAAGAACTTAACAAGTAAAAATATTTTTAAAAATAATACTGAATTAATAAAAGAGACTTTTATTACTAACAAGGATGGTGGTCTTATATTAAGCATTATTCTTAAGAAAAGTTCGGGTTTCAATGCTTTTCAACTCCCCTATTCAAATTCTATAGTAATTGATGTTTTCGATTGGAACAAAATTACTGAGATTGAGGACAAATATAGAAGTGGTTTGTTCGCTTTCGAAAGTAGTTTATACAAACAATCAATCGATTTATTTTCTCAGTCGAAAGATAAATTAATATCTGCACGTTCGATGCTGGGCTTAGTTTATTTATTAGAAGATAGCTTAGAGTTGGCATTCCAAGAACTTACAATCGCTTCTCGTAATAATACTTACATACCCGATGTTTATGCAGCATTGGCACAAATCTATTCGGAAAAGGGTAGTATTACTAAATCAGAATATTTCGAAAATAAATTCAAGACCAGTTTATCAATTAAAGATTCAAATTTTCAATATCCTAAATTAATATTTACAAAGTCTAATATAGATAGTTTGGTAATAGACGAAGTGATTGATTCTCTAGATGTTAGCTCAATCAATAAAGATGAAAATGATAGATTTTCGAATCTTTTTGATCAAGATGGTGAAAGATCAAAAACTGAATTAATTCAAAAATCAAACTTAGAAAATGAAGACTCATTTTTAAGTCTAAAAAATTATCTAGAATACTTAATTATTGTCTTACTTCTGTTAATTTTGTTTATAATTTCTTTATACTTAAAATGGCGTAAAAATCGAATACAGATTCAAAACAAAGAAGCAAGTAAAAGTTTTGAAGAGGAATTAAACAAACTTTCTTCTGAAGTTAAGAAAGAAGGAGGAATTGTAATAGACAGAAAAGATACTAACGATAAACTGAATAGTGAAACGCTAAATTATAATAAAGTTGTTTCAAAAAACAAAAGTGAATTGACAAAAGAACTTAATATAAAATCGGTTGATACTAATAAGAAAATAGAAGCAAAGAAACTTATTTCTTCTGTTAAAAACTTTAAATCATCAAATATCAAAGTCAATCCAGAAACAAACGAATTGGAGAATAATGAACTAAAATCAAAACTTTCTAATAAGTTTAACGTTGATATTGGTAATAACAAAAAATAAATAATTAATGAAATACTATATTCTAATTATATCAATAACTCTCCTAATTACGTTTTACAATAGTAATTCGCAGGTAAATAGTACTGATTTGAATCATAGTAAATCTAATTCATTAAAAACACTAATAGTCACCGAGAATAAGGGGCCCAATGGCACAATAATTGATAGTAAACAAATAATCAAAACGGCTAGTATAAACCAAGATACAGCTTCAATAAAGAATGAAATATTGTCTGTTTATACGAGTGACAACTTGAAATTTTATGTTAAAATAAAATTAAAAGAATACATAATCCCTATCAAAATTCAGATTTACAATATGTTAGGGAATTTGGTAAAAGAAGTATATAGTGGTACAGCAATTGAAGATGTAGAATATCCATTCGATGCATCTAACTTACCAAATGGTTTTTATTTATGTATTCTACAAGGTCCAAATTTCCGTGATGCTGAAAAGTTTACAATATCAAGGTAAAGAATGTCCAGAAGACCAGTATTAAAGTTTATATTGTTAATTAGTATAATTATTCTAATGACCAATGAATCAATTTCTCAACAGATGAATGGTTATTATAGCTCATCTTATCTAAACAGGAATACTTCATCTAGAGTTAATGCAATGGCAGGTGCTTATACGGCAGTTGTTAATGATCCTAATTCTGTTTTTATTAATCCAGCTGGTATAGGTTTTCTTTTAAATAAACCAATGTTTGTAACTTCTGTAAGCGCTCCAGGAATTGGTAGAATTCACTCAAATCTAGCTTACGGTCAAGGTATTGGAGAACATTTCGGCATAGGGTTCGGTATAAACTCATTCACATCGGGTCAATTCCAGGGAAGAGACATTATGGGAAATCCGACTTCGACTATGAGAGATTGGCAATATTCTATGAATCTTTCAACCGCATATTCTAATGAAGAATATAGCTTTGGTGGAACTTTAAAATATTTGGGCCGTGATTTACAAGGAAGCGGAACAAGTGCAAGGGGATTTGCTTTTGATTTAGGTACAAAGTTTAATGTTGCTGATTTATTCTCTTTTGGAGCTGCAGTTCAAAATATTGGTGCTACAATCAAATGGAATACACCAAATAAAACAGTTGATGAGCTACCAGTTACAGTAAGGTCAGGTATTGCTGTTGAATTTGGCTTAAATGACAAATCGATAGAACAGAGAACTTCAATAACTGGTGAAGTTGATACATTATATATTCCAGCGACTAAATATTTGTTAGTTAGCTTTGATGCAGTATTCAGAGAAACAGATATTGCCCCTAGCTTTTTATTAGGTGCTGAAATTGTACCAACTGAATTATTTGCAATTAGAGGAGGTTTTAACGTCTATGGTGAAGATAATGGAACTCCTAAGCTGTTCCCTGTAAATATATGGGGTGCTGGAATTAGTTTAAGACCAAAATTAGAAAATGCAGCTTTTGATTTGAATATTGATTATTCTGTGTCTAATGAATATATCCTAGGTAGTGGTGTTACCCATCATATTTCTTTAATATTGGATTTTAAATAACAGCTAATCGCATTTCTCTGATATTTTTTTCCAAATCGCCTTTGAAAAGTCCTGATCCTGATACAATCATATTCGCGCCTGCGTTTACAACTTCCCGGATATTATCAATCTTCACTCCCCCATCAACCTCTATTTCAACATGATTGAGTCCGTTTCTATCAAGATGTTCTCGTAATTTTGTGCATTTTTCAAGGAAACTTGGTATAAAACTTTGTCCACCAAAACCAGGATTTACAGACATTAGTAAAATAAAGTCACAATATTCTGCTGCATCATAAGCAAATTGCAGTGGCGTTACAGGGTTTAATACTATACCTGCTTTACAATTCCTTTCTTTAATTTTTGTTAAAGTTCGGTGTAGATGATTGCAAACTTCAGCATGTACAGAAATATAATCTGCTCCAGCATCAGCAAAATCATCAATGTAATCATCTGGGTTTGTTATCATCAAATGACAATCAATAGGTAATGAAGTGTGTGGTTTAATCGATTTAACTATCAAAGGTCCAATTGTAATATTGGGAACAAAATGTCCATCCATCACATCAACATGTAAAATATCTGCACCGTATTTCTCACAATTTTTTACTTCTGATTCTAAGTTTGAAAAATCACAAGCTAACAAAGAAGGTGCTATTTTTAGTTGATGGTTCATGCTTTCGTCTTGATTACAGTTTTTGAGTTCCTATATAATTCTTCTAATTTATGTTTTACTTCGTAAAGAAGTGTACCTTTCTTATAATTTCCATTCTCATCTGGTATTCCGAAGTCTTTATTCAACAATAATTTTGCTCCATCTTCAATTTTATTTATTGAATGTATTGTAAATTCATTCTTTCTTACAGATTCGATTATTTCCTCTCTAAGCATTAGATCATTTACATTTTGATGTGGAATGATAACTCCTTGACTGCCTGTAAAACCTCTTGCTTTACAAATTTCGTAGAATCCAGTTATTTTTTCATTAACACCACCAATAGGTTGAATATCACCTTTTTGGTTTACAGAACCAGTAATGGCTATTTGCTGATTTATTGGTGTTTGTGATATTGCTGAAAGAAGTACATAGATCTCAGCTGCTGATGCTGAATCACCATCAATACCTCCATAATTTTGTTCAAATGCTATTGATGCTGATAGTGACAACGGTTTTTCTTGTGCAAATCTTTCTAAGAAAAAACCTTGTATAATTAGAATGCCTTTGTCGTGAATTGAGCCACTTAATTGTGCCTCTCTTTCTATATTGATAATTCCTCTATTACCTGCTCCAATAGCTGCTGTTATTCTTGCTGGCTTACCGAAAGATGTGATTCCAGTTGTCATTACGGTTAAGCCATTGATTTGACCAACTCTAGCACCCTCAGTATCTATTAGAGTGTTTCCTTTCAAAATATGATTAGTAATCTTATTATCTATAAGATTGTTTCTAAATGTTCTTTGTTTTAAAGCTTCTTGAACTTGTTTTTCAGTGACAAATCTTCTATTGTCAAGCTTGGCAAAATAAGATGATTCTCTTAGCAAATCGGCAATATCTGAAAATTTCAATGTAATTCTATCCTGAGAACCTGCGTGTTCTACAGACCACTGTAATACCTCTGCTACTGCCTTAGGTTTAAAATGTAAAAGATTCTCTTCATCGCATTGTTTTGCTATAAAACGTACAATACTGTTGAGGATTTCTTCATTCTTCTCGGTTTCATAATCAAACTGAGCTAATATTTTAAATATTTTCTTAAACCCTTTTTCGTATCTATATAAATAATTATAAAGTGATTGACCACCGATTATTATTACCTTAACATTAACATTAATTGATTCAGGTTTCATCTGGCTTTCAGTCATCTGAAGATAGGAAGCATAAGGCTGAATGTCAAGTTTATCATATAACAAAACATTTTTTATAGCTTTCCAAGAAACTGCTTCAGAGAACAAATCATTAGCACTTACAATTAAATATCCTTGATCAGCTTGTAGTATAGAACCAGCTTTGACCATTGAGAAATCTGTTCGCCAATAGCCTTTCGAATCTATAATTTTTTCAAAAGAACCGAATAAATTACCATACGTCGGGTTATGTTCTATAATGACCGGAGCACAAACAGTTTCTGAATTATCTAAAATTATATTTACTTTAAATTTATCAATTAATTGAGATTCAATATCAACAATTTTAGATTTAGCTAATTTTCTTTTTTGGGTATTCTCTTGGTCAATTGATGGTAAAAAATATCTAATATTATTAATAATAAACTCATTACCCTTTCTCAAATATTCTTGAATGGCATTATGTTTATTATATAATTTATTTAATTCTTTGAAACTTGATTCAATGATAGCTTCTGCTGTTGATTTGTCATAATTAGCTATTTCATTATGAAAATTTATAACCATATCATTTGCAGTTTCAGCCAATTCGATTAATTCTTCATGAAGATTATTATAATCTTCAGCCATTTTAACAGCTTGATCTTCAGTTAATTTTTTCTCATTGACTAATGAATCTAGCGATTCTATTCTGTAAGCTTTTTCATCAATTAAGACAAAAATATCTGGTTCAGGACTACCTTTAGTATTCTCGATTTGCCCTCTAATGAATCCTTTTTTCTTTAATTTATTATCAAAGTCTTCAACAATCTTTTGTTCTGAAGTTTTATAAGATTCAATAATCTCTTTTCTTTTATTTATGTAAGGTTCTTCTTCAAAAACGCTTGTTAACCTTTCTAGTAAACTAGTTATGCCTTCATGCATTTTTTGAGAAAATACTTTTGCTCCACCCTTATCGAATTTAATTAGCGTGGGTCGTGATTCATCAGAAAAGTTATTTACGTAGCAGAAATCAAATAAATTCGGGCAATCACCTTTTCTTTGAGATTTTTCAAGCATTTGCTTGACTGTTGTCATTCTCCCAGTACCAGAGAGCCCAGTAACAAATATATTGTAGCCTCTGCTTCCTCTTAAGTCAGCACCTAACTCTAATGCTTGAATCGCTCTTGGTTGACCAACTATAGAATCAAGATGTTCTACTTCTTTTGTTGATTTAAAATCTAATTTTCTTAAATCAATCTGCCACTTAAGTTGAGAGGGTTTTAGTTTTATTGCTTTTGGTTTTAACACTTTTTAGTACTATTTATATTGTCTTAAAAACTCAAGTCTATCTTGAAGTTTTGCTTTTGGTACTAGAAGTTCATCCTTACCTAATATTGCTTCTTGTGGACTAGTATATACAATCTCATAGTCCTTGCTCATAACAATAGCTTCTTCTGGGCATACTTCTTCACAATATGAACAGAAAATACATCGGAGCATATTTATTTCAAATTTTTCAGGGTATCTTTCCTTTTCTCTTGGAGTTTCACCTGCTTGAACTTCTATTGCTAATGCTGGGCAAACTCTTGCACACAATCCACAGGCTACACAACGTTCTCCACCATCCTCTTCTACTAAAACGGGTCTTCCTCTGAATGAACCAGTTGGTTCCCATCGCTGTTCAGGATATTGGCGGACAAAATCTTTTGGTTTGAACATCTGTCTTAGTGTAATTCCAAGACCACGAGCTATTTCTGGGATATACATTTTTTCCCAAAATGTTAGTCTTTCTGCTTCTGTATTTTTTCGATTATTCATTTCTGTATCTTTTTTAAATTATAAACCAAAGAATATGATAACTGATGCTGTCACAAATAAATTAATTATTGAAAGTGGTAATAGTACTTTCCACCCTAAATTCATTAACTGGTCATACCTGAATCTTGGTACTGTCCATCGTACCCAAATAAAGAATACAATGAAAATCATTAGTTTTACAAAGAACGAACCAAATTGTAATAGTGCTCTTGACCATGTCCCTTCAATTAATCCAATAGAATCCCAAAATTCAGGAAATGGCAAACTCCATCCACCAAAATACAGTAATGATAGAAATGCAGATGCCGTTGCCATATTAGCATACTCGGCTAAAAAGAACATTCCAAATTTCATTCCACTGTATTCTGTATTATAACCACCAACTAATTCAGGTTCTGCTTCTGGCAAGTCAAAAGGTGTTCTATTCGTTTCGGCAAACGAAGATACTAAGAAAATCAAAAAACCTACTGGTTGCAAAAACACCATCCATCTAAGACCATACCATCCATCTCTTTGAAATAAAATAATTTCATTCAGACTTAAAGTACCTGCTATCAAAATAACACCGAGTAATGACAACCCCATAGATAATTCATAAGAGATCATTTGGGCTGCAGATCTCAATCCACCAAGTAAAGAATATTTAGAGTTTGATGCCCAACCTGCAAGCGTTATCCCATATACTCCAATAGATGTCATAGCAAGAATAAATAGTACTCCTATGTTTATATTTGGTGCAATGCCCCAATAAACTGTTCTTTCCCCGATATTAACATAGTGAGCATAAGGAATAACTGCGTAAACCCCTATAGCAACAGCTAAAGTCAATAATGGTGCTAATCTATGAAAACCTTGAAAAGCCGCTTTAGGAACTAAATCTTCTTTCATGAATAGTTTTACAACGTCTGCTATTGGTTGTAACAATCCCATCGGTCCAACTCTGTTGGGGCCGACACGGTTTTGAATCCAAGCCGATATTTTTCTTTCTAAATAGACTTCCACAGAAGCCATAACTAGGACTATATTAATAATTATAGCTGCTTTTATTCCAAATTCTATTAGTGTAAACGTTAAATCGCTCATAATTTATTTAGCCCTTAAATTTAACTACTTTTTGTGTTTGTTGCGGTTTCAAATAATGTGAAATATAATTTACTTGTTTAGCATCTGGATTGTTTCCTTTACCTAATACCAATCCTTGGTATTCATCAAGTTTCTTGTAATCCATATCGCTAAAACTAGGATTATTTTGAGAAATTTCATCAAATACTTGCGACGATTTAGTGTAGTTCCAATCTTCACCAAGTTTTTTAGCAATTTTTTGAATTATTTTCCAGCTTTGTTTTGAGTCCCTGATCTCATGATTAGTCCATCTATCATTGTCAGCACCAAATTTATCTAATCTACTCATTTTCATACCCATGAATCTGTAGTTCTCTTTTGTAACTAAAGCAGGAGTAAAATGTTGGACTCTACCATTTAGATTAGTAAATGTACCTTCTATTTCAGCAAAAGTAGATGCAGGGAATACTATATCCGCATAATGATTTATTTTTTTGTTCATATTATAAGAATGTACAGCTAAGAAACTAAGATTCTTAAGTTGTTCCAAAATTTCCGGATAATCTTCAAAATCTTCTTCCATCACATACATTGCTCTTATTTCGCCATTCTTTAATTTTTCTGCAAGATCATTTGGTTTAATTTTTGATTCTTTTCCAATATTCAACTCTTCAACACCTTTAGTATTTGGAGTAATATCTGAAACACCCAATAAGTCATCTATTCTTGTTTCATCAGTATGAGTAAAATAAATAACGTTCTGAGTTTTTGAAATTTCATTTGCAAATTTGTTAAAGATATAATTATCTTCATTTGTTGCTTTTGACGAAGCAACAAAAACAATCTGATCGCCTCTAAAATTATCAAGTTTACTTGCAGCGAAGCTAACAGCATCTTCCCAGTTCGCTTCTTCGAGTGTGCCGTTATTATTTATTAGAGGCTGAGTTACTCGATTTTTATTAACAAAATCATAGCTTAATCTGGCATCATCTCTAATCCAGTATTTATTTACATACATATTGTTTCGTGGTGTTATTCGTAGTATTTCATTGTTTCTAACACCTAAGTAAACATTCGTACCAGTCCCATCAAAATGTGATATACTTTCATTTGACGAGAGTTCCCAAACCCTTGCTTCAAATCTGAAATCAGGACTTGTTAAAGCACCAACTGGACATATATCAATAACATTCATTGAGTAAGGCGAGTCAAAAGTAGTCCCATCAAAAAGCTCGATTGTAACATGGTCGCCTCTTTGAACAAATGTTAAAACATCTTGTTTAGCAACTTCTTTCGCAAATCGAATACATCTTGAACATGAGATACATCTCTCAGCATCAAAAACTACATTCGGACCCCATAATTGTCGTTTACGTTTGTGATTTTTCTCTTCATCAAATCTACTTTGTCCTTTAGAATGCTTGAATGAATATTCTTGGAGCTTACATTCGCCTGCTTCATCACAAATTGGGCAATCAAGAGGATGATTTATTAACAGAAATTCCATCACTGCTTCTTGAGCTTCGATAGCTTCATCAGAAACAGATTTAACGACCATTCCGTCTTGCACCGGAGATGCACAAGCAATCTGTAACTTTGGTATAAAGTTAATTTTTTTATTACCGTTTTCGTCTAATTCAAAATTTCCCTCTCTGTCTTTAGCAGGCATCCCTACTTGGACTAAGCACATTCGACAGTTACCAGCTACTGGTAACTCTGGATGCCAACAGAAATGAGGAACTGAAAGCCCATTATCATAGGCTGCTTCTATTATTGTTTTTCCTGGCTTTGTTTCTATAAGCTGGCCATCAAATTCAAATTGAGGCATATTTACCTTCTCCAGTTTATATAATTATTAAGGTTTTTAAATATTGCTTTAAAACCTTTGCAAAATACAATTTTTTTTGATTTTTTATAGAATTGTTCAGAATTTAAATGTTGAATTGTGCTTTTTCGGCAATTCTCCAAAGTAATTGACCTGCAAAATGGACTCCATAATAATCTTTTCCCAAATAAATGCTATCAATTCCAGTCTTCATTTTGTTTATTTCGATTAGATCTGTTGTGGAGCAATTTAAGTTTATTATTGAAGTTTTAACATTACTATCTATATTAATTTCTTTGTAGCTGGTACCTTCGAAATCAATCATAACTCTTTCGAAATTAGATATGTTGGAATTATGTAATTCAGTAAACTTAATAACGGGTATTACAAAAGATTTATCTACTCTAATATTAATAGGCATAAAAATTCTTCTGATGCCCATTTTTTCAATTTTGTTAATGAATTCATCTTTACTATTCCGTGTATAGATTTGTATAGGAATATCCAATATATTCAAGATTGATTTAAGAACAAAAATTGACTCTTCAGTTTCATCTATATCAATCAAAATTGATTTGTTATTTTCTTCTCTAAATAATTTTGCAAGTTCTAAAGGGTCATTTTTGAATTTTTTATCAAGTAATTCGAACCCTGGTAATCCGTGAATGGAATGTTTAGATTTACCCTTTTCAAGATAAATTGTTGGTATAGTCAATATCATTTTAATGTAAATTTCAAAGCTAATTTAATCAACTGTTCTGATGTATAATTTTCAGTATTGATTTGATTTAAAGCTGATTTTACTGCTTTCATAGCGATAGAATTATTATAACCCAAACTTACTAATGCTAAAGTTGCATCTTCCAAAATGTCATTGCTTTCAGTTTTATTATCTACACCTTGTAAAGAGATATGTGAGAACTTGTCTTTTAATTCTACTACTAATCTTTCAGCCGTCTTTTTCCCAACACCAGGTAATTTTTGTAATAAAGTAGTATTAGCTGAAAGTATTGCAGATTTGAATTCAGTCAATGATATACCGGAAAGTATTCCAATACCACTCTTAGGACCAATTCCGGAAACTGAAATTAATAGTTTGAACAGTTGTCTTTCATTTTCGGAATAAAATCCGTATAAAGTTATACTATCCTCTCTCACTATCATTTCTGTGTATATAAATAAATCACTATCGAGATTGGGTAAGTTTTCAAAAGTATTCATTGAAATATTTAACAAATAACCAATACCACCAACATCAACGATTATTGATGTTGGTGTTTTTTGTATTAATTTACCCTTAAGACATGTAATCATTATTTCAGTAAGATTTTTTTATAGTATGAATCACCTTCATAAAAAACTTTAATTAAATATGTTCCTTTTGAAAAGTGAGTTAAATCGATTTTGTAAACTGGATTATTAATATCGTTAAATTCAGCTATCATTTCTCCTAAAAGATTATAAATTTGTATATTAACTCCATGATAAGATGGTTTTGTAAATTCAACATTAATAATTCCTGTAGTCTCTGTTGGGAATATTTTAATAACATTACTGATTTCAATTTGACTAACACTGCTCAAAACTTGTTTAGCTTCTGGAGTAACTGTACACCCATATTCATCAGTAATTTCAACTTTATAGAGACCAAATCCAGCAATTTCTATTTTATAATCAGTATCATCAACCAGTAATGTATCATTTAAAAACCATCGGTAGCTATATCCTTCAGGAACAGACAATATACCATTTGATTGAAAGATTTCTATATCGTTCTTTAGTGATGATTTGAAAATTTCAACCGTGTCTCTTACTTCACAACCGTTATTATTAGTTGCAACGATTGAATAAGTACCTGGTTCTGTTACTTTGATAAATTTTATTTTTTGACCTGTTGACCACTCTATATTACTATAGCTAAATGGTGCCGAAAGTCTGATCGATTCACTATTGCTACAAATAACATTACCCTCTGGAGTTGAAATGAAAGACTCATCTTTTTCTAGTACATTTACTCGTACAATATTAGATTTATCAACACAATAGTCATCAGTCGGGTTTGTCAATACATAATTTCCTGATTCTTTGACTACTATTCTTTTTGTTGTTTCGCCGTTGTTCCACAAGTATTTATCTTGCTCATTAACCGCTTCTATAATTACTGAATCTCCCTCGCAAAATTCAAGATCTCCAATAATAGTGATAGGTATGTTTTCTGATTCACAACCAAGCAAATCAGTTCTCCAAAGCCCCCTTCCGTAAGTTGCAGCATAAAGTTTACCCGAATTATTATGTATCTCCAGCTCTTCAACTACTGTATTGGGCATTTCTCCTTCTAGTTTTTTCCAAAATCCACTATTCAAATCAGAATAGAACACTCCAATATCTGAACCTACGTATATCGAATTTTTATTTGGATTTTCAATAACGACAGTGTTCATAGGTAGTGCAGGTAAGTTTCCACTTATATCTTTCCATTCAATGCCATTAAAAGTTAGAACTTTATCTATACTCTTAAAACCAGATTTTGTAATATAAATTTGATATGGATTATCTGGATTAATAGCTATGTAAGTAATTGCATTTGACGAATTATGTATTACCTCCCAGTCATTTCCACCATTTGTTGTTCTGTATAGCACACCTGTTGTTGCTGCATAAATAAAATTCTCGTCTTTATCCGCAACAGCCAATGCTACTAAGCTTAATCCGGAGTTATTGCCAAAGTCAGAGATTTTTGTCCAGTTATTTCTATTACCATAATTATTATTTTTCCATACATTGTAGTAACCTGCAAAAATATTGCGAGTATTTGATTTACTAATAACATAAGGAGTTACCCAAGAACCAGTTTCTGTTTCGCCATAATTTTCAATAATATCTGCATTCATCATTGAAATAAAGCTATTCCCCCCATTTGTTGATCTTCTCAAATTTCCATAAGGTTGAGAGACATATACATATTTATCATCCGTTGGGTCAATAGCACACT
This sequence comes from Ignavibacteriota bacterium, assembly GCA_020437395.1. Lineage (GTDB taxonomy): Bacteria > Bacteroidota > Ignavibacteria > Kapaibacteriales > UBA2268 > PGYR01. The sequence goes on along the minus strand of JAGQWJ010000020.1, from coordinate 39,244 downwards.
CCATACCATCTCCACTATTGGCTTTTCTCCAGTTTTGACCGTCAAATCTGGAAGTTCCATTGTCTTGACTACCAGAAATAACATCAAACGGCGAAGATTGCGATACTCCCAATCTATAAAATTGAGTTATATCCATTCCATTATTCAGTTCATCCCATAAATCTGAACCGACTAAATTTCTATATACTCCCCCATCATTTGCAACGTATAGTTTGTCTCCAGTTTTATTGAATGCAAACTGATGTTGATCTGCATGTATCTCTGGTCTATTGAATCCACCATACCAATGTGAGTGTAATTGCCAATTTCGTCCACCGTCAACTGATTTCCAAATATTTACACCACCAACATAGACTTCATTTTTGTTTTGTGGGTTCACAGCAATTGCAAGATCATATTGACCTTGCCCCTTATTCAAATCACTACCATCGCTCCAGCCAAGCAAGTTGCCTACAGTTGATTGATTTGCTAATTCAGTAAAAGTTTCACCACTATTAGTGGATAACTCAAAGTTTAAAAAACCTCTATGAGTTGCACACGAGAGTAAATATACATTATCTGGTGCATCTGGAGTAACAGCAATTTCTGTTCGCCTAGAACTACTAATTTGGTGTATTAATCCCCAATTATCACCATTATCAGTTGATTTATAAATATTATTATTACCAGAAAAATTCATTGAACTAGCATAAATTATACTGGGATTAGTTGGATGAAACTCCATATCTTTAATAGAAGTAGTTGTAAATACACGAGTCCAAGTCTCGGCACCATCCGTCGATTTCATAATTCCGTCTCTAGAAGATACAATTACAATGTCTGAATTTGAGGGATGGATAAGAATCTTTGTTATTACTTTATTCTCACTAAGTTCATAGTAAATATTAGTCTCATTGAATGAAACTCCAGCATCGGTCGATTTCAACAAACCAACTGAGTAATAATCAGCATTCGAACCAAGTGTACCGTTAGCATCCCCAGTTGCCATATAGACAATGTTGGGATTAGATTTAGAAAACTCAATGTCCGATATTCCCAGTGAAAGTTGATCAGTCATATCAATTTCTATCCAAGATTGACCTGCATTGCTTGATCTCCAAGCACCGCCTGAAGCTGCTCCGGCAATCATATAATTATCATTATTCGGAGAAATTGCTAAGTCATTTACTCTTCCAATTCCCTGAGATCTTCCAGTACTTTCAGGTGTTTTAAAAGGCCCATACTTCTCCCAAGTAACAGACTGTACAGAGTTATTTTTTGTCTTATCTAAAACTTTGTAGAATTCTGCTAATTTTTTAATTCTCATTGCATCTGGTAATTCGGATTCTCCTTGTAATCTCTTTGCCCAAAACCACTCCCATCGTTTAAATTGTTTCCAACCTTTGATAGAATCTAAATCCGCATCTCCAATTAACTCATTTTGAAATACATCTCGTATTTGTTTGAATTTTAAACTCTTATCTTGTAAGTCTTCAAACTGTTGTGAATTTAATAAGAATACATTTAATAAAACTAAAACTATTATTTTCTTCATTCGATTTTTTAATTTTTGATTATTTTTTGAGTTACAACTATGTTGTTTGTTTCTATTCGTAATATATACGAACCAACTGATAAATCATTTAAGTTTAATTCAAACTTATTTCTAAAATCAAGACCAGTATAAATTTTAACAGTTTTACCGTGTAAATCCATTACTTTTATGTTATTAATATCCAGTGACTTATAGTTATCTATCATTAGAATATCATCAAATGGATTTGGAGAAATCTTAAATATTCCATCATTTTCAACTATTCTTATATCAGTAGAAGTAAATGTATAAGTCTCCGACTTTCCAGTACATTCCATTCCATTGATAATTGTTTCTACGTAATAATCACCGTCTTCTTTTGGCTTAAATTTACTTTCTTCTTCACCGAACAATAAATTATCGTTTTGATACCACTTGTATTTGTCAGCTTGTGTTGTAGTGGTCAAAAACCCTTCATTATCCATACTGATATTTGGTTTTGGAGGAGAAGGAAGCTTAGTAACAGAAACACTTTGAGAAACTGTTTCACAACCATCAGTTGTTTTTGCAATTACTGTGTATGTACCTTCTTTACTAACCCAGATAGTACGAGTATTCTTTTTCCCATTTGACCATTCTGAGTTTGTATAAAGACCAGAATACTTTAGTTCTACACTATCACCATCACAAAAAGTTGTATTAGTAATATCATTCAAATTTGAATCTGTAATTCTAATTTGTTTAACATCAATAAATCTAACATTTAGAACTAATGATTTAACTTCACAGCCAGATTTATCGAATATTGTTACATAATATTGACCACTTGATTTCGGTTTTATCTTTTTGGATTTTTCTCCATTTGACCATTCAAAACTGTCATATTTTCCAGATTCTAACGTTAGTTCTAAGTCTTCTCCACTACAAACATTTATTTGATTATTATTTATTTCTTTATTCGAAGTAATAATAGGAGGAGTTAAATCGCAATCATTAACTGGTATCTCCCACATTCCGCGTCCATAGGTTGCAGCTCTTAGCATTCCACTTGGGTAATGAATTTTTAATTCTGAAACAATGACTTGAGGCATTCCTTCCTCCATGTATTTCCATTCAGTATTTGCATCTTTTGTAAATACACCTATATCAGTTCCTATGTATATTCTATCGTTGGATTCTCTTTGATATACTACACAGTTAACAGGAAAATTAGGTAAATCACCAGAAATATTTGTTGAACTTGTTCCGACAACTTTAAATACTTTATTACCAGAGTTATATCCACCTATTGCAACATAAAACTCGTTTGGATTCGTTGGGTTCACTGTAACATTTCTAACTTGCATTTGATTGCTTGATGTGAAAACACTATTCCATTGTTGTCCACCATTTGTTGTTCTGAATACTTGGTTTGAGATAACTGCATAAATATAGTTCGAATTAGATGGTGCAATTGCTATTTCAGTAATTGTCAAATAAGCAGGTAATCCGAAATTACTAATCTTAGACCAATTTGATCCCTGATTTGTACTTTTATAAATATTCTGATAACCAACAAATATATTAGAATTATTCGGATCAATAGTTAAAGGACTAACCCAAGATGCATTTTCATTAATACTTGGATTAAATGGATAAATTATAGGTTGTTGTCCCCAAGACTGACCACCGCTTGTTGATTTATAGAATACACCAGATCTTTGGTTAAAATTTGAACCGTACATTATACTTGAATTATTCGGATCAATATCACAATCAAATCCGTCACCACCAAGAACAGCAGCCCATTGTGAGGAATTATATTTTAAAATTGTACCATTATCTTGAGCACCTGCAATTAGTCGTTCTTTATTATCAGTAGCTTGTCCAAACTTATAGTATTGTGTAATATTTAGTCCTTCTGAAATATTTGTCCAGTCTTCCCCATCATTTGTGGACTTATAAATACCTCCATCATTTCCCACATAGAGAGTTCCTTTCGAATCATAAACTAATATATGTTGGTCAGAGTGAACTTCATCTGCCCCTTGCCATGCTTGTTGAAAAGTTTTAATATTGTATGTATTACCTCCATCAGTTGTTTTCCAATTATTTATACCACCTATTGTAACAATACTTTTACTTTTTGGTGAAACAGCTATTGCTAAATCGTACCAACCTTGACCACCCTGAGGAACTTGTCCGTTGACTAAACCATCATAAGTAAAGTATAAATAATTAGGTCTTCCACTAGAAGAGGTTACTTCATTCCAAGATTGACCTGAATTTTCTGATTTGAATACATTTCTAAATCCACCATAAACGTCTGTACTCAGACCGTAACAAACACCAGGATGTGCATCAATTACTGCTAATTCCACCCTATTACAATTGGATATGACATAAGCCCCATTTGTAAACCACGTTCCGCTAACATATCTCATAACCGTATATTCATTATTAGCTGTTCTGAATGCTCCATAAAGAATGTCGGGATTGGTTGGGTGCATTTTCAAATCTCTACAAAGGGAATTGTTAGACCTTGTCCAACTACTACCACTATTATCACTATGATAAACACCAGTGTTCGTTGCTATAACAAACTTTGACGAATTATTATGATTTATAAGTACACTATAGATTAAAATTCTATCTGATTGTTCAATATTTGAACTAATTGCATCTATATTAATTTCTTTCCACGTATCACCGTTATTTGTTGAAAGTAGTAATCCAGAACTAAATGCTCCATAACCAGATCCTGAACCCGCACCATTTGCATCTCCCGTTGCTGCAAGAATTACATTTGGTTTTGTTTTACAAATATCAATATCTGTAATCCCTAAAGAATAGACATCAGGAGTTACCGATTCTGACCAACTATTACCAGCGTTAGTTGACTTCCAAATACCTCCAGTAGCAGCACCTAGATATATTTCATTCGTATTAGAAGGATTTACAGCTATGGCATTTACTCTTCCAAGACCCGTACCAGTCCAACTATATGGGCCTAGTGGTTTCCAATCATTTGGTCCTTGCACTTTGTTTTCTTTGCTATATAAATAATTATTCTTGAATTCATTATAACTATTTCTTAATTCCTTTCTAGTAGGTAGTTGACCATTCTGATCTACTCTTGTTGACCAAAAATATTCCCATCTTTTGAAAGGTTTAAACCCCTGTCCTTTAAGTGGGTTTTCTTCATTTGATTTAATTTCTTTAACTGCTTCAAAGTATTCATTATACTTTTTTGTTACTTCCTCAAATGTATTCTCTTTAATATCTGGGAATTGTAAGTTGTTTTGTTGTTGTGAATTTAATTGACCAATTGCTATTAGTGTAGCAATAAGTAATACCATATATTTTTTCATAATTAAACCGATTATTATTAATACTTTCTTTTTATTAAATCCATAAATATTTAATCTTTAAGTTACAAAATCTTTCTGTTTATCTCTAATATTTTGTAAATCTTCCTAAAGCTAATTCAACTTGATTTCTAATAATTAAATATAAATTGATTAAATTAGAATCTATAGACAATTAAACTTAATATTTCGTTACAATGAATAAGAATAAATACTCACTCTCAGTTTGCTTAATTGCAAAGAATGAAGAAAATATGATAAGAGACTGTTTAGAATCTGTTAAAGATATTTCAAATGACATTATAGTAGTTGATACGGGTTCTATAGATGATACAAAATCTATTGCTTTAGAATACACTAGTAAAGTGTATAACTATGAGTGGAACGATGATTTTGCTGCAGCAAGGAACTTTTGTATTGAAAATGCAATGAACGATTTTATTCTTTCTATTGACTGTGATGAAAGGTTAATTAATCCTAAAACCCTTTTATCAACATTATCACAATTAGATGATAATGTTGGTGGAGTAATGGTAAAAGTAGTTTCTTATAATGATAAAAAGGAAGGGAAAGATGTATTTAATTCGAAAATGGTAAGACTATTTAGAAATCAACCTACAATAAGGTTTGAGGGTATAATACATGAACAAGTGTTAAATTCAATTTTGAATGCTGGATACAAAATTAAAGACTCTGAAGTTGAATTTATTCACGAAGGATACAATCATGATGCAGTTACAATGAGAAAAAAGCAAAAGCGTAATTTAGATCTTCTAATTCGTCAATCTAAGCAAAAACCAAATAGTGCTTATAATTTATTCCAATTAGCTAGAACTTATCTTGCACTAAATGATTTAGAGAATGCCGAAAAAGAAATATCAAAAGCTATTAATTTATCTAAGGATGATGATTCTGTAAAACCACAAGCATTGAATTACGGTGGTTTGATAGCGTATAAGAATAATCAGAAAGAATTGGCATTGAAAAGAGCATTAACCTCCCTTTCTTTGCAACCCAACCAAGGTTTCGCGAATTATATTATTGGAGAATGTAATTACGATAATCACTTACATTCTAGTGCAATTAATAGTTACAATGCCATGCTTGAAGCTTATAGAAAAGAAGATTTAAAAGCAGGGATAATTGGTGATTATATACTTCCTACATCACAGATTTACTTTAGGTTAGGAAGATCAAATATGGCTATTGGAAATGTTAAGGAGGCAAAGTTTAATTTTGAAAAAGGATTGGAATTTAATGAGTCTGATTTGAATTGTTTAGTAGGTATGGCAGATATTTTGAATAAAGAGTCAGATTACGATAATGCTCTTTTTTATTTAAGAAAAGCAAAACAACTCGCTCCCGATAAACAAGAATTGAATCATTTTATACAAGTGGTTCTCAATAGTATCAATAATTCTCAAAAAAATAAGGTTAAGAATATTGCGATAAATGATTTAGAATCAGCTAAACCACTTCTAACTTTATCAATGATTGTCAAAAATGAAGAAAAAATGCTAAGAGGTTGTTTGGAATCAGCTGAGAAATTAGTTGATGAAATAGTAATAGTAGATACTGGCTCAGAAGATAGGACGGTTGAAATTGCAAGAGAATTTGGTGCAAAAGTATATCATTTTGACTGGATAAACGATTTTGCAGCTGCTAGAAATGAAGCTTTGAAACATTCTAATGGAAAATGGATTCTGTATCTTGATGCTGATGAGAGAATATCGCAATTCGAAATTGATAAATTCAGGAAATCATTGAGCGAATTATCTGAAGATTCTGGTGGATTGATTTGCACTATAGAATCGCCGCATGCAAACCTTACTGGTGGTGAGTCTGATGTTCACAGAGGTAGTTATCCAAGAATATTCAAGAATTTAGGTGTTGACAAAGTAAGATTTCAAGGCAGAGTTCATGAGCAAATTTCGCCATCATTAAAAGAGAATAATCTAAAATTGCTACAATCAGATATAATAATTTATCATTTGGGTTATGACCAATCACGTGAAATAATGGAAGGTAAAATTGAAAGAAACTATAAGATGTTGTTACAACATGTCAGAGAGGAACCAACAAATGGCTATGCTTGGTATCAATTAGGTCAGACACTTGGCCACATGAATTTGAAAAAAGAAGCCGAAGAAACTATAAAATTTGCACTAAAATGTGGCAATCTCTCTCCAATGATTGAAGCAAGTGCCTCAGCAAGTCTTTCTCAATTTACAGGTAATGATAAAAGATTCGAAGAGGCATTGAAGTGGGCAAATCATTCCTTAAATTTAGTTCCCAATAGTCTATATGCCATGAACTTACGTGCTTACTCTCTACTCCATTTGGGTAAATTTGATGAAGCAGAAAAAGAATTTGAAAAGACTTTAGAGTTAAAAAGTAAATTTTATAGTAACGCACCTACTTCAGGTTATGATGTTGATATTCCCAAATCTGTCATTGAAGATGGGCTAAATAAAGCTAGAAATAAAGTATTTCCAAAATTATGATTTTTGCAAGATAGAGTCTAATTCATCAATTAGTTTGTCAACCATAGAATTTTTAATAGTGTATGGAGGAACTAATCTGAGTACAGTCTTTGATGTTGAATTTGTAATTATTCTTCTGTTGAGTAGTTCCAAAACAATAGGTTTTGCTTCATCATAAAACTCTAACCCACACATTAGACCTAACCCCTTATATGATTTTATTTTATCTGGATGTTTTAAAATTAACTCTTGAAGTTTCTTTTTTAAGTAAGCAGAAATTCTATTTATATCTGTTTGCAATCCGTTTATCAGATGATTAAGTACTACTATTCCTGTTGCACAAGCAAGAGCGTTTCCACCAAATGTAGTACCGTGTTCACTTGCGCCTAGCAAAGTAGAAGTTTTCTTATTCAATAGGATTGCTCCAATAGGAATACCTCCGCCAAGACCTTTTGCAATTGTCACAATATCTGGTTGAATATCATAGTGTTCGAAGCTAAAAAATTTTCCTGTTCTTCCTAAACCAGATTGAACTTCATCGGCTATTATCAAGAAGTTATATTTTTCTTGAAGTTCCGTTATTTTGCTTATCCATTGTGGGTCTGCAACGTTTAATCCACCTGAACCCTGTATAAATTCTATAAACACTGCTGCAGTATTAGAATCTAAATTTGATTGCAATTCTTCAATTGAATTGAATTTTAAAATTTTAACATTATCTAAGAATGGACCCATATCTTTCTTATAAATTTCTCCTTCCATAAGAGATAGTGAACCATAAGTCCTACCGTGGAATCCACCTGTGAAAGCAACAACGTCTTTTTTATTATGCAATGCACCCCATTTCCGTGCGAATTTCAAAGCACCTTCCGTTGATTCAGCACCAGAATTTGAGAAAAATACTTTATCAAATTTTGTAATAAATTTAAGCTTTTCAGCTATTTCGATTTGTGGTTTTTGATAAAAGAAATTTGACACATGGAGATATTGATTCGATTGTTTTACAATAGCATCAATTATCTCTGGATGAGAGTGACCCAATACATTTACAGCAATTCCACCAAGAAAATCTAAATACTCATTACCTTCGTTATCATAAATATAACAGTCTTTTGCATATTCAATTTCAATAGGTAATCGACCGTAAGTTTGTAAAATTGAATTCTTTTCTCTTTCTATTAAATCTGAAGTCATCTATTTCCCATCTAATATAATTGGAGTGTTACCGTCGCCCATAACTATTATCTTAGAATTATTTGATTTAACTAATTCTTGCATTACTTTAACTTTTTCAAACTCAATTAATTTGCTTGATAGTCCGGAATTGATAATTTTTTGTGCATCAGCAACCCCTGCAGCCTCTTCCCTTTTCCTTTGTGCTTCTTTTATTTCTTTTTCAAGCACATAGACCATTCTTTGATCCTCTTGAATCGCAGTAATCTTCCTTTCTATACTTTGTTTTACACTAGTAGGTAAGTCAATTTGTCTAACTAGCATATCTTCTAACTCGAATCCTCTTGCATTCAATGTTTCGGCAATAGCATCTTTAACTTGTTTTTCAAATTCCGCCCTCTTATCAGAATACAACTCAATTGCATCATAATCTACAGCACTTTCTCTAATTTGGGACCTAACGATTGGTCTAATTATCTTATCTTTAAAATCTTGACCAATTTTTTTAATAATTGATGGTGCAGATTCTGCGTTAGTCTTGTATAAAACTGTCAAATCAATAACAACTTGCAATCCATCTTTACTTAATACAGATACAGCATCATCACCAATTTTCTCACCTTCTTCTTTTACCGAAGACATTGTATAGTTTTGAGTTTGTGTTGATAAAACAATAACATCTATGAAGGGATTAACAAAATTCAATCCTTCGTTTAGAATGTCACTTTGTACTTCACCAAACAATTTCTTAACTCCAATGTGTCCAGCATCAATTACTTTTATTGTTGTAGTAAGTAAACCTAGTAAAGCGACAATAACACCAATAGTTGAAATTAAATTTTTAAACTTTCCCAATGGAAGTGCATCTTTTCTGACTGTTAGTCCAATAAAAACAATTATTATTCCGAATATCAATAAACCCATTTTGTTCTCTTTTTGTTGATTATTTTAATTTTTAAACGAACAAGTTACTAATTAATTCTAAGTCTTAAAACAAATGATAATGTTATCACTCTTTTATTGCACCTGCAGTTAAACCTTTAATTATTTGCTTTTGAAATAGTAAAAATATCAATATGATTGGTATAGCTGACATTGACGCTCCAGACATTAATTGGCCCCAGTTAATTGATTGTTTACCCATATAAAAGGTTAGACCTACTGGTAAGGTCCAATATTCGGCGTTATTTGTAAAAAGAAATGGAAACAGAAATGAATTCCAATTCATTAAGAAAATATAAACTGCGAGAACAATAATAATTGGTTTTGCTAATGGAAAAATTATCTTAAAAATAATTTGAAATTGATTGGCACCATCTATAATTGCAGCATTTTCTATAGCATCAGGAATATTCGACAAATATTGCTTTACTAAAAATACGCCAAAAGGTGTTATCAACCAAGGCACAATTAATGCCTGGTATGTGTTAATCCAATCAAAATTAACCATGGTTCTATAAAGAGGTATCATTATTACATGTGGTGGAATCATCATTACTCCTATTATAGAGAGCATTATGATTTTATTACCTTTGAATTTTTTTCTAGCAAGAGCATAGCCCGTTAGTGTGCAAAACAATATATTACCAAGAGTTACAACTGTCGAAACTATGACCGAATTTAATAGATAAATATCAAATGAGTCAGATGAGAGTGCTTTCCAATAATTAGTAAAGCTATATTCAGAAAAGAATAGTTTGGTAATAGTATCATGAGTTTCGGGATTTGCTTTGAAAGAAAGAGCTATCATCCAGAATATGGGAAAAGCCATTCCCAAAGCTACAATAATTAGAATTATATTAATTATGTATTTTCTAACCAATTTTAGTGCTCTTCATTGAAATAAAAGAATTGAGATATTAGTTCACCTAATTCGTTCTCTATTGACTTATATTTACTAACAGAATTCCCGTTAAATATGAATGAATAAGCTAGTTTTTCACCATCAAGAGTCGTTGTTACACCAGCCAAAGCACTTACATTTCTTAAAGTACCAGTTTTACCAATTAGAATATCTTCAGCGGCAGTGTTTTTCATTCTTTTTCGCAGAGTACCATCTTCCCCTGCTACTGCAAGACATTTGATAAATTTTTCACCATAATTCTTCTTACTTACATTCTCAAGTATTCTTAGTAAAGTTTCAGTCGTTAATAGGTTTCTCCTTGATAAACCTGAACCATCATTAATGTATATTCCTTTTGTGGGTATATTTTGCTTCTTTAATATTGTGTAAGTTAAGTCTTGAGCACCAAAGTAATTATCATCGTAAAGTTTATTATTAGCTCCTATTATTTTAAATAAATTCTCAGCAATATAGTTATCACTATTTTTATTTAAAACTTCGAGTACATCAAAAATATCTCTTTTTATTACTCCTAAAGTATTTTTGGAATTAAAGCTTTTTTGATTTTCAGAACATTTTTCCAAACCACCTAAGACTTTGACACCAACATTAGATAAACTTGTTTTTAGTACACCAGCCGTAGCTATAGCTGGATCTTTTAAATAATATCTATATGCTCTACTTCTACCTTTCCGTAAATTTCCCCTAACAATGAATATCTGTTCATTCTCATCATTAAGACTGCTGCTTATCGAAACTCTGAACGCATCGTTACTATTCATTGAATTATTGTAAGCATCTCCATACGCCTGTGAAACTATGGGTTCAACATAATTCCATTCTTCAGTTGGGAACTTATCAAAATAACCTGTTGTTTTACCATATACTAAATATTTTAATGACTCTGATGAAGGATAAACATCACAATCCAGAAAAGATCCTGATTTCCCACCACGAACTGTTACTAATGCTTTATTTCTTTCTATACTCAAAGGAGTAATAGGAGCAAGTGGTTCAACTTCATCGTCATCTCGAGAGTATTTGAATCTGCTAGTTTGATTATCAAAATATGAATCATCAACATAGATATTACCAGTTACGGTTTTTATACCTTTATTCTTAATTACAACTGATATTGAATCAAAGTCTCTTTGAGTTAATAGCGGATCACCCATGCCATAGATTATCAAATCGCCGTGTAGTGTACCATTAATGATTTTTCCATTATGATATATTGGAGTTGTGATTTGTAAATCTTTAAGAACATTAAGTACAGCAAAAGATGTGATTATTTTTGTTGTTGAAGCGGGGGTTAAGGATTTTAATTCATTCTTCTTATATAAATACTTGCCCTCATCGAGGGAATATACTGCAATACTAAAATCTGAATCTATAATTCCTTCACGTTTTATGATGTTATCAATATCTCTTTCAAGAGCTTTTAAAGAATGAGCAGAATCTGATTTGCTAATCAGAGGTAAAAAGGTTTCTTCTATTACAACATTCTTCTCAATTTTGCTTTCTTTTTGATATGGAAAGAGAATCGAATATGCAGAAATAAGTAGTAGTAAATAAAATAATGTTATTCTCATAATTCTAAAATATCTTTTATTTGATTTAATTTACTGTTTTGTTTTCCATCTAACCAATAAATTTCTTGATTCTTACGAAACCATGTTAGTTGTCTTTTGGCAAACCTTCTAGTGTTTTTTCTAAATTCTTCTATTGCAACGCTTTCGCTGTAAACACCATAAATATAATCTCTTGATTCTTTATATCCAACAGTATTTAATGAATTTAAATCTTTATCATAACCCAAATTTATTAAACTTTTATATTCATTCACAAGACCATTATTCCACATCTCTTCACATCTATCATTTATTCTACTATAAAGATCTTTTCTATGGTAATCAATAGCAAAATAAATTGGATCAAATATTGATTTTTGCTGATTTCTATTTCTATGAGCTTCACTTAATAGTTCACCCGTTGAAAAGTAATATTCTAAAGCTCGGATTAACCTGTGTGGGTTATCTAAGTCGATTTTTGAATAGGAATTTGGATCAATACTATTTAATTTTTCCTGTATATATTTTAGTCCAAATTGTTTGAATTCTTCGTTCAATTTATTTCTAATTTCAGGGTTACTTTTACTTTTCTCTTCAAAAAGACCATCGAAAAGAGATTTAATATAGAAACCCGATCCACCACAAATTATTGGCAAAACATTATTGTTTATTAAGTTATTTAGGATTATGTTAGCATCTGAAACAAACTTTCCAGCACTGTAATCTTCCGATGGATCTAAAAAATCGATTAAGTGGTGTTTTACAGACTTTAGTTCATCCTTGCTTGGCTTAGCCGTACAAATATCCATATATTTATAAATCTGCCTCGAATCAGCAGATATAATTTCAGAATTAATTGTTTTAGCTAATTCAATAGCAAGTGAAGTTTTGCCAGAAGCTGTGGGGCCAGTAATTACAATAACACTATTTTTTTGGAGTTTTTGTTTCCTGCTCATCTTCCAATTTATTTTTGAGTGTAGTAATTAATTTTTCTTTTGGTACATTTAACATAAGTTCGCCACTATCAGCAATAGAAATCCAGCCCGTTTCTTCAGAAACAATAAGAACAACAGCGTCTATTTGCTCTGTTAAACCAAGAGCTGCCCTATGTCTAGTACCAAGGTTTCTACCGTCATATTTTGTTTCAGATGAAAGAGGTAAAACACATCTGGCTGCAGCTATTATATTACCATCGATTACAATTGCTCCATCGTGGAGAGGTGATTTCGTAGAGAAAATAGATAATAATAATTCAGTGCTGAGAGTCGCTTGAAGTGGAATACCAGTATCGATTGTCATTTTTACATTCTGAGTTCTCGGGAATACGAGCAGTGCACCAATGTGTTTATCCGACATTTCAGAAACAGCTTCATAAATTGTATCAAATGACTCAGAAACTTGAGTTTTCATAAAGAACATAAAGAAAGGTGTTCTTGTAAGTAGTAACAACATTTTACGCAATTCTGGCTGAAATAGTATGATAAATGCAAGTATCCAAATATCCTGAATAGTTTCCAATATCCAGTTAATGGACGACAAGTTAACTGCTTCGGTTATAAACTGAAGACCAATCAAAATTACTAATCCAAAGAGAATCTGGACCGCAATTGTATCACGCATTGCTTTATAAACCCAATAGAATATAACTGCAACTAAAGTTATATCTAAAAGGTCTAATAAAGTAACACTTAAAAATCCTATTCTAAAAAGTTCCATAGATAAAACAAATATAAAGAATAGTGTTCAATTTATTTTAACTTGTGAATAAAAGTGATGTATTTTATTAAAATAATTTTAATTTTTTCAATTGTTTGAATACCAACTAACAGATTATCTATTATTATTTTTATTTGGAAATTTTGCTGGATTCATTAATGTTGTGGCAGGAGGCGGTTCTACTTTAACATTGCCATTTCTAATTCTTATGGGTTTAGACACTTCAGTTGCAAATGGAACTAATAGAATTGGAATACTTACTCAAACGATGGCTGCTAGTCTTTCCTTCAGGAAGTCTAAATTTAAAGATACTAATCTGAGTATAAAACTTGCTCTGCTCACAGTACCAGGAGCTATACTTGGCGCTATATACTCTACTCAGATAAATGAAGAAAGTTTCCAATTGATAGTTGTTGGGGTTATGATTTTTGTAGCAGTATCACTATTTGTACCAAAATCAAAGACGAAAGAATATGTTGATACAATAAAAAAATTACCTCTGATTTCTTATCCATTAATGTTATTATTAGGTTTCTATGCGGGTTTTATTCAAGTAGGAATAGGTTTTCTTATTATGGCAATACTTGGAGCCGTTTTAAGACTCAATATTAAGAGGGTTAATATGCATAAAGTGTTTATTGTTTTCATAAATACTATTCCCACTTTGATAATATTTATTTTAACAGACAATGTTGATTGGGTGACGGGTATCATCCTATCGATTGGTGCAAGTCTTGGTGCATGGTGGTCCGCAAAACTTTCCTTGAAAATGGATGAGAAATTTGTTAAATTGATTCTTTTTATAGCAATTGTGGCAATGGCAATTAAGTTAATTACTAAAATGGAATTATTTTAAAATAGCTCGTCATTTCAATAAAAATTAAATGAAATAGTAACAAATAGTGTCTTAATGTTTTATTTATAATATGAAGTATGCAATTAATTATATAATATTTTTTATTTCTATCTCTTGTTTATATTCAACTGATGTTAGAATAGTTGAAACATATATTACCGAATTTCCAGAAAGAATTGCCGAATTTTATTTCTTAGATGACAATAGTAAACCTATAATAAACATTAATAACTCGCTTTTAGAATTTGAAATAAATGGTAAAAAGTTTGAAAATTACAATTTAATTCGACCTGATAAAATAAGCTATAATCCTGTTTCGATTGTTGTTAGTATTGATAATTCGTTACAGAATGAAAAGAATTATGAGTTAATAAAGAGAACTATTAATAGACTTGCAAGAAATATTTTGAACAATGAATTAGATATAGCTATACAAACCTACAATTCATCATCTTTTATAATCCAAAATTTTACAAGTGATTTTCAAAAAATTGAGCGAGCGATAAACAATTTATCTTTTAGAAATACAAGTAATTACAATACTGCCTTTTTAAATAGTCAGACAGGAAGTATAGAAATAGCAAAAAACTCACAATATAAGTCTCTAATATTGAATATTACTAGTGGAAAATCTATTGGTGATAGTAATAGTATTAGCAATATCGCTAATATGAATGGTATTCCAGTTTATAATTATGTGTTTGAAGACTTTATCTCAAATAATTTATTCAGTATATCTTCGAAAACTGGTGGTAAATATTTTAGAGTAAATGATGAGGAAATGTTTTATTCTCATCTTCTCTATGCAATATTAAAAGAGGCAGGTACAGTACCCTTTAGATTGAATTTTATTAATTCAAGTTGTGAAAGAGAAGAATTGCTAAGTCTAAAGTATAACGTATTAATAATAGATAAATACAATGCAACTTATCAAGATTCAAAGTTCCCATTTATAGAGGTGTTTCCCAATCCAATAGATTTTGGTGTAGTTAACATTGGTCAAGAAGACAGTTTATTTTTAACTGTCCGAGCAAGAAACGCTAATATTTTACTCGAAGATATTTTATTCGATAATTCTCAATATGATATTATCCCAAAGACCTACAAAGGAAAGGTATTACAGAATAACTCACCAAATATATTCACATTAAAATTCAAATCAAAATCAACAAATTACAATTATTCCAAAATAGAATTCATTTCCGATATTTGTAATAATACATCGATTGATATTTTTAACGGTAGAAAGGAAGGAGACAAGCAAGACACAGATTTAGAAGTTATAAGACCGAATGGGAATGAAATCTATTATCCGGGTAAAACGATAGATTTATTGTGGGATGGAGTTCTTAATACTCAAGAAGTATTGATAGAATATAGCTCAAATAATGGTGTTTTATGGGAAGTTATAACTGAAAATGGAATTAATAAAAATTATAAGTGGACAGTACCAGAAATAAACTCAGAAGAAATGTTGCTTAGAGTGAGTATTCCTAGCGGTAGTGTAAAATATGATAAGGTTAAATATGTTTCTGATAACAGTACTTCTAAAAAAATTAAAAAGTCAATAGTCTCTTATGATAATCGATACGCTGCATTATCATTCAAGGATGGAAGTTTATTTACTTGGGATCTTGAAAGTGGTGTTATTAAAACACAGTTGAGAGATATTAATCAAGGTATTAATACATCTGATATAGAATTTGGAGTAAATACTTCATTGATTGCAGCGGCTTTTGGAAAAAATAACGAATATGATGTTGTTGTTTGGGATGCTGATAACCCTTCAAATACTAATTCAAAATCATTCAATAGCAAAGTAAATGACTTGGAATGGTCAGACGATGGTACTACAATATTCATAGCTTTGAACAATGGTAATTTGGTTAAATGGGATTTAGCAAGTGATGAATTAACTACAATTACGACTTTTTCTTCATCTGTAAACAATATCTCTATTAACCACAATAAAGAAATTATAGGGATTTCAACTGATAATTCATTTATCATTTCTTCATTTGAAGGACTCCGCATGGATTCAATCACAATAAATGGTATTTATGATTTGGAATGGAACCAAAACGGAACTAGAATATTTGTTGTATATGATTTTAGAGATTTACGTTTTTATTCGATTACAGGTCAAGGTAATAATTTTAAATTAAAGCAAGAACAAAGAATAGTAAGAAACGAATCATCAAATATTGTAAATTCAGAATGGGTTACTTCTAATTCGGTACTTATTCAATCAAAAAATAGTAGTGTATTAGAATATTGGAGCATTGACAATATAAAATTAGAGGATATTAATATTCATAAAGAGCCAGTTAGTACACTCAATGCTAATGGGAAAACAATAATCTCTTCGCTCGACACAAATACTGCTTTAGTCTGGAACATTGATGAATATCCGTTTGATTTTAGGACTTTAGATTCTGATATTTCAGATAAAACCTGGACAATAAAAAACAAGGATATTAGAAAAAAAGATATTGCACTTGGGAGTCTTTGTTTAAATGAAAGCTATTACTTCGAATTTGATGATAACTTCATTAATAAGAACATACCAGTAATTATAATTGATTCTATACTTTGTACTTCAGATGATATAAGATTAAAAAATACATTTCCAATTGAATTAACAATTGACTCATCATTGAAATTGAATTTCTATTACTCCCCTATTACTTCTGGGAACAAAGAATTCTATTTTTTGGTTTATCATGGTAATAATATAGATTCAATTAAAGTCTCAAGTAGTATCAATTCATCTTCTATTTCAATTATTGATAATAAATTTAATTTCATTAATACTTTAGTAAATTCTTCAAAATCTATTAGAAAAAACATACTTCAGAATAATTCTGGTAAGGACATTAAGTTTTCTAATGCGGAATTCATCATAGGAAATGAAGTTTTTTCGATAATCGATGATAATCTTAATAATGTATCGGATAAGAATGATTTATTTCTTGAAATTAAATTTGAACCAAAATCAAGTGGATTATATAGTGGACTTTTAGAGCTAACTTCAATTGATTTATGTTCAACTATTTTAATAGAAATAATAGGTAATGCAGTTAATACGAATATTATTTATTATAATCAGATAGATTTAGGATTAGCTAGTTGTAATACCATAATAGATTCTGTTTTCTATATATACAACTACAGTTTAGATTCCATTACCTTAGAATCTAAGAATATTATGAATAACAGTAGTTTCGAAGTAAATGTAGATTTACCACGTGTCATTAAATCTAATGATTCATTAATGATTGAGGCAAAATTTATTGATAATGGTATTGGTATATTTGAATCGAGTCTTGAATTTACGACCGATTTAGCTGGCAATGATAAGACATTAATAGTCGATTTGATAGCTATACGAGATACTTTAAGTATAATACCGCTAAAAAACGAATTAGATTTTGGTACTATAAAAACTAAGAATATTTCAACAAAAACAATTCGTTTTTTCAATAATTCAAAAATTCCATTCGAATTCCAATTCCCTTCACAATTGGGGAAATTTGAATTGTTGGAAGCAAATCCTAAATTAATAGAAGAGGGTGATACTTCTACTGTTGTTTTCAGATTTGAAGGAAACGATAGAGATACTGTTATTAATTATGATTTCAACTTAGGGAAAGGTTGTAGTTCTGATTTACTACTACCACTATTAGTAACCGTTTCAGACGGGACTCCTTTACTTGGTTATGAAAGTCTAATAAACTTGGATACAATCAATTGCAACAATGAGTCGGTTTATAAAATCACCTTACATAATGTAGGAACAAATAATCTAATTATTGATAGTTTATTTTTTATTGGCAATAACAGTAATAGCTTTACTATAAAAGACATAAAGAATGAATACAATGTATTGCCGAATGATAGTTTAATTATAGAGTTCATATATATTCCGAATGAGTACGGAGAAATTAGTTCGAACTTAATAATCTTATCTAATGCACAGAATAGTACTTCTAATTCAAATTCAATAAGAATAGAACTTTTTCAAAAAAGAACAGAGTTAGAGTTAAATTTAAATAAAGTAGAATTTGAGGGTTTAAGAAGTAATAAGAAATATTCACGGGTTATAACTGTTACGAATATTGGTAATACAAACATAAATATTAATTTCTTTAACGACGTTTTTTTTGTTGTAGATTCTATAAAACCATCAGTTTTAAAGCCAGAAGAAACAGCTTCAATCTACATTAGTTTCTTGGGTGGACTGATAAATACTCAGTATAGTGGTGAAATAAAAATTTTTGATGATTGCAATCGAGAATACATAATTACTGCATTAGCTGATGTTGGTGGAAATGATTATGTGTCGATTAAGCCAACTTCAATCAAAGCTAGAACAGGTGAAGAAGTAGATTTGAATATTTTATTTGAGAATACAACTAGTATTGAGTTACCAATAAATGATACAATTAGCACAAAGCTTGTTTTGAATGCTAGTATTTTAGCACCAAAAAACAAAAAATATGATGGTATAATTATTAATGGTGAGAGGATCATTGAATTAAAAATACCTTTAATTGAAAATAATGTTATTTATAAAATACCAATGATTGTTACATTAGGAGATACTTCATACTCCAAAATTAAACTAATTGAATCCTCACACCTAGAAAATGGTTTTTTTATTGAAGATTTTGAAAGTGGTAGCATAACCGTTACTAATATTGATACTTTACCAACAGATAGGTATATAGATAGTAGAGGTCGTGCTTATTTATCTGAAACTTATCCTAGTCCTGTGGAAGGATTTGCAGTAATTAAATATGGAGTTATTGAAAACACTAACGTAACGATTTCTATATTTGATATACTTGGTAATAGAGTTGAAGTCCTAGTTGATAAATATCACATAGCTGGCGAATATACTATTGAAATAAATCCACAAAATCTATCTTCTGGCAATTATTTATATATATTAGAAACTCCTTCAATGGAGATAATAAAGAAAATGACAATCATACGTTAAATTTACAAACAATATGAGGTATTATAAAATGAAGTTTATTTCTTCGTTAGTTTTTGTTTCAATGCTATTATTTATGGCATGCACAGGTTCAAAAGATATTGAATCTGAAGAAAATAGAGAATTACAAGATTCAGTACAAGTTTATCTTGATAGTTACAATAAAGAGTATAAAGATTTATATTATGCAGCAGCTGAAGCAGAATGGGAGTTGAATACTCACATTGTAGAAGGTGATACTTTGGCAGAACATGAAGTGAAAATAGCTTCGAAAGCTATGGCTGACTTTACAGGAAGTGAGGAAAATATCAATATTGCAGATGGATTTTTAAAAGTTAAGGACAAATTAACTCCACTGCAAGTAAAACAATTGAATGCAATCAAATATGCCGCGGCTGGGAATCCCTCAACATTAGGCAAATTGATTGATGAAAAAATTGCAGCTGAAGCAAGTCAGACTAAAAAACTATATGGTTATAAATATAAACTTAATGGCAAAGAAGTAACTACTAACGATATAGATAGAATATTATCGGACAATAATAAGCCATCAGAAAAATTAAAAGCTTGGAGTGCGAGTAAAGAAATAGGTAAAACTTTAAAAACTGGTATTGATACTCTTAGAACCCTACGTAATAAATCTGTAATGCCTTTAGGCTATGATAATTATATTGATTATCAAATTTCAGATTATGGAATGGAAGTAGAGGAAATGAGAGATTTATTGCACAAAATAATAAATGATATTTGGCCTTTGTACAGAGAGTTACATACATGGACTAGATATGAGCTTGCAAGTAGATATGGCGAGAAAGTTCCCGAATATTTACCTGCACATTGGTTACCGAACAGATGGGGACAAGAATGGAATTCTATTGTTGAGGTAGATGGATTTGATTTAGATGGTATTTTAAGTCAAAAGTCAGCTGAATGGATTGTAGAAACTGGTGAGGAATTTTACAAAAGTATGGGATTACCCCCATTACCAAAATCATTCTATGAGAAATCGAGCCTTTATCCATTATCTGCTGACGCTAAATATATGAAAAACAATCATGCTTCGGCATGGCATCTAAATTTAGATGATGATGTTCGTTCTTTAATGAGTGTGGAACCGAATACAAAATGGTGGGGAACTACTTTACATGAGTTGGGGCATATTTATTACTACATTCTTTATTCCAATCCTGAAGTACCTTATATATTAAGGGGTGGTGCAAACAGAGCTTTTCACGAAGGAGTGGGTTCTATGCTAGGATTAGCTGCAATGCAAAAACCATTCTTACAAGAAAGAGGATTACTTGCAAATGATGTTGAATTAGATGAAATCAAATTACTTCTAAAAGAAGCTTTGGAGCAAGTTGTATTAATTCCTTGGGGTGCAGGTGTAATGACTGAGTTCGAATATTCACTCTATGCGGATAATCTACCAGTAAATCAGTTCAATAGTAAATGGTGGGAAATTAAGAAGAAATACCAAGGTATTGTACCTCCGAACAATAGAGGGGAGGAATATTGCGACGCATGTACAAAGACACACATAAACAATGACCCAGCACAGTATTACGATTATGCACTTTCTATAGTAACATTATTTCAACTTCATGATCATATTGCAAAAAATATATTAAAGCAGGACCCTCATAACACTAATTATTGGGGTAGTAAGGAAACGGGTAAATTCTTATCTAAAATTCTTTCTCCAGGGGCTACGGTTGATTGGAGGAAATTGATGAATGATGAGCTTGGTGAAGAAATCAGTGCTAAAGCAATGCTAGAGTACTTTGATCCACTTTATATTTGGTTAAAGGAACAAAACAAAGGGAGAGTTCATACTTTACCAGAAAAAGTATCAAAGTAAAATATTATTAGACTTAATTAATATTAAAGGGTTGCATAGTATTGCAACCCTTTTTTTATAATTTTTATGTTTATAATTTTTTACTTCATTATCGTCTTTAAAAGTATTAACTTTGTAACTATTCAAATAACTAAATAAGAATAAAATAAGATGATTACAGTCAATAATATTTCTTTGGCTTTTGGTAAAAGACCATTATTCAAAGATGTGAATTTAAAATTTACTCCAGGCAATTGCTATGGTATAATTGGTGCTAATGGTGCTGGTAAATCTACTTTTTTAAAGATATTAGCCGGTGAAATTGAACCCCAGAAAGGTGATATTCAAATAGATTCTAAGATGAGAATGGCGGTCTTGGAGCAAGATCAATTCAAATTTGATAATGAAAAAGTTCTAGATACTGTTATTATGGGACATAAAGAACTTTATGATTTAATGAAACTTAGAGACGAGTTATACTCAAAAACCGAATTTACAGAGGAAGAAGGGATGAAAATGGGTGAAGTTGAAGCTGACTTCGCTGAAATGAATGGTTATGAAGCTGAAGCTGAAGCTGGTATGTTACTTTCCGGACTTGGAATAGCTGAAGAATTGCATACATCACTAATGAAAGACCTTGAAGCAGGTGATAAAATTAAGGTATTATTAGCTCAGGCTCTCTTTGGTAACCCTGACATACTATTGTTAGATGAGCCAACGAATAATCTTGATATAAATTCAAAAAATTGGTTAGAAGAATTTTTAATTAATTTTAATAATACTGTACTTGTTGTTTCTCACGACAGACATTTCCTAAATACTGTTTGTACTCATATTACAGATATTGATTTTGGGCAAATAAATATGTTTGCTGGAAACTATGAATTTTGGTTGAGAGCATCTCAACTATCTTTGAAGCAAACAAAAGACCAGAATAAAAAAGCTGAAGATAAGATAAAAGAATTGAAAGAATTTATTAGCAGGTTTAGTGCAAACGCTTCTAAGGCAAAACAAGCAACTGCAAGGAAAAAAATGATTGATAAGTTAACAGTTGAAAATATTCCTCATACCTCGCGTAGATTTCCTTATATTGAATTCAAAGCAGATAGAGAAGTTGGTAATATTGTATTAAATATTGAGAATCTATCTAAGACTATTGATGGTGAAGTATTGTTCAAAGATTTTACTATGCAGGTTAATCCTAAAGATAAAATTGCATTCGTAGGAAAAAATGACGTAGCAAAATCAGCTTTCTTTGATATTATAATGGGTGAATTGGAGCAAGACTCTGGTAAAATCGAATGGGGTCAAACTATCAAAACTAGCTATTTCCCAAAAGAGAATTCAGAATTTTTCGATTCTTATTTACCAATTACAGATTGGTTAAGACAATATTCGAAGGACAGCGAAGAGACTTATATAAGAAGTTTTCTTGGAAGAATGCTTTTTTCTGGTGAAGATGCACTAAAGCCAGTTAATGTACTTTCTGGTGGCGAAAAAGTAAGATGTATGTTGTCTAAGATGATGATGGAAGGTGCAAATGTTCTTGTTGCAGATGAGCCAACAAATCATTTAGATTTGGAATCAATCTCAGCTTTAAATGATGGATTAGTGAAATATAACCAAGTTCTTTTATTCTCTTCACATGATCATCAGTTAATTGAGTCAACCGCGAATAGAATTATCGAATTAGGGCCTAATGGATTCATTGATAAAATGACTACTTATGACGAATACGTAAAAGATCCTGAGATCCAAGAGAGAAGAAAAGAAATATATGCGACTACTGTTGAAGAATAGTTAATAGTATAAGCAGTTTTAATTTAGAGGTTTAATAGAATTTTCATATTTTGTTAAACCTTTTTTTATTTTATGTGTTATTATATTATTACTAGCAACAAACTAGGTTTAATTATGAGAAATGCTTTACTTGATTTTACATCTAAAGACAACATTTTACCAGAAGGAACTATTCCAAAAAGAACTGACGGAATAGTAATAGAATCTGGATTAGAAAAATACACTGGTAACTGGAATAGAAAGACGGCTTCTCACTTACTCAGGAGAACAACGTTTGGTCCAAGAATGAAAGATATTGCTGAATTTACTGAATTAACATTAGATGAAGCAATTGATAAAATTCTAGATTTTGATGAACCACTGGAATTACCTTTGAATTACAACGACAATGATGACCCTTATGCAAACATTGGTGAATCATGGGTAGGGTTACCTTCTGGTCCAAACACTTTTAACAAAAGAATTGGCAGTTTCACTGCTCGCTGGTTCGGAAACGTATTAAATTCTGGGAATAATGTTGGTGAAAAGATGACATTATTTTGGCATAATCACTTCGTTACCCAGATGCTTACAATAAGAGAAGAAAATTATACCTTCGATTATTATAGAATGTTACGTGAAAACGCATTAGGGAACTTTAAAACCTTAACTGAAAAAATAACAACCTCGCCTGCAATGCTACGTTACTTAAATGGTAATGAAAATGTAGTTGGAAGACCGAATGAAAATTATGCTCGTGAACTAATGGAGCTATTTACAATTGGTAAGGGGCCACAGATCGGACCAGGAAATTACACAAATTATACTGAAGACGATGTATTAGCAGCAGCTAAGGTGCTAACAGGTTGGAGAGCTCTAAGAGATTCCACAAATTCGCGATATTACAAACAACTTCATGATAAATCAAGCAAACAATTCTCATCAGCATTTGGAAATAGAATTATTTCTAATATGGAGGAAGAAGAATACAAAGAGCTAATCTCGATGATTTTGGAACAAGAAGAAACAGCTAAATTCATTTGTAGAAAACTTTATCGCTGGTTTGTTTACTATGAAATTGATGAGCAAACTGAGAATAATATGATCAAGCCAATGGCCGACATATTAAGAAACAATAATTATGAAGTTAAGCCAGTTTTAAAAGCACTTTTCAGCTCATCTCATTTCTATGACAATTGGAACGTAGGTTGTGTAATAAAAAGTCCATTAGACTATGTAACAACTATTTACAGAAATTTGGAGATGAAATTTCCAGAAGAGTACAAAGCGCAGTATTCAGCTTGGACAGCGTTAGGGTTTCAATATGTAGCGATTCAAGAAATGATATTAGGTGAACCGCCGAGTGTTTCAGGTTGGCCTGCTATGTATCAAGCACCAGGTTACCACAGGTTTTGGGTAACTAGCGTTTCAGCTCCGTACAGGGCTGTTTTAGCTGACTATGTAGCCGGAGTACCTGTAATTGAAGGACGCGGTTTCTCAATCAGTTTCAATGCATTTGACTTAGCTAAGCAAACATCTAATCCGCAGGATGCACCTACTTTAATAAGGGAATTAACTGAATTCCTTTTACCAATCGATCTAACGAAAAATCAAATGGAATATTTAAGATCTAACCTTATACCGGAAGGTTATGAAGATTATCATTGGGCAGCAGTTTGGACTGCTTATGAATTGGATCCAGACAATGAAGAAAATACTAATATTGTTAATACTCTACTAAGAACATTTATTAGAGCATGTTTGAATATAGCAGAATATCACTTAGCTTAAGGAGAAAAAGACATGAAAAGAAGAGATTTTATACGTACAACAGGTCTGACTTCAGCAGTAATGTTGGGTGGTTTGCAACTTGTGAAAGGAGCGCCTATATTCAATCAGTTTGCCGAAATTGCAAAAGCTGAAGACAGAAAATTAATACTTATTTTTCTTAATGGTGGTAACGACGGTCTCAATACTGTTATTCCATTAGACCAATATGGAAATTTATTTAAAGCAAGAGAAAATGTTCTCGTACCAGAAAACCTAGCTTTGAAATTAAGAGATGACGTTGGATTACATCCTGCTCTTTCGGGAATGAAGCAATTATTCGATGATGGGAAAATTCATATTTTACAATCAGTTGGTTATCCTCAACCGAATTTCTCACATTTCAGAAGTACAGATATATGGACTTCAGCTTCAGATTCTGATAAAGTAGTTTCATCTGGTTGGTTAGGTAGGGAATTGTATTTAAAACACCCAACCTACCCTACTAACTACCCGAATAATGACTTTAAGGATCCATTATCAATAACCTATGGGCCTTATGTTTCCCCTACTTGTCAGGGGCCAACATTAGGTATGGGAATGGCAATTACTCCTAATAATAAAGGTGAAATAGATATTTATAATATTAACTCTGGTGGTATAGACACCACACCTGAGACACCAGCAGGTAATGAGATTGAATATATCAGACAGATTATTAATCAAACTCAACTATATGGTGATACATTAGAAGGTACTTTTGAAAAAGGGAATAACTTAAAATCAAATAAATGGGATGAAGCAGATAGTAACAACAATCTTATAGGTCAGTTACAAGTAACAGCTAAATTAATTGCTGGTGGTAGTAATACTAGAATTTTTGTTCACAGTTTAGGTGGATTTGATACACACGCAAACCAAGTTCAACAAGTAGGAGATGTTGAAGGAAGTCATTATCAATTATTGAAATATGTATCTGAATCAGTTTCAGCTTTTCAAGATGAGATGAGATTGCAAAATATGGAAGACAATGTTATCGGAATGACTTTTTCTGAATTTGGCCGTAGAATTTTATCTAATGCAAGTAATGGAACAGATCATGGTTCTGCAGCACCACTTTTTGTTTTTGGCTCTAAAATAATTCCCGGAATACAAGGTGATAATCCTATTATACCTTCTTCAGTTACGGTGCAAGATAATTTACCTATGCAATTTGATTTCCGATCAATTTATTACTCTTTATTGAAAGATTGGTTTGAAGTTGAAGATCAAGACTTAAATAATATAATGCTTGGTAAACATCAACATTTGAACATAATTCAGAAAAGTCAGTCTAGTGTTGATAATTTCTATACACCAAAAGACTTAGATATTTATCCGAATCCGATGAATGGAAAAGGCAATCTTAAATTTAAAGCAGAAGCTGGTATGACTTTTATATCTATTTATAATAATAGAGGTCAAGAAGTTAAAAAAGTATTCGAAGGTCAGACACTAAACTCTACTAAAGAACTAATCATTGAGACGAATGGACTTAATAGTGGTAACTATCATATAAGAATTCAGACAGGTACTAAACAAATAGTTAGGCCAATACAAATAGTTAAATAAAAAAATCCCGCCTAATTGGCGGGATTAATTTTAAAACTGCCTAATCATTAATTAAAGTGATTATATAGCAAACATCGCAGAAGCACCAATGTGAAGTTGTTCAGTACCACCTAACGTATACTTAATTTCAGGCATTAAATTAAATCCACCTAAATCAAAATTAGCACCCGCTCCAATATTTAGTCCAATTTCACCACTTGATGATGAAGTTGAACCACCAAAGAAAGGTCCTAGATCAACACTAGTACTAATGTTTGCGTATTGAAGACCTGCAATACCGTAGAATGTTGTAGATTTAGATTTGTTAAAATTATAGTGAGCATTAACATTCAACTCCCACATAGAAAGACTAACTGGTCCTGTATCTCCAATTAAATAATATTTAAAATCTGGAGCAATATTAACAGGAAGATCCAAATCAAATACAGCACCAGCTTGAATTGCTAACTCTTCAATATCTAAACCGTACCCTATACCACCACCAACCATTGTTGATGATTTTGCACTCATATTACTAAATGAAAGTAATACCATTGCAGCGAAAAGAATAAAAAACTTCTTCATAAACCAAAACTCCTTATATTTGAAAAATAATATATATACAATATAAGCAGTTTATTTGTAAAAGTGAAAATTTTGTTGATAATTTTAATACTATTTTGTATTTTTTCATGTAACTCTAATATCCAAGAGAGTAATCGAGTATTTGAGGAAACAAGACATAATCCTATTGAAAATGAAGAACTTGAACAGAAAAATGAATTACAAATAAAAATTGACAAATCAATTTACCATTTACAAAAAATTATAGCTAGAAATGAACAACGAATCAACAATTGGGAACATGATTTGATAGAGGTGGATTCAACAGATAGCTTATCACTAGAATTATATATAAATGAAATGAAAAATAGAGTCAAAATACAAAAAGATAGACTAAAACGCTTAAAAAGGAAAGTAGATTAGAGCTCCAATGCCAAACTAAATCTATGCAAGCCGACAGAAGCACCATATTCAGCATATCCATAGTCAAAGTTAACTTCCTCAAACTTAATCCCTATACCTCCGCTTAGTCCAGAAAGTCCTTTGTTATCATCTGCAGAGGCATAATTCCTTATTTGATTATCATATCCTGCTCTAAGATTAATCACTTTACTCAAATAAAGTTCACCACCAATCGAAAAGTTTTTAAATCTTTCAAAAAAGCCATCGACTTCGTCAGCCAAATGATGAAATGAAAAATTTATAAGTAGAGGTAATCCCTTTAGTCTATGGTTAATACCTATTCTGGCATCAGCAGGAAGCGTAGCAGATTGACCATTAAGTGAACTCATTTCAGTCCCCAAATGCAAAAGTGAAAAACCAAGTTTTGTTCTTTCATTTACTCTGTAAAACATACCCGCATCAACTGCAAATGCAGATGAACTTTGAGTCTCTAATGACAAATAGATAAATTTACCAGTAACACCATAGAACCAATTAGAATCTAATTCATTCGAATAAGTAACACCAAAGGACAAGTCAGAACCAGAAAATCCATTACCATAAAGCTTACCAACATCATCAATGTAATCAAATGTACCATAACTATTAAAATTTATTTGTGCCGCTAAAGAAGCACCATCTAAATCAAATTGATTTATTTTATATACTATATTACCTGAATTAATGTCAAGAACATGTTTTGAAAAAGTTGTAGTAAGTGTTTTCTCATCGGCAGTTTGTAGTAAAGCTGGATTAAAAAAAATGAGAGATGCATCTTCTTCTATTGAAACTACTGCATTTCCTAACGCAGCAGCTCTAGCTGTCGAATTAAATCTAATAAAATTATACGGTGTATCATCGGCTAATAGTAGTACATTAGCACAGAGAAGTAATACTAAAATCATCTTTTTCATTTATTTGCCTTATTTCTTCAGATAAAAAAAGTAAAAATTATTATTATTTACCTAAATGTTTTTCAATTAATTCTAAGTACATTTTTGGAGGTCTGACAGGTTTCATAGTCTCAGCATTTGCAAATACATGATTTGTATAACCCTCAGCAATTAAAACACCATTGCAACTAATAGTATATATAAACTGTATCTTTGCAGATAAAGTTTCATTTAAACGCGCTTTTATTTCTAATACATCGTCGTAGAATGAAGGACGAACATATTTCACATAAGCATCAATGACTGGCAAAATTAGACCACTTTTTTCTACATCAGTATATGCAAGTCCTAAATTTCGCATAAGTTCATTCCTACCTATCTCAAAATAAGACAGGTAATTACCATTATAAACTATGCCCATTTTATCAGTATCGGCATAGATTACTCTCCTCTGTGCTATATATTCTAAACTCAATCTAAAATCTCTAATATTCTATTCAGATCTTTCTTCGAATAATAATTTATTATTATCGAACCTTTTTCATTTTTTTTGAATTTAATCTTTACGTCTGTTCCAAATTTATTTCTCAAACCATCTTCTGTATCTTCTATTATAGCTTTCAACTCTTGCGAAAGCTCATCTTTTTCTTCAGGTTCCTTTTTTGTAAGTTTTCCAAAATTCTTTACGTAGTTCTCTGTTTCTCTTACTGAGAGTTCATTTTCGACAATAAATTTCCATGCTTTAACTATACTTGGTATCTCATTTAAACCCAATAATGCTCTAGCATGTCCACCAGTAATTTCATTTTGAGATAGACTTTTTTGTACTACATCGGGCAAATTAAGTAATCTTAGATTATTAGTTACGGTTGTCCTATTCTTGCCAACTTTTTTTGCAACTTCTTCTTGAGTGAGTTTAAACTCATCAATTAATCTTTTATAACTTATTGCAATCTCAATTGGGTTCAGATCTTCTCTTTGCAAATTTTCAATTATAGCAAATTGAAGCATCTGCTCATCATCTACATTTTCTTTTATGTAAGCAGGTATTTCTTTTAATCCAATTAACTTAGAAGCTCGATATCTTCTTTCACCCGAAATTAGTTCAAAATGCTCATCAACTCTTCTCACAGAAATTGGTTGAATCAAGCCGTGTGTTTTTATTGATTCTGCTAATTCTTCTAGAGCTGTTTGGTCGAATTCCTTTCTCGGTTGCCAAGGATTAATTCTGATTTTCTTAATAGGAATATTTGAACTAGAACCAGCATTTTTAACTGAATCTATTTCAGTTTCATCTTCTCTTTTTATGTCTGGGATCAAAGCACTTAGTCCTCTCCCCAATCCTTTTTTCTTTACCATACTTTAAGTCTTATTTCGAATTTTTAATTATTTCTTTTGCCAAAGATAAATAGTTTTGCGATCCTTTGGAAACTGCATCATAAAGAATTGCCGGTTTACCATGGCTTGGTGATTCGGACAATCTAACATTTCTACTAATAATTGTATTGAAAACTTTATTCGTAAAATGTTTTTTTACTTCATCTACAACTTCATTAG
Source organism: Ignavibacteriota bacterium (assembly GCA_020437395.1). Taxonomy (GTDB): domain Bacteria; phylum Bacteroidota; class Ignavibacteria; order Kapaibacteriales; family UBA2268; genus PGYR01. The sequence goes on along the minus strand of JAGQWJ010000020.1, from coordinate 9,312 downwards.
AAAGGTTCAATCTTTTGTCATACATAGTCAACAATACTCCTTCTATCTCTAATTCATCGTTAAGATGCTTGCGGACTATGCTTATTGTGTTCAAAAGTTGACCCAAACCTTCAAGTGCATAATACTCACATTGAACTGGAATTAAAACACTATCAGATGCCGTCAATGCATTCAAAGTTAACAATCCTAAGGAAGGAGGACAATCTATTATAACGAAGTCATAATCTGTTCCTAATGTTTCAAACTTATTTTTGAGTTGAAGTTCCCTATTTTTTCTAGAAATCATCTCAATCTCAGCACCTACCAAATCAATATGGGAAGGTACTAACTTTAGATATTCTAATTCAGTATCGACAGTTGCCTCGTCAATTGAGTCTTCATTTACTAATACATCATAGCTTGAAATCTCTTGACTTTTTGAATCTATACCTAAACCAGCAGTTGCATTTGCCTGTGGATCTAGGTCAATTAATAGTACTTTTTTTTCTAAGGCTGCAAGAGAAGCAGCAATATTTACAGCAGAAGTTGTTTTACCAACACCACCTTTCTGATTCGCAACTGAGATTATTCTATTGTTCATCTAATTCTTCAATCAAATTTAAGATTTATTTTTTGCTGATTATAACTTCTGAAATTAAAAATAAAAAACCCCTTATCCTACAATTTGGAAAAGGGGTTTATAACTTTTTTACCAAACACTATTTTATAATAGCAATTTTTTTATAAAATTCTTGAGTTGGAGTTTGAAAAAATATTAAATAATATCCTGTGTTGAGACTTTCTATTTCAAACGGAACACTATAGCTTCCTTCAGAAGCAATAATACGATTATCAAGATTTATTTTATTTCCAATCATATCAAAGACACTCACAGAATGAATACCGTTCTCAACGGTAGAAACTTCTATACTCGTATTGGAAACAATAGGGTTTTGAGTTAATTTGATTGATGGTTCAATTTCTGACAGAGTGAATAATCTTAAATGCCCTCCCTCTTCACAAACACCAGTAAGAGTAAAATCATTAGTGTCCAAGACAAAATCTGCAACTCCACCAGACAGTACATCGACTGATTTGACTGCAATTTTAGTTACTTTTTTGTTACCTAATTTTGCAACCATTGGAATTGTTGCAAAAGCAAACTGCGATTGTGTTTTGTTCACTTTCTTATTCTGACTGAATTTGATTTCACCAGTTATATCTAGTTCAGCAATATCGTCAGAAACCACAGCATGATTTCTGTCAACAGGCTGCATTACTGTATAATTATACTGTAAAACAATTCTCAAATCCTTATGTAATTGTTCATCTAAATTATCGTTTTCATCTAATATGAACACTGGTAAATTGAAATTTTCTCCTGGTGATGCAGATAAATCTTCAGAAGTTGCTTCACCTTTCACTAAAATCAAATCAAATTGACCATTATCTGTATTTAAACCAGCAGATTGACTACCGCTATTGTTCAAAGCTTCAGCTTTAATGAAATTTAAAGTAGTTGATTGCAATGGTAACCCATTCAAAACCTTAAATTCCATATTATATGTTTGAGTTCCAGTGAATGGAGAATTCAAATTGAATTTATGTGACACTTGGTTTGTACCTACTAATGTTCCATTAGTAGGACTTAATAAAGCTTCATCAAATTCTACAGTAAACTCAACAGAATTTGTTCCAGAAGATAGAAAACCAGTTTGACCATTAAGTGTAACAGGAATTTTAGTAACTCTTCCTATATAATCTTTATTGTCATCTGCAATCGATAAATTCGCAATTGATAAAGTAGGTTTTCCTTCTACATTTATATTATCTAATGTAACATTACACGGCTTATTGACAACCAAATAAAGAATCCCAGCTTTATCTACAGGACTATTTGCATTTGGTGTATATGTAATATCTAATTTGTAAGTTCCACTTCCTGGCACAGTAAAGTTAGTAGCACTTACATTAAACTCAGGGATTGGATTTTTGGATGCATCACCAACATAAGCATCAACTACATCGTACGGTGCAGAATTGGGGTTTGTTATATCAACATTGCTAGTTTCAGCTGTTCCAATAACAGCAGCAATCGAAACTGCTTGCGATTGTACTTCGGGTGAATTAATAGAACCTGTTACGTTTATAGTTCTATTTATATTACCACATTCACTAGTTAGACTTATCACACCGTTATAAGTATTATTCACATTAGATTCGAAACTAATAGTTACAACTGCTGTCCCTGAACTTAAATCATAACTTGATTTATCAGTTTTGAATTCAGGTAAGTTTGATGAAGCAATAACATTATATCCGAATGAACTCACATTACTCAAAGTGAATGTTTTAGTTGTAGGATTTCCCAAATTCCCACAAATTTCGCCGAAATTGTGATTTGGCTCTGAAACATTGTATTCTACCGCTAACATTTCGCCTTCTAATTTTACTTTATATTCATTATCATCTGAATTGTTTGTAAAAATTAAATTAGTAGTTTGAACACCATTCGCTTGTGGAGTAAAATCAACAGTGACATCAACATTATTTGTAGAGTTAGGAGCAACTTTCAAGCTACTTGGTCCAGTATATGTAAAGTTGGTAGCATCTTCAAGGGCTATATTAGTTATATCCAATTCTACAGGACCATCGTTTCTTACTACAACTGTTATAGTTGACTTAGGATTTACACAGTTAACATCTTCAAATCGAGCTGCTGTAGCTGCAATTTGTGGTTTACCAGCACCTCCACCTTTAAGTTTAGCTTCAAAGTCACCTTTATTGGTTTTAACAGTGTATAAAGCTTCTCTATCTCCTTGATCTGTAGGACGAAACGTAGCTTCAATATCAATACAATCTCCTGGGTCTAAAGTCTTTGTTTGACCAGTCACACCGAAATCCGATTGATTTGCACCACCTGAAACAATAATACTATTGATATTTAATGGTTCATCAGTAAGATTACAAAATCTTTTAGTAAAGGTTTTTTTCTCTTGGTCACCTTGATTTACATTTGAAAATACTATATCTTCAGCAAAGATAAAACCTGTTCTTGGGGTCATACTCAACCCAGAACAACCCGTTCCTTCAAAGTTAATGGTACCTCCATAAAATTCTCTATTTTCTGGTTTTATAGATACTTTTATTATTCTTGATTCATCTTTGTTCAATGTAAATGGTGGAGCAGAGCCTCCCCAATCCGAAACAGTAAAAATATTTGCTGGCGAAGCGTTGAAACCAGTGATTTCCATCTGATTTTTTTCAGCAGTCAACCTTACATCAAACTGTTTAGGCACATTCAAAGTTTGATTAATTTCTAAGAAACTGCGTTCTGTAATATTCAAATTTGGTTTCAAATTTTCAGGAATGATATAAGCTAATTTATCTGTTACAGAAGGATTAAATCCAAAATAAGTAATTTCTATCTCACCATCGTTACAATCAGAAACGAAATCAATATAACAAGGAGCTGGAGTTCCGAATCCTTTAGCAGATTGTAGTATTTGTGAATATATATCAGACACTTTTTCTTCTGATAATAAATTTTCATAATATTCTCCACCAGTTGCCCTAGATATACTTTCTAATTTTGCTTTCGAATTGGGATCCAAAGATGTATCCGTTGGGTCTGGAGCCGTTGGACCAATCGCTAATGAATAAATTGTAGTATTTGTAGCAAGTGCCTTTTGAATTATTAAACCATCTTTTATAGCTCCATGCTTCTGATTTTCTTGATGATATCCATCGGTCATAAAAATGATTACTGGTTTATATTGAGCATCTTTTACTAATCCAAAAGCACCACCCTCGTCGTTTTCATTATAACCTAAAAAACCTGCATTGTAGTTAGTAGCGTTAATTAATCTATAATCAGTTGCTTTCTTTAGTGAATCTTTATCCGTTGTGAATCTTAACAGTTGATTATAATCAAATTCTTTAGAAAAAACACCGATTGCACATTCAAACTGCCCTTCTGGTAATTGATCGATAAATTGCTTTGCAACATTTTTAATTACAGTGTGGCGTGAAGGTGGATTTGATGACTCATCACTTATATTATTATCCATTGAGCCAGAAGCATCGAATATCAAAATTAATGAGAATCTCGATTGATCTGGTGGACAGTTTGGCGAAGTAAATGGAGTAGTAATTCCTAAATCTTTTAAATCAAAATCTAAATCACTTAAATTTCTTACTTCTTTACCACTACCGTCTTTAACCCTAAATTCAGCTCTTAGTGTCGGATAATTTGTTGTTACGATTCTTTCAATCTCTATAGATTGAGCAAATACCATATTACTACAAGAGAAAAGTAGTATATAAATTAATATCTTAATATTTTTCATTTTAGTACCATTTTTATTTCATTTTCTAAATAACAGTTCAGTATTCAAATAATTACATTACTCAATTGGAGTAATAATACTAATTACAACTGTTCTGCTATAAAATCTTCCTTCAGGATAATCATTATTGTAAAGTAATTTTTTCTCACCTAAACCTCTAGCAGTAGTTTCAGGGTTTAATGATAAAAATTCTGCAACATTATAAGCTCTTCTCTGAGACAATTTTTGATTAGCTATCTCATTTCCTAGCCTATCGGAATAACCAATAATATCTGGAATCGAATAGCTTCTAAGTCTCTGTTTTGCTTTGTTCGCTATAAATACATTTCGTTCATTAAGTTCTGCTTGATTATAACCGAATCCAATCATTGAATAAATATCGAATTCTTTATCAGGAAGAACATTCTCAAATTTATATTCAATGGTAACTTGCTCTACTGGTAATTCCTGTATTGCAGATTCCCACATTTTATTATCATTATCTATAATTTGCAATCTGTACTGCAAAGGTCTATCCATTGTAGGGATATAGTCTTGTTCTTTTTCCATTTCTAAATCCCATTCAATAGCTGCTGGAACTTCTCCGTTTCCACTAAAAGTTTTTAATTCTTTACCATCTTGATAAGTTATAATCTTCCATCTGTTAGCTCCAACTTCAGACTTTACAACAGGTTTAAACCTAATATGCGGTGGATTGGAAGTTCTCAATGTATCCTTAATTATCATCGGCTCAAATATTTGAGGAATATTCGCATTCATTTCAACTCTTCTGTTCTCAACGATACCGTCAACTTCGTTCACATTTGATGGATTATCAGGTAGATTTTGTGCTTTCACCGAAATTCTACTTGGTTCAATACCCCACTCATCCACTAGATATTTTTTAACAGTCTCTGCTCTATCTCGGGACAAATTAATTTTATCTTTTTCTAAACCTTGATCGGAATTGCATCCCACAAGTTCGATATTTGCTTGTGGGTAGAACTGCATTCTTTTCCCAACTATATTAAGAATTTCATAATAAACTTCCATTGTTTTTAAGTCAAACAATTGTTTAAATGAAAAGTTCTCCTTTTCAGCTTCTGAAATCCGAGAATACCTTTTAGGAATCTCAGACGAATTTTCACCAAAGAAAACATAGTTAAGCAGTGGGTGCGTTCTATTTAAGAAAAATTCCTCTACTTTAATCGAACTCACATCGCTTTCTTGACCATTTTCATTAACAGACACAGCCAAAATTGAAGCATCCAACTGAGGAACAGATGGCGGCGGCGGTGGCGGTGGCAATGGCGGTGGAGGAGGTGGTGGTGGTGGAGGTAAAATCTCTTTCTTTTTGATTATATCTCTTGGGGCATATCTTAGTCCTAAACCACCTACTATAGAATTTGAAGTCCATCCGAAATCTGGTACAAATGAAGTTAATCCTAGTGACATATCTACAAAAGGTACTAAGAAAAGAGTATAGGAATTATTCAACGGTAAATCATAGGATGCACCAAATACTAATGCGGCATCAATTGTAGATAAAGATGGAATTTGACCTTCATAACTATTTCTTGTTCTTGATGTGTTACCATTCTCATCGACAAAAAGACCATTTGAAGGAGAAACTACTTCTTCAATATGTTCATTAAGATTCCCATCTAGTAAATAACCAACACGGAAACCTCCTCTTAGTCTAAATTCATTGGATAATTTGAATTCTAAAAGAGGTTCGAATGCAATAGTAGATATAGAGGCGTCAAACCTATGTTCAAATTGTAATGTTTGTTTGTCGCCACTTAAAGTTGTACCGAGTTCTTCTTCTATTCTTGATAGTTCTCCACCTAATTGAAGGTAACGTGCCCTTAAAGATAAATCTATAAGATCACCCAAAGGAAAAGAATAGAATGCACCTAAATTCAACCCTGTACCTGAACCACTTTCATAACCAGGACAACAACTTGGTATTTCTGCAAAACTTTTGAAGTCAGCACTGTGAAGGTTTAATCCAAATCCAACAAAAACACCATAACTATCTCTGGGTGTGTATGGTTCTTCCGCATACTCCTGCGAATACAAAGGACTTAGTGCAATAGTAAATAATAATAAAAGGGTCAATAATTTGTTCATTCTGTCTCCCACTTATAATAGGGAATTAATTTTTAAAGAATTATAAATTACAAAATAGAAAAATATTTTTTAAAAAGATAACTTTTTGAAAACTACTTTCTAAATACGCAGTACATTTTTACTAACTTACATAATTCTTTTGTAACTATCTAAAGCTCTTTGTCTAGCTTCTTTATAGTTGACAATCGGGTCAATATAGTCATTTTCGTAGTCAGGAATCCATTTTTTGATATATTCAAAATCTTTATCAAAACGTTCTACTTGAGTGTCTGGTCTAAATATACGGAAATAGGGTGCTGCATCTACTCCTGTTCCCGCTGCCCATTGCCAATTACCTATGTTAGATGAGAGTTCATAATCTAGTAATTTTTTTGCAAAATATTCTTCTCCCCATCTCCAATCTATTAATAGTAATTTTGTTAAAAAATTAGCAACTACCATTCTTACTCTATTGTGCATTAATCCAGTTTCGTTTAATTCTCTCATTCCCGCATCCACTAATGGAAAACCTGTCTTTCCAGAGCACCATGCCTCAAATTCACTTTGATTATTTCTCCAGGTCATTTTATTATATTTTTCATGAAAATTCTCTGAAACTGTATGAGGGAAATGGTACAATATTGACATAAAAAACTCTCTCCATATTAATTCATTCAGATATTTCTCATTCGTCAGAATTGCTAAACTTACTAACTCTCTTATTGAAACAGTTCCAAACCTCAAGTGAACACTCATTTTGCTTGTTCCATTAATAGCTGGGAAATCTCGTGTTTTTTCATAGTTTTTTACAACATCTAAATCTAAATTTTTGCTTGAAATATTCAAATTCACTTTTTCAAATCCTAAATCCGATAACGATAACATTCTACTTGGATGTTCATATTTAAAAAAGTTATTTCTGAATTTATTTATACTATTATCTAATAATAAATTATTATTAATCTTGCTTTTCCAGACCTTAGAATAAGGAGTGAAAACTAAATAAGGCTTCTCATTTGTTTTGAGTATCTCATCTTTTTCGAAAATAACTTGATCTTTGAATGTTTTGAATTCTACATCACTATCAGCCAATAATTTTTTTATTTCTCTATCTCTATCTATAGCATAAGGTTCATAATCATGATTTGCATATACTTTTTCAATTTTATTTTCAGCTATTAATTTTTCAAATATTTTTTCAGGAGTACCCTTGAATACTAATAAGTCAGAATTAATATTGTTTAGCTGTTTTTTAATACTCTCTAACTCTGAATGGATAAAATTTATTCTTTTATCGTTCTTTGGAAGTTCATTGATAATGTTTTCATCAAAAATAAAAATTGGAATTACATTTATATTATTTTTCAATGCGTTATGGAGTCCAACATTATCTTTTAACCTCAAATCTCTTCTGAACCAAAATATAGTCTTCATTAAAAGCCGAATTATTGTTAATTTTACATATTATGATAGTGATAACGGAAATAAACAAGAATAATTTAATAAAGATAAAATCTGTTTTAGATAATTCAGGAGTAATAGTTTTTCCTACTGAGACTGTATGGGGATTAGGATGTAAGTATGATGATGAAAAGGCAGTATCTAGGATTTATTCAATAAAAGGAAGAAACGAATCAAATCCATTGCAGATTCAAGTGTCGGGTAAAAATGATTTTGAAATTTATAGCTATGTTAATAATAATGATTGTTGGAATACAATTTCTTCTCAGTTCTTACCTGGTCCACTTTCAGTAATTTCTAAAAAGAAGAAAAATGTTCCAGACTTTGTAACAGCTAATTTAGATACAGTTGCTTTCAGATATAGTAGTTGTAATTATTTGTTAGATTTGATTGACTTTCTAGGTTATCCGATAGCATCAACATCGTGCAATTTGTCGGGTGAACAAGTAATTACTGACAAAGTTGAAATTTTTCAATTTTCTAAAAAGCATGCAGATATATTAATTGATATTGACTGTGGAAATGGGAATATTAGTTCAACAATAATTAGTTTGATTAACAATGAAATTAAGCTTATTAGAGAAGGTTTAATTAAATTCGATGATATTAAAAAAGGTCTTGAAAAATGAAAGAATTTGAAGTATCAGTAGTTAATAGAGCGGGTTTACACACAAGACCAGCAGCTACATTAGTAAAACTTACATCAAAATATAAATCTAATGTATTTATTGAAAAAGATGGAATGAGAATAAATGGAAAATCTATAATTGGAGTGATGACTCTTGCCGCCGAAATAGGTAGTACTTTACTGTTTGAAGTTGATGGTCCCGATGAAACAGAAGCAACAAATGAAATAATAAATCTATTCGAATCTGGATTTGGAGAACCTATATAATGGACAATCAGAGACTTATAGGAATTGCAATTTCTAAAGGAATTGCAATAGGTAAAGCAAAATTATTAAGTCTTTATAACTCATCTATTCTCCCTAGAAATGAGTTTGTAAATAATTCTGAAACTGAAAAAGCAAAATTTGAACAAGCAAGAATTCAAATTATAAATGAATCAAATAGAATAATTGAAAAATATAAAGATAAAGTTAAGATAAAATCAATCATTGAATCCGAGTTAATGTTTTTAGAAGATGACCAACTTTCTACTAATATAAATTTGCTTATTGAGGATGGAAACAATTGTGAAAATGCAATAGCAATATTCTTTGATAACTATATTAGTATAATCAATAATAATAATAATAATCTATCTAATAATAAGATCAACGATATACACTTCTTAAAACAAAAATTATTACAAAATATAAGTGAAGAGAAGAATGATTTCAGTGAAGTTAAAAACCGGATTGTTATAGCAAGTTTACTAGATAGCGACGAAATTCTGAAAATTTATGAGAATAACGCAATAGGTTTAGCTA
>JAGQWJ010000001.1:120698-199908 GCA_020437395.1 Ignavibacteriota bacterium | reverse complement strand
AACTGTATCTCAATCAGCTGCTAATGGTATTGCTTTAGACGTAACTGGTGCTACTGGTACTTCTACTGGTGCTACTATGTTAACTTCTGGTGCTTCTGCTACTGCTGCTGAAGGTACTACATTGTTCTTAGAAAATGATAACGCTGCTACTGACGGTACTGCAAAAGCTCTTGAAATTGCTCAAGGTTCTGTTGTATTATCAACTGTCCCTGCTGCTGTAGCTGCTGCTAATACTGGGACTCAAGGTCAATACACAGTTGTTGAAATAAATGCTAATAGTGGTGGTACATTCCCTGCAAATGCTCCAGTTGGAACTGTAGTTATATATGTTAATACTACTGGTGGTGCATTGGTTATTGGTGGTTCATTAAATGTTAATGCTGGTGAAGCTATCATGGCTGTTAAATCTAGAAATGGCAACTGGTACAAAATAGGTGGATAATCCCACATATTATAACCAAACACATTAAATTTAAAATCCCGCTCAAAAGGCGGGATTTTTCTTTTTTATATATCGTCTATAAAAACTATATTTGTATATAAAAAAATACTAATGGCGATATGAAATATATAATAGCATTGATCTTAATTACTACTTCCATTTTTTCTCAGGAATATATTATTGAAGATACTTCATTAGAAATAATTTTTCCCGAAAATTATGAGCATAGCAAAGAAATGATATTTGTCTTTGCCTATAATCAACCAAATCAGAAAGTAGATATTCTTAGTACTTTACCTACTGAAGGTATTGTACCAATCCAAAAAGAAGTAAACCTTCGAAAATTGAAAATCACCAATGATACTTATTATATACTAGGTAAGAATACTTCACATGATAGGATTAAATTAACTGGACTTTTGCCAAAATCGTATTTTATTCTACAATCTTATAGACTAGTAGATGGAAAATATACACCTGTGCTCGGTTTAGCAAGTTCCACAAAAGCCACAGAGCCGAAAGAAAGCCCAGAGGGAATTATTTTTAAAAATACTGATACGGATCACCTTTATATAACTTGGAAGGACGCTATCAATTCCGATGGCTCTTTGTTACTTGTTTCCAAAGATAAACCTCCTATTCCGCCAGTTGATGGACAAGTATTCCACCCATCATTGAAATATGGTACAAGCAAATCTGTGAATGATGGCACTACCTACTCATTGTTTGCAGGAAAAAAAGATTTTAGTGAATTTATAAAAATAGAAAACTTAGAATTTGGAACATACTATTTCCAAGTTTTCTCTTACAATGGTGAAAATGAGTTTATAAATTACAATACGAAATCCGGTGCCGGTAATCCGCGAGAGGTTACTATGAAGTTAGCACCCCCCGAATTGGAAGACTACGATTTTCTTGACGAAACAGTCGAAATAGAATGGACAGAAGTTGAAGGTGCAGAGACTTATGAATTGCAAGTAGCATTAGACCCCGAATTCGAAGTAGCAGTAGAGAACTACGGTTTGATGGACGTAGGTAAAATAAATAGATATGAGATGTACTTGCCTCAATCGGTAGCTATTTACTATGTGAGAGTGCGTGCTAAAAACGGTAGAAATATATCACAATGGTCCAATGTAATGGAGATGGAAGATTAATATGAGTATCGAAATAAAAAAAGTAACCGACCATTCGGGAAAAAAGAAGTTCGTCAATAGTCAATGGAAATTCTACGAAGGTAATCCTAATTGGGTGGCTCCTGTGAAAATGGATAGGATGAAACTACTCAACGAAGATAAAAACCCTTTTTTCAAACATGCCGAAATTCAGCTCTTTCTTGCTTACGAAGGCAATGAGATTGTTGGAAGAATAGCTGCTATAAAAAACGATAACCACAACATAATACACAAAGATAAAGTAGGATTCTTTGGCTTTTTTGAGTCAATAGACAATCAAGAAGTAGCGAATAAGCTATTCAGTGAAGCAGAGAAATGGTTAAAGTCCAAGGGAATGACAGAGATACGTGGACCAGTAAACCCATCAACTAATGATGAATTAGGATTGCTAATCGATGCATTCGATATGCCACCAGTTATTCTGATGACTTATAACCCTCCTTACTACCAAAAATTGATAGAAAATTATGGCTTTAAGAAAGAAAAAGATTTACTTGCCTATATTCTCCACCACGATACTTATGCTAGCGAAAAGTTAACGAGAATGCAACAGATAGTAAGAGATAGAAAGGGGTTGACGATCAGAGCCATGAATTTCAAAGATCCGAAAAAATTCAAAGCAGATGTGAAAACATTGAAAGAAATATATAACGCTGCTTGGCAACCGAATTGGGGATTTGTTAAAATGACCGATGAGGAATTTGATTTTCTTGCTAATGATTTGAAAACAATTGCTGAGCCAAAGCTGACTATAATTGCAGAGATAAAAGGAAAGCCAGTTGGCTTTGCACTCTCTTTGCCCGACATAAATCAATCTCTAATCTACAATAGAAAAGGAGGAATATTAGGTGCAGCGTGGTGTTTGTTGACTAAGAAGAAGAAAATAGACTTGACGAGAATTATTGTGTTGGGAGTCTTGCCCGAATACCAATCATCTGGTATAGATGCAGTGTTGTATCATGAAATCGGGGAAACTGCCTTTGAGCTTGGAATGCCAAAAGGAGAAGCATCTTGGATATTAGAAGACAATGAAATGATGAAAAGGGGCTTAGAATCCACAATGAAAGGCGAAGTTTATAAGACCTATAGGATATTCCAAAAATCGATATAAAAGGCGATGGACAAGTTTAAAAACATATTAAAACAAATAGTTATCATATACTTTGTAATAGCAGTTCCTGCTACTTTGCTGTATATGTACTTTGATGTGTTAAAAGGTTTTAGTTTTGAATGGGAGACTTTTTTCTTCTTTTCAATAGTATTGTGTTTAGCTTTATCATTTTTCTTGTTGGGTTGGTTGCCATTTAAGAAACTGTTTGATGATAAAGCGTATGATAGCGAATCGAATAAACAAGCGCCAACAGCTAAAGCTACTCGACTACTTTGTTCTACGTCTAAAAATGATTTGATGTTAAAACTCAAATCAAATCAATATTTTGCTAAAGCAAAAATAGTAGAAGTAGGTGGTATAATCAGAATAGTGAAAGGTATGACAATTAAATCGTGGGGCGAGATAATTAATATAGAATCGAAAGAAATAGATGGCAAATACGAATATGACATTGTAAGCACTCCTAAACAACAAATGACTATCATCGATTATGGAGTTAATAGAAAAAATATAGAGCAATTGGAAAAATTATTGATTAATTGTTAGATATATTCTTTTATGCCCTATCTTCAGGATTATTCTTATCCAAATCACCTTATAATTATTAAAATCTAGAATTGATAACCCCTGATAAAATAATATATTCTAATAGGCGAACCTTTAGTCTAGAGATAGACGAGTGGGGCAAGTTGACTGTACGAGCTCCCAAAAAAGCTACTAAGAAAGAAATAGAACAAGTAATAGTAGAAAAGCAAAGGTGGATATTGACTAAACAACAAGTTGCAATAAACAATCAACCTACGGAATATGAGTTCGACGGAACTGATGAGTTCTTTTTTCTTGGTAAACAATATCCAATGTTATTTAGTACCGAAATACAAGGTATAGTATTCGATGGAGAGCGTTTTTTTGTCCACAGTAAACTTAGCTCCAGCATACAGAAAGCTATGACCAAATGGTACAAAGAAAAGGCGTTGAAGATTGCGACATTTCTCACTGACAAATACACAGATAAATTGGGAATTAAGCACAGTAGAGTAAAGATTACTTCTGCTAAGACCCGTTGGGGTTCATGCAGCAGTAAAAAGAATATAAATATCAACTGGAGATTGGTATTGGCACCATTGCAAGTGATGGAATACGTGGTAGCACACGAAGTAGCCCATCTGAGATATATGGATCATTCGGCAAAATTTTGGTTAACCGTCCAAGAGTTGCAACCTAGCTACAAGACATATAAAAAATGGCTCAAAGATAATCACAATCTGTTAAATTTTTAATTTTGAAAATTGTCGGAATTAATTCTTATCAAAAAAATACAAAGAAAAACTCTGTATTATCAATAGATTTGGTATATAAAATTCGTTAAAATCCGATAATAATCATTAATTTGCACTATACTATTAAACTTTTATAATAATAAAAAGCCAGCTATTACTATGTCTCCAAAAGAAATCTCCAAATTCCTAATCGGTATAGAATTATTCAATGAACTCACTGATGAGCAAAGATTAGAATGTGCCTCACAGATGAAGATAATAGAGGCAAAAAAGGGAACTATATTAATAGAACAAGGTTCCAACAGGGATACTTTGTTTATTATTCAGAAAGGGACTATTCACGAATATATAGAAAAACCGAACAATAGACGAGTAGTCTTAAACCACTATAAAGCATCTGAAGTATTCGGAGAAGGAGCTTTGTTGGACAATTACCCCTATGCTATGTCTGCAAAAGCCGCAACTGATTCAAGATTATTCGTATTGCACAGGACAGAATTTTCTAAAATGATGGAGACGAATACGGGGATAGTAGTAAAGTTAATAGCTGCTGCATCTAGGATAATTGCTCGCCGAATGAGAAGTTCTTCGTACCAAGAGAGCAATATCTCAATGAGATATGCGACGGGTGCCACAAGAATAGAAGAAGATATGATAGGTACGAAGGAAGTACCAGCAGATGCTCTTTATGGAATACAAACGCTAAGAGCAATAGAGAATTTCAAAATCAGTGGAGTAACATTACGTTTGTATCCGCGCTTTATAAAATCCTTAGCTATGGTAAAAATGGCTGCGGCAAAAGCCAACAAAGATTTAGGTGAATTAGAGCCACACATAGCAGACGCAATAGTGGAAGCTTGCGAAGAGATAATAAACGGTAGATACCACAATAACTTTGTGGTGGACATATTCCAAGGAGGAGCAGGGACTTCGACCAATATGAATGCAAATGAAGTGATTGCCAATAGAGCTCTGGTAATTATGGGGAAAAATGTAGCTGAATATCAGTATTGCCACCCTAATAATCATGTGAACTACGCTCAATCTACCAATGACGTTTACCCTACGGCACTGAAGATTACTTTACTTTACTTCAATGACAAGCTAATAGTAGCTTTGAAACAATTAATTGAATCTTTTGATAAAAAATCAAAAGAGTTTTCTCATATTTTGAAAGTTGGAAGAACACAATTGCAAGATGCTGTGCCTATGACGTTGGGTCAAGAGTTCGCTACTTTCTCGAATACTTTGCGCGAGGAAGTTGATAGATTAAAAGAGAATGCAAACTTATTCAATGAAATTAATCTTGGTGGTACGGCAATAGGGACAGGTTTAAATGCTAACCCAAAATATAAGAAGTTAGCTGTTGGATATTTGAAAGAAATTTGTGGCTATCCAGTAAAATCAGCCAAAGATTTGGTCGAGGCTACTCAAGACACAGGTTCATTTGTTATGTACTCATCAGCGTTGAAAAGACTAGCCGTTAAACTATCGAAAATAAGTAATGATTTACGATTGTTGAGTTCAGGTCCAAGAGCAGGTTTTTGGGAGATAAATCTACCCAAAATGCAACCTGGTTCTTCTATTATGCCAGGTAAGGTTAATCCAGTAATTCCAGAAGTTGTCAATCAGATAGCTTATAATGTTATAGGTAATGACTTGACTGTTACGATGGCGGCGGAAGCAGGGCAATTGCAGCTAAATGTGATGGAGCCAGTAATTGCTATGAGCTTATTTGAAAGTTTGCAACACTTGAAGAACGGAATAACAACTCTTGCAACACGCTGTGTTGACGGTATAACTGCAAATGAAGAGCATTTACGCGAAATGGTACAAAATAGCATTGGTTTGGTTACAGCTTTAGTACCAAAGTTAGGATATGAAGTCTGCTCAAAATTAGCTAAGGAGGCCCAAGCAACTGGTGCGAGCGTATATCAACTGACACTAGACAAAGGCCTTATGTCAAAAGCCGAATTGGATAAATTGCTTTCTCCAAAGCGAATGGTTTAGTTCAAAAAAGATTTGACTAATTCTCTTCCTTATTAGTTTTGTTTAAATCTCTACGCATTAGGATATAGCCAAAAGTACCAGCGAATATTGAACCTAGTAATATTCCCGTTTTCGAATACATCTCCTGAGGAGCATTCGGTCCAAAAGAGAGTGCAGAGATGAATAGCGACATAGTAAATCCAATTCCTGTAAGAATTGAAACGTAGTAATATTGCTTGAAAGAAATACCTGGCTGTAAGTTAGCAATTTTAAACTTATCCGCTATCCAGACAAATGCAGCAACTCCAATTTGTTTACCAACGAACAATCCTGTGAAGACTCCAAGAGTAACGGGGTTGAATAGAGCACCTGCGTAGAAGTCTCCGAAGTGAATACCAGCATTTGACAAAGCAAAAAGTGGCATTATACCAAAAGCAACATACTCGTCTATTCCTCTTTCTAACCTTAATAGTAGCGGTTGAACTTTGTCGGAAAGCAAATCCATATTATAAAGTGCATCTGCCTCATATTCAGTAAGAAAATCGGTTTTGGTTTGGAATAATTTTGATCTGAATTTTCTCCATAGACCTTCAGTATTCTCAACGAACTTTTGTTTGTCAATCAGAGCATAGGAAGGAATCGTAAATGCAGTCAATACACCTGCTATAGTTGCATGAACTCCCGATTTCAACATAGTAAACCACACTAAACCACCTATGGTTAAGTAGAATAGTGGACTTATAACCTTTAATCGATTGCCTACAATCATAATAAATAAGAAAAGAAAACTGAGTAGCAAATAGTGTAAGCTTATGGAAGAAGTATAGAACAATGCAATCACAACTACAGCCGCAATATCATCGACAATTGCTAAAGCCGCCAAGAATACCTTAAGTGAAGAGGGTACTTTGTCTCCCAGTAAGTACAATACTCCTAAAGCAAACGCAATATCAGTTGCCATTGGAATTGCCCAACCGTGCAGATTATCAGTTCCTAAATTAAATAATGTGTAAATAGCTGCTGGTAAAATAATACCACCAAGTGCGCCCATAATTGGAAGCATCGCTTTCTTCAAAGAAGACAATTCGCCTATTAGTATTTCTCTTTTTATTTCTAAACCAACCAAAAAGAAAAACACGACCATAAGTAAATCATTTATCCAATGGTGCAATGATTTGTCTATTGAGAAATCTCCAATTCCAATAGACAAATGAGTGTGCCACAAATCGAAATAGGATTCCCACCAAGGTGAGTTTGCCCATATCATAGCAATCATAGTACATATAATAAGTACTATACCACTCGCAGAGGCGTTTGATGTAAATTCTTGATAAGTTCTTGCTATTGGAAATTCGCTTTTAGCGAGGTCTATTTTCTTTTTCATCTAAACGTTTTTTGAATTCCTGTCATCTTTATAATTCTAAAGATAAATAAAAGCTGTTTTTATTTTATCATTTTTAGATTTTATTATTTAGCACGCCAAAGTGAATCAGCGAAGTAGTGCTTGCAATCATAATAATTTTTGATGATTTCGAAACCAGTACTTAATGCTAGTTCTTCTATATCTTCTGTAGAATATTTCTTTGAGATCTCCATGAATATTGGCTCGGATTGCTTGAACTCAAATCTCTTGTCTTTGATTCTTATTTGCTGATTTTTCATACTTATTAGATAGCTAATCGCTTCACCCGTAATTGGATTGTAAGTTGGATAATGCTCAAAGCTTGAAATATCTATATCTGCACCCAATTCAGAATTGATCCGCTTAAGCAAATTTAGGTTAAACTCTTTTGTAACACCACTTTTGTCATTGTAAGCATCTAGAATTATTCGTGGGTCTTTTTTCAAGTCGAAACCTATTAATACGCAATCGCCTTGTGATAAATTCTTTCTCATTAGTTTAAGGAAATCTACTTCTTCGTTATACTTAAAATTTCCAATGTTAGAGCCCATAAACATAACTAGCTTCGTTGTATCTTTATTTTTCATAGATTCCAGAGCAGAAAAGTAGTCATCATTTATAGGGTTTATTTTAAGCAAAGGGAGCTCTTCTCTGAATGTTTGCTCTAATCCTTTTAGTGCCGATTTACTTATGTCAATAGGTGAATAGACAAAATTGTTCGTTTGTTTTAGAAATTCTTTAAGTAATAACTTAGTTTTACTGCCATCTCCAGCACCAAATTCAATAATATCAAACTTCTGTTTAGCTGAGAAATCATTGAATATTTCTCCAGATTGATTATTCAGTATTTCATATTCAGATTTAGTAAGGTAGTATTCTGGAAGTTTCATTATAGTTTGAAATAACTCACTACCTCTTTTATCATAAAAATATTTTGATGGAAGTGTTTTCGGGCTTTTGGTAAGTCCTTCAATTATTTCAGTGTAAAATGAATCAGTCATACTTTGTTTTCATTTGATGATAGATGCTAACGGACAAAACGGAAATTATTGAATGATTGATGGATATTTTTTGATACGATAATTAAAAAAGAAATAAATTATACACTATTTATCTTCTTTAAGTAGCAATTTCTTCAAGGCGTTGATGTTTTTCTTTTCGTCTTCAGAATAATGTTTGGCTGCATAGCCACTTAGCCCACTGCTTGCTTCTTTAATATCAATTTTCTTATCATCTTTTTCTGTGGAGGTTCTTTTGTATTTCTCTTCAGGAATATAACCGAGTTCTTTATCAGAGAATGGTTTGTGATTCTTTAACAATTCTAATTTTTCAATTCCGAAGACGTCTCTCAATTTTTCTTCCAAAGTAGCTTTTGAGTATGGCTTAGAAATAAAGTGACTAGACCCGGCTTTTACAACTTGAGCAATTATATCAACGTCAGTAACGCCAGAGCCAACTAATACTGGGATGTCTCGAGTGATTTTTATTGCTTTTAAGATTTTTAACACAGCAACTCCATCGAGCTCACGCATTAGAATATCCAACACAATTAGCGATGGTATATGTTCTACTGCGAGCGCAATACCATTGAATCCGTCAGAAGCAGTATAAATCTCGTCAAACCCATATTGCTTTAGGTTTTTGAGCATTATCCTTTGCATCCAAACATCGTCATCTATTATTAGAGCAGAGTGCATTTAATCTTTTTTAGTATTATGAATTGCCAAATGTTCCAATTTATTTTTTTCTAATCCCACAGAGCTAATTTCTGTGTTTTTTAATAAGTTTTTAAGCATATCAAATTCTACACTAGATGATTCTTTATTAGTCTCAGCTATTTTATCATAAACTTCTTTTCGGTGTACTGCAATGCTTTTCGGAGCATTAATTCCCAACCTTATAACACCACGATCATAGCTAATAACAGTGATTTCAATAGAATTCCCAATTGTAACGACTTCGCCTACTTTTCTCGATAATACCAGCATCTTAAACCCCTTCTGAAGTAGTATGAATTACTGGCTGTTTGGTAGAATACTTGTCCGAAGACATCACAATCTGGCGACCAATACGAGTTTCTACTCCAAGCACTAATGGCGCTTTCATATTTGCAGTCATCTGGCGTTCTTTGTTACCTAAGGTAATAACTACGAAAGCAGCTTCCTTTTCTAAGTCAACGTTCTTACCTGGATTATATTTAATATCGACCATCCAAGGATTTATCAGTGGGAAACCAATCGTAGGGTCGTCTATTGATATTAACCATCTCAGTGGTGCAGTTTCTTCGTGATTGATTAAAACAAAACTGTTAAAATCCTCAAATCCCAATAGTCCATCGGGAAAATGAAAAATCTTATCGTTTTCTATTTCTATCTCTCCGAAGTGCAGAGTTTTGATTTTTAATATGCTAACTTCCTGTTTTTCCATCGCAAAATCCTTTTGATATTTGGCAACTGTAATAATAATAAGAGATTAAAGCTCTTTGTAATAATTAATTGCAATTACCTTGCCAAATATTTTAGTACCTAATATATAACAATTGGATTATCGGTTGATAGTTGCTATTTCTAAAGGCAATTTAGATAATTTATTTGAATTTTGCACAAATTCGATAAATTGGATTATGAAAAAGAACACAAGATTATTACTTTCTGCTTTAAGCGGATTATTGCTAGTAATAGCATTTCCACCTATGCCTTTTTATTTCCTGGCGTTTGTATCATTTGTTCCATTGCTCTATCTGCTTGATGTCACTAAGAAGTTCTACTTTTGGAATACATATTTGACTTTTTTTATTTACCAAGTTGGTACTCTGTGGTGGATTAGTAGTTTTCAAGAGAAGACAGACCCATTTCTTATGGGGTCTGGGTTTGTTCTTGATATTTTCCATCCTTTTTATTTTATGGTTCCAGTCATCTTTTGGTTGGTTATTAGAATAAGACTCCCTAGGCGGTTTTCGCTTTATCTTTTTCCCTTTATCTGGGCTACTTACGAATGGTCCAGAACTCTGAGCGAGCTATCTTTCCCATGGGCATCTGTGGGCTATACGCAGGTGTATAATACTAGTTGGGTACAAATTGCTGATATTTTTGGTGTATTTGGGACCTCGTTTGTCATTGTTCTAATTAATGTAGTTTTATACGATTTACTTATTAACTACAAACAAGGTCTTTCCTCACTAAAACACAACAAATGGCAGTATTCCTTGCTATTTCTGCTGATTGTATTACCAACAATTTACTCCAATATTCAGATTAGTAAATACAACTTAAATAGTTTACTAAAGTCTAATGAGTCTATCAATATAGGGTTGATTCAACCAAATATTGACCCTTGGGATAAATGGGAGGCGGGGCCACTTGACCAAGTTAAAACTCTAATCAACTATTCTGATGAAATGCTCGATTCTATTCCAAATATAGATTTAGTTATTTGGCCAGAAACAAGCATTCTTTACTTGAATAATCAATTTAATCTAGAGCATGATTTTAGTTTTCTTAGCAATTGGACAGATACTAACAATATTACCTTACTAACCGGATTTGTTGATATAGTGGTTTATGACAAAGAATCAGCTCCGACTATAGCGAAGGATATGTATTTCAGAGGCGAAGATGTGAAATATGATAATTTCAACAGTGCCTTAATCTTAGATTCTAACTATTATGATATTTATCACAAAATGAAATTAACTCCGTTTGGTGAAAGAGTTCCTCATGTAGAGATATTTACGTTTCTGACGGATTTTATTGATTGGGGAGTTGGAATATCTTTTTGGGGTAAAGGAACTGATCAAAAGAACTTAGATATTCCAAACACAGGTGTCAAATTAGCTCCAATTATTTGTATAGAATCTATCTATCCATCTTTTGTTAGTGAGTTTAGCAAAAAAGGTGCGAACTTATATACAGTTATCACTAATGATGCTTGGTATGATTTCACCCCTGGGCCAGAGCAACACGCACTTATTTCGGCTTTCAGGGCTATCGAAAACAAGAGGTATTTGGCTAGGGCGGCTAACTCTGGTGTAACTTGTTTTATCTCTCCAACTGGTGAAATTATTTCAAGAGCGGAACAATACGAAAAAGGATTTGTCGCTATGACTCTACCTGTAATCGAAAATGTTACTTTTTATTCTTTCTACGGTAATTGGTTTGTTTATTTCTGTCTTCTAATTTCCACTTTCTTTCTATTTTACTCTATTTTCCAAAAAAACGATTAATTTTTTGTTACTTTTTGCTTATTCACTTGTTAATATTGTAACATATTGTTATTTTTAAAAAATTAACAAAGTAACAAAAAGAGTAGAGTATGATGAAAGTTTTTACTAATTTTATTTCAATTTTATTTCTTTTCAGTAGTGCTTCATTAATCGCCACTTCTGAAACATTTGAAGACATATTCCCTAAAATTGGAATTAAGCATTTCTCTCACGATGGTTCATTGATGTCAGCTGGTGTCATCGTATTGGATTATAATAATGATGGTTGGGATGATTTTATACTTCTAGGTGGTGATGAAGAAAAAACTAAGATTTACAGAAATAATCCTGCAGCTTACGAAAGCGACACCTATGATTACAAAAACATGTTTACTGATGTTACGGATCAAGTTTTAGTAATACCCCAAGAGTATTTTATTAATGGTGGTGGTACTTTCGACTACGACAATGACGGTTGGGAAGATTTATTCCTCACAACAGATGATAATCAATTAAATTTAGTTTTCAGAAATGTCAATGGTGTATTCGAAGAAGCTGGTTACAAACTTGGATTCAGAGATAAGCATCAATCAACGAGTGTCTCTTTTGCCGATGTAAACTTAGACGGATGGGTTGATGTCTATGTAGCTAATTACTTCAAAGATAATACTTGCTTGCCGAATAGCTTATATATAAACCATGAAGGAAAATCATTTACCGAAGAAAGTGTAAAGTATGGAGTAAATGATAATGGTTGTGGTTTAGCAAATACATTTTCTGATTTTGACAATGATGGGGATATGGACTTATTTGTAGCAAATGATTTCGGACAAAATTTTTCATCTAACGCACTTTATCGAAATGATTATCCAGAGAAGAGATTCACAAACGTAAAGGATGAATTCGGTTTCAATAATGCGATTTTAGGTATGGGCGTTGATGGCGGAGATTATAATAATGATGGATGGCTTGATTATTATGCAACGAATATAGGTCAAAATTACTTTTTTGAAAATGCAAATGGTCAAGCTTTCATAGAAAGAGGAAAAGAGCTAAAAATTGATAATACAAATGTAAAACCGGGAGTTGATAATTCTGGACTAACAGTTAGTTGGAGTTTAAATTGGTTCGATTTTGATTTGGATATGGATGTTGATTTATATGTTTCTAATGGCTTTTTACTACCAATTCCAGGTTTAAACACAGAATATGCAGATAATAATAGGATGTTCAGAAATAATGGTGGAGATAAGGAGTTTACGGAAATAACAGGCGAGGTGGGGCTTAATTCAATAGGTATAGATAGAGGTGCTGCTCAAATTGACTTCGATAATGATGGAGATGTTGATATTTTGACTACAGTAGTCCGCCCAGATAAAACAACAACTCCTTATAACAAAGATGATTACTATAAGCTTTTTATGAATAAGCAAGAAAGCAATAGAAAATGGCTAAAAATTAAACTAGTAGGTTCCACAGTTGATAGATTGGCTATGGGAAGCCGTGCTAAAGTTTACACAGGAAAAACATCTCAGATAAGAGAAGTTACCTCTGCGGGTGGTGGTTACTTGTCCCAAAATAGCAGAACACTGCACTTTGGACTTTTAGATTACCCTAAAGTAGATTCAATAGAAATATTTTGGACTGGCAGAAAAATGAAATCCATGTTATATGATATAGAAACGAATCAAACGATAAGAATAGTTCAGCCTTATTTTGATAGTGTTAATGTAGAATTATGCCAAGGCGAAGAAATGTTCGGTCAAAAGTGGTTTACTAATGGCGAATACAAAGAGACATTGAGAGCTGAGAATGAAGCAGACAGCAATCTAGTATATAAGATATTAGTCAATAAGATAGATAGTAATGATGTAAATGTAGAGATATGTAAGGGCGAAGAATTCGAAGGAGAAGTTTGGAATGAGCCAGGAGAAAAGATATTAACTTATAAGAATGTGAAGGGTTGCGACAGTGTTGTAACATATCAAGTTGCAATACTACAACATTATGGAAGTACAGTTGACACATCTATATGCTATGGTTCTTTTTTCCAAGGAAAAGAATATATTGAAGACACATCATTTGACCGTGTATTCAAAGCGAATAATGGCTGCGATAGTACTATAACTTACAATATAACTGTATTGGAAGCACCAAATTATACAGAGAATTTCAATGTTTGCTATGGCGATATTTTCAGAGGTAAAATAATTGTCAAGCGAGAAATATTTTCAAATAATTTCAAAAGTGATGCAAATTGTGATAGTGTCCATACTATAATTGTAGATCCTTTGCCCGAAAGCAAGCGTAGGGATACGGTTTATTTGACAGCTGGTGAAGAATTCAAAGGAAAACAATACTTTGAAGATGGGACTTATATTAACAAAATAAAAGGTGGTGCATATAATGGCTGCGATAGTCTTTATATAGTAGATATATTTGTAACTCAAACTGGAATATTCAATTCAATTACTGAAAATAGTTTGAATATAAAGATAATTCCAAATCCTTTCAGTGACAATACAACAATTGAGTTTGAATTAGATTCTCCAATGAACACAACAATTGAATTAGTAAATCAAGTAGGTCAAATTATTCCGATAAATAGACCTTTATCGTCTGGCATTAATAGAATAAGTCTAAGCTCGGATGATTATGGGTTGTCACCTGGGATTTATTACTTGAAGATAAATACTAACGGTAATTCCTATATAACTAAGATAATTAAGGGTCAATAACATTATGAAAAAGATTGTATATTTAATAGTCACATTTACACTAATCCAACTGTCTTTTGCTCAGACATACGAAGAAGTCGGAAAGCAAGTCGGAGTCGGTGATCATTTTGCGTTGGATACAAGAGAAATGAGTGGTGGGTTAGTTGTGTTTGATTACGACAATGATGGATATGAAGATATTTTTGTTACAGGTGGTTTGTTGAACCACTCGGCATTATTCAAAAATATGAAAAACGGTACATTTAAAAATGTTTACGCTTCTTCTGGTATAGTTATTTCAGTCCACGATCAAACTGTGGGTGCTGCCGCTGCCGATTTAGACAATGATGGTGACAAAGATTTAGTAGTTACGACTTTTGAAAGAGCAGACCCTTATTTATTCGAAAACAGAGATGGCAAGTTCTATAATATAACTTCTATTGCAGGTTTAGAAGCAAAAATATGGAACACAGCAGTTTCATTTATTGACTTCGATTTAGATGGGGATTTAGATATGTATTTCTCTAGCTACGTAGGAGGCAATGGTGATTGCGACCGTAACTTTTTTTACGAGAATTTGGGCAATATGAAATTTAAAGAAATTGCAGAGGAATTAGGTGTTGCAGACAAGGGATGTTCACTAGCTTCTACATTTTCTGACTATGATAATGATGGAGATTTTGATTTACTCGTAGCAAATGATTTTGGTTTGACTGTGCAATCGAACAAAATATTTGAAAATATGTATCCGGAGCGAAAATTCGTAGATGTATCAGAAAATTCAGGTTTTAATGCTCGTATATTTGGTATGGGTATAGAAGGTGGAGATTTTGATGAAGATGGCGATATGGACTACTACACAACGAATATTGGTCCAAATAAGTTCTATGTGAACAATGGCAACAAAACTATGACTGAAAGAGGTGTAGAGTTTGGATTGGATAATAAATACAAAAAAGGCACAGATTCATTAGCTACAAGTTGGGGAATACATTGGTATGATTATAATCACGATTCATATTTGGATTTGTTTGTTAGTAACGGAAATGTTGTACTAACAGATTCATTGATGTCGTTTATGGATCCTAATTTACTTTATCGGAACAATGGCGACAATACTTTTACAGAAGTTGGCGAGATGGAAGGCATTGCAGACATTAAGAAAGGCCGAGGCATAGGACTGATTGATTTCGATAATGATGGTGATATGGATATTGTACAGTCTGTAGTGACAGGGAAATATGGTGCAAAATCGGAGACTGCTGACGATAGAGTAAACTTCTTTAAAAGTAACGCTTCTGAAAATGGGAATCATTGGATTCAGTTCCATTTAAAAGGAACTACAGATAATCGTGATGCAATCGGGAGTAAAATAGCTATTTACTTCAATGGAAGAAGACTAATTGCCGAATCGCCATCTGGTGGTTCGAGCTATATGGCACAAAGAACAGGAATTATTCATTTTGGACTCGGAAATGCTACTTCCATTGATAGAGTGGAGGTTACCTTCCCGAACGGAGAAGTCGTAGTAAAAAATAATCTAAGTGCTGATCAAAGATATAATATAACCCAAACATACAGAACTTCGGCTCATATAGATTTGTGCTATGGTGAAAGATATGGCAATAAATTCAAAGTTTATAAAGACACTGTAGTAATCGAAAATTACAAGACAAGCGACGATGTTGATAGTATAGTAACTGTGAATATAAGTGTATATGATGAAATAAAAGTTAATGAGTATTTAGATTTATGCTATGGTGATGAATTTAAAGAAATATCATGGAAGAATAATGGCACAACAAATGAAGTGCTCAGATCCTATCTCGGATGTGATAGTACGATTGTTTACAATATCAACGTTTTACCAGCTGTCGAAACACAAATTGATACTTCAGTATGCTATGGGGGATTGTTTGGCAAAACAAGAATCACAAGGGATAGGATAATAAGTCAAGAAATTGAAAATCCAAATGGTTGCGATAGCATAATGGTTTATAATATTACTGTAAATGACGGACCGAAGTTCTCGGAGACCTTCGAAGTTTGTCAAGGAGAAATGTACAGAGATGTTCTTATTGTGAGCGATACCATCCTTTTCAATTCATTTAAGACTTCATCTGGTTGCGATAGTATTTATGAAGAACAAATCGTTATGTTGCCTTATGGTATGAGGGATACTGTAGTTAATATCTATAGCGATGAAATGTACGAAGGTAAGTATTACGAAACAGATACGACTTTATATAAAAACTTAGGAATCAAATCAATAAATGGTTGCGACAGCTTGTTGGCAGTAATGATAAACGTAACTCAATCATCTGTTAGTTTTGATTATTCTAATAGTTTGGGGCTTAATGTTTATCCTAATCCAGCTGAATCATATATAGATATTAGCTATAATCAACCCGTAGCAACAAAAGTAACTATTGAGATTTATAGCGGCTTGGGACAGAAAATAGCAACTATCTTCGATGGTATAAGTAAACAAGGAGAAAACAACTTGATTTGGAAATTTGAGAACAAGAATTTACCAACAGGAGTTTATATGCTAAGATTAATTGACAAAGAAAAATTCATAACTAAGAAAGTGGTTATAAAATAACCAATAATTCAATTTTTTCAATTTTGCAAAGTGCCTCCAAAGAATTTCTTTTTTTGGAGGCATTTTTACTTTCTACTATGATTTTTTTTGCAACAAATTCTCTCGTATTTTCGTATTCTGTAAGCTATACTAAATACAAATTTTTAGGAGAATTATGACAAGGATATTAAGTATTTCTACTCTTCTAGTTTTTATTTCAGCAATTGGGTTGTTTGGTCAAGCCAATGAAATTAAATTAGAACAAGAAAAGTTAGACAATGGATTAGTAGTAATCTACAACATAGATAGATCGGCGCCGGTTGTGTCAACAGTGGTGCACTATAAAGTGGGCTCGAAAGACGAGAATCCAGAAAAAACAGGTTTTGCTCACTTCTTCGAACACCTTATGTTCGAATCAACAGAAGAAATTCCAAGAGCAAGTATAGACAAATATATTAATCAAGCAGGTGGAACACTTAACGCTCATACCTCTATGGATGAAACAGTTTACAAATTTACTGTTCCAGCAAACCAAATCAAACTACCTCTATGGATAGAAGCCTCAAGAATGAGAAAATTGAAAGTGCAAACCGAGGGTGTAGAGACTCAAAGAGGTGTGGTAAAAGAAGAAAGAAACGTAAGAGTCGATAATCAACCTTATGGTGACTTGATAGAGCGAATGGCAAAGAAGCTATGGCCTGGAAGTGGTTATGAGTGGCCAACAATAGGTTACCATGAGCATTTGGACAAAGCTACAATAGAAGATTTTCAGAATTTCTACAATCAATTCTATCAACCGAATAATGCTTGTTTAGTAATCTCGGGTGATTTCAATGTTGATGAAGCAAAGAACTATGTTAGAGAGTACTTTGGCTCTATTCCAAAAGGAAAAGAAATAGTAAGAAGAGAACAAAAATTCTCTGATTTGAAAGAAAAAGTAGATATAGTAGTAGAAGACGAGAAAGCCCAATTACCAGGCATATTCGAAGGTTTCAGAGGCCCGAAATTAGGCGAAGATGATTACTATGCAATGTCTTTGCTTTCTAATATAATGGCTTCAGGCGAAAGCTCAAGACTATATCAGTCTTTGGTAAACCAGAAACAATTGGCAGTTGCTAGCCAGATGATACCTTTCTCACTACAATATTCAGGAGCAATGATATTTGTTAATATTCCTAATTCTGAGGACAATATAGAAGCAACTAAAAAAGCACTCAATGAAGAATTAGCGAAAGTTGTCAAAGATGGTGTTACTCAAGAAGAATTAACAAAAGCAAAAAATATTGTAGAAGCTGAATCGATAATGTCAAACAAAAATACACTTAGCAAGGCAATGTCAATAGCTCGCTATTGGGCTTATTACAATGAGCCAAGAATGATTAACACAGAGATTGACAAATATCTTGATGTTACATTGGACGATATAAAGAGAGTTGCTAAAAAGTATTTGGACACAGATAAGAAAGTTATTTTAACATATATACCAGCAAAAGCTGAGAAGTAAAGGAGATGAAAATGAATAAAATTATCAAATTAGTAGTAGTAGCTATTTTCTTCTCACAATTCGCTATTGCACAGAATTATAAGTTAGGTGATAAACCAGAACCACTTGAATCAAAAAAATTCGAGTTCCCTTCGTATAAAGAAGCTACGTTAGACAATGGTTTGCGTATTTTCGTAATAGAAGATCATGAACAACCAATGCTTAGTTTTAATATATTGATGCCTGGTGGCGATGCACTTGAAAGTAAAAAAGATGCTGCTGGTTTTACTGCCGCTCTATTAATGAAAGGTACTAAAACCAAATCCGCTTTAGATATTTCTAAGACTCTTGATGGTCTGGGAGCTAATCTTTCTGTTTCAAATGCTACAGAATATACTTCAGTTTCTGGCTCTTCTGTTATGAAACATAAAGACGTACTGTTCGACGTGTTGGTTGATGTTTTAACTAACCCTACTTTCCCTCAGGAAGAATTGCAAAAGTTTAAAACTCAAGCAAAAGCAGCAATAAAAAGTGAAAAATCAAATCCGGGTTCATTAGCTGCAAATATGGCTAAAAAAGCTATGTTCGGACCAGATCACCCTTATGCTTTTGTTTCTACAGAAGAAACGATAGATGCTGTAACAGTTGATGATATTAAGAGATATTATAATAATTTCTATTTACCAAACTCATCAACTATGGTAATAGTTGGTGATTTCAATACTGAAGATATTATTAAAGAATTGAATTCAAAATTGGTACCATGGAAAAAAGGTGAGCTGGTAAAATTAGAAATCCCGAAACCTAAACCAATGCCAAAAGGTATATATTTTATTGAAAGAAAAGGTTCTGTTCAATCGGCTGTTCGCTATGCTAATTTAACAGTTCCATTCAACGACGCAGACTATATGGATATTAACGTTGCTAGCCACGTTATTAATTCGAGCTTTGCGGGTCGTATGTTCAAAATAATTAGAGAAAAGCACTCTTATACTTACTCACCAACTGGTGGACATTCATCGAACCGTTTCTATAATTATTCTATATTTGGTTCTGACGTTAGAAATGATGTTACTGATTCTACTATTATTTCTATTAATGATGAAATATTAGGGGATTTATATAGAAACGGACCTAGTGAAGAGGAACTTAACACTATCAAACAATTCAGAATAGGGCAATTCTATTTGAATTTCGAATCATCAGGATTTCTTGGCGCACTAATCCAATCTTATGATTTCAAGGGCGTTCCAATAAGAATGATAAAAGAGTACCCGAATGAATATTCGAAAGTTTCTGCGATAGATGTTCAAAAAGCCGTTACTAATTATCTAAATCCTGCTGATGGATATGTTGTCGTTGTTGGCGACCCATCTGTTAAAGAGCAATTGGAGAAATTCGGCACTGTTTTCAGTTATGATACGGACTACAAACCAGCAACTGGTATTAAAGCTGCCGATATAGATGCAGAAGATTTGTTGGAGAACTATACGGAAGCTATTGGTGGTGAAGATGAGATAAATGATTTTAATGTAATAGAAGCAAGTGGGACAGTTACTATGAGTGCTGGAGGACAAAGCTTACCTGGGAAAACAGAAATTATTTTTACTAAGAGTGGTAAACTGTATAGACTTGTTGATTTGAATGTCTATAAATCGGAAGAACTTTATAATGGTACTAATGGTTGGGAAATATCAACTTCTGGTACTATTAAGAAAGAAGGTGCTGATTTGAAATCAATGAAATTTGATGCGGATCCTTTCAAATATGCTAATGCCATAAAACACGGCTACAATGTAGAAGTTAAAGGCAAAAAAAATAATCAATTTGTGGCGGAACTAAAAGACGGCGACAAATTGCTTGAGACTCTTTACTTCAATTCTGAGAACTTTTTATTAGAAAAAGCAGAAATGATACAAGAAACTCCTCGAGGAAGTGTATTAGTAGAGATTAACTACTCTGCTTATCAAGATGTGAATGGTAAGAAATTACCAACTGTTTCCAATACAGTAACTCCTATGTTCACTATGGAGACGAAATATAATTATAAAGTTGATTCTACTACTGTTCCTGATTCAAAATTTGAACCAGCAAAGTAGAAATTAACATTATTAGTTGTCGATATTTTAAGGGCTGATTTTAATTAATCAGTCCTTTTTTTATTTTATGAATTTATATCGATTTAATATTTAAAGAAAGTACCAACATTTTCGGTTCTTTTTATTGAAGCTGCTACTATCAATTTCGCAGTTTTAAGCATTGAAATATATCTCAATTTGGAGTAGCAAATCATAGAATCATTGCCTAACTCTCTGAGTTCTGATTTGATATAATCTAGCAGTTCTATGAGCAAATTATCTTTACGGACTATACCACATTTTTGCCACATTAACTCTCTTAATGATTCTATTTTGAGACTATAATCTTTTGCAGTGTCAATTTCATAATAGTAATCTTTTTTATTATCTATCTTGTTCCAATCAGATTTTATTAACTCGAATGTAAGTAAATAAGGTACAGTAATTGCTTCGGTTAACGAATTGGAAGCCAGTCTGTTTGCACCATGCAATCCTGTGTCGGCCGTTTCTCCAATTGCATAGAGATTATTTATGTTAGTTTTGCCATTAACATTAGTGGCTATCCCACCACACATATAGTGTGCAACGGGTACAATTGGTATAGGTGTTACTTTCATATCTAACTTGCAATTTCTTAAGCTATTGCGTACATATTCGAATTGATTCAACACCTCATCCGATAGCATCGTACAATCTAGGAAATACTCTTCGCCTTGTTTTATTCCAGCATATAGTATTCTAGATAACTTATCTCTTGTCAAAAGCTCTACCCCTTCGAGCTTCTGGCCATCTTTGTTTACTATAATTGCTCCTTCGCCTCTTAACGCTTCAGAAAGCAAAATGGATTTTTTACCAGATCTGAAGCCAGTTGGATGGAATTGAATAAATTCTATGTTAGTAATCTTAGCACCTATATCTTTGGCTAAAGTGACCCCTGCACCAACGGAATAGTCCGAGTTGCTTGTGTTTTTATATAATGCTGCCGCTCCTCCAGTTGCTAATATTGTTTTGGAAGCAAATATCGTTTCTATCATATTTTTCTTTGTGTTATATACTTTTGCCCCAACACAGCTATCATCTTGTTTAACAAGTTCAAAACAGAATCTGTTCTGTAGTAATGTAATCTTTTTATTGCTCTTAACTTTCTGAAGTAGAAAATCCGAAATATGTTTTCCCGAAGTATCCGAATGGTAAAGTATTCTTCTTGATGAATGGCCACCTTCTAACCTTCTAAGATAATGGCCTTCCTTATCATTGTCAAATATTAGACCTGAATCTATTATTCTAGTAATCGAATTTTCGGCTTCACTGAGTATAATTTTAGTGTTCGATTTATTATTGATAACACCACATAGAATAGTATCGTCTATGTGTTTGTTTTTATTCTCCACCCCTCCAAATTCTACTGCAACACCTCCTTGTGCCAGATAAGAGTTTGAATTTTTTGTGGTGCATTCCGAAAGGACAATTATTTTTTTATCAAGCCCCAATTCACCGAGATGATACACTAAGGAGAGAGCGGCTATTCCATTGCCAATTATAAGAATGTCGGTATGCATCCTAATTCATATTAATCATATTTTCTAATGGGATGAGTGCTTTTTTGGCGAGTTCTCTTTCAACTACTATTTCGTGCTTCTCTTCTACTATTGAAGTATAAAGATTTTCTAATGTAATAGTTTTCATAAATGCACATTCACTGCAAGCACAAGTATTATTCTCATTCACAGGTGCAGGTATAAAAATCTTATTCGGAGCCATTAATTTCATCTTGTCTAATATGCCCACTTCCGTAGCTATTATATATTTCTCGGACTTGTCATTAACAACAAAGCTGAGCAGTGCCGAAGTAGAGCCAATAAAATCTGCTACATCTAATATAATATGGTCGGACTCTGGATGTGCTATTATTTTAGCATCCATATTTGCTAACTTAAGATTCGTAATCTTCTCCATCGAAAAAGCTTCATGTACTGTGCAAACACCGTCCCAAAGCAACATATCACGCTTTGTTATTTTGTTCAAGTAATGACCAAGATTTTTATCAGGAGCAAATATAATGGGTTGATTTTTGGGAATACTTTCTATTACTTTCAGTGCGTTACTCGAAGTGCATATATAGTCGCTCATTGCTTTAATCTCTGAACTCGTATTAACATAGCTAACTACTATGTGGTTAGGATTTTGAGACTTGAATTTTGCAAATTCCTCAGGTGGACACGAGTCTGCAAGCGAACAGCCGGCTTCCAAACTCGGAAGTAATACTTTTCTGTCGGGATTAAGTATTTTGGCGGTTTCGGCCATAAATTTAACACCGGCGAATACAATTATATCATGTTTTGTTTGCTGTGCTTTTCTAGCAAGCTCCAAACTATCACCCAAGAAGTGTGCTATTTCTTGGATTTCTTTTCGTTGATAGTAGTGAGCAAGTAAAATCGCATTTTTTTTCTCTAAAGTGTGTCTTATTCTATCTTGGAGTGTTCGCATTCTTTACTTTCAATAATTATAACGCCGATGTAAAAAATAATTAACTATGCTTGTTCTTCTTCCATTTTTATGGATTTAGGGAACAAGATGTTGTTTTCCAAATGTATGTGTTGCTCTAAGTCTTCGTTAAATTCTTTCAATTTGTAATAAGTCAGTTTGTAAGTATTACAAGCATCAGCAGGAGGTGTATAGTCATTTGTCAATTCACGTATTCTCATGAATCTATCGCCCTCTTCTGTGTGTTCTGCTTCCATCATCTCAATCGGATATTTTACTGAAGCATTTGGATCTAATTCTTTTATATTACCAGCTTCCAACGCTTTGATAAGAGGGAATAATATGTTTTCTTCCTTCTTCATGTGCGAGCTGAGTTCGTTGACAGATGCGTAGAATAAATCACCAATTTCGTTTAATTCTGGGTGTTTATCGCCGTGCACTCTAATTACCTTATCTAATAGAGGATCTATGAATTCAGCACTTTCTCTTACGTAACTGTGATGTTTGTTTGTTATATATTCGGCTAACTCTGTCAAACACATTTTTCCAAATTTGTCTTCTAGCTGCGGCTTTCCAGCTAAGTGAGCTTCTATCTCAGCCATTACAACAGCTGGGTCAAGACCTTTTTTCTCACACGCTCTTTCTAAACTAATACCACCACCACAACAAAAATCAATATTTAACTTTTTTAATACTTCTGCTGCTCGGATGTCTCCAGCAACGATTTCGCCTACTTTTGGATACGTCATTATTTTAATTCTCCATAATAATTACTAAACGGAAATGCAATTTAGCAAATCTTTTAGATATAAGACTATTTTATCCTAATATATTGTTATTTTTTTTACTTTTTTTTCTTTTTATTATTACCTATCTTTGAATTGACTCCAATCAAAGGAATTCATGGAAGAAAATAAAACCCCCAAACGCGGATTATTACCAACTCTAGGGCTATATACTACTCTCGCAATAGTAGTGGGAGCAGTTATAGGTTCTGGGATTTTTAAAAAACCTGCTGTTATGGCAGAGGTAACTGGCTCGCCAGAGCTAATGCTATTTGTTTGGATTCTAGCAGGGGTGCTTACTCTTTTTGGAGCATTGTCTAATGCCGAAGTTGCATCAATGATACCTGAGACTGGGGGTCAGTACGTTTACTTCGATCGGATGTACGGTAAGTTCATCGCATTTATGTACGGATGGGCTTTGCTTGCAGTAATCCAAACTGGTTCAATAGCTTCAATTGCTTACGTATTCGCAGAATATTCGCAAGAATTCTCAGCTCTGGTGCTTCCACGCTTTTCCACTGAAATTGAACAAAGTATTACTTTTACTATTCCATTTATTGGTAAATTTTTTCCACTTGAAAATATTGGTGTGAAAGCCATAACAATTGGTACTATTCTTTTTTTAAGCTTTGTCAATTATCTAGGTGTAAGGTTTGGTGGAAGAATATCTGTTATATTTACATTAGCGAAAGTTTTAGCAATTCTTGTATTAGTAGGGTTTGGATTTGCATATAGCAATGGCTCTGTGGCAAATTTGACTACTGATGCAGTGAGCTTTTCTTCTGATATAAAAATAATGTTCGCCGGTATAGTGGGTGCTCTATCGGCTGCATTTTGGTCTTATGATGGTTGGAATAATATAACCTATATTGCAGGTGAAGTAAAAAATCCAATGGTTAATATTCCGAAATCATTAATTATTGGAACTTTTATTATTATTGCGGTTTACCTTTTGATTAATGTTGCTTTTCTCTATGTAATCCCTGTCGAACAAATGGCTGGAAGCAGCAGAATAGCAGCCGATGTAGCAAATATCGCTATGGGACCAATAGGAGCTATGTTCGTTGCAGCAGCAGTGATGGCTTCAACTTTCGGTACTACCAATGGTACTATTATGGTGAGCTCGAGAGTTTATTATGCTATGTCACAAAAGGGACTTTTCTTTAAAAAAATCGGAAAAAGCCACAAAAAATATTTTACGCCAGGCAATGCATTGATTTTGCAAGCCGTATGGTCTTCAGTATTAGTGCTTTCGGGAACCTTTGACCAACTCACAGATATGTTGATATTCGTTAGTTGGATATTTTATGCCGGAGGTGCCTATGGTGTTTTTGTTCTACGAAAGAAAATGCCTAATACTCCCAGACCATACAAGGTATGGGGCTATCCTTACGTGCCAGCGATTTTTGTTATTGTTGCTACAATATATGTAGTAGCTACACTTTATACAGATATACAGAGTTATGTAAATGGAGAATCTGAAATTATTCGTTCAGTTTTCGGATTATTTTTATTATCTTTAGGTGTTCCGTTTTACATATACTTCAATAAGAAGAATTATTCTAACAACTAATTTTGGAGGTCAAATGGCGAAAGAAATTTTGAATATTCACTCAGAAACGCCAGAAATGAGAAAAGTGAAAATGGCAGCAGATGCTTTGAAAGATGGTGCGGTTATACTTTATCCTACTGATAGTGGGTTTAGTCTGGGTTGTGATCTATCAAATAAAGAAGCGATAGATAAGATTAGATTGATAAGAAGATTAGGCAAAGACCACCAACTTACATTCCTTTGTCGCGATTTGGCTAATATTTCTGAATTCGCACAGGTGAATAATGTTGCTTACAGAACTATTAAAGCACTTATTCCTGGGCCATATACTTTTATTTTGCCCGCATCGAAAAATGTGCCTCACTTTGCTTATAACCCAAAAAGGAACACAGCAGGTATAAGAGTACCAAAGAATAAACTAGTTCAACTTTTACTTAAAGATGTGGGAAACCCTATATTAGCAATTTCTGCTAAATTAGAAGATAACTCATCGGCTTCTCCTGATGAAATAATTGACTTTTTTGGTAAACAAGTCGATTTGACTGTAACTTCTGACAATTACGAATTTGAAGGAGATTCTTCTGTAATTGATATGACACAAACAGACTTTGAGATTATCAGACGCGGTGCTGGTGCAGAGAAATTAGACAGTATGTTGTTCACGGTGTAATAATATTTATTTTTAAAAATTAAATCAAGACTACAAATTTGATAAACTTGTAGTCTTTTTTTTACTAATGAGAGTAGAAAATATGAAAATAGCAGTAATTTATGGGTCAGTTAGAGAAAAACGACAAGGCATAAGAGTTGCAAAATATATAGTAAACCAACTTAATGATCGAGGAATAGAAAATGTATTCGTTGATGTTAGGGAGCACCAACTCCCTTTCTTGAATAAAATGTATAAAGAGTACAAAGGCGATGCTCCCAATGAAATAGAGAGGGTTCATCAGATATTCGAATCAGCAGATGGGTTTATAATAGTCAGTGGTGAATATAACCATGGTTTACCACCAGCTCTGAAAAACTTGCTTGACCATTATCAGAGTGAATATCATTTTAAACCATCAGGATTAGCCACTTATTCAGCTGGTATGTTCGGTGGAGTGCGAGCTGCTATGCACTTAAGAGCCGTTACATCTGAATTGGGTATGCCTTCTGTTCCGACTACTTTCCCAGTTCCGTCAGTCGGAAAAAACTTCGATGAAGATGGTGCGACTGAAAATGAGCACATCAACAAAGGTTTTGATAGATTCTTAATAGAGTTCATGTGGTACGCAGAGGCATTAAAAACAAAGCGAGAAACAGACGGAAAACCTTAAACTAAAGTCCCTTTTTCTTAGCCAAAAGGTTGACGGCTGTTACAGTGAAAACTATCACACTAATTGAGCTGATAGGCATCAGAATAGCGGCTACAACTGGTGATAGATTGCCACTTGCTGCCACAGAAATACCAACAGTATTGTAGAGAAATGAGATACCTATACTTGCGTAGGCAATTTTTATTGCTGTTTTAGACATTTGCAAAAATTTGGGTAATTTGTTTAGCTCTTCACCTAAAATTATAGCGTCACTACCAGGTGTAAAATTACTCGATTTTTCTGCCACGGCAATTCCCACATCGGCTTTGGCTAAGGCACCTGCATCGTTCAAACCGTCTCCTATCATTGCCGTTTTTGCTCCTCTTCCTTGTAAACTTGCAATATAGTCCAATTTTTCATGAGGCAGTTTGTTGAATCTCGTGTCTGTTCCCGAGGGTGCATTGTCGATAATTGTTTTCTCGTCCTTCTGATTGTCACCCGAGATAATAGATATTTGATAACCATCTCTTGATAGTTCTTTCAGAGTTTCAAATGCATTACTACGGAATTCACTTTTGTTATAAAATGCACCATATACTTTGCCGTTTATTTCGAGTAGGGCGGCGTTTTCTGCTTGTGATTCCGAATGCTTATCAATCCATTTGGATGAACCAATTCGGATTGAAATATTTTTAGAAGTTGCTACTATACCTTTACCTGGCAATTCCTCGAAGCTACTAAGTGTCGTCTGGTTAGAATTTGGCAATGAATTGTTAATAAGAGTACTAATTGGGTGAGTACTGTTGGATACAGCAGCTTTAATTAATGATTGAAATTGATCAAAATTTTCTCCCTTATATACTATTCCTCCCCCCGATGCCTTTGTGAGAGTCCCGGTTTTGTCAAATACTAATGAGGTGATATTTGATAGATATTCTACTATAGAGTCGGTTTTAATGAAGAATTTATTTCTTCCAAATACTCGCATAGTAGAACCATAGGTAAAGGGTAGCGTAAGTGCTAAAGCACATGGGCAAGCTATTATCATTATTGCTGTCAATACATCGAACGCTTTTGCTGTGCTGTGTGGCAACCAAAATCCAAATGTTACTATTCCTATTACTAGAACTACTATAGAAAAATTTCTGGCTATTAAATTCGAGAACTTTGATATGCCTTTTTGCGAAAATTTGTCAAACGCGTCGTTGTTCCATAATTTTGTCAAATAACTTTGGTTGAACTCTTCGGTTACGATGACTTCTATTGCTTTACCTAATGCTCTTCCACCAGCATATATTCTTTCTTTATTTACAATAGAAACGGGTGCCGATTCTCCTGTCACAAAGCTATAGTCCATCATTGCTTTATCAGATTGTAGCAAACTGTCTGTTGGCACTATTTCGTTGTTCCTGATTAATAATACATCGCCAATTTTTATGCTATTCAAAGGTATATGCTCGTTTTTATCTTCTGTTTTTCTGATTACAGATAGTGGGAAATAGGATTTATAATCTCTATCAAAAGATAATAAACTATATGTCTTTTGTTGAAATAATTTTCCTATCAACAAGAAGAACAGCAATCCACCTAGTGAATCAACATAACCATGCCCTGAATTAGTTATTATATCTATCGTGGAGCGAATTGCAAGCACAATAATTCCAATAGAAATTGGTATATCTATATTAAAGATTCTAGTCTTTAAACCGTAATATGCCGATTTGAGGTAATCACTCCCAGCGTAAAGAAGGGGTATTATGAATAAAATATTAAGCCAGTTTATTAGTTCTTTTATTGCGGGCTCTATTGTCTCGCCACCTGAAAGATACTCGGGGAATGCAAGCATCATCAAGTTGCCAAAAGAAAATCCTGCTACCCCCAACTTTATGTACAATGAACGATTTGGGTTACTGTTTTTTTTTCCATCTATTGATGACATATCTAGCTTTGGTCTATAGCCAAGGGCAGTTATAAGCTCCACTACAGATTTGATTGAGATCTTTGTCTCGTCATAAATTATGT
This sequence comes from Ignavibacteriota bacterium, assembly GCA_020437395.1. Lineage (GTDB taxonomy): Bacteria > Bacteroidota > Ignavibacteria > Kapaibacteriales > UBA2268 > PGYR01. The sequence goes on along the minus strand of JAGQWJ010000001.1, from coordinate 171,302 downwards.
CTATTTCCTTATTAGGAAAGTTAACTTCCGATTTCAGGATACCATCTTTCAACTTTGGTAGATTTTCAAGTAACCAGATACATGCGGAGCAATGAATTTGGGGCAAATGGAATACTACTTTCGATTTGCCATTAATATTATATTTCTTTAGCTTTTCGGCTATTTCTGAATTATCGAGAAATGCAAAATCGTCTGAATCTAAGGCATCGGGTTTCAAGGCACCTTTACCTTGCTCCAAATCGTAAAAACCATCCAAGTTACTTTCGTGCAATATCTCATAAACAGTTTTACAACCGCTACAACAAAACACATTATCTCCAATCGAGATGGTATCGTCAGGGCATTGGCTATTGCAGTGTTTACAAATTAATTTATCAGGCATATCGCACAGCTAAAGAATATTAGATTTTTAATATCGTAACATTGACGTAAATAAATTCGGAATTGTGTTTTAAAGTATTTTAACGCCATCTATTAACATTTGGACAGCCATCATTACTAATATCATACCCATAAGTCTTTCTAATGCAGTTAGTCCACGTTCACGAAGTACTTTGAGCAATTTGGGAGCTATTAAAAGTATTACGGCTGTGATTGACCAGGCAATAATAAGAGCAAAAAACCAATGGGTCATTTTACCAGGTCCGTTTTGGGTCATAAGCATTAGCATTGCTAAGACCGAAGGCCCTGCTATTAGTGGTATAGCAAGTGGTACAATAAATGGTTCACCATTGGGCTGTGAGCCCATTAGTCCATCTTTGGTTGGGAATATCATTCGCAATCCGATGATAAGCAATATTATCCCTCCTGATATTGTTACAGCTTCTTGCTGCAAATGTAGAAAGTTCAATAGCGGTCTTCCTATGAACAAGAACAGGAGTAGAATAGCTAACGCAATTAGGAGTTCACGGATAATTATAACTCTTTGTCGTTTAGGGTCAATTCCTTTCAGAACAGAAAGTAATATTGGGATATTGCCCAAAGGATCCATTAGAAAGATTAATATTATTGCCGATGACCAGATGCTAAATGATTCCATTTAAAATATTTTTTTGGGTTGTGTACGAAAAATTAATTCGAAATTAAGGAAATGATGATTCGGATACAATTCATTAAGGCAAAATGGAATATTTGATGCTTATTTTGAAACCATTTTTCTCTTTGAGTGTTATTTGAGTGTAATAGAATAGAATCCGCATTATTCTATATCACTTCAGCTGACATTATCCGTTAGCTTCAAAAGAGATTGCCCAAAAATTATTTTGGGCAGTCTTTTTTTCTACTATCAGCTTAAAAGTTGTCCGAACTATCAAAACCAATCGGCACACACTAATCCACAAAATAATATATATAAGAAGCAAAAGATTTTGATAATCGAAGAATTCAAATAAATTTCTTAATAATTCAAAGAAACTCAACAATTCACAGTCAGAATTCATAAAGCTATATGGAAGCATAATATCAGTTGTAATGGGCTCTTAAAAATGAAATTAGAGTAATTTCGAAGAATTATTTAACCGACGGTTATCATTCTATTTACAAGCATTTATTTTTTATTTTATGAAAAAATCTTAACAAATATAATCCGTTGATGCTTTAAAATCGTAAGTGTACTAAAATTCTGATTCGAGAAATTGAATCGAATTATTCAAAAATTAAAAACAATATTTATAATTAAATTATTGGAGTTAAAAATGAAAAAGTTACTTACATTATTGCTGATAACGGCGTTAGCAAATCTTACTTTGGGAGCCATAGAGTTCAACAAAACAGCCGAATACAAAGCAAATACTTACAGCAAATTTTTAGTCAAATCAGATAATAATATATACCAACTGACGGACATTGGTTTGCTGAAATCAACTAATGAAGGTGAGACCTGGCTCAATTTGGATTCAGATTTGAACTTGAATGAGGTCACGGATTTCGAGGTTGGCTCCGAAGGGCAATTACTAATTATTTACAAAGACAAAGTTAGAGTATCCGAAAACGAAGGTTACACTTGGTTAGATATAACAAATGAGCTTAGCAGTTCAGTAGTGACTAATCTAGAAGTGATGGCTAGCGGTATGGTACTAGCAGCTACTGAAAACGGTGCTTTCAGATGGGATGGCAATGCTAATTCTTGGGTTAAGATAAATCTGAATAGCCAATCGAGCAATGATGTTATCTTAGCTATTGGCGAAGATAGTGAAGGTAATCTACTGATATCCGGTACTAGCTCTGGGATAAATATATCTAATGATGGTGGTCTTACATTTAGTGCTCTTGATTTGGGTTTAAGTGTTGGTGGTTCACTTTCAACGATTACTGCTATTGAATTAGACAGTAAAGGAAATGTATGGTTAGGTGGAAGCGAAGGCGAGATAATGACTTTGAATAAAGCCACTCTCGAATTAGAAGAGGTACTTAGTTCAGATGTAATAGCAGATGCTATTGTCGATATTGAGTCTAATTCTTCTTTGGGAATCCTAGTTTCTACTAAAAATAAAGGAATATATAGTTCCGCAGATGGAACGAACTTCACTAAGATACAAGGGTCTGGTAATCTAGTTACTAATCTAGAGATTACGAACAATAATAAATTACTCGTATTGGATGAGTCTGCTATAGCAAATCTAAACATTTATAATTCGAATGGTCAGATAGTAGCGTCAGTGAGTAATCTATCATTGAGTCCGGGTGTAAACAGAGTAGGATTTCATATTAATGATATAACAAATGGTACTTACTTTATTGAATTAAGATTAGATAAAGTCACTTTAACTAAGCAATTGGTTATTGTAAAATAACACACACTTAATATTTGAGTACTACAAGGCAGTCTATTAAGGCTGCCATTTCTTATAAAATCCAATATAACTTTTAAATCGTATATAGGATGTAATTAAATTTATTAACATAAAGGTAAAAAAAAATGATGAAGAAAATAATTCTATTATCAGCGCTAGTATTCTTATTATCATGCCAAGACGATACAACATCTTCAAATGGGATGGCAGACGTAAAAGTTATTTCGTCTATGTCTAGTAAAAGCGTTTACTCTAATAGCAGCTCAGGGTTTCAATCACATGGAGTTGATTCTCTTATAGTAACGAATTTCCGTATCCTAATTTCTTCACTAAAATTGCATGGGTACAATGAAGAGTCTGAGAAATATGAATCTTTTAAAACTGGACCTTATGTTTTAAAAGCAGATTCTACTGGCAATTTTTACTATCTATCTGAACATACTGTACCAACAGGTGATTATGATAAAATAAAATTTGAGATTCATAAATTTCCTGAGTCTGAAAGAGTTCAGTATATAGGCGATACTTTATTCGGCGAATTTGCAACCAACGATAAATACACAATTTTGATAGATGGATATTACTACGAAGATGGAGAGAAATTTTCATTCGAATTCAAAAGTAATAAAACAGAGAATTTGACTTTGAAGTTTGATCCTATATTACAATTGGACGATGACGAAGTAAACAATATAGATTTAGATATTTATCCAGAACTCTTATTTGTTGAGGGTGGAGTTATTATAAAACCAATAGAAGATAATTGGAAGGATATAGAAAAGAATATTCATAAATCTATAAAAGCATTAAAAAAACATTTTAAATAGATTTGAAAATAAATAAGGCAACTTGACTTGAGTTGCCTTTTTCATTTCTTCTTTTTGCTAGATTTGGCTAGTGGGTGGTAGTTAAACACCCCGAACCTATAAAAAACATTTGATGCCCTTAACTCGATTCGTTGGGCGGAAATTGAAATTTTTATTCAAATACTATGGTTGAAAAAATGCTGTTGGTTGTAATTGGAAGTAAAAATTCCCACCAACTTTAAGTAATGTAATAAATTCTCTAGGTCTTACAGTAACAGTATTTTCTGGAGGAAATAAGAAGCCAATATTACTATCATCACTTGAATTGTTTACTACTATTACCAACGAATTGTTTGGTATATCATCACTAAAATTATTCTTATCTAATTCAATATCGCCTTCTCCTGTATATACTACTATGTTTGAAGTTAAATCTCTAAGTTCATCCGAATCTTCAAATTCGGAAGAGGTAAAACTACTAAAGTTGGCAGTTCTAGCAGAAGCATTAATTAGTTCATCTAATCTGAACTGAGCTTTTACATTGCCATCTATTTTTAAATTTACTATATAGTATGAAGTTACATCAGAAGCTGAAATATTTTCCCAGTTCTCATCGTTCGCACCTATAGTGAATAGAATTATTCCAGAAGAATTAACTTTTAATTCTCCTAAGTTTTTGCTGTATATAGTTTCTACTTCACCTGTATTTTCGTAATCAACTAATTCGCAGGTAATTTCTGCATTATTAGAATTAGGGAAAACTACAGTTATCGGCTCAAGTGCTTGAGCTGAGAAACTTAAAGCAACTAATGCTACAATTGAAAGTAACAGATTTTTATTGAAAGACACTCCAATATTAATAAAATTATGTAGAAAATAACAAGACAAATATAATTCTTTCAAAGAATATAAAATTAAATTTTTTTAATAAAAGTATAAAAAAACAAAATTGCTATATAACAATTTCCTTTTCCTAGCGTAATTTCGTATATTACCTTTTATATTAAATAAACAAACCGAATTGATATGAAATCACTGATATTAGCTTTTACTGTATTAACATTGCTGAATTTGAAATCTCAAGACTATTGGGAGGAATTGGACCTTCCTTCTAACTGGCCTGTACAAGATTTGAAATTAGATGAAGATGGGTCCATTTACACTATCGGCGTAGGTATTTATAAGCTAGATACCGATGGTAAATGGCATTCTAAAAACCACTTGAAAGCCACACTGGGAGGAATAGAGTTTGATGGTAATATAAATGAACTTGGGATACTTACAAATGGATTAGTAAAAATAGATGAAGAACTTTTCACAATGCTTAGCGAAGGTTTACTGCTAAAATCAGTTGATGATGGTAAAAATTGGTCAGTAATTTCTGATGATATTAGCAGACCTGAGATATTAACTGAATACAATAAGAGTGTTTACATAGTTACTAGAAAAGGTATTTATAAAACGACACAAAATAAGGACACTGTAAAGTCGGTTTATGAAATAGAAGAAGGCAGTCCTTCAATAAGAAAAGCTATCAGAAATGGAAATTCTCTTATTTTGCAACATAGTATATATGTTAACAATAATAATCAATATACTTTTGATATTTTTGATATTGAAAGTGAAGCTATAGTGGATTCAGTAAAACTTTATTCTTTTGATTTAAATGGTGACTATTACGAAAATGATGATATGGGTTACGTTCTTACTGATGATAGTCTTTTTGTATTAGATAGACCGCTCCGTAGTGGCTCAGAGCCAGTTATAACCAAATATGATTTGAAGGAGTTCCTCACTACAGAGAGAATAGAAAAGTACCAAGTTTACTTTGGTGAAATGAAGACATTCGACAATGGCAAATTATTAATACCTAACAGAGCTAGTGGTGATTTCATTATAGCTGATGCTGGATTCAAGAATCCTAAACTGCACAATTTAGACTATGGTGAGAATTGGATGTTGAGCAATATATATACTCAAGATGATGATTATCTGCTTTGTATGGGGGTTGGATTGTTTAGAGCAAAGGGTAAGAATTTCGATGATTTGGAATCTATCTCACTTGAGATGGGGAATGGAATCTATGATAATATAATTGAAACAGAAAAAGGTTATCGTGCGACTCTGAGTAATTTATTTTTTGAAGCAAAAGATAGTGAATTAGATGTGATTGGTTCTGGTGAAGAAAAGCTTTTCAGATGGGACAATGCTTTTTGGTACAGAGCTGAAGATACCATGGCCATTACTAAAGACTTTGGCGCAACTTGGTTTAAATTTGTGATAGAAGAAAAACGATATGACGGAGAAAGCAGAGATTTAGGGGATGGTATTTTCTCAATAATCGGAGTTGATAGCTTATACTTTATCCAGTATGATGATTTGAGTGTACGCACAATAATAAAACCAGAATTTGAGGAATTATACTCTGATGTAAGCCATATATTCATAGAAAATGAGGAAGTATTTGCAATTACTTCCGAAGGGACTTTTAAATATGGGACTAACGGTAGCTGGACTAAGATAGCGACTTATGATTACGAAGATGACATATATAGCCCTTATTCTGGGTATAGAGATATGTACTTTGAGATGATAAATGGTGTTATGATTGGGTTTACCTACAGAGATATTATCTACTCAACAGATTTCGGACAAACAATAGATGAATATAGTCTAAGTATTTCCAATAACTCTTCTCAAAAGTATATTCGTTTAGGAGATAAATTCTATTTCTATGGTAATGACCAGAGCGATCCTTTTTATGATTTTTACGAATTACACTTAGATGAGCAGAATGATTTAGTTTCTACTAAACTTTCGGATGATAATGCATCACCAATTTTCATTAGTTATACGCCAACTAAAGATGGACATTTGATAGTGTGCAACTTGCGTGGTATTTACAAATCTAAAGACCAAATAATTAGTTCAGTCGAGCAAAATAGCTATGCCGTTGCTGAGGAATTGCTAATATATCCAAATATCAGCGATAGTAGAATAACTGTTATTACAGATGGGTTAGATAAATCCGATTGGACTATTTATGACTTAAATGGTAATAGACAAGATGTGATTATTGATTCAAACAATTACGGGAACATTGTAGTCAATATATCTAATCTTTCAATTGGTAAGTATATAATAAGTAAAGTCGGTCAATCTGGGTTTTTCTTCAAGAGATAGAACAGAGGTTTAGCCCTTCACTTTCGGTTGTCGCTTTTTGGTGATTACTAATACTGCACCAAAAACTACTAATATGGCACCAACGAATCCCAAGATGCTTATAACAGTGGTTTCTATAATTGTAACTTCAAGATAAGCCATTATTGTTAGGGTGGTAATTGTTATGATGGGATTCAACGTGATTATTATACTTACTTTCGATGCTTCCAAATATTTAAACGCCTCGGCAAGTGAGCCATAAGCTATTAAAGTGTTCAAACCTAGGAAGATAACTAACAACCACATTTCTAATGAAATTTCAGCTAATCTTCCGAAATCTGCAAAGCAAACGAACATTAGTACTGGCACTAAGTATATAATCATATTAAGTTGCTGAGCGGAGTGTGTTGCTACTAATCTTTTTTGGATGGCTGCATAGACTACCCAAATGGCTGCACCGAAAAGTGTGTAGAGTACTCCCATATCGTATGTTTCCCTATTTGTCGAAATATTCTCAATACTTTCGCTGTAAAAGAGTAGGAAACCCACTGTAACTATTGCAACTCCAATTAATTGTTTTTTGTTCAACCGCTCTTTGAAGATAAATATTCCCACAAGCACTAACATAACTTGTGCAGATTGAATCAATATTTGTGCAGTTGCTGGGCCTGCATGTTCTATACCTTTCATATAGCCAATATAGTTGAAGCCCAAAGAGAGTGCCGCAACTAACAACAATGGCGGCATTTTCTTATATATTATGAATTCAGAAGGTCTTTTTATTGCTAACCAAAGCGATAGAAATGAGAATGCAACTACAAATCGCATCCATATTATTGTCATAGAATCTATCTCTTTGAGTGCTATCTTCAGAAATATACCTAGGAATCCCCAAAACAAAGCAGTAGTCGCTGCGAATAGTATTCCTTTTGTCGTATTGTCTAGTTTGCTAAAAATATTGTGAGTCCACTCTGATATAAAATTTAATTTATGCAATCTTTTTGATAAAGTTTGAGTATATTTATCAATTGAAAAGAAAAACATAAGAAAAAAACAATGCAAGAATTAATTGGATGGATAGTTTTAGGACTCCTTATCGGATTCGTTTATGCTTATATAAAAGATAGACGGAAGAAAAAATAAGTAACAAAATTTTCTAATCACGAATTAGATTTATTGTGGTTTAACGCCTCTAACTTATATCTAGAACTTAGATAAATTGTTATACCAGCCAAAATCCATGTTGTATAGACTATCAAATCAGAGATAAATAAGATAACATCGCCATTGAACCCAACCGATGTTGTTGTCAATAGTAGTTCACTCAATAGAAAAATGAAAAGGTAAATAATCAAAGCTAATTTATGATTACTTGAGTTGAGAATTGCATATTCTTCTGATATTTTTATGAAAAAGAATGGCGTTACTATCCCAAGAAATATCAGATGCAAATAACCAATTACCAGATTTCTATTATAATAGACAAACATAGCAACTTCTTGAATTGAGCCTGCAAGAGCAAAAAATATTTTTAAGATGAAAAGAAGATAGATTATTTTCATTAACATAGCTTTGAATTTGTCCATTTTTCTCAAATGGATAAATATGTCCTTGCTCATAAGGAATAGGGCATGGAACTGCATGAGTGATGAGAGTACTGATATAATATTGATTACCCACCCCGGATCAGTCCAAAGTGTAGAAAGACTAAAATTCAGAATTGTTGATATAACAAATAGGTTGAATGCTCTTTGCCAATTGTCATTGTCTTTTATTTTTATACTATATGCTGTCATACTGATTATTGATAGCAAAAACCAACCATTATATTGGAAATGCAAATAAAAATAAATAGCCATATCGTACCAAATAGAATCTTTCAGACCATTTGCAATTATTGGTGCCAAGGAAAAGGGTCCAATTGATGAAACAACCATAAAAACTATTGCTGCGATTGCAAACTTTCTGTTTATGGAATTGTTGCCCTTAGTGTCTTTGTAAAAGAAAATTGCAAAGATGTAAGAAATCAAAATATGGAGAGTAGAAAATATTATCGACCATAGTGCATATCCTTGGAAAGGGAAAGTAAGCAACATTCCAAGTACACTTATATTAAGTGCAATAAATAAATACCCATATTTTTTTGAATCTAATAATTTGAACTGTTTTAATAGGAAATAGTAGATTATGTTGAATATCCAACCAAGAAATGCCAGATGTGAGTGAGTGTGCAAAAAGTATTTATAGTTGAACCAACTGCCCATTCCAACTACGAAAGAACTTCTAATAATAGCCGCAAAAACTACAGCGATTGTTAGCCAAATAAGCGATATGACAATATAGTGTTTCTTCGTGAGTAGCAAAGTTTTCGCATTTAAGATGTTACTGTAATATCAATTTATAGATTTACAAATTCTTTATCAAATATAGAAATCTGAATTATTGAAGTTTATCTCTAAAATGGTCGAATAGGGACTGCAAATCTATATTCCCACCCGATAGTATCAAACCGATTTTCTTCTCAGCGAACAATTCTTTGTTTTTTATAACAGCCGCTAATACTGTAGCTGAAGAGGGTTCAATTATAATTTTCATCCTTTCGTAAATAATTTTTAGCGCTGATAGCACTTCCGAATCCTCTACTAACAGAATATCGTCAACGTTCTTCTCAATATAGCCGAAATTCAGTTTGCCTAGCGAAGTTAGCAATCCATCACATATTGTATTCGGATTAGTTGAAGGTATAATTGCACCGGATTTGAATGACTTATAAGCATCGTTTGCTCCCATTGGTTCTGCTCCAAAGACCTCAATACTCGGATTGAACCCCTTACTATAAATAGCAGTCCCAGACAAAAGTCCACCTCCTCCTACTGGAGTGATAACAACATCTAAGTTCGGATAGCTTCTTAAAAGTTCCAAAGAAGTAGTTCCTTGACCTGCGATTATTTCTTCGCGGTCATAAGGATGAATAAATTCTGCATTGGTTTCTTCAACAATTTTATTCAAAGTTGATTCTCTTGCTTCCAAAGTCGGTTCGCAGAAAGTAATTTCAGCACCATATCCCCTTACAGCATCTATTTTGACTTTTGGCGAATTGCTTGGCATTACTATGTAGGCCTTGGTACCAGCTACTCGTGCAGCTAATGCTAATGCCTGAGCGTGATTACCAGAAGAATGAGTAGCTACTCCATATTTCAATTTATCTTGCGGTATTGAAAGAAGTGCATTTGTTGCACCCCTGTACTTGAAAGCACCAACTTTTTGAAAATTCTCACATTTGAAATGTAATTTGGCATTCACTAATTCATCTAAGTAAGAATTAGTTAAAACAGGAGTTCTGTTTATATGTCTTTCTATTTGGGTGTGTGCTAATTCAATATCTGATTTTGTTAATGCCATTAGTTTTTTATTTTAATATAGTCAGCTATTCATCAAATTAGCAAATTGTTTCTATAAACATCACATTGCACCCTATTATATATGAATAATTTAAGTAAAAAATTTTAAAAAAAAAATGTAATTAATTCCCTTTTGTACTGTTATTCTAAAAAAAATATTATATTTGAATATGAAATATCAAAATGGAAGATTTATGAAGATACATTTTATCCTATTTTTACTTTTTATTTTTTATACTACTAATTTAACTGCCCAAAGTAAATTGAATGTCAATCTAATAGGAGGTAGCTCGGACAGTTATTTGCTAAATGATATTGACAAAATTGTTATTATTAAAAATACAGTAAGCGTTGAATCAATTACAATAGAAGTAAGTAATATCGAATTAAAAAAGAATGAGAATTATCAATTAAATTATAATATAGTGCCAGAAAATGCTACTAATAAATCTGTTACTTGGTCTTCGAGTAATAATAACGTTGCAACAGTTGATAACAATGGACTAGTTACAGCTATTTCAGAAGGTTCCGCTACAATAGAAGTGGAAACAGAAGATGGAAAGTTGAAAGATATAGTTGAAGTTATTGTCTCACCAACTACTTCTGTTGAAACTGCTAATATTAATATAAAGATATATCCAAACCCAATAGAAAATAGATTAGTTATTGAAACTGGAGACATATTGAAATATGAAGTAGTTTTAAGTGATATCTCTGGTAATATCCTTTATTCGGAATTCGACAAGAATGAAATTGATTTCAGTATATTTAGTTCTGGAAATTATTTTCTTACTCTGATCGCAAACAACAAATACTACAATTTTAAACTAATTAAAAAGTAGATATCTATATGAAAAAAATTGTCATAATACTTGTATTATTAGCCACAATGTGTCTATACTCTCAACACAAAATTCAGATTATCGGGGTTGACGACTCAGTCAATGAATATTCTGTTGAAGATATAACTAATATAACATTCGAATTTGAAAGTAGAACTCTTGCTATTGTCATGACTTCAGATAATGAAATGGCTGAAATGGAATTAGATAATGAGTCATCGATAACATTTGATTCTGAAAATATTACTTTGATGGGAGTAAATAGTAGTGAAAAGTTTGAGCTTAGTAAACTAACTTCGATAGAGTTTGAAGAGATTAATATAGAGAATAAATATCCTTTTGGAGAATTAACTGTTGATGAAATAATAGTTGATAACTTAATAAATCCTTGGGGGATAGATTTTTTAGATAAGGATAATTTAATATTTACAGAAATTAGTGGGCGACTCTATAAGCACAACCTGAAAAACGGTAAAAGTGTTTCCATCACAGGTTTACCAAAAATTAAATCTGTAGGCCAAGGTGGATTATTAGATGTAACACTCCATCCTGATTTCGATGAAAATGGCTTTGTATATCTTGCATATACAGTTGAAAAAGACAATCGCTACACAACTGCAATTGGGCGTGGTAAATTAGTCGGCGATGAGTTAATAGACTTTGAAGAACTTTTCAGAGGATCACCACTATTAGAAGGCGGTAATCATTTTGGTTCCAGAATAGTATTCGATAATGATAATATGTTATATTTCTCAATTGGCGAAAGAGGAAGGCAAGAAAACGCACAAGACAGTACGAACCATCTTGGTGGTGTGCTTAGGCTGCACGACGACGGAACAATTCCTAATGATAACCCATATTTAGATGCACCTGGTGCACAACCAGAAATCTACACTATGGGTAATAGAAATATCCAAGGTATGTTCTATCTGAGCGAAAGAGATGAGATTTGGGCTATAGAGCATGGTCCAAAAGGTGGAGATGAATTGAATCTAATCGAAGGCGGAGAGAATTATGGATGGCCATTAGCTACATTTGGAATAAATTATAATGACACACCTATTACTGATAAAACATCAATACCAGGATACAAAGATCCGATAACTTATTGGGTTCCTTCTATCGCGCCATGTGGAATGGATATGGTAAATTACGATGAAGCAAAAAACGAAATCGATATAATAATTGGTACGTTGTCGAGTTCGCATCTACACAGAATAAAAGTAAAAGATTATAAAGTTACTGAGACTGTGAGAAGTTTAGAAGGATATGCTCGGTTCCGAGACGTACAAATGTCACCAGATGGTTACCTTTATGCTGCTACTCAAAACCCCGGTAGAATTATAAGATTAAAAGCAAAAAATTAATTCATTAGTAATTTTCTTCGTAGATAATTTCAAATTTTATACAACTTGGCTCTAAGTAATGTTATTTATTATGACATTCTTCTGACTTTTCAAAGCCCTTTGCTTTTATATTTAGATGGTATATAATTGGGTTTATTAGAATTTATACAATTGAATTATTTAAAACTAATATTAGCAAATCAAAAAAAAAAGAGTCACTATTTAAAAAATAGTAACTCTTTTTCAAAGTTTAATTCAGATTGAATTTATTCAGCAGGATTTACTTTGATTAACTCTACATCAAATATCAAGACTTCATTCGGGCCAATAGCACCAGAACCTTGAGCACCATAAGCTAATCCAGGAGGAATAAAGAATCTAAATTTTCCGCCTTCTTTCATTAACTGAAGACCTTCTGTCCAACCAGGAATAACACCGTTAAGAGGGAAAGTAATTGGCTCACCTCTTTTCACAGAGCTATCAAAAACAGAACCGTCGATAAGAGTTCCGTGGTAATGAACTTTAACTTTATCAGTAGCTTTAGGACTTACTCCGCTTCCTTCTGTTAGGACTTTGTACTGTAATCCACTTGCAGTAGTTTTTACGCCTTCTTTTGATTTGTTTGCAGCCAAGAATTCATCTGCTTTTTTGATATTATTTGAAGCAGCTTCTTGTTGCTTTTTCATTCTTTTTTCTTGAATTTCTTGTTGCAAAGCCATTAGTACAGATTGGATTTCATCGTCGTTTAACTTTGAAGCGTCTTTGAAAGTATCGTCTATACCTTGCTTGATTAAATCAGTATTCAAAATTAGGTCATCAGTTTTTAGGTTTTTACCCCATTGAGTACCAATTGCGTATGCTAGTGAATCTTGCTTTGTTTTTAATTCTACTTGTGCATTAGTATCGCTACAAGCCAATGATAAAAAAACTAAACCGACTACTAGTAGGTTAATTATTTTCATAAATATTCCTTTATAATTTAACAAAAATGTTATTTTCACTTTTTACAAGTTACAAACTTACATAAATAAAGTCTTTTAACTAAAAAAGTTTAACAATGAATAAAATTTCTTCAAAAAAAGCGAACAAAAATTACAATATTGCCGTAATAACTACAAATTGGAACGAAATAATTACGGGAAAGTTACTTTCTGGATGTTTAGAAGCTTTAGCAAAACACGGTATAGCAGACGAAAATATAACAGTTGTAACAGTAGATGGTGCTTATGAGATAGCATTGACATGTAATACACTTGCAAAATCAAACAGATTTGATGGTATTGTAGCTTTGGGTTGTGTTATCAGAGGTGAAACACCTCACTTCGATTTCGTAGCTGGTGATTGTTCACGCGGTATAACCGACACAATGTTAGAGACTGGTGTACCCATAGGATTCGGTTTGCTGACTACCGATACTACAGAGCAAGCATTTGCTCGTGCTGGTGGCAACAAAGGAAATAAGGGCTATGAGTCAGCCGAAACTACATTGAATATGATTACAATTTTGGAACAAATAAAAGGTTAGTACTTATAAGTAATTGTTACTAAGGTTTAAAAAAAATAAAAAAAATAAGAGTGGTCGAATAATGTTCAGATTATTAACATTAATAGTTGTTTCCTTATGTGCAATTAACCTTTATTCACAAGAAATACAGCTCACCAATTGGGAGGCATATACTTCAATGTACAATGTCAATTCCCTATACCAATTTGAAAACAAAGTTTACGCTGCAACTAGTGGTGGTGTTTATTTTGCAGATCTGAACTCAAATGAGATTCAACAATTCACCAATGTAACAGGGCTGAGTAGGATTGATGCGAAGTATATTACCTATCAGAAAGAATCGAACAAAGTCTTCGTTGGCTATAATGACGGGGTTTTCGACATATATAAAGATGGTGAGTGGAAAGCTATTCACGATATAGAAAACGCTGGCTTCGTAAAAGCAAATATTAACAGTATAGTGCCTATAGGTGATAAACTCTATATTGCAGGTGGATTTGGATTAGTTGTATTTGATCACAAGAATAATGTTACGATAGAAGACGTTAAGCGATTTTCGGATTTGACTATTGGTACAGAAGCAAGAACAATTAAAATTCATGATAATAAAATCTGGCTTGCGACTTCTGCGGGAGTAGTCTATACGGATTTGGATAATAGTCTCGCAAATAGGGATGATTGGAAGACAATAACGCCTATTGAATCCTTCCACGATGCAGATATTATTGATATTGAATGGGTGAACGATTCACTTTATGCTACTTCGGGCGACCGTATTTATAGCTGGAATGGCGAATATTTACAGTCCGTTTTCGAATATCCAACTAAAGATATTTTCGGATTAGATACTAAAAATGGAAAGCTATTTTACTTCCGAGAAAAAGATATAAGAGAATATCCGTTTGAAGAACGCTTAATCAAAATTAGTGAGCAAATAAACGATATTCAATTTGACTCCAATAACGATAATATTTATTTAGCAACAAAATCTGGCTTGAAAGCTTCGTTACAAGATACTATTATGACAATAGAGCCCAATTCTCCACTTTCAAACGGTATAGCCCATATCCATATTTCAGATGATGGCTCTCTTTGGATAGGTACTGGTAACTTCACTGGTAATGGAGTTATGAGCTTCAAAAATGGTGAATGGGATTACTATAACAGGAGCACAAATCCTGAGTTTCTTGCTAATAGTGTTATAAATGTGAATGAATTGAAAGATGGTACTATCACTGCTAGCACTTATGGTGGGGGATTATATTTGATACCACCTGGGGAGAATAAATATATTCAAAATATTGGTGCAGAAAACAGTCCATTGGTTGGCACAGGTGGTTCCGGTAACTTTGTTATTACCGGAGATGTATTCGATGATGAGTTCGGTAATATGTGGATTGTCAATTGGGGAAATAGTGGTTCCGGACCATTGTTTGTTATCAGAACACCATCTGGTAACTACGAAACTCTATATAATTGTGCTGGTTCTACTAGGAGGGTTTTGTACAAAACTGCTATTGATTTCAACGGTACAAAATGGGTTGCTTCAGCAGGAACTGATGTTACTTTCTCAGGGACTGAGGTTGCAGTAGGCTTAGCATATTATAATGAGATGAGGACTTTGACAGATAATTCCGACGATGTTTGCGGTATGTTTACAGTCAACAACTCAGATATAATTAGTAACAATCAACAAGCATTAGCATTTGACAAACAAGGCACTCTCTGGTTAGGTACTATCGGTGGAGTTAATAGGATAATTAATCCAAGTGCTGTGATGAGTAATAGAACACCAATTTTTGTGAATGTCAGATCTCTTGCTAATCTGAATGTTCGTGAAATAGTAGTCGATGCTTTAGATAATAAGTGGATAGCAACAGCAAGTGGTCTTATTGTTGTTGATCCCGATGGTGAGAATGTTCTCCATACAATTACAACTGATAATAGTCCATTGCCTACGAACAATCTTTATGCCTTAGCTTATGACGAAAATTCTGGTAAAATCTATGTGGGTACGGACAAAGGACTTTATAGTGTTCAGACGAATGCAATAAAACCAGTAAATGAGTTTAATGTAAAAGTTTATCCACAACCTTTCGACACAAGAAAAAACAAAGTTTTAACAATCGAAGGTCTTGCGGAGAATTCCGATTTACGAATAGTTACTGTAAACGGTGAGTTAGTAAGGTCGCTAAAAGTTAATAGTAGAAAAACGACTTGGGATGGAAAAAATGAAAGAGGCGAAGATGCTTCACCTGGTGTCTATTTGCTCTATGCAGTTTCTTCAACTAACGAAAGCACTCAAGTTGTTAAATTTGCGATAGTCAACAAATGATTATTGGGCTAATACTATTACCGTTTTAAGGGTTTTGCTTTCGCCAGAATATTGGTCAGTTGCCTCTATCATCACTACGTAAGGACCAACTGGTAATACGTTGCTGTCTAAACTTCTGCCGTTCCAAGTTAAAGTTCCTTCGCCCGATACAAATTTCGATTTGGTCAAATTAAAGGCAATATTACCGTTGGGATAATAAATATTGCAATCGATTAATGCATTGTCAAAAGGGAGCTTGTACTCAATTAAGATATATGGCTTAGTTGATGAAGTAGGTGAAAATGGATTAGGTACAACGCTTATTTCATTCTTTGATGACAGATTGTTATTATAACTATTACTTGCCAATATTGTGTAGCCATTTTCATTTGTACAGGTTTTCCAATTTGAAGCTTCAGAACTTAATAATGATGGTCTAACTTTCTCTAAGCTTATGTTTTTTGTTGAACTTAGATAGTCCTCATGCCAAGAATCGAGATAAGCTACCGAATCAATCAATTCTTTATTTTCATTGTATAAATTTATAATATCCGAACTATTATTTAAACTAAATTTTTTCTTTGTGAAGAGTATCTTATCATTCGAAGACTCATCTACTAAATTATAAATAGCGTCATCACATACGATAACTGCATAGTTACCAGGTTTTAGATTGATATTAGTTATTATTTGATTGAAGCGATTATTTTTTATGTCCAATTCATCTGCAATTGACCAATTTGAAATTTGGACATCAACGGCTGAGTTATTATAAAGCTCTATGAATTCGAAGTGATCATCATCTACATTGTACATAATCTCATTTATGAGAACGTCGCCTCTTGAAGTTGTGTTAGGTACGAATATTGTGAAATCATCATTGTGTATGTTTATATCTTCATTGGTCTTTACAATAAACCTCAACTTATCTTTAATCTTAGGTGTATATCCTATAATTGTTTGGTCTAGAATGATTTCTTTATCTGAAAAGGCAGCAATTGAGTCTATTTGGTAAAAAGTGACCAAATTATCATTTATTTCTAAATCTATTCTCCCCTGCAAAGATGTGATATTACCTTTATTTTCGAGAATAATGCGAAATCCTGCCGGTACTAATGTAGCATCTATAATTTCCAAATCATAATAGGCAGCTATGCTGTTGATTTTCGTTGGAGTACCAGAAACCTCAGAAGCTCCCCAATTAGTAGAGTCATTTTCAAACTCGAAGTACCTTCGTCTTTCTAGACTATTACCCTTAATTCCCCATTTGGAGTTATATTTAACTGAATCAATCATCTTTCCATTATTAGCAATTAACACCAAATCATCAGTATTGTTGAAAGTTGGTAAATCTGATTCAATAACAAGAGATGAGTCAATGTCGTATATTTTCAGCAACTCTGATTTTTTCTCTGTTATTACTATGAATCCATAAGCTGGTATTTCTAATGTGATTGGGTCGGTTGTAGTTGCATAGTCAGCGACTGTAAATTTCTCGAAGATTATATCATTATCAGTAATATTATATAGTTCTATCCACTCTGGCTCGGGTGAGGTTGGAGCATATTGGATTTCATTGACCACAACCCTTCCAATTAACTGAGTAGCTAGAAAAAATACTATGTATTTTGATATATTTCTGATAGTTCCTCGATGTCCGAATGTTCAACGAGTAAATTTAATAAAATTTCTAAATATTTACAATCATTTTCATCAAATCTTGACAAATTCGGACTGTCAATATCCAGAACACCATATAACTTTTCATTTTTAACAATTGGTATCACAATTTCTGATTTTGAGTCAGCATCACAAGCTATATGCCCAGGGAATTTATCTACGTCCTGAACAATAATTGTTTTATTTTGGGCAAATGAAGTTCCACAAACCCCTTTGCCAAGTTGTAATCTAACACAAGCTGGTTTGCCTTGGAAAGGGCCTAATAGTAACTCTTTTCCAGTGAAAATATAAAACCCTACCCAATTGACATCGCTCATTGAGTTGAATAATAGTGACGAAAAATTTGCAAAATTTGTGATTACATTTGTTTCACCCTCAAGTACATGGGGCAATTGTTTTATTAACAAGTCGTACATTATTCTTAGATTGAAATTATGAATGAATACATTTTCAAAAATAAGAAATTTGATTTAGCTATCTGTCTCAATGGTGATATTCCTAACAAAGAAATATTCAATTTACTTAAAGGAATACCTCTTATTGCTGCCGATGGTGCCTATAATGTCTTGAGTTCACTAGATATACATCCGATGGCTATAGTCGGAGATATGGATTCGGTTGATTGTGTTCACGATGATTCGCAAACTCAATTCATTAAAATAGATGATCAGAACACGAACGATTTTGAGAAATGTATTCAGTATATTGAAAATAAGGGATATAAAGATGTATTGATAATTGGCTTTGCTGGTGGATTGTTAGAACATACATTGAATAACACGAGTGTATTGATGAAATATAACCCTAAGTTCGATTTCACTATTTTTCATCAAGAACGATATTCTTTTCTAGTTGAAAAATCATCTACTTTTGAAGTCAATGATAATGAAATTGTGTCGCTTGTCCCTTATCCAAAAGTCAAACTAACTACTAAAAATCTGAAGTGGGAATTGAACCAAGAGTACCTAGAACTGGGTTCACGTGAAGGAGCTAGAAATATAACAATAAGTAAAAATTTCTCACTCGATATTCATTCAGGCAAATGCTTTGTGTTTATTGATTCTCGTCTTCCTCACTGTCCGATGAAAAAATAGAATTATCATCAACAGGACTTGTTAGCTCATCGCCCATCATTTTTACAGTTGCCATCTCATTTGTTAATTGATGGTAGAACAAGATCTCCAACAATGCGTCGTAAGCCTTCTCCATCTCATCATTCCAAGAGTACTTAATTTCACCTTCTCTTGGGTCATACTCCTTATTGGGCTTGTCAACAACAGACTTGTTATCGTGCAAGGCGTCTGATTCGAACAATTTTAGTACTCTAACTAAATCTTCTGGTTCCTCTTCGTGTCTTGTCACCCAAGCACCCATAATTAATGGTATTTGGTATGAATCGAACCAATCTTCTGTGATGTCAAGTGCGGTGTCATCGACAAAATTTTTCTTCCAAAGCATAGCGGAATCAAACTCAGCTAAAATATCGTCTTTCTTCTCATCTTTTGTTTCAATCAAATCCACATGAATATTATATCTTTCTGCTAATAGAATCTTACCAATAGCCATTATAAAATCTTTAGGATTTGGGCTCCCACAACTTTTTATTGTTTTCAACCCTTGTTTGAAAAAAGTAGAAGCAATGCGACTATAGCCACTAACTGCAAATACATTAGCTGGGATTATTCTATAGTCAGAGATACGAGTACCTCTTCCATAATCCATTGGTGTCAAAAAAGCGACATCTACTCGATTATTTTCAAATAATTTGGCCACTTCCCTTTCTGTAGTACGAATTAGTGATATTCCAAACTCCTTGCAGACAGTATCCGCGTTGAAGAATAGGTCTCTATAAATAGCGTTGTCGGGTATTGCAATTTTTATTTTCATATTTGTAACTATTTTGTATATATTACTGTTAGTTTATAGCGATTCAGAAGAAAAATAATTAAAATAAGTTCTTAATGCTTCGAATAATACAATCCCTGTACTGACGCTTACATTTAACGAATGTTTTACGCCAAACATAGGTATTTCTATGGCTCCGTCGCATTGAGCTATTACATCATTACTAATGCCCGTTAACTCATTTCCAACGACAATAGTTAAAGGGAACTCTGATTTTTCTATTGATGTATAGCTTCTGTGTTTATCGGTTAGTTCTAAAGCTAAAACAGTGTGTCCGGTGGATTTGGCTTCTTTGACGGCATCTAAAGTATCACGGAAATATTTCCATGGCACAGATTTTTCGGCATCGAGAGCTGTTTTGGAGATTTCTTCTCTGGGTGGACGAGGCGACAAACCACAAAGAGCTATCTGGCTAACAAGAGCGGAGTCGCAAGTTCGGAAAATAGAACCAACATTGTAGATAGAGCGAACATTATCTACTATTACGCTAATAGGAAATCTGTTAGATTCTAAAGCTTGATCTACTGTTTTCCGCTCATTCAGTAGTTCTTCATAGGTTAATTTTTTCATAATATGTTATAATTGAAAATGAAAGTCTTTACAAAACTAACAGTTTTTATCATCATTGCCTTATTCTCATTTCACGGGAATTCTTCAGCACAAGATGGTATAGAAATTCCTATAGATAATACAGGCAAGGAATTCTATTTTGGTTTTATGCCTAATTGGCATAATCAAAAGTATAACTACTATAAATATAGATATACAGATTCATTATATTTTATTATTACCTCTAAAGTTCCTACCAAAGGCACTTTGAGTGCAACTAGACGCGATGGAGTAACGACTTATAGAAATTTTGAAATAGATAGTGCTAATCAAATAATAAAGTTCCCGTTTTATCCCAATTATCATGAGATATTGGGTCAGAATGATTCAGGGGATTTTCGTTACGATGGTGGGGATGTGGAATTAGTTCAGCATACTTCATTTCACTTAACAGCCGACACAAATGTTACTTTAGTTATTCACAACGAAGCAGAATTTAGCAGCGATGCTTGTCTGGTTTACCCTGTTCGTTCCTTAGGAAGAAATTATTATGTCTTTTCCTACGAATCACATCTAAACAATGGAAGAAGACAAAGAACGCCTTCTCAATTCTTAATAGTAGCAACTGAGAACAATACGAATATTAACATAAAACCAACTGCTCCCACATTTAGAAATGGACTCGATGAACAGAATATTATAATGAATGAAGGTGACACGTATTTAGTACAAGCGGATATAATAAATGACTATCCTGAAAGTGTTTCTCTTGATTTAACAGGGACTAGTATCGTATCTGATAAGCCAATTGCTGTCTTTGGTGGTCATCAAAGAGCAAATATTCCCTACACTGATTCTTCTTCCCGTGACTATTTACTTTCGCAGATGATACCATTGGAAGCCTGGGGGCGTGACGTTTTCGTAGTTCCATTTGCGGACCCCTCCAAAATTGACAATAATACTTATGACTTGACTAAAATTATAGTGAGTTATGATGACACTCAAATATTCATAGGTGGAAACTATGCATTAACTTTGAATAGGGGAGAAAACTATGTTTTGCCAATAATAGGACCGATGTATATAACAGGAGATAAGCCAATTAGAGCAAGTATATACAAAAGATCGACAACAACTGGCAGTAGCTCAGGCCAAGTTAAGTTTACCAGCGACCCATTTATGGTTCTTTATCCTCCAAATAAACAGTTTTTAAAAGAATATAATTTTTTGAATGTAGATTTAGCCGAGTACATAAGTCACTATGTAAATATCGTTATTCCTCAAACTAACACTGACAATATTATTTTAGATGGTGAGCCTTTAATTGGTAATTTTAAAAATATACCTAATTCGGAATACGCATACGCTAGTGTTAATGTAACGGCGGGTGCACACTTAATCTCTGCGGATACATCTTTTGGTATTTGTGTTTATGGCTATGGACAAACTAATTCCTATGGCTATGTTGGAGGAATGGCACTTAATATGCTTGATTGGACTCCACCAGAGTTCACCCAAAATATAACTGGTTGCGGAACTAAAAACCTGATTATAACTGAAAATTATATTCAAGATACTGGTCTTGAGTCAGTGGAAATCACAAATATTAACAATTTAGATACATCGAACGTAAGAAGCGATTCAATTTCTTATAGTATAGACTTAGAGTTAATCGATAAATATAATGATGGAAAGATAAATATTACAGCAACTGATAAATTTGGCTCTGTGGTTAGAGACAGCATAATAGTTGAAGGATTCACTTTCACAATGAGCAATAGCAATAAATTCGGATTCACTATTGTTGAAGATTCCACTATCTACAGAAGTGATAGATGTATGGAATTTGAGATTACAAATTACGGGTTGGTAAAAAAAGACATTTCGAATTTGAGACTTAAGAATGGTAAAGTTATTAGAATTAATAGTGATTTAGATTCATTAGACGCAGGTGAATCAACAATGATTAAAGTTTGTTTTTATAATTCCTTAGATTCTGGCTGGCACAAAGATACATTGGAGTATGAAAATAAATGTTATTCAGAACTATTGGGTGAAATTGCTTTCTATCAAATTCCAGATACTAATCTGCCAGAAATCAACGTAGTTGATATCGATTGTGGTAACAAGGAAATATTTGCGACCGAAAATAAGCTTACAGACTATGGGTTCGATAGTTATAATATTTTGAAAAAGGACAATTTAATATTTGGACTAAGAGTAGATAGCGATAAACTCAAAAGATTGACAGCTAGATTAGATGATCCATTCAAAGATGGGGTTTACGAAATTGAGTATAAAGATTTGGCTGGCAATGACACAATACTGATGGGTATAGTTCAAGGTTTCACAGCTAATTTTGTTAGCAATATTTCTGGTGACATAATCTCATTCAATAAGCACAATGTTGGTAGCTCTAAATGTATGGATATTATGATAGAAAACTATGGATTATTGCCAATAACATTAGAAAGAATAGAAATTAGCGAGAAACTGAATTTCTTTATTCCCCAATCGCAATTGCCTTTTACAATCCCAGCAGACACATCATTGCCTTTCACAGTTTGTTTTTTTGGTGATGCTCCGAGCGAAGAATTGTTAGAAGACGAAATGAAAATGCTATTCAATTGTAATGAAAAAACAATTAAACTAGATGGAGAAGCAAAAGAGATTTTGATAAATGCAAATTCTAAATGTGACTATGAACTAATCATTTCTATTAATGATGTGCCCAAATCGCTTTCTATTGACAAGCTATATCCGAATCCAGTAACTGATGAACTATTTATGCAACTCAATGTTGACAAAGAACGCCCACTAAAAATGAAGTTGGTCAACCAACTTGGTAAAACTTATGAGCTAATGGATGAATCTATTGGTGAGGGGGTTTATGACTTTAGGATTGGCATTCCCGAGCTACCAAGCGGTAACTATATACTCCAGATAATATCAGTCGAATCAATAATAACACAGAAAGTAATAATAGCGAAGTGAGAATTATTGCTTAATTTAGTAGGTTTGTGCAACTAAGATTGTGTTTATTCGTTAATTTATTACAAATATAAATACTTTATGAAAGGGAAAATTTCTATAATGAAAAAAACTGTACTTGTTTTAAGCTTAGTGTCCGTTGGGGCATTCCTCGGTATATTTATCAACACTGCTATCTCTGGCGATAATCTATATGAGCAACTCAAAAAATTCCAATACGTTTACAATGTTGCGTACAGGAATTATGTAACAGAGAAGACTCCTGAAGAGCTAAACGAAAATGCGATAAAAGGGATGTTAGAGGGGCTTGATGTTCACTCCGTATATATCGACAAAGAAGAAATGGAAAAGGTTTCGGAAAATTTCTCTGGCGAGTTTGAAGGTATTGGAATCGAGTTCGATATGGTCGATGACACAATAATAGTTGTCTCTCCTATTAACGGGGGTCCAAGCGAGGAGCTAGGCATAATGGCCGGAGATAAAATCGTAAAAATAGATGGTGAGGAAGTTGTTGGAATGAATCGCTCTGACGTTCCAAAAAAATTAAAAGGTCCGAAAGGAACGAAAGTCGAAGTCGATATAAAAAGAGAAGGTCAAAGTAAATTAATTCATTTCGATATTATACGTGATAAAATACCAATCGAAACGGTAGATGCCAATTATATGATTGATGACGAAATTGGCTATATAACAATTAACAGATTTGCTGCTAACACACATTCAGAAATGATGAAAGCAGTCAATGAGTTGAAACAAAAGGGAATGAAGAAGTTGATTTTAGATTTGAGGGGTAATCCAGGTGGGTATCTTACACAGGCATTTTATATGGCAGATGAGTTCCTAAATGGTGGCGACACAATAGTCTATACTAAAGGAAGAAGACCAGAGTTCAACGAGATGTTTGCTTCTACAGATGGTGGTTCGTTAAAGAATATTCCACTGATTGTTATGATAAATGCGGGAAGTGCTTCTGCAAGTGAAATTGTTTCTGGAGCAATGCAAGACTTGGATAGAGCTTTGATTGTGGGTGAGACTTCCTACGGTAAGGGTTTAGTTCAAAGACAATATGATTTGGGTGATGGAAGTGCATTCAGATTGACAATCTCTTATTACTATACTCCTTCTGGTAGATCAATCCAAAGACCATTTGAAGATAAAGATGATTATCGTAATTTAGTTGGTCGATTGGAATTGGAAGAAGGTGCTAATTTACAACATAGCTTGGAATCATTGAGTAAAGAAAAAGGCGATGACAAAATAAATATGGATTCTATCCCTATCTTCTATACTCGCAAAGGAAGAAAAGTATTAGGCGGTGGAGGAATAACTCCGGACTACATAGTTAAAAGAGATACTACCAAATTGACCGAAACAGTAGTATCAATGAGAATGAAACGAATATTCTACGATTTCACATACGAATTTTTAAGAGGTGAGAAAGGGGAGAAATTCAAAGCTAAATATGAGAACAATTTTGATGATTTCTATAAAAACTTCGTGATTACAGACGCTATGGTTGACAGGGCAATAGAGATAGCGAAAAAGAAAGAAATAGAAGTAAAAGAAGAAGATATTAAACAAGATAAAGAATTTTTGAAAGTGGCTTTGAAATCAACTATTGCGAAAATAGTTTGGGACAGCAACAAACAAATGCAAGTTTCAAGCGTATTAGATAGACAGTTAAAGAAAGCAAAAACTTTATTTAATGAAGCTATCAAAATATCGAGTTTGAAGTAACAAACTGAAACAAAATATATTTAATT
Organism: Ignavibacteriota bacterium; assembly: GCA_020437395.1. Taxonomy (GTDB): domain Bacteria; phylum Bacteroidota; class Ignavibacteria; order Kapaibacteriales; family UBA2268; genus PGYR01. Next base: position 146,247 of record JAGQWJ010000001.1, on the reverse strand, counting down.
TGCGGCTTCCAATTTTTGCGAAGCCGTTTTTTATTTGAAAAACTATAGGAAAAAAATGAAAAAGATAATTATAACAATTCTAATGCTTATTACTTTACCTTTCAGCTCCTTTGCAGGGTCTAAGGAAATAATGCAAGTCGGTGAGAAGTTAAAGTACGAAGTGTCATTTTTAGGTGTCAAACTGGGCACAATAGAAATGAGCACTAACGGTACGGAGGACTATAATGGTAAAAAAGTATATTTGGTTCAAGCAGATATAAAAACCTATGACGGAATACCGTTTGTAGATTTGAAAGCAACTTTTAACGCATGGTTTGACCAATCAATGAATTTTTCTCATAAGTTTACTTCTAATATGAAAAAAGACGATAAAACTTGGGAATATCAACAACTATTGATGGATTATGATAAGATGAATCTTAATCTTAAAATATGGGAAAACAAAGTGTTAAAAACTGAAGATGATATTGATTTGAAAGCAAAAATAAATGATGGTTCTTCGCTTTTCTTTTTGGCTCGCCAATACACTTCATTGAAGCGTTCTATCAAAGTACCAACAGTGATAGATGGGCAGCTGTTTGACACAAAACTAAATTTCCGAGACAAGACAGAAAATGTTGAAATTGATAAAGTAAAATATCCTATTAGAACTAAGTACTTCGATGGTCAAGCAGATTGGGAAGGACTCTATGGTCTTAGTGGCAGATTCGAAGGTTGGTTCAGCGATGACGAGGCTAGTGTACCAATATTAGCAAAGATGAACGTATATGTTGGTAAGGTAAATATAGAATTGATAGAATGGACACGCAAAGGTTGGACACCACCAAAAGGTAATTAATAAGTTCGCATTATTTATTTCTATGGCATAGTATTTGTGAATTAAATTCTATATTAAAAAGAACAAGAAATTTTACTGAGAAGATTAAATGGAATTTAACAAAGATTTTACTATAATTGGTATAGATGGTGGTGGGACGCACACTAGGGGAATATTACTAAGAGAAGGAAAAATAGTAGCGGAATCGAAAGCTGGAAGCACACGAATAGGTGCTGTTGGAGTTGGAGAATCCTGCGAACGAACTTTAAATGTGATTCTTGATTTATGCGAACAAGCAAGTTTGGAATCGAGCGAAATAGATGCCGTAGTTGTAGGTTTAGCGGGTGTATGGCTAGAAGAAGAGAAGCAACGCTCAGCGCGTTTACTAAAAACCCTTGGGCGTGGACATGATTTCCATTTCACTGACCTAATAGTAACATCAGATGCCGAAATAGCTTTAAGGGGAGCTTTCGATGGTGGAAATGGAATAATAACAATCATCGGAACTGGATCTATTGCCTTGGGAAATCCCAAAAGTAAAGAATTAGTGCGTTGCGGCGGGTGGGGAATAGAACTTGACGACGAAGGAAGTGGTGCTTGGATAGGGCGAGAAGGGCTGACGGCAGTAGTCAGGGCAATAGATGGCAGAGGTAAGAAAACAGAACTTACGTCAATTATTGCAGATGCCTACCCAAGTATTAACATAGATCAACCGCGAACAATAGTTAAGGCATATAGCGAGGGAGCATTCCAATATCATTCACTTTCACCATTTGTAATGGGTTGTGCTGTCAATGGTGACGAAGTTTGCTTAGATATTATCAATAGATCGGCTGAACACTTACTCGAATTGCCACTTGCTCTTGTTCCTAGTTTCAAAGAAAAGAAAGTCAAAGTTGCACTTATGGGCGGAATAGTAGAAAACGACACACTTCTTGCAGAAAAACTAAAAGACAAAATAAACAAGAATAAGAGTTTGGAATTAGTAGAAGCAAGATCAACAGCACTTATCGGTGCTTTGGCTATGGGCTCCGAACTCATCGCAGAGATGAATTAATTCTTTTTGCCATCAGCAGATGTTTGTGTTTTCAACCAACTTCTAACGCTAGAAGCTAATTTACCTCTGGGTGAAATTTCTAAGAATTTTTCTAAATCTTTTCTTGCCTTGGCATTTTGATTATTTGCTTTTAGAATCAATCCACGATTGAGAAGAGCATGAGGTGAATCTGGTTCTATCTCCAATGCTAAAGTATAGTCTTCAAGCGCTTTTTTATCATATTCCAACTTCTTGTAAACATTGCCCCGACCTATGTAAGCACTAATATACCTTTGGTTCAGTGATATTGCTTTTGTATAATCTTTTATCGCTTCTTTCAAGTACCCTTTCCCTGCCTTGCAGTTCGCCCTTCCAGTATAAGCGTTTGCAATACTGCCATCCCTCGATATTACTTCATTGTATGCTTTTAAACCATTAAGATAATCTTTCAAAGCAGTATATACGTTACCTTGATTGTTGTAGTAAACTGCATTGTCGGGGTCTAAACTAATGGCTTTCCCAAAATCAGATAATGCTTTGTCATTTTCTTTAAAACTAAAGTACAATAGCCCTCTAGTGTTGTATGCGTCTGGGTCTTCGTTGTTATATTCTACTAATTTATTGGCATCTTCCAGAGCTCGCTCCTTCTCGTTGAATCTCGCTAATAATATTGCTCTCGATTTTAAAGTTTCCGAATCTTCTGGTCTTATTCTCAGCACCGCAGAATAATCCTTGACAGCATTGAGAAAATCACCATCGGCTATGTAACAAGCCGCTCTTTTTCTTAGTGCCTCTATATTGTCAGGGTCTATTTTCAATGCTCTTGAGTAATCCAAATTAGCTTCTTCGTTGCTGCCTGCTTTGAAGAAAAGATCCCCTCTTATTATATATGCTTCAGTTATACCGTTGTTGTGTGAAAGTGCTTCGTTTATCATTTTGAGTGCTTCTACAAAATTGTTCTCTGAAGCATAGATTTTAGCTTTCGCCAAATATGCGAATGAAAATGATGAATTTAGTTTTATTGATTCATTGTAAAGCTTTATAGCACTTTGGTATTCGCCATTCTTGTAATAAAGATTTCCTTTTTTGAAATAGACAAATGAGAAAGTTGGGTTCATCTTTATACATTGGTTATAATCTTCCATTGCTGCTGACAGATTGTCTAACTCATAAAAGCAATTACCCCTTTTGTAGAAATAAAGTGAGTTTTTGTCATAAAGTGAAATAGCAGTGTTGAAACACTCCAAAGCGTTGGAATAATTTTCTGTTTTATAGAAATTTTCTCCTTTTTCAGCCCAACTTTCGGCTTCATTTATTTCGTTTTTCTTAGTCATTTTACGATATTAAACTTTGTTTACTACAAAAAAAATATATTCTATTTTACAATCGGCAATAACACTAAAGATATTTAAAATTATTGGATAAATCAATGGAAAAATCTGTTTTAGTTCCCATAGCATACGGAAGTGAAGAAATGGAGACAGTTATAATTGTTGATTTGCTTCGAAGAGCAAATATAAAAGTAACAGTTGCAGGAGACAATGATATGGTTACTTTATCAAGAGGAGTTAAAATAATCCCAGATATTCCTCTTTCTGAAGTATCCGAATATGAGAATTTCGGGGCTATTGTCCTGCCGGGGGGTGGACAAGGAGTCGATAGTTTTATCGAAGATGAGCATTTGTTGGAAATTGTTAAATATAATCTCAAGAATAGAAATCTTTTATGTGCTATTTGTGCGGCTCCACTTTTCCTAACTTCTCACAACTTAATAGATGAATCAGTGACTATTACGTCTTTTCCAGAAGTTAGAAATGAACTAAATCATAAAAATTACTCCACCGAAAATGTTGTAATTAGTGGTAATTTTATTACAAGCCGCGGTGCAGGTACAGCAATAGATTTTGCTTTGAGTATAATCCGAGTTATGACTGATATTGAAACAGCAGAGAAAGTAGCCAAAGAAATATGTTACGAATATTGAAAATTATATTTAAAATATTGTTTCTTACTTCTCTGATTTACTCTTCAGTATTAGCTAATGAGAAAAAAGGGACAGCCCTTGTACTAAGCGGTGGTGGAGCAAGAGGAATATCGCAAATTGGTGTATTGCGTGAATTAGAAAATCGCAATGTACAGATTGACTATATTATTGGTACTAGCATAGGTTCAGTGATTGGCGGTCTTTATTCTGTCGGCTATTCTCCGGACGAAATAGAAGAAATAATGCTTAGTGCTGATTGGGAAGATTTGCTTTCTTCTTCTAATTTTTATAATCGTAGTAAAATGTTCATTGACCAAAAAAAATATTATGATAGGAAGCTAATTAATCTCAGATTTGATAAATTCAAATTTCAAATTCCACAGGCAATTAGCAATGGATACAAATTCTCTGAATTTTTACAAGAAAAGATTCTAAATTCGAAATATCCATTTACAAATGATTTTGATCGCTTCAAAATACCATTTAGAGCTGTATCTTTGGATATTGTCAATGGCAAGCCATATATATTCAGAAATGGTGATTTGATGACGGCTATAAGGGCTAGTATTACGGTACCACTGAGGTTCACTCCAGTTGAATTGGACTCTATGATATTAGTTGATGGTGGCCCTGTTGCAAACATCCCTTTCGATCAAGCAGTTGCTGAATTCAATCCAGAACGGATAATTGTAGTTAATACAACTTCTGATATTTACCAATATAGTGATTTGAACAATCCCGTTAATATAGCAGACCAAATCGTTAGCGTTATAATGAGGTCAAATGAAGAAATGGTAAAGGAGAAAAGTGATATATATATTGAACCAGATTTAGCTGGAGTTTCAAACTCAGACTTCATCAATTTGGAAGGAATTGTGGAAAGGGGCGAAAAGGCTTGTGCAAATATTGATTTTAACGGTCTAGATAATACAAAAAACCCAAAAACAACAAGATTGACGGATACGGAGTATTTCTTGAACAGCGTTGAAGTTGTAGGCAATAACAATACTGATAAAATGATTATTCTTACTGATTTACTAATCAACAAAGGGGAAAAAATAAGTAAATTAGATTTGTTCAATTTATGGCAAAGTATTTATTCAACTGAACTCTTTTCACAAGTTAGATTACTGACGGAAATAGTAGAAGAAAATAAGATTAATCTAACAATTGAAGTCAAAGAAAAAGGCAATCAACTAATACTATTGGGTGCAAGGGTTGATAATGAACGTAACACCCAAGCAGAAGTAGATATTATACAAGAAAATTTACTCAACACTGGCACAAGAATGTTGCTCGGTGCTGCAGGAGGAGCAAGGAATCAAAGAATTGTTTGGTCGATTTCGAATCCAAAGGTCTTAAATTTTCCAATTAATTTTAACTTTACAGCTTACTACAATAACACTCTTTATAGGAGCTACAGTCCACAAGTAGTGCAAAATAACAATTACAACCGAGAATTAATTGGAGAGTACAAAGTAGAAAACTATGGATTCAACGTAGCAACTGGTACTAACTTTGATAAATCCGGAAAATTAAACTTAGGTTTTCAATTAGAGAAGCAACGAGCTTATAATTTGGAAATGGAACCAAATGAATTCAAAAACGTATCCACTTTTTTTATACGTACATTAATAGATAGTAAAAACAAATCCAATTTTGCGACTCAAGGGACGTTAATAGATTTGAATTTTGAATCTAATTTACTATCTTTAGAAAATGATGTAAATTTTTCTAAATTAGAATTTGTACTTGATGCTTATTTATCGCCAATGAATGATTTTACTATTAATCCATTTATTATGTTTGGGTTGGGCGATAAGACAACACCACTAGCAGAATTTTGGGGTTTAGGTGGTCAGGAAATGTTCTATGGAATGAGAGAGTATGAGAGAATAGGAAGACAGATATTTGTATCTTCATTAGAATTTAGATACAAATTACCGTTTGAAATATTCTTTGATACTTATATAGATTTCAGGTATGACATAGGAGGAGTCTGGAGTTTACCAGAACAAATAAAGTTTTCTAACTTGAGACAAGGAATAGGTGGGGGGATATCGTTCGACACACCTGTTGGCCCAGCCAAATTCTCCTTGGGTAATAGTTTTTATTTGTTAAACAATCCAGACAAAGTAATATTTGGGCCATTGTTAGCGTATTTTGCAATTGGAATTAACTTGTAATTAATTTGGTATGATTATGAAAAAAATGAATTTTAAAATAATATTAGTTATAATATTAGCTTCAGTTGTGTTGGCATTTGCATATAATTATAACGATATAAGTTCAAAAGGGCTTTCATATCTCACAGCTAAAGGTCCAGCTGTTTCAGATTCTCTACTTGAAGTTGGATTTTCTGGTAGTAATAGTAGCAAAGAATTAGAAGGCGGCACTATCAGCTATGAGCAAATAAAAGCAAGGGTCAACAATCCAGATTTTATAATAATAGATGCAAGAAGCCCAGAGGATTACTCTAAGGGAATGATAGGCGAAGCGATTAATATTTTCCCTTATGGGGATGAATCTGAATATTTTGAGAAGATTTATACTTTAGAACGTGGTAAAAAATATTTAATTTATTGCACAGGTGGCAACTGCGATTTATCGCATCACTTAGCCGAAGATATGAAAACTGCTGGTTTTGAGAATATTTTTATTTATGAAGGTGGCTGGGAAGAGTGGGTAACAAAATAAATGAATGTTAGCACAATACATAGCGATAAATTATTAGAAAAAAAGTTCGGTATTATAGGTTCAGCCGAACCAATGAGGAAAGCTAAGAAGCTATTATTAAAAGCTGCCCCAACCGAACTTAGCGTCTTAATCACAGGCGAAACAGGCACAGGAAAAGAGGTCTTTGCTAAGGCGGTTCACGGCTTAAGCAAACGCAAAGGTAACAATTTTGTGAGCGTTAATTGCGGTGCAATACCAGAAACACTGCTCGAATCCGAATTGTTCGGTCACGAGAAAGGTGCTTTTACTAGTGCTGCAGAACAACGAAAAGGATTTTTTGAAACTGCTGACAAAGGTACTATCTTCCTCGATGAAATAGGTGAGATGCCATTTGAAACTCAGGTAAAGCTACTGAGAGTCCTAGAGTCCGGTGAATTTTCAAGATTGGGATCTTCTGATATTCGCAAAGTTGATGTTAGGGTAATAGCAGCTACTAATCGTGAATTAGAAGAAAGAGTGGAACAAAAGCAATTCAGGCAGGATTTATATTTCAGACTTCGCTCAGTACATATTCAGCTACCCTCGCTTAGGGAACATCCTGAAGATATTGAAGCTCTTTTTTATTATTTTGCGAATAATATTGCAAATAAAATAGGTCTCGACTTCAAAGGTATCAGCCACGAGGCCTTAGAAATTCTAAAGAGTCAAACTTGGGAAGGCAACGTACGTGAACTCAAAAATATCACCGAAACAATGCTAACACTCGAAGCAAAAGAGTTTATTGAATCAGAAAACGTAACAAAGTATATTAGACCTTCACTTCCTAGGCACACGAAAGTTAGGCCCACTGCTCTTGTTACTACGAATCAACAAAGCGACGATAATCCCAACTTAGAGCTTGGCATAATTTTCAGGACTTTGCTTGAGATTAAAAATGATATTCAAGATTTGAAACATGAGGTTCATTTTAATTCGATTAAACTCGATGAGATAGTTGCAAATCAGAATGAAATAATGATTCAAACGGCAGATGAAGTTATAGAAAATGACGAGATGTTAGAAAGTTTTGATACATTAAATCTTGCTGATATTGAAAAAAGATTAATCGTTTTTTCTTTAAACAGATTTGAAGGCAATCGCCGATTAGCAGCTAAAGAACTTGGCATTAGCGAACGTACACTCTATCGTAAACTCAAGCAATATGATTTGGAATGATTTGTCTCTTGCTTGAATTTTGACTGCTTTTATAAAAATAAGCAACGTCACTTAACTAAATTCAAACCCCATAAAACTCAAAATCACGTTTATTCGTATCTTTGCATTATTATTAATAACTAAATAAGATAAAAAGAATATGAATCCGAATGGTGATGTAAATATTAAAATAGAAAACAAGATAGCAACGATTGAATTCTACCATCCATCAAGCAATGCTTTGCCAGGAAATGTTTTGCGAAAATTAGCTGAAACAATCGAGAACGCAGGAAAAAATGAACTAGTTAATGTTGTGGTTCTCAAATCTGGAGGTGATCGTGCTTTCTGTGCTGGTGCTTCTTTCGATGAGCTAATCTCTATTACAGACTACCCAACTGGTAAGAATTTTTTTATGGGTTTTGCATTAGTTATTAACGCTATGCGAAAGTGTCCGAAATTTGTAATTTGCCGAGTACAAGGAAAAGCAGTAGGTGGAGGTGTTGGCTTACTTTCGGCAGCTGACTATACTTTAGCAACCAAATATTCATCTGTTAAGTTAAGTGAATTGGCCTTAGGTATAGGCCCGTTTGTTGTTGGTCCTGCTGTTGAAAGAAAAGTTGGAACATCAGCTTTTTCGCAAATGTCAATAGACTATGACTGGTATGATGCTAATTGGGCTAAGGATCGCGGTTTCTATTCAGGAATTTACGAAAGCATTGAGGAGCTTGATAGAGCAGTAGATGAATTCGCTACAAAAATGGCCGCTAACAGCCCAGAGGCAATGAAGGAACTGAAACAAGTTACTTGGGCAGGTACAGAGCATTGGGATGAGCTATTAGAGAGTAGAGCGGAGATTAGCGGTCGGTTAGTGCTTTCGAATTTTACTAAAAACTATATCAAACAATTCAAAGAAAGTAAATAATGTATTTGTTTTTTGACACAGAGACAAGCGGATTACCGAAGAATTATAATGCTCCAATTTCAGATTTGGATAATTGGCCACGAATAGTGCAAATAGCTTGGTTAGAGCAAGATAAATATGGTAATGACATCTCTACTGGTAACTATTACGTTACTCCAGAGGGATTCGACATATCACCAGATTCGGAGAAAATACACCGTATCAGCAAAGAAAAAGCAACTGATTTGGGTTACCCAATTGCTGATGTATTAGAGGTTTTCAATGCTGTGATTAAAAAATCGAAATATATTATTGCTCATAATCTTGATTTCGATTACAAAGTTCTTAGCTCCGAATTTGCTCGATTGTATATGAAAAGTGAGTTAGAAGAAAAAACGAAAATCTGTACTATGCAAGAAACTATTGAGTTTTGCAATCTTCCAGGTAGCAATGGGCTCAAATTTCCACGATTATCAGAGCTTTACTACAAGCTTTTTGCAGAAAATTTTGATAATGCGCACGACGCTCAAGCTGATATTGAGGCAACTGCAAAGTGTTTTTGGTCTTTGAAACAAAGAGGAATTATAGACACAGAACAGTTAAAATCTCCTCAAATTATTGGAGTATCGAATCAAGAGTCCGAAGACAATACGGCAGAAGATGGAAATATTTCATTGTTTTAGATAAGAGAAACGACTCAAAAAAATGGCAAGAATAGCAATAGGTTTATCGGGTGGTGTTGACTCCGCCGTTGCAGCTCACCTCCTTAAAGAAGAGGGACATGAGGTTATTGCTCTGTTTATGCAAAACTGGGATGACCCAACCGGCACACTTCGTGGCGATTGTGAGTGGGAAGAGGACTTTGAAATAGCTCAGCTTGTAGCAAGACATTTAGGGATACCAATACATCACATAAATTTGAGTAAAGAATATAAATCTCGAGTTGCTGACTATATGTTCCGTGAATACGAAGCAGGTCGCACCCCAAACCCCGATGTACTATGCAATCGAGAGATAAAGTGGGATGTTTTTCTGAAGGCCGCATTGGAGTATAATGTAGATTTAGTTGCAACAGGTCACCATTGTCAAAAAGATACTTTAGGTGATGAATACCGATTACTAAAGGGTAAGGATGATAATAAAGACCAAAGCTATTTCCTTTGTCAGTTAAATCAAGAAATGCTAAAATATGCATATTTTCCTATTGGTGGAATTGCAAAACCAAAGGTTCGCGAAATAGCAAAATCGCTGAAATTACCTAACTATGATAAAAAAGATTCTCAAGGGCTGTGCTTTATTGGCAAGATTGATTTGCCAACTTTCTTAAAACAGAAATTAGAACCCAAAAAAGGTGATGTAATTGAAATTGCTAATACGGACTATGATTGGAAAATAGGTGATGATTTACTCGACCAATGTATGCTAGATGAAGTATGCTACCCTGTGCATCTATCAGCGGCTAAAGGCAAGAAGTTGGGTGAGCACGATGGAGCACATTTCTTCACAGTTGGGCAAAGAAGAGGTCTTGCGATAGGTGGTACAGAACTCCCTCTATTCGTTGTTGCTACAGATATTCAAAATAATATTATATACACTGGGCAAGGAGAAAATCATTTTGCACTTAATCGACCTGGTCTCCATATTAAAGCTGCCGATGTTAATTGGGTTCGTCCATCGCAAGAAATGGCAATAGATGAAATCCGTGAGTACGACGTTAAAATCCGCTACCGCCAACCGAACCAAAAAGCCAAATTAATAAGAAAGGAAAATGGTATTTATATAGTCTTCGATAAGTTACAAAAGGGAGTAGCAGCAGGGCAGTTCGCTGTCTGGTATGACGGTGATGAACTAGTCGGCTCTGGTGTTATATTTGCGTGATGAATTTCGTCAATTTTAAAAGTGATGTAGAGGCGTATTGCATACGTCTCCAAATCCACCAATATTCCTTTTCCATTTAACGAATAAAGTGCATTGTTTTTACTGTAACCATTCTCTTTTCTCAACCGTAATAAGAAAAAAAATAATTTGAGAAATAAATGAAAAAGCTAATTCTAATAGTACTAATGACTACTTTATCTACTGCTTATGCAAAAGTCGATTTAGGTGTTATGACAGGACTTCAAACCACTAACGCAAATTTTAGACCAAATGAGCCCTTCGTAAAAACTTTGCATGCTATGCCCTTAATCGGTTTATATTCAAAATTCGGATTGTCTGATAATTTTGCAATTCAGTTTTCACCTTCTTATACTAAAAAGAAAATAAGTGCAGATCAATTTTTTTACGATTTAGAACTTTCTTCTGGATATATAGATTTGCCAATACTACTAAGTTTCGAACTAGATTTTGGGATGTTAAAGCCATATATATTTGCAGGACCCAATATTGGAATAATCACAAATCCAACTTCAAATTCTTCAGGTTTTGGTATTGTTAGTAATAAAGAAGATATTAGCGATGACGTAGAAACAATAGAATACTCAATAAGAGCAGGTGTCGGCTTAGAGTTAGAATTCGAATCGTTCTCTTTGTTCGGACAAGCTTACTATGGCCATGGACTGAATGATATTTATAATGCTCCAGAAGGTGTTACTTTTCCTGATGAAGTGTATCTGAGAAGCATTGATATTCAATTAGGTATTTCTTTTCCATTAAGCAGGAGGGATTAATTTTCTTCAATTGACCCATATTTCTTCTAATTTTATTAGATTATTGAGTACTTATTCGTCAATATATTTATAAATGAGTTTAAATGTGGAAATGATGAAAAGAAATATAGTTTTTGTAATACTTTTAATTTTTCTTATTTCTTGCGGTAAGAAAGAAGAATCAACTACCCCTGAAATACAAACCTTAACTGAATCTGTCTATGCCTCCGTAACGGTTCAACCCGAAGAGTTATACGATGTTTATGCCTCTGCCTCCGGAATTATAAGTAATATATACTTCCGAGAGGGTGATACGATAGCTGAAGGTGAGATATTAGCTAAAGTGACATCGGATTTGTCCAAACTGAACAAAGAGCAAGCTCAACTTAACTTAAAGTTAGCCGAAGCCAAGTACAAGGGGGATGATAATGTATTAGATAGATTAGAAAAAGAATTAGAAGCTAATCAGGAGCAACTAACCCAAGATTCTATCAACTACGAACGACAAAAGCGTTTGATTGAGAAAGGAGTTGGAGCCAAAGTTGACTTAGAGACAAAAAAACTGAAATTTGACCTTTCCAAAAAGCAATTATCAATCCTAAAAAAACAGTATAAGCAAACTGAAGATGAGTTAAGGAATAATTACAAACAATCTACGAATGCTGTAGAAATTGCTTTGGCTAATTTGAGTGATTTTTCAATCCGCTCTAAAATAAATGGTAAAATCTATTCATTGCTCAAAGAAGAAGGCGAGCTTATAACGCAACAAACTCCAATCGCAAAAATTGGTTATAGTAATTCTTTTATTATTGAAATGCGAATTGACGAAGTGGATATTGCTTCTGTTTCTTTGAATCAAAATGTGGTGATTTCACTTGATGCATACAAGGGCAAAAGCTTCAAAGCAAAAATTACTAAAATCTATCCTGAAAAAGACGAAAGAACACAAACATTCAAAGTGGAAGCTAAGTTTATAAATCCTCCAGACGCTTTGTATGCTGGGCTATCAGGTGAGGCAAATATTGTTGTGTCGCAAAAAGACAATGTGATGACTATTCCTCTTGAATATCTGACCGAAGACGGAAAAGTAATAACTGAAGATGGTGAAATAGAAGTCCGAACAGGTATGAGAAATATTGAGAGAGTTGAGATTGAATCACCGAAAATAGACGAAAATACCAAGATAATAAAACCATAATATGACTAATTACAGAGTAATATTTGACATAACCAGAACACATCTTCAATCACGGTTGAAACAAACTAGCGTTGCTGCATTAGGGGTAACCTTTGGGATTGGTACTTTTATAATTATGATGGGGTTTATGACAGGTCTTAATGGTCTTTTGGATGGTTTAGTCCTCAATAGAACTCCCCACATACATATTTATAACGAAATAAAGCCAACTGAAGAACAGCCAATTGAGCTTGACGAAGTCTATTCTAACGATTTGAATATAGTTCGCAGCGTCAAACCTAAGGAAAGTCTTGTTCGCATACACAATGCTCTACCATTGATTTCTGAACTTAAGCAAGATAAAAGAGTAAAGGGTGTAACGGCTCAAGCAACGGCTAGGGTTTTCTATGTGGCTGGTTCTATCGAGTTGAACGGGGTGATAAATGGAATTGATGTGATGGAAGAGGTAAAATTATTCAATTTCGGCGATTATATTGTTAAAGGAGAAGGAGAGAATTTATTAAAAAGGAATAATGGAATATTATTAGGGGCCGGAATTGCTAAGAAAATGTCAATTAGCGTTGGAGATAAAATCAATGTTTCTACTGCCAATGGTGGAGTTTTTCCTCTAAAAGTAGTTGGTATATATCAAAGTGGATTAGCTGAAGTTGATAATATTCAGAGTTTTGTGAGCTTAAAAACAGCACAGCAGCTATTGGGAGAAGGAAGCAACTATATTTCGGATATTAATGTTAAACTATACGATATGGCGTTAGCACCTTCGATGTCTAAGGAATTATCAAAGAATTTTGATCTCACTGCAATAGATATTCAGACAGCAAATGCACAATTTGATACGGGAACATCAATAAGAAATCTAATAACCTATGCTGTTTCGATAACACTTCTGATAGTAGCTGGTTTCGGGATATATAATATATTGAATATGCTGATATACGAAAAAATGAATGATATAGCCATTCTAAAAGCTACTGGATTCTCTGGCAGCGATGTGAAGAAAGTATTTATCAGTCAAGCTGTTATAATTGGCTTCCTAGGTGGTTTATTAGGATTATTGATTGGGTTCATTGGGTCAGTTTTGATAGATAATGCTCCTTTTGAGACTGAGGCGCTACCAACTATAAAAACATATCCTATTAACTACAACCCTTTGTTCTATATAGTTGGGATTACTTTTGCTATGATTTCGACTTTTCTGGCAGGTTACTTACCAGCTAGAAAAGCAGAGAAAATAGACCCAGTAGAAATAATAAGGGGGCAGTAATATGAAAGTATTAGAAACAAAAAAAATAAATAAACACTTCCGTAACCCTGTTGATTTCCACGTATTGAAAGATATCACTTTTTCAATTGACGAGGGTGAGTTTGTCTCTATTATGGGTAAATCTGGTTGTGGTAAATCAACTTTGCTTTATATCCTTTCTACTATGGATACGGATTACTCGGGAGAATTACATTTGGCAGGTGAATTAGTAACTGGTCGCCCACATGAAGAATTAGCTGTGATAAGAAATGAGCACATAGGGTTTGTATTCCAATTCCACTATTTGCTACCCGAGTTTACAGTACTCGATAATGTCATGCTTCCAGCTCGTAAATTAGGTAAGAAAAGTTACAAAGAAATAAGACAAGATGCTTACGACAAATTAGAACTATTAGGGATACAAGAACAAGCTGACAAAAAAGCTTCGATGCTGTCTGGTGGGCAAAAGCAGAGAGTATCAATAGCTCGTGCTTTGATAAACGACCCTGCTATTATAATGGGTGATGAACCTACCGGAAACTTAGATACGAAAAACTCCGAAAATGTGTTTAATATATTCAAAGACCTTAGTACAAAGCAAAACCTTTCACTTCTTATCGTAACTCATGATCAAGATTTTGCAGACAAGACCGACAGAATAATAGTGATGGAAGACGGTAATATAATTAGTTAACTAAATTAGTTTATGAAATCTAATATAAAGACTTCAAACTCCCATATCAAGATAATCTTCTATATAAATGATCAAACAAAAGAGATAAGAATTTTTTAACTTATTGGATAAAAGGCAGAATTCTGTATAAGTTACAAGAGCTATTTAGGAATGAATAGTGTAGTTGTTAAGTTAATTCCTATAGACGTGATTCTCATCTTTAGCTACTTAGTATATTAAAAGAATAAAAAAAGGAACTGATTTCTCTGCTCCTTTATCTTCAAAATTTCTTTTTCAATTATGTATTATTCGTAGCTTCTGTTGAACGGCTGGAACCAAGTGTCACCAATACTAATATTCATAGATAATCTTCCGAAGCTCTCTTTTATTAGTCCACTGTCAGTAGTTCCTCTTTGTCCAAATGTTAATGTAGCGTCTAATTCTGCTGTTCCTCTGATTGGTATTGTGAACCCAAATGAGCCAGAAAATTCGTCAATAGCCAATCCATTAATCTTGAAATAATGATTTTTAAAATTGGCACCAAGACTATAGCCCCAAGTGTCTAATCCGCGAGCATTTGGGCTGTTGTTGCCAATTCTTTGAATTCCCAAAGAGTAAGAGTTGAAAGCAGAGTATTGCACATTGTTATAAGCGTTATAGCTAAATGAACTATAGTCTGAGGTTTGATAATCAAGACCAAAAATGAATTTCCCTGTCTCGTAAGAAGCACCAAGCCCCAAAGTACTTGGTATGTTGTAATCGTTAGATGATTTGAAAGTAGTATCCGCAATCAAACTCGAGCCAAAAGTAAGTTCATTTTCAACTGTTAGATTAGAACTCGGCTCGAAAAAAGCGCCTATTCGAAGATTATTGAGAGGTTTCAACATCAAACCAAATCTGAATCCAGTTCCACTCAATCCGTCTTTTGCTTCGGTAAAAGTAGAAAATGCGTTTGCTTCATAAAACACTGAACGGGTTGTATTTTCGATTAATCCAGTATTCCCAAAGACCTGAGCACCAACGGCAAGCATATCAATTGGTTTTATTGAGAAACCAAAATATACTCTTGTTATTCCACCACTCGATTGATAGGTAGTAAGACCAGAAAGAGATTCACCATTAGCATTCACTGATATTGGTGTTGATATTAAACTATTCACATTAGTATAGCTATAAAAACCCATAGATACTGAAGCACCCATAGCAGTGTCTAAGTTAAACAAAGTTAGTAAACCATCTAAGCCGCCATTATTTTGATAAAGATCTTGGTTCTGATTAGAAACTAAACTTTGGTTGAATTTATAACCTAACTGAATACGTGTGTCTTCGTTTTCTGACCACATAGCAGGATTGGATAAATTTATTCCAGTTGCATGTGGGAATGCAACCGAAGTGCCACCTAAGGCATCGTATTTAGCACCATTAACATAGTTTAACTCACCTACTCCAAATATGGAATAGTTAGATCCACCTTGAGAAAATAGAGCCGCGTTAGTTAAAATAAAAAGTATTACTATTATTGTTTTCTTCATCTGAAGTCTGGTCTTTTAGCATAAAATATTGTTAATTCAGGACGCAAAGCACTATCAGCTTCAATCCCATATAAATAGTATTTGTCCAATCTCTTGTAGCTATCATTAGGATTACCGTTTGGAGCATAGTTCAGCAATAATGAACCTTTGTTGCCTGTTTTCACCCAATCTTCTACTGCTGATGTAACGCTAGAGAATTTGTAATAGTTTGTACCGGCAGCTCTCGTACCTAAATATATATTCTTATTGTCAAGGAAGAAGCCCGATTCAAAATCCAAGTCTTTCTGAGCCAATAGAAAACTATCTTTTCCGGTAGTTCCGAACATAGAGCGGCTATCATCAACATATACTTTCAGTACTGCTTTAACAACTGATGAATATTGCGGAAGTGATGATATATCAAAATTCAGCATAGAGCGAAGACTTAGTCCTGATTGTACAGTCAAAGATTTTGAGTCAGAAGCAGGGCCATTTGCATAGTAAGCTGCAATATTAGAACGAAGTATCATTGTGTCAATATCAACACTATCTTTCATTCTATATGCTATTTTGATATAGGGATTTGGAGAATCATCACCACTATTGCCTATTCTGTCGGAAAGAAAACCGTTTATAACTTTTGAATTGTTAGTGGGTTTCAAACCTATAGAATAGCTATATTTACGTCTTTCGTCATTTGTATCTATCGTGTTAGATGCTTCTAATTTAGAAAATTCAATCCAATTTTTAATCAATTGTGTCTTAAGTTCAATTCTTGTAGTGTCTTTTATATCCCTGTAAGGCATTTCAAATGAGCCCATTAGCTCGTTTTTATAAATTGCCTCTAAACCATTGATTTTAATTACAGTCTCGTAAGTAGAGGAAGGCAAAATAGCTTGTTGAACTTCATATATCTCAAATGATTGCAAGTCGTTTGTGTCGCCCAAAGCGTAACCGCTGTTTATCAGATGCAATGTGGCAGATATTATTTCAGCATCGACTAAATTTAGCAAGTCACCATATCTAAGTATTGGATATGAGGCATATTCGCCCATGCTACCAACGTGAAATATACCTTGGTTAAATGGTGTAAGATAATACTTCTGCGAAGCAGAAGCAGTTATTAGATTGTTTTCTTTGTTCGAGATTGCTGTAAAAGTGACACTGTCAATCTTGTAGCCCAACTCGGTTGGTTGCTCATTACAACCAATAATATAGAGCGATAGAATCGCAATAATTACTTTAATTAATAATTTCGTCATCTTCTAACTTTTAAAAAGCTTTTTATATAAACTGTCGTATTGCTTTATGTTTTCTTTCCAACTGAAATCTTCAAGCATACTATTTCTAGCTATTGTAATCCAATCATCTTTATCGCTGAAAAGTTCTAACGCTTTTCTTACCGCTTCCATCAACGATTCCGTTGTGTACTCTTCGAATAAAAATGAATTTCCTTCGAATTCTTCGTCATTGAACGGCTCAGCAAGTTCTTTTATTATCCCTGCGTTGTGAACAATCGGAACAGAGCCATATAAGCAGGCTTGCATAAACTTAGCTGCGGTTGTTGGCTTTTCAGCAGTAATCAAATACATATCGCTGCCAGCTTCCACTTCCGAGTTCAATGCCTCAGAGAACCCTAGTTTGAATTTGAATTTAGAAGGATACTTTTTCTCTATAGCGTCTAATTCTTTTTTCAATTCCTTATCACCAGGACCCAAAAGTACAACTTGTAAATTTTCTTTAAACAGAGTATCGGCTGAATCGATAAAAAGTTTCAAATCTTGCTTATTATCTATTTTTACATTGATTGCAATAAGTGGAGTTTTCGGATGGAACTCTAATCCAAATTTGTTGACCAAATCAACTTTATTGTGATATTTGAAATCGACAAATTCTTCATCATACTTTGCTACCAAAGTGTCATCTTGCGAAGGATTCCAAGTCCAAGTGTCTATTCTGCTGTCAATTGCAGCAAATTTCTTTTTGAAATCCGTTATTTTTTTGATCAATCCGTTTGACAACGACTCATCTTTGAGTACTTCTTCACCGTATCCAACACTAATTGTTGTTATCTTGTCGGCATAGATCAAACCACCTTTCATCATATTCAATTCTTTGTTGAAAGTGAAGTCTGTTTTCATTTTATCTGGTAAACCCAAAAGTCCAAATTTTGAAATTTTGGCTATTCCCTGATCAGCGAAATCATTTGTTGTGAATACAAATTTTGTCTTTTTGAATTCTTTAGGATATAATGTTTTAGCATAGGCAGGAATAAGTGCAGTTTGCCAGCCAAAACAGTGAATAACTTGTGGGAACCAATTCAGCAAAACACATGTATCGATTACTGTTTTACTGAAGAATATAAATCTTTCTAAACTATCAGGATGCTCTTCCCATGTCTTTTGATCATGATATGCACCTTTGAACGAATCAAAATAGTTTTGATTTGTCGTTATATATGCTTGTACTTTGTTTCTCGAATTACTTATCGATGAAGATTTGATTGAGCCAATAATCTGCTCACCCCCCATATCGAATGTCAATTCTTTCAACCTGTTGATCTCATGTATTCTGTTTCTTCTTTCCGAGACATTTCCAAATTTGGGCATCATTATCCTTGCGTCATGTCCTAACTCTCGGAGAGCTAACGTGTACGAATAAGAAAAATCCGCGATCGTAGTTTCGTTCGAAAAAGGATATACCTCGGGAGTAACAAACAAAACACTTAATTCTTTTGCCATAACTTTCTGATTTAATTAAATGTACGTAAGTTGCAAAATTAACGAATTTTTAATCAAATTAGAAGTCTTATATTTGCAATTGGAAGAAAACTTAACTAATCCTTTGTTTTTCCGTATAAATATGCATCCTTAAACATATTAATTCTGAACTATGAAACTCAAATTTACACTACTAATTTCAATATTTGCTTTATTTATTTTTGATTCATTTGCACAAACTCCCTTGGTCGCTTATAAACAAGGGCAGGAATGGACATTTATCAATTCCGATGGTAAACAGATGTTTAGGGCTGGTGGAATCACTGATGTTGGTGGTTATTCAGAAGGGCTAATTGGAGCTCAGGTTATTCTTGATAGAAAACTGACATGGGTGTATTTTGACAATACAGGCAAAATAAAAATTAGGACAAATGCTGAACAGGGCGTTCCATTCAATGAAGGTAAAGCTGTTATTTTCAATCCCGTCAACCCCGAAGAAGAAATGTTCGAATTTGGCTACGTAGATTCAACAGGTAAGGTGTTCAAAGAAATTCAGTATAGAGATGCTTTGAGTTTCAGCGAAGGACTGGCTTATGTTATGAAAGACGGTGAACGTGGTTATATAGATCAATCTGGAAAAATAGCTATTCCACTTGATGAGAATATTGTCGGTTACGCATTCAGCGAAGGTCTTGCAGCAGTTTCTAATGATAATTATAAAGTTGGGTTCATCGATAAAGAAGGGAACCAGATTATCGATTTTATATTAGATATCCCTTCAAATTTTAACAATGGATTAGCTCGAGTTGCCGATACTGCTACTGGTAAAATTGGTTTCATAAATAAATATGGTGTTGTTACTATTCAAAAAATCTATGATGAGGCTTATAATATGAATGAAGACAGAACAATGGCTGGATTCTATGATGATAATTATGTGATGAGATGGGCAATGTTAGACAGTAAGGGTTTGCAGATAACTGATTTTCGGTTTGATCACGCTAAGAGCTTTAGAAATGGTGCTGCAGTAGTTATGTACGGCAGCAGATGGGGATATATAGACTCTACAGGTCAATTCTTGTTTAGTAAGAATTTTGACTATGCCGAGAGCTTTGGAGAAAACGGACTTGCATGGGTTGTTGATGGTGAGCAAGTTGGATTTGTTGACAAATCAGGAACAATGGTAATACCACTACCCAAAGCCGACTATTACTACGATCTTCGTTTCAACCATGAGCTAAAAACCTCAACAAAAGTTGACGATAGAAATATACCTAGGGATTAGCTAATAGTTTTCTAAAAAAACTGTGACTTTTTTGAGACGTTTTTCGTGTTCATGTGTCTTTATAATTATAAAGGAGACAAAAGATGAAAAACTTAATATTAATATACGCATTATTGCTCATAGTTTCACCCCTCTTGTCACATTCCATTAAGTTTGTGGCAATGGATAGGTATTATGAAGAAGTAGTACCAATAGATAGCATATTAGTCCACGATATGAATACTGGTGAAGAAAAGCTATACCAAACTGATTCACTTTTCTTCGAGACTGTAAGCTCTGTAGAAGAGCTGACGAATGAAAATAGTCTTCACCTTTATCCCAATCCAGTAGAAGATATTCTAAACATCAATACTAATAGTTCTGAAATAATAATCTCTGATATTAGTGGCAAAGTCCACTATAAATCTTCGACCGTAATCTCCGGAAATGTCTCACTCAATGTAGCAGGTTTACTCCAAGGTGTATATGCTATTAGAACAGGAAACAAATCCCAAACTTTTATAAAAAACACACCAAGCAATGGACAAGATGTAAGGCTACTTTCTTCGTCTAATTCACAAAGTTCATTGGTAAAGGAAGTCGAAGTCCAATCACAATTTGACAATCGTTTTACTATCTACTCTGATGGTTTCAAACCTAAGAATTACTATACCAAAGCTCTAACAAAGGATACCGTTGTTGAGTTGGATATGATTGCCAATAGTATTTCTCTTTTTGGTAACAAGATGCGCTTTGAAATTTATTTGAAAGATGTTGATGTTAAATACTCTTCATATTCTCATTACACACAAGGTAACTATATTTATAAAAATGAAATTGAAGATAGAAGCTTTGAATATGAGGATTCAATAGTAATTAGAAATAATAAAATCGAGTTATTTTATAAAGAAGAGAATCAAGGAACTTCTAAGTATCATTCGAATAAATTAGATTTCTTGATAGATACAATGAATAAAACAATTTTGAATATGAATTATAACAATAATTATCGGAATTTTAAGAATGATGATTCTAAATCATATGTTGATGAATTGAATTATAGTTTTTCTTTTGCTAATTCAATTGATTATAATGATGGTAATAGAGTTTTTCTCCTAATTAGTTTAGATAAATTCGATTTCGAGCATAATTATAGTAGAGAAGAAATTACTTCTTATAATTGTCCAGGTCATTTCGATTTCACTTCATTTGGTTCCTTTGATAGAGCCAAATCCTACATCAAAATCGAGTTTATAGACTAATGAAAAAGCTATTAATCATATTCGCGTTTCTACTCATAGTTTCACCCCTCTGGTCCCATTCCATTAAGTTTGTAGCAATGGATAGGTATTATAATGAAGAATTACCAATAGATAGCATATTAGTCCACGATATGAATACTGGTGAAGAGAAGCTATACTTAACTGATTCACTTTTCTTCGAGACAGTAAGCTCGGTAGAAGAGCAGACGAATGAATATAGTTTACAGCTCTACCCTAACCCTGTGGAAGATATTCTAAACATCAATACTAATAGTTCTGAACTAGTAGTCTCCGATATTAGTGGCAAAGTCCACTATAAATCTTCAACCGTAATTTCAGGAAATGTATCACTCAATGTTGCAGGTTTACCCCAAGGTGTATATGCTATTAGAACAGGAAACAAATCACAAACTTTTGTAAAAAATACACCAAGCAATGGACAAGATATACGGCTACTATCTTCATCTAATTCACCCAGCTCATTGGTAAAAGAAAACGAAGTACAATCACAATTTGACTATCGTTTTACTATCTACTCTGATGGCTTCAAACCTAAGAATTACTATACCAAAGCTCTAACAAAGGATACCGTTGTTGAGTTGGATATGTCAACTATAACTAGTGCTTTTGATGGAAAACATATTAGGGTGACTTTATTTATTAAAAACTATATTTCGGATTATAGCATAAAAGTACATCAGGATCCAGAAATAAAATATACCCGTAGTAATGACATTACAGAGATTTTAATTGATACTTTGGTTATAAGAAATGGTAAAGTAAATCTAGTGAAATATTATAAAAATGAAGATGAATACAATTTCGATAAGCATAAGATTCAATTTGATATAGACACTTTGAATCAAACTATTAGCAATTTTAGATTAACTAAAGAATCTAATGTAAGGACTGGTAATATATATGGATTTCATGATGAATCGCAGTTTTTGGTGTTTAACTTCGAAAAATCAGTAACTTATAGCTTGAGTAGTGAGAATATAATATTTGAGTTCTATAAAGAGCTAAATGCAATGATTTCATCAGAGAATCAGATATATTCAAATTATGGTTGCTTAGGTCATTACACTAATTGGAATTTTCAATCATGTGACGTAAATAACTCTTACATCAAAATCGAGTTTATAGACTAGCCGAATATTAACAACAAAATTGTTTAATTTGAATTTCAAAAAAAATAAACAATCCATTTAATGTACGAATTTATAAAAAAGCTTGTCAAGAGCATAGTACCAACTTCCTTCATTAGGAAGAACGATAAATTATTGCGACTATTTGTCTCCCTCTCGTACAGGGGTAATGCTTACGAATGCAACATCTGCAATTTTACAATGAACAAGTTTATAGTCCTAAGTAATGGGAACAAACTTTGTCCGAAGTGTGGCAGTTTGCCACGAACTCGCCGACTATGGCAGATAATTGAGCAAGAAGTATCTGGCAAAGACATACTGCATTTCTCTCCCTCCAAAAGTATGAGAAATAAAATAGCTAATAGCAATCCCAAAAACTACATAACAACAGATTACGAAGATGAGTTCGAGGCAGATAAAAAGCACGATATACAAGCAATTGATGAACCAGATAGTAGTTTTGATATTGTTATCTGCTATCACGTATTAGAGCATATACCCGATGACAAAAAGGCAATGGGTGAGCTTTACAGAGTGTTAAAACTTGGTGGCAAGTGCTATATTCAAACACCATACAAAGAAGGTGAAATATATGAAAATCCAGAAATAACCACTCCAGAAGGAAGATTAGAACATTTCGGTCAATCGGATCATTTGCGGATTTATTCTGTGCCAGGTTTAAAGTCACGTTTAGAAGAGGTAGGGTTCAGAGTAAACGTATTAGATTTTGAGGTGCTAATGGAAACTAGATTTGGACTGAATAGTAGTGAAACGATACTGGAAGCTATTAGGCATAGGTAGTATAGGTGTCTATCTTTTAATGAGTTGCAAATAATACAAAAAAGTATTAAATTGAGCTTTAATACACTTATATTATATGGAGATAGTTATGAAAATAATTAAACTAACTATAATATCACTATTGATGGGAATGGTGATAATGACTTGTAGCGATGATAGTAAAACACCTGTTGGCAATGGCGATGGTGACGGAGATGGTGATAATTTGCCAGCGACTAAAGTCACATTAGTAACGAAAGTCAATGGTGAAGTAATAGACACTAAGACAATAGAGAAAGTTGATAATAAATATGTACCTTCTGATTATTCTCCGAGTGGATCTTATGCAGATATTACAAAAATGTTTATCATAAATTTTTCCCAAATAGAGAGTAAGTATGTGTTTCAACTTAACGCTATTTTACAAGAGTATAAAACTGGTAAATATGAACTAGTAAAAAATGATGGGAAGTTTTTACTGGGTTCATATATAAACAAAGATTTGGACGAAGGAGTATATAATTCGGATGGTGCTACTTTAGAAATCAGTAAAATAACTTATGTAGGAACTGATCAGATAGGAACATATTACACTAATGGTACTTTAACAATGAAGTTAACAAACGATATGAGCGAGACTTCAGAAGTTGATGTAGTAGCGACATTTGAAGGTGTTCCGATAACTACTCAGAAGTTTAATCTCTAAGCAATCTTAACAATTGAAATTCTGCCCAACGCGATGATATTTCGTGTTGGGCATTTCTTTTTTCACACAGAACTAATATTAACATCATCGGATTTGAATCATTTTTTTATTAATAGTATCATAAAAACGCAAGAAATTGGTAATTTGCATAGTTATAGTATTTTTAAACATAATTTAAATGATTCAAACGAAATACGAAAAATATGAATCCTGATAAAAAGAAAGAGTTAATAGTTGGTCTTGTAGCCCTAGCCGGTATAGTAATGTTGATTGTAGGCGTTATGCTAGGGAACAGTTTTTCTTTAAGTGGTCACCAAAAGACTATACATTTTATGTTTCCAAGTTCTGGTGGTATTAAGCCATCATCACCAGTCGTAGTCAATGGTGTGGAACGTGGTTCGGTAACAAAAATTGAAAATAAAAATGATTCAGTTTTTGTAACCGCGTTAATAGATGGTACTAATGATATATATACAGATGCAACAGCTCGAATAACTATTTTAGAGATTACAGGTGGTAAGAAACTTGAAATATTCCCTGGAAATTCTTCGCAAACTATTCCAGCGGACTACATAATTAGAGGAAAAACGGCTGCCGATTTGGGCGACTTAATAGCGGACGTTGGGGAAGTTAGTGTTGATTTGAAAAGAATTGTTAGAGGATTAGACACTCTGATAGTCAATGCAAATGGTGTGTTAGGCGACACCGTTTTAATGTCAGATTTAAGAACAACAATAACCAATGCTTCCGAAGCAATGGAACGAATCAACAATATGGTAGCAGTCAACGAAGTGGCAATCAACTCGAGTATTGCTAATCTATCCGAATTATCAAGAGAATTGAACTCTGCTGTCAAAGAACAAAAGCCGAATATAGAGCGAATAATCACAGATATGAAACAGGTTTCCGAAAAAGCCGTAACACTTATTGATAAAGTTGACAATAGTTGGGATGATGTTTCTAAAATCACGGCTGATGTTCGCAAAATAATAGAAGACATTCAGAGCAACGAATCGCTACTCAATAAACTACTATATGACAAAAAACTAGCTCAACGCTTGGATAGTGTTATGTATAATTTGGGAACGTTTGTAGAGAAAATCGACCAACATGGTATCAACGTAAATGTACGATTAGGCACACGCCCGTAATATTATAAAAAACCGAATAAGAGGAAAATATGTCATCAAGTCCTACTCAAGTAACAGAAGAGATTTACCAATACTTGCGTAAGAATTTCTCGTCAGAAGATGATTTTCTTAGACAACTAAAACACGAAGCGAAAGAAGCAGGAATCCCTGAGATATGTATTTCAGAAGAGCAAGGCAAGTTTTTGCAAGTATTCCTAAAGTCAATTAATGCCAAATATGTGCTCGAAATTGGCTCATTAGCTGGTTACTCTGCTATTACTATGGCAAGGGCACTACCCGAAGGTGGTAAGCTAATAGCTGTTGAGATATTTGATAAGAATGCTCGATTTATAGAACAAATGGCTGAGAAAGCTGGATTAGCAGACAAAATAGAAGTCGTAAATGCGGATGCAAAAGATTTTCTAGCTGGATGGAAGCCAGAATACGAACTTGATTTCGTTTTCGTAGATGCTGACAAGAAAGGTTATAAGACCTACTTCGAGCTAACTACTCCACTTATCCGTAAAGGTGGTATATTCGCTGCTGACAATGCTCTTGGCTTCGGTTATATAGCAGAGCCAAATCCTAAAAGTGAACCTGGAAATGTCAAGGCAATACAGGAGCTAAACCAGATATTAAAAAATAGTCCACTTTACGA
>JAGQWJ010000001.1:0-120688 GCA_020437395.1 Ignavibacteriota bacterium | reverse complement strand
AATCCTAAAAGTGAACCTGGAAATGTCAAAGCAATACAGGAGCTAAACCAGATATTAAAAAATAGTCCACTTTACGAAAGCTGCCTTGTAACTGTTGGAGACGGTATGGCTATGGGGATAAAGCTATAATCTAGATGAAAAAGAATCTATTACTCATATTACTTGGATTTATAATCGTAGCTTGTGGTAGTCGTGAGAAACCCAAGGGCTTCGAAATGCAACAAGACATAGATGACGATTTCGCAATTGCGGACAGCGTTGACTATGATGATATTTATATTTCTGGTAGTAAACCAATAGATTCACTAGACCCAAACAAGTTAATATACGATATATTTAGATTAGAGATAGAAGATTATCCGAATGAAATTAGATTATTCACTCGTGTATATGACTCACTTGGGTATTTCGCTACTCAGATGGCGGATCCTTACAAACAAGACCCGGATATAACTTACTTCACTAAAATTGACGAAGAACTAGGTAAACTATATAAGAAACGAATGGTCAATGTACCAGAGTTCACAGTTCGTGAATACGGTGCTGGTGATTCTATACCATATAATCTGATGCTGACTATTGACTATAGTGGCTCTATGGAACCTGTGCTAGACATCATCCACATGGGGACTAATATGCTTATAGATGAGAAGTATTCTTATGACAACATAGGCATAAGTAGCTTCAACAATAAGTTCGACCTAAAAGTTCCAATGGATAATGATACTTCGAGGTTGCGTCAGTTATTCAACGCTAAGAAAGATCAAAATAAAGGGCTTTTCTCTGCTATGAGAAACGCAGTAGTAGAGAACATAAAGCTACTAAGTACTACGAGCAAAGATGACCCACGAGTGCTAGTACTATTCACAGATGGCGATGACAACTACTCTAAAATAGACATTGGTAAAGTAATAGAATATGCCAAAAAAGAGAACGTGCATATATTTACAGTTGCCTTCGGTTACTCACAAGACCAAGAATTGGTGTATCTGGCAAGATACACAGGTGGCAGATTCTACAGAGCGAAATCGAAACAAGAGCTACTGGCTATCATACGTGATATATACAATAGTTTACGCCAATACTACCTAATAAGCTATAAGCCACCAGAATATTGGGGTTACCACACTGTATTTTCAGAGCTAACAATACCGGGTAGAGATTCGAATATGGTGGCTATCGATCACTATGACACTAGTGACTTGTTCCCGTGGTCAGATTTTGGTGATATATTCAAAAGACCGATACTTTTCGAATATAATAAATCGGATTTATTGCCTCAATCTGAGCCGATTCTTAACGAGATTGTAGATGCGATGATGTCTAAACCAACTATTAGGTTAGAAGTGCAAGGACACACTGATAATATAGGTGGTGAGGAATTCAACCAATTACTTTCAGAACGCCGAGCGAAAGCTGTAATGGATGCTCTTATTAGCAAAGGTATAGAAGAGCGAAGATTGCGTTACAGAGGATTCGGATATAGCCAACCAGAAGTCAGCAATGACACTGAGCAGGGAAGAGCACAAAACAGAAGAACTATGTTCAAAGTAACTGCGAAGTAAAGCTTGATAGCTTTCGAGCTTTGGTTTTTTTCTACCAACAAAATAGACTAGAAATAGACTAAGAAATCACAAAACACAGATTTTCATGATTTCAAATTCCTAAACTGAAATTCAACTTATTTTTTAACTATTATTTTTGTAGCTTTATTCTTTATAATTTTTATTATTTGAAATAATTTATGGCAAAGAAGAAAAATCAATCGACAATTAAGGGCTTAAGTACTAAAACAAAAGATATAATATTTATATCATTAATATTTGCAAGTGTTTACATATTTCTTGGAAAAGCAATAGGAGGAGGTGGATTCAATGCCTCGGATAATCTTGCATCCTATTCATTTGAAAAGTATTTAGAAAAAGCCGAAAAAGATGGAGAATTCCCTCTTTGGGTACCACATATTTTTAGTGGTATGCCTTCTTATTCGGCAATGTTGACTACTGGTGATAGATGGTGGGATTTTGCATATAAGATTATATTCGGATTAGCACTAATTTTCAAAGCATTGTTTAATAGTGACACTGCCCGTATTGCTTTTTGGTTTGCACTCTACGGCTCGGGAATTTATTGGCTATTACGCTCCAAACACAAAGAGCCAGCTGTTGCTTTTTTTTCTGCCTTTGCAGCAGTTTTTTCTACTGCCGTAATCACATGGATTATGATAGGGCATAACACAAAACCAATCGTTTTAGCGTGTTTGCCTTTTACTTTCATTTTTATCGAAAAACTCAGAGAAAAATTCTCATTACTCTATAGCTTACTACTTGTGTTGTCGCTGCACACGATGTTAGAAGCGGGCCATGTTCAGATGATATTTTACTCTGGTTTAGCTATTGGTATCTATTTGGTGTTTGAATTAATTAGTCGATTAATTAGCAAAAAAGACCCAATCGGTATTGTAAAAGTAGCTGGTTATCTATTAGCTGCTGGAATATTAGCATTTCTTATGTCATCGGACAGATATTATTCTACTTTGGATTATACGGACTATTCTACTCGTGGATCTGCACCACTTGTTCAAGAGAATAAAGACGCTCGCGATGCCACTGGTGGCAACTCCTATGACTATGCAACAATGTGGTCGTTCAGTCCAGGAGAGATGATGGGATTTTTAGTGCCAAATTACTATGGATTTGGTAAATTGGAATATGACGTTGAGAAAAATAGTGGTACTATACTCTCGCAAATAGCTGCACAAGATAAAGATAATAAAGTTCCAACTTATTGGGGGCAAAAGCCGATAGAAGATTCTGCTCCTTATATGGGAATCCTAATCCTATTCCTTGCTCTGTTTGGAATATTTACAAATAGAAAAAATGTATTTGTGCAATTTCTTGCTTTTCTTTCACTTTTCGCTCTAATACTGTCATTCGGATATACTCTACCGATTCTTTATGATTTCTTCTTCTATAATGTTCCTATGTTCAATAAGTTCAGAGCCCCATCAATGATATTGGCTCTTGTGCATTTTGCGTTTCCTATATTAGCTGGCTATGGGTTATCATCGATTTTAGATTGGTCAAAAGGTGGAATAAGTAAAGAAAACAAAAAGAAAATAACTTACTTTGCTATTGCAGCTGTATCCTTCTTCGCGTTGGGTATCTTGTACAATTTTGGATTTGAAGAAAATTATAAATCTTCTGTTGAGAACTCAAATTTTGTTACACAAAGAATGATCCCACAGATGCCTGAACAATATCATTCGCAATTCAAGACTGAATTCACCGAATTTGTGTGGTCAGAAATGATGAGCGATTGGATGATTAACGGTGTACTTATGCTGTTGGCTGCAGGACTAATTTACCTTTTTGCAATAAAGAAAATAAAACAACCAATATTATTATCGGGATTGATTCTTATATTAGTTTTTGACTTATGGAGAGTAGATTCTCGTCCAATGGACGTAGTTGAAACTTCCTTAAAAGACCAAGTTTTTCATCGTAAAGATTGGGTTGATTTCATAAAGAATGACAATAAAGAAAAATTCCGTATTGCTGATTTTGTGTCACCAACGCCAAACGCTAGTGCTTATTGGCTATTAGAAAATGTGGGTGGCTATCACTCTGCAAAATTACGAGTTTATCAGGATATGTTAGATGTAACTTCTGGTGGAAGTACCTCTTCCGTTACGAACCCATTTGTTTGGAATCTGCTCAATGTAAAGTATATTATTGACAGAAGACAGTTGCCAGGGATGCAACCCGTTTTCCAATCGCAACAAGAACAGGCATTCGTCTATTTGAACCCTTCCTATTTACCAAGAGCATTTTTTGTTGATAGTACTGCGGTTGATAAACCTCTTTCTATATTAAAAAGAATGGAATATAACCCTGGACAAAACGCTAACTTTAATCCGAGGGAAGTGGTCTATTTGGAGAAGGGCATAAACACTAAGATTGAACCTATCGAAGATGGTGCAAGTATAAAGATAACAGAATACAAGAATGAGAAAATCTCATTGGAAGCTAAAGCTACTGGTAAGAACTTTCTTTTACTCAGCGAGATATATTACCCAGAGTGGAAAGCTTATGTTGACGGAAAAGAAGTAGAAATTATTAAATCTAACTACTTTATGAGAGGTATTTTACTTTCTGAGGGTAATCATAAAATAGAATTCAAATATGAATCACCGAAATTTGAAACAGGTAAAATGGCATCTCTCGGTACTAATATAATAGTAATGATAGGTCTTTTTGTAACCTTATTTCTTCTTTGGAAAGAGAACGAAAAGAAAAAGAAAGCCGAAATAACGGAGAAATAATTCTAAACGATTTTCGTTTCTAAGTTAAAAATAATATATGGTTTATGAATAATAGTAATCAAGAAATAATTGATTTTTTCTCAAAATTAGTTAATGAATTCGGAATATTAGAGATTCCAGAAGAAGTCTTTTTGAAAATGGATAAGGAGTACGGTGAGCTTTTAAAGAAAGAATTTACTCAATCGCGAATGTTCAAATTGCCCCAATTTGAGATTGATTTTTTCAATTGGCTGAAAGAGGAAGACCGTCTAGTTTGGAATGATTTGTGGACAGAGGGAGACGAGAGCTATACTGTTTCTATGGAGTTTTTGCCTTTACTATTAGAAAAAGATGGCCGAGGATTTCCAATTTGCGATTTGCAAACGGTAGATAACTACTATTTTCTACCGCAACTGTTAATTGATAAGGAATCAGATGTTATGGTAGAAGCCGCTAAAGTTCGATTTATGGAAAAGAAAGGCTTAACTCCCAACCAACTATTGGCGTTGGAAATACATTATGGTGGAATAGATATTTGGCACTTCGCTTATAAGCACAATATACAACTTTCAGATGCTAAAGCTGCTGTTGCCTCGTTAGTCGAAGATCAAGTATTAGTCCACCTAACGGAAGCAGAGCATTTGGCACCTATATTGGAACTATAATGATAGTGATGAAGTTTGGTGGTACTTCTGTTGGTACTGCAGATGCTATGCGATTAGTCGCGAAAGCATTAGTTAATAATCGAGAAAAAAAAATTGTCGTGCTTTCTGCCAGTGCAGGGATTACAGACAAGTTAATTAATATTACAAATTCCCTCCCTGAGAATATAGTCCAAGCAAATTTAATTTATAATGAAATTGAATCTCAAATATTGAATATTTGTCATAAATTAGAGTTTCAAGAAGACTCACTTAAGAAAGTCGAAGAAATCGTTTATAAAGTAAAAGAGCTAATTTTCGGAGTTGAGCTATTAGATTACTTGAGTGATAGTATTGCCAACAGAATAGTCTCATACGGAGAGATATTATCTACTACAATTTTTTACGAATTTATAAAGAGCAAAGTAACTTGTGAGTTTGTCGATATTACAAATTTCCTAATTTATGACAGCCAAAGTGATGACTTTGAACTGACAAACAAAGAAGAAATAAATAAAATATTTGAATCGGCGAATACTATTATCACACAAGGGTTTATATGTAAGAATAGAGATGGGAAAATCTCAAATTTAGGGCGTGGTGGCTCAGATTACTCTGCCTCAATTTTAGCATCGGAATTAGGTGCATCAGAATTGCAAATTTGGACAGATGTCAATGGCGTCATGTCAGCCGATCCAAGAATAGTTAAAAATCCTTTAACGAAAAATAAGATTAATATTAGTAGCTTGGAGCGTATGGCTTTTTTTGGTGCAAAAGTAATTCATCCTAATACATTAAAGCCAACATTGAAATCAAATATTCCAGTAAGAATATTGAATACTTTCGATACGAATAACAATGGAACTTTGGTAACTAAAGATAGCGAAAACCGAATTCCAACTTTCACAATCAAACGAAAGTGTAACCTCTATACCTTCAAGACAGTTACAAAAAAGAACTTATATTATATTAATAAATATATTACAAGTCTTACTGTTGTAAGAAGTCTCAACCTACTGTCCTCTATACACATGGATAATTCAATACATTACGTATTTGATCAAAAAATAGAAAAGTTTATGGAGCTTGAACATAGCTTTACATCTAAAGAGATTGACCTTATATATATTTGTGAGTTGACAAATTCAAAAATAAATGCTATATTAACAAATCTAAACATTCTAAACTTAGAGCAATTAGAAATCGACTGGGCAAATAGTTCTATACTTCTACTTGCAAATGCCGATAATAAAACACAAGATTATGATCGATTTCATGACATGTTAATAAATATTGATAATTAGTATGGTTGATGAAAAAAAATTAGGGAAGTTGTTAATAGTTGATGATGACAAAATAATCGTCAAGTTATTAACTCGTATATTTGAGAAATACTGCGAGCTAGAAACAGCCCACTCAGGTGAAGAAGGTCTTGAAATACTCGAAAGGGGCTATACTCCGGGTGTTATATTGAGCGATCAAATGATGCCTGGGATTCAAGGCTCGGAATTCTTGAATAAATCTACTAAATATGTACCAGATGCTAAAAGAATTATTTTAACTGGTAACCAAGATTTGCAGAATATTATGGAGGTTATCTCCGAAGCAAAAGCATTTATGTATTTGGTAAAACCATTCGACAATATTGCCTTAATAAAGAATGTATCGAATGCTTTCGAAGAGTATAATACCCGTAAATTCCTCACAAATAGAATAAAAGACTATGAAGCTAGGATAGGCAAATACGAAAAACGTATAAAAAGTCTTGTAGGCGATCATGATATGGGTCTTGAAACTTTATCGATTATAAATACTCTCTATATATTAGCTCAAAACGATTCAAGATACTATTATCGCCAAGGACTTAGCAGTATTTGCATAACTTGTAGATATTTAGCTAAACAATTTGATTTGAGTGAAGATGAAACAGACAATTTGGTCTATGCTGCTTTTATTCAAGGGATTCAGAGAATTGGTGGCTCAGATAAGTATCATCTGAATGATCCAGTAGAGTTATCTTCTTCAGAGCAACAAATTTATCGCAATCATTTCGTAGCTGCATTTAGTAGTTTACTAGACAATTTCAATTTAGCTCCCGTTGCAGATGTCTGCCTTAAAATGTGGGAAAAACCAAATGGTAAGGGATTCCCAAACAGATTGAAAGAAGACATGATTCCCCTCAACTCTATACTGCTCAATTTAGCTGTGCGATATGAGAATTTAGTATATAGACTTGAACTAAAAGATTTGAAAAAGCTCAAAGATAACGGTGAAATAACCCAAACGGCAGAAACAACATTAGTAAGGCACCATGCCGCTATATTAGAACTAAGTAAAAATTTATCATATTACGAACAATTACCAGTAAAAGCATTCAAAAATCTAATTACTTTTGGTGATTGTCCAACACTAAAACCCTCGGAAGAAGATTTGTTGATTAAGCTGTAAGTTATTCTCTATAGTTTTTAATAATATCGAAAAGAAGCAACCTGATTTTTCATAAGGTTTTTCTCATTTGTAAAGCCCCTATCTAAATAGACACTTGAACTGTAAATACGTCTCTAATAGAAATCGATTAATTTACTCACGATTCGATAAATTAGAGAAAGTATCCTTTTGTACATATAATTCTAAAAAAAGATAATCAACTACTAAATAACATTGCTTTTATTCCGTAAATACGTTATATTAGAAAATCGTTAAATTAAAAAATAAATTGAAAATGAATGAAAATCAAAGACTCGAAGAATTTCAAGCGAAAATAGATGCTGGTGAGAAGATAGAGCCAAAAGATTGGATGCCTGATGCTTACAGAAAAAATCTAATTCGAATGATGTCTCAACACGCTCATAGCGAGATTGTCGGAATGTTGCCAGAGGGCAACTGGATACTCCGAGCACCATCGCTCAGACGTAAGTTAATAGCTATAGCTAAGGTGCAAGATGAAGCAGGTCACGGTCTTTATCTTTATTCTGCTGCCGAAACACTTGGAGTAAGTCGAGAAGAGCTATTGGAAGCGCTGCACAACGGTAAAGCGAAGTATTCATCGATATTTAATTACCCGACTTTGAGTTGGGCTGATATGGGTACTATTGGGTGGTTAGTTGACGGTGCAGCTATGGTGAATCAAGTTAGTTTGATAGGTACTAGCTATGGTCCTTATTCAAGAGCTATGGTTCGTATTTGTCGCGAAGAGGCGTTCCATAATAGACAAGGCTATGAGATTATTGCAGAACTTTGCAATGGGACTGATGAGCAAAGGGAGATGGCACAAGATGCCTTGAACCGTTGGTGGTGGCCCGCTATTATGATGTTTGGGCCATCTGATGCTGATTCACCTCACTCTGAACAAGCTTTGAAATGGAAAATAAAAGCAGAAGGTAATGATTCGCTTAGACAAAAATTTATCACTATGACAGTACCACAAGCTCACGCTCGTGGGCTTACAATACCTGACCCAGATTTGAAATATAATGAGAAAACTAAGCAATGGGAATTCGGAGAAGTTGATTGGGATGAATTTTTCAATGTTATCAAAGGGAATGGTATCATGAATAGAAAAAGATTGAAAGATCGTAAAGCTGCTCATGATAATGGTAAATGGGTAAGAGATGCGGCTGCGGCTTATGCAGCAAAAAAGAAAACAAAAGTAGCTTAAAAAAAACACAGGTAGGTATATATTATGACAACAGAAAACAAAGATACACAGTGGCCACTATGGGAAGTATTCCTTCAAGTGAAATCTGGACGCCCTTACGGTCACGTAGGTAGTTTACATGCAGCAGATGCTGAACAAGCACTGCAAAATGCTCGCGATGTTTATACTCGTAGGCAAGAAGGAACGGCAATTTGGGTAGTCCCAGCTGATTCAATTACGGCGAGCACTCCTGAAGATATGGGGCCTTTCTTCGATCCAGCTAACGATAAGGTTTATCGCCATCCTACTTTTTATAAGATTCCTAAAGGGGTAAACGTTGACGTACACTGATAATATTAAAGAGGCGTTAGCTGAATATGTTATTCGCTTAGCTGACGATAGGATGATACTATCGCACCGACTGTCTGAACTCTGTGGGCATGGGCCTATTTTAGAGGAAGATATTGCAATTACTAATATCTCTCTTGACTTACTTGGTCAAGCTAAGTTCTATTATGAGAAAGTAGCTGAGTTGAGTGGCGAAGAGGTGTCGGCGGACGATTGGGTTTTCTTCCGTGATGAACGTGAGTATTGGAATGTTCTCTTAGTCGAACAAGCGAATGAGGATTTTGCTCACACAATCGTTAAACAACTATTCTTCGATGTTTTTGAAATTTTGTTTTATGGAGAATTAATAAAAAGCAAAGATGAAGATTTGAGAGCAATTGCCGAAAAATCAATCAAAGAGACAAAGTACCACTTGCGTCATAGCCACGACTGGATGCTAAAGTTAGGCGGCGGTACAGAAGAAAGCAATAACCGATTACGTGAGGCAGTAGAGTTACTTTGGATGTACACGGGTGAATTATTCTATTCCGATGAAATCGACTCGTTATTAGTTGCAGAGGGCTTAGTCCCTGATACTAGTAAGTTTCGCGATGAATACTACAAAACTATCAACAAAATGCTAGTGGAATCTGAGTTAGATGAAATGGATCCGAATGCTTGGATGCAATCTGGTGGTAGAGAAGGGAAACACACGGAGTTCTTAGGTCACATATTAGCAACTTTACAATATCTGCCTAGATCAATGCCCGATGCACAATGGTAGTCACTGAAGAGAAAATATTAAAATTATTGGATAATGTCAGCGACCCAGAGATACCCGCTCTGAGTATAGCTGATATGGGTATATTGAGAGGGGTAAAAATTGTTGATGACCAAGTCATAGTTACCGTTACCCCTACTTATTCTGGTTGCCCAGCTATGTACGAAATCCGCCGAAGAATAGTAGAAGAGCTTAAAGAAAATGGTATTGTTGGAGTTAAAATAGACACAGTACTTTCTCCGGCTTGGACTACCGATTGGATGAGCGAAGACGCCAAGCAAAGACTAAAAGAATCGGGTATAGCCCCACCTACTAAGACAACCGAGTTCAGTCTCGACAATATAATAAACCAAAAAGATTTTGTTCTTTGCCCATTCTGTGATTCTGAGAACACAGAGCTACGAGCAGAGTTTTCTGCTACTGCATGCAAATCACTCTACTACTGCAACGATTGCCTACAGCCCTACGAACATTTTAAGTGTCATTGATTTGGAAGATTAAATCAAAAATAAAAAAGCCCCTTTTTTTCAGGGGCTAATTAGTATTTATTATTAATGAGTGAGCAAAACCCTTAGATAGTTACCGGAGCTAGCATCATCTAAAGCTCTACCGACAACGGGGTCAGACCCAGATTGATTTGCGGCTTTGCCGTTTGCTCCTGTACAGACAACATCACCTTTGTAAAAGTCATCTGCAGTCTCTACGATGGCTATACCTAATGTGATAATAGATGCAGTATCACCATTGTTCCAAGCTATTTCAGTTGCCCCCAAAGCGGCCTTTGCAGCAGAGCAAAGATTTCCACTGTAATCAACAAACCTATTCGCAGGTAGTGCTTCTCCTGCTACTACAGTCAATGTCATAAGTGGATTATATGTTTGATTATTGATTGGCATAAGAAAATTCCTCTTTTTTGTTAATTGTGATTAGTGTTTGAAATTAGATAAGCTGCGTCTTGTGCAGTGATATTGACAGAGTAGTTATCCGTATATCTTAGCACTTTTATCTTGCCTCCATTCTCGTTATAAGTGTCAACTTCGGGCATACCGCTCCTTCTGAACGTATAGCCATAGCTAGGATTAAATTCGGAACGTTTGCCTTTCTCGTTCTTATCTACGTATGCTAATATTATATTGTCTTGCCATATATCTGTGAAGCTGTTACCATCATTTGTGTAAACTGATAAACCAACTTCAATATTAGGTATGTCTGTTAATTCTTTAAGAATTGATTTGGTTGCTTTGCCAAGCGATGAGTACTTTATCTTATCCAAAATTTTTGGATGACTCATCAGCACTCTGAAAACTGACTCTCCCAGTACCATTGTATTAGGGAATTTACCTATTTTGCCTCTTACTGCTTCCAATCCATCTTTTATTACTTCTATTGGGTCAGTAGTATTCGTATAGTCGTCAAAAGCTGTTCCACTTGTAATTACGGTTTTCATTCCCGCATCATAGAGAGTTTCGTCTTGTGCCATATCTGCCGCAGTTTTCTCTCTTGTCAAAGCTATACTGTCTGCTAAGGTTTTAGTGATTTGACTCATATACATTTCTAAATTGCTAGCTTCTTCCTGTTCCAAATGGTCAAGTGCCATTTCCAAATCGCGTTCTTGCGTCTCGAAATCGATTAATGATATTTCTGTTGGTGGTATTCTATTGCTGTCGGCTCGTATTGCTCTATCAACAGCCCTCAAATAAAATGCTTCTTTCCCAAATACAGGTATTTTCATTTTGCTTTTACTTACGTTAACTATTGGGAATAGTGCTTCCGAAACCAAAGAAGTGTTGCTGTACCCTTGTGCTATTGTACTCAATATGGGGTCAACCATACGGAGCTCATCTGTTCTTTTAGACATTCATTTTCTCCTATTTTTATTATTGATCTAATGCAAGCAATAGTGCTTGTTCATAAGGTATGTTGGGATTGTTCTTGCTAATACTGTTTGCTTTGTTGTGAAGTGCCAGACGTTCTGGTGCGGTATTTTTTCCTAAAAACTGACCGTCATTCACTGGTAAATCGTTCTGTGCAAATTCATTAAACAAATCGTTAGTCGTAGCATAGCTCCCAGCAAATTCTTTTACTAATTCTATTAGCGATTCTCCTTCCTCATATTCTCCTTTTTCGGCTAACTTTTTAAATATTGATTTTAACTTTTTGGCTTGGTGCATATTTATTTTACTCTCGTCAATTAACCCATTAATAAACTCACTGTACTCTGAATCTTTTTTCTCATTTTCTAATATGTTCAATTGTTCTTTTAACTTTTTGTTTTCTAATTTTACTATTTCAAGCTCTGATTTCTTTTGTGCCGAATTGTTTGAAAACTCAACATAGTCTCCTTTGTCGGCGAAAGATACTGGTTTTAATCCCTTGACCGCAGGGGCCATTGCCCCTAAGAATCCAACGTGGCGGAGTAAATTACCAGGGTATAGAGCTATTGATATTTTTTTGAATCTGCCAGCTTTTACTTCTTCAGCAAATTGGGGTACTATGTCCTTGATTTTTGCCAATAGCTTTTCACCATTAACTTTCAGTCGCTCAACCCATCCGAAGGCTGGGTCATCGCTTTTTGGGTGTCCTTTTACTATCGGTGCCGCATTGCTACCGTCTTTCTGTACAGAATTGTTATAAATAGTAGCTATCTGCTCTATGTCGTCGGTTGTGTATTCGGTACTATGACCGCTGGAATCTGTGTGTTTTCCTGTTTTGAATACTTCTATCCACATACGCATTACCTATTTTTATGATTTGAAAATAATTACTCTGCAAAAGTAAAAAGCAGTAGTAGCTATAGCATAGAAATGATTTTAAAAGGAATTGGGAGAGAAAAGTGGTTTCAGCCGTGCGTTTTTTATTGCTTTAAATTCAATAATTTCTAATTTATATGAAAAAAATATGTAACATGATGAAAATAAAAACGTATAGTTTTCTTTTACTATGTAATATAACAAATTAGTTTAGGTACCCAATATGCAAGATAATATACAAAATACCCCACAAAGCAATCCGAATTATCCGCCTAATTTCAGACCTCAGAAGAAGACAAGATGGTGGATTCCCGTATCAATTATCGGTGGTGTTTTCCTCCTATTCGTAATCTTTATTTTTGCCTTTTTCTCTTTCCTCGGCTCTTCGTTCAATTTCGAAGAACCAGAAGTTAAGATAGAAGACAAGACAGTATTGACAATCGATTTATCAGACGGTCTGCCAGAATATTCTAAGCAAGATCCATTTAGTATTTTTTCTGGTGGAAATAAATCATTGTCTTTCTTCGATATTCTAAATGCAATTGATAGGGCAAAAGATGATGATAAAATAAAGGGAATTTTATTAAATATCAATGGATCCGTTGGACGCGCAAAGGGTGCAGAATTACAAGAAAAATTAGAAAGCTTTAAGGAGTCGGGTAAGTTTATCTATAGTTTTATTGAGTCTGGAGATGAACAAACATACTACAACTCTTTGACTGCAGATTCTATATTTATGCCTACGGAAGGTTTGTTAGAGTTCAATGGGTACGGCATTAGCTCTATGTTTATGACTGGTTTATTCAAGAAAATTGGAATGGAATATCACGTTGTCGGATTCGAAGATTTCAAATCTGCTGTTGATTCGTACAATAAATATAAATTCAGCGATTCATCGCGTTACCAACTTGAAGTTATGCTCAATCAATTTCAAGACGAATTTATTGCTAGTGTTGCAAAGCACAGAAAAATAGAAAAATCACAAGTTCTAGCTTTGCTCAACCAAGGGCTTTTCACGGTTGATAGCTTATACAAGTACAAATTGATTGATGGGATGAAAACCAAAACTCAAGTTGAGGACTTCATTAAGTCTAAAGTCTATCCTGACCTTTCAACTGATAGTTTATATACTAAAGAGTTAGATCTGGTATCGGTTGTGCAATATAATAAGAGTAAATATAAGCCAAAAGGCGAAGTAGATGAAGACAAGACAATTGCTATTATCAACAGCGTTGGCCCGATTTATTCTGGCTCAGATGATAATTCACTTTTCGGTAATAGCGAATATGAGATTCGTTCAGCAAAATTCGTTGAACAAATCAGAGATGCTGCCGAAGACGATGATATAGACGCAATTATTCTAAGAATAGATTCTCCGGGCGGTTCAGTAATCGCTTCGGACGAGATGTGGGAAGCTATAATGGAAGCTCGTAAACGTAAGAAAGTAATAGCTTCTATGAGCGATGTAGCTGCTTCTGGCGGTTATTATATGGCAATGGCTTGTGATAAGATTATTGCACATCCCTCTACTATAACTGGTTCGATTGGTGTAATATTGGCTTTACCTAATTTCGAGGGAACAAGAGAAATGCTGGGCATCACTGCTGACACAATCTCAACTACTACTTCTGCACAATTCTTGAACCCAATGTTCAAATACACTGAAGCTGACAAAGCAAAACTTTATACTTTGTCCAAAACAATATATATGAGATTTTTGGAAAGAGTTGCCGAAAGTCGTGGCAAAACTGTAGAACAAATCAGAGAAGTAGCTAAGGGTAGAGTTTGGACTGGAAGAGACGCCAAAGAAAAAGGCTTAGTAGATGAGTTAGGTGGACTAGAATTTGCTATTGATTATGTGAAAGAAATGATTGGAGTTGACAAAGATAAATTGGTTTATGTCAAATCTTATCCAGAAAGAAAGGACGATTTCCAAGCATTTATGGACGCACTTGGATTAAAAAATGAGATAAATATGACAAATGAGACTTTTGTTGAAAGAGTTAAAAATGAATTTAGCCCAACTATACAATCATTGATTTTGAATATGGAATATTTAACTCCAGAAATGCAGTCACAAATGAAATATACTCTTGCTATGTATGATATATCAAGAAAAGAAAGGTTTCTAATGGCAATGCCACAGATGATAGATTACAAGTAATGAAACTAAAAATAGCTTAAACTTAAGACCCATTCCTATTGAAAAGAATGGGTCTTTTTTTATAAGTTTCAATTTCAAACTTCTGTTTCGTATATTGAACCAATATTTTTTACATAAATACTAATTGCAAATGCGTTTTCTTCTAATGTTATTTACAATTTCTGTACTCTTGAACTCATGTAGTAGTGACGGAGTAGCACCTGTTGAAGAGTTTAACTACAGAAAATTCCTTCCTTTAGATAGTGGTAGAACGTGGGAATATTCACTCTATGGTATAGATTCTAATAATAATGAGAATCTATCTGAATTTGCTTACAACACAATTTATTTTATCGATACACTTATGCATAGAGGGCGGAAGGCATATAGAATGGACTCAGAGGACATAGTGCAAGGCAATAAATCTAATAACGAATTCTACTATTCGCTCGACTCCAATAGAATAGCAATATCCAATATGTACTTTTCGCTTACGGACTCATCTAGATTCAGATATAAGGGTTGGCTTGATCTTTATAACCTTTACGTTGGTGATTGGGAGTTAGAACCATTTGAGTTCAAAGACACAGTAATTGGTAATTCAGTTTACAATGGCTACGTGGCATTCAGCGGTAGCAAAAGAAATGAATCGGAGGCGGAATTTGAGGGCAAAAAAGTCAAATTCATTACAGGTTTTCTATATGCTCTTTA
Organism: Ignavibacteriota bacterium; assembly: GCA_020437395.1. GTDB lineage: Bacteria > Bacteroidota > Ignavibacteria > Kapaibacteriales > UBA2268 > PGYR01. The sequence continues at coordinate 105,395 of JAGQWJ010000001.1, read as the reverse complement.
CAATGTAGATAGATATGTTGGTCAGGACACAATCAGAATAAGGCACAATGAAATATATGAATACCGATTTGGAAAAGGTATAGGACTTATTTACGCCAGATACATAGACAGGATAGACAGTACAACTCAAGGGGGCTATGAAAAGGTTCTAAAGGAGTACAAAGAGTAATTAGAGTGAGTTTTTCACCTTTTTGGAAAAACATTTATCCGCCGTCTTTAGATCGGTTGGACTTAGCAAATATCAACACCGAGTAATTTATAAAAAAACTAATATTTCGATAGGTACATTAAAAGCATTTTATTTTTCTTCCCCTATTCCCCAATTATCTTGACTAATACTCGCTTCCGCCGCATACCATCATATTCGCCGTAGAATATCTGTTCCCAAGGGCCAAAGTCCAGTTTGCCATTTGTAATTGCACATACGACCTCTCTACCCATTATCTGACGTTTCAGATGTGCATCGGCGTTGTCTTCATATCCGTTGTGCTTGTATTGGCTGTGTGGCTTTTCTGGAGCTAATTTTTCTAACCATACTTCGAAGTCTTGGTGCAATCCCGACTCATCGTCATTGATGAATACACTTGCTGATATGTGCATAGCGTTCACTAACACCATTCCTTCTTTTATTCCAGAGATGTCTATCTCATTTTGCACATCTCTGGTTATATTTATGTACTGTCTTCTTGTAGTTGTGTTGAACCACAACTCTTTCCTATGGCTTTTCATTATTCTATTATAACTTTTTTGTAAAAAGTACCAGTGTTAGTTACGAATTGGAGTAAATAAACCCCAGCCCCTACACCATTTGTACTGTAAGTGTTCAGCGCTGAAGGACTATATGAGTCAAACCCCAAAACAAGTTTACCAGTAATATCAAGCATATTGACCTGAGTTATATTACTATTACTTGTTGATTGTATATTAATTTCGTTTCTTGCTGGTTGCGGATATATGTTTAATCCCTTGTCGAATAAATCGAATGCAACGCTCGTTATTGGTTTCTCATATCCTTTCCCACTCAGTTCTATAACTATGTCACCGCCATCGTTGTTACTATATAATACAAGTTTTGCTTTATATTCTCTGACTTCTGTCGGATTGAATTTAGTAATAACTCTTTCTTTTGATCCTTTTGCTATTTCTTTTGGTAGATTACCAAAAAAGCCAAAGGCATTTTTGTCAGGACCTTCGATTGCAATGGAGCTTATAAAAATTGTCAAATCACCGTTGTTCTCAAATTCAAAAGACTTATTACTAACTTTATTTATTTCGGTGCTGTCATATACGAATGAAGAACCCGATAGAGATGTTAAAGATGCTTTTGCGCCTTCTGGTATTTTGATAAAATCTAGAGCAGAAATATTAGTCGGGCCTGCTCCATAAATTCTGAATTTCTCTGTCTCATTTGATATATCTGCTCTTTCGTAAGTAACGGCTTGTGTCGTTAGTACTGGTACCCAAGTTGAACCCAGATTTTCTGTGTAATAAACTTCGGCATCTTTGCCTACTAAATATATTCTATCAGAATCTTCATTATAGAAAATTTCAATTGGGGTGATACCTAATTTCTCATTTAGATTAGAGATATTAGAAGTCCAATTTAATCCTCCGTCATTGCTTCTTGCTAAAATTACATCATTTCCGGTTTTAGCTCTATTAGTATAAATAGCTATTCCACCAGTATTGCTATGAAATGCAATATCGATAATAGAAACACCTGACTCTACTTCAGCAACTGACCAAGATTTACCAAAATCCCTACCCCTTAGTATTCTTCCACTATTCGTCCCAAACCAAGCTCTATCTCCGAATATGCAAAGTGTGCCTAATAGTCCGGCTTCGTCTCCGATTGCTGCCAACGAAGGTGTAGGAGCCCAGTTCTTACCACCATTAGAAGTAGTTATTACTCCAAATTGTCCATTTACAGGGTCACCAACAGCTATTCCGTTGTTTTCGTCAAAGAAATCGATTCCGTTGAAATATGAAGTTGTGGAGCTGAAATTTTCACTTGACCACTGTGTCCCACTATTAGTAGTGTAAAGTAAATTACCTTTCTCCGTTGTTACCCAAGCAATTGCATTGTCTTTTGCATAAACACCTGTTAGTCCTTCGTCACCACCATCAAATAGTTGACTTGCCGCTGTGTTGTAAATAATTCCTCTTCTACTTGCACGGCTTCTACCAACTGCCCAAACTGTGTTTCTATCTGGTGAATGAACATCGAAGAATGTGGCATAATCTTCTTCTAATATTTCATCTAAAAATTGAAATTCATTTTCCGAATCAAGTTGAATTGGAATTTTCAATAGTTGGTAATCGCTATAAGCTTCTGCTGTGTACTTAATCAATACTCTCGCAAATCCATCGTACCACGGATTCAGTTCATTGAGTTTAATCTTAAGTTCTATTCCATTTGTATCAAGTGTGCTCAATCCATTAACAATTATTTCGCTAGTTAATATATCGAAGTATTTGTCCATTGCAAAGAACTCTAATTTGACACCTGAGACTGGTGCCAGATAGTTAATCAATTCTAGTGAAATTGTTTTTTCATCATAATTGGTTATGGTACTATTTTGATCAAATTCATTTTCAGATATTGCCATCCCTTTAGTCTTATTTTGACTAAAATTATTCGCATTTGCTTGTAAAGCTTTTAGAGCATTGATAGTACCAAAGTAAAGAGGTTTGTCAGAATTCGAAACATTAGCAATAGGGTCAGTTGTGCTTCTAAGTTGAGCCATAATCTGATGTGGTGTCCAATCGGGATGAATAGCTTTTACTAATGCAGCTAAACCTGCAGCTACTGGGCCAGCCATAGATGTTCCAGACTTATTACCATATTTATTATTCGGCAATGTTGCATAAATATTCGAGCCAGGTGCATATATTTTAGTTCTAATGCCATAGTTACTAAATCCAGATTTTCTGTTATTACTTTGAATTGAGCCAACGCTCAGAACGTTGTTGTATCCAGTAGGGAAGAAGGATGCTTCGTCAATGTTTTGGCTGTCGTTACCAGCTGATGCGACTATTAATACACCCATATCTACTATGGAATTTATTATCTCTTGTTCGGCTGGGTTGTATCCTGGCCCACCCCAACTACAATTAATAATATCTGCACCGTTTTCTGCGGCATACATAAGTGCCTCGTATCCTCTGAATATGCCACGAGTGCCACCATTATTCCAATTATCAGAGCCACATTTTATTGGCATTAATGTAGTATTAAAACCAATCGCAGCTACTCCGACTGAATTGTTAGTTGCGGCAGAGGCACAACCAGCCACGTGAGTCCCGTGGTCGTTTGAAGTAAATGAAGGTTTCGGATCATTATCCGGTCTCCACTGTCTGTTTATAGCTTGTTGGAAGGTCAAATTACCAACGAAGTCCCACCCATTAACATCATCTATGTATCCGTTGTTATCGTCATCGATTCCATTGTCAGGTATCTCATTAGGATTGATATATATATTAGGTAGCAAATCTGGGTGTTGCCAATCAGTTCCCGAATCTACTATTGCTATAACGACATCAGCACTTCCTTTAGTTATATCCCAAGCTTTCTTTACATTATCATCAATATGCCACTGTTCGGAAATATTGGGGTCATTAGGGGTGAAATCTGTTGTATATCTGTTGAATACTGGTACTGCGTACTCCACTTCGGGGTTTTTCATTAACTCTTGTGCCATATCGTAAGAGTCAACACCAATAGCGTACTCAACTATGTACAGTCGCTCCACTGGAGTTCCCTTGACTCTATCACTGTTATTGCTCGTTATTTTATTGACCTTATTGACTGAAATATTTTCGAATCCTTTGTTCAAAATATCTGAAGCAAATTTATTCCCATTGACTTCTATTTTCGATTTAGTCTTCACATAAATTGAGTTAATCTGATATTGTCCCATTTCAAGTCTCGGAACTGGTACAGATATCGTATTCTTGTTTGAAGATTCTATATTTACGTTATAAGCGATAGGGGTTGCACTGAATGCAAAAGTAGTACTAATAGTTAGCGCTATTAGCACAAAAAGGGTAAGTAATCTTGTCATATTTTAAGCCATTTATTATTTAGAATTCTTGTATTATAACAACGGAATAACCATTGTTTGTATTGTCACTATCGCTATTGTTTCCTAAAGAGGAATTACCTGTGAAAATAAAAGTATAAGCTTTATTAAAATTGAGTTTCAAATCATCAACTCTATGATAAAGTTTACCATAATCATCTGGATTGTAAACGAATAATGATATTTTTGCTTCGGATCTTACATCTTGTATGAAAGATAACTCGTCGTATGCAATATTATTAGCCAAGATTGGACAAGCAGGACAATCAATTAAGTTAAACCTACTTACAGTTATCCTTTCTATTTCTGAACTGGCATTGAGGAAACGTATTTTGTACATATCATCATATTTCTCAATAGGATCGCTCTGATATGTCAATATTCTTTCATTGCCTGTTGTTCCAGATGCAACAATCAGAAGTCGTTTACCTTTCTCAAGATCAATTGTTCTTTTCTTACCGTTCACGCTTATCTCAGTCGTTCCGGTTGGTATTACTGTTGCTAAATTCAAACCGTAAAATAATTGATTTGTACTTTCGCTTATAATCGGTTCAATCCCAATTCGTACAGATGAGGGTCCTGCAACTCCATTTACTACCTGCACAAATACTCCCTCTTCAATTTCTTTTGTATTGGTGTTTTCCTCATTATCTTCGATTATAGTAAATGCAGGAGAGCCGTCTTCTTTTTTATAAAGTACTAAAGTATAACTTTTGTTTTCTTCTAAATTAATATTAACACCAGTAATATATTGTGCTGGTTGAGTAGCAGCAAAAAGTGTGATTGGTGACAACCCAGGTTCAAATAATCCAATGTTTGATACTTGACCAAACTTCACATCTCTGGCAATAGTTTCGCCATATTTCAACTCGTTTGAACCAGCTATCTCCCTGGCTCCAAATGCAACCGTTATTCCGCTATAGTCCGGATTGCCGTTCACTACCCTGATTATTGATTTTCCTTCAGCTTCCCCAAAGACCTTAAATGGTGGAGCCAATATTTGCCTTATTTTGTCACCTTCATCAAATAGGTACAGTGAATAGTTGCGTAGTACTTCAAGCGATGTAAATAGATTTGATAGCGTATCGCCACTATTTACCACATTAAGTGAAGAAATTGAAGTACCACTACATGCAGTATATTGGTTGTAGCTATTAATGAATTCTTTCTTAGGATTAGATACTATAAGTTCGTCATCTAAATTAACATCAAAAGTTTTTGATGAGAAATTAATTGTTCTAATGTTTGTAGCTTTTGCTTCAACTTCCTGAGCTGGAGCAAAAGCATTTGCCGATGGGTTTAGTTCATCTAATACATAGACTACTGGTTTGCCAGATTGGCCATATACTACAACAAATGAATATTCTCCTTTTGGAACCATATCTAATCGGAAAAGTCCTAATGATTCCATCTTACCATCATGATTATGAATAACGCTGAACGTATTTTCTCCCGAGAGTATTGGCTCTGAGCTACTGAAGCCCCTGTAACGTACACCAGGTGCAAGAGATGTGCCACCAGGGCAACCTAATACTAAAGAAAATGTTGATGAATTTTCAGGATATGCATTTATTAACCTTACAAATCCGTCATTCGTTACTTTGGGGATGGTCAAAGATGTATTAATCCCAATAAGTGTATCAACTGGCAATGGATGTAAACTATCGCTTGGTGATGTTGGTAATGCAAAAAATGTATAAGTCAGATTTCTGAAGAACTTTATTTGTTTTTCTGGGCCGTATTCTTCGTTACCACCTTTGATGACCATAGCGAATGTGCTGTCATCTGGTGGGTTAAAAGTTTCGCTTGATTGTGCATAAGCAATATCTGGTGTAACAAATTCAGTCATTTTAAGTGAACGAGGTTGATTGTCACCGGCAAGATTAATGAACCGAACGTTTACGGTCTCCGCTTGCGAAGGCGGATTTACCAACGAATCGTTTTCTTCTGGACATCCACTTAATGCGAAAACCAAAGTTAAAATTAATGCTGAACTATAAATTCGTATATTTTTCATTTCTAATGTCTTTGAATTATATTAGCTACTAATTTAACAAATATCAAATTAGTAGCCCTTCAAAAAGACAATATAAACTGATTTTAGTTACTTTTGTGCGAAAGAAAATTAAATTTTCTAACTATTTCTTTTTCTTTCTGTGATTTGGATTAGATGGATTCAATCCTTTTTTCCCTTTGCTACCTGGAGGAACTTTGCCTTGTGCTTCAGCTATTTTTTGTGCTTCTTCCATCTTTGTTGCTAACCAACCTTTTTTCTTATTGACTTTCTTCATATCGTGAATCGAAGTCACTCTATCTTTAGCAAAATTATTGATATATAGCTGTTGACCAATTCCCAATACGTTGAACATAAAATAGTAAAGGTTCAACCCAGCTGGGAAAGAAGAGAATAAGAAAATAAACATAAAAGGCATAACATAGACCATTGCCTTTTGCTTAGGATCAGAAATAGTCATCTTTTGTTGGACAAACATAGATATACCCATAGCCAAAGCTAATCCACTAATTGAAGATATACCTAATATAGATGTTCCAAAATGAACCAAAGTGTCGGGCACGGATAAATCGTGTATCCAAAGTATAAACTCTGATTGGCGCAAATCTATATTTGTCCTAAATAGAGTCCAAAGTGAATAGAGTATTGGCATTTGCAAAAGCATTGGCAAACAACCACTTGCAGGATTTACTCCATATTGGGAGTAAAGTGCCATCATCTCTTTTTGTTGTACTTGTGGTTCGTCTTTGTATTTTTCTCTTATCTTTGTTACTTCTGGTGTAAGTATTTTCATCTTGTTTGCGTTCTTCATCTGAGTAATTGACAGAGGATACAAAGCAAGTTTGATGAATATGGAGAAAATAATAATTGTGATACCCCAACTTGGGATAAAGTAATGTACTGCGTTGAATATTGGCATCATTATATATTCACCAATATGACGGATTCCCCACCATCCAAGGTTAACCATACGGTTCAATCCATAGTTTTCTACATTGTCCAATTTCAATGGTCCCAAGTAAACTAAGTACTCTTGCGATTTAGTTCCGCCGCTGTAAGGAATCTTGATGGATAAATCATAAGTTTCTACCATTCCTTCTGTCTTCGGATAGGCAATGCTCTCCGCAGTCATCAATATTTCACCGTCAAAATCTTTTGGCTTGATTGCAGCACCGAAGTATTTTGTCTTAGTACCAATAAAGTCAATTATACCTTCGCGAGTTACTTTCTTTTCGTCATCTGTTGCATCTAATTCAACTACTTCGCCGTTCATTTGGACTAAAGCATGTGCTTCACCTGACTCATCTACTGAGTTCTTCTCTTGGTATGTTAACCCTTTTGTCCATTTGTATAGATAGTTACGCGGAATATATTCTTCCATATTCTTTAATTCAACACCAGTGTTGAATGCGAACTTATTACCAGAGAATTTATAAACCTTTGTAATAGTTTTTCCAGGTTCAACTTCCAAAGTAGCAGTAATTGTATGTGTTTGGTCTCCAGATATTTTTATATTTCTTTCATCGTTATCAAATTTGAAATAAAGATTTCTAGAGTCTATGTCTTTGCCGTCTGTTGAAATAAAATCAAGAAATAGTACACCTTCCTTGTCGTTTATTAATTGCGATGGTACTCCATCCCATTTATTATAGTCTTTTAATTCCCAACTAATTAAATCGCCACCTTTTGAACTTAGCTTAGCTATATAAAGATCAGATTCAATTGTTACAACTTCCCTTTTGCCTTTGGTAAAGGATTGAAACTTACCGTATTGTAATTGTTGATTCTCAGAGCCAGTCTGAGTTGTTGAATTATTGTCATTTTTAAAAAGTGATTCCGCATCCTTACTATCTTCAGATTTTATTACGGTGCTATCTGCTTTTTTAATCTCTGATTGTTCTGGTATGTTCTGTGAACTATAGAACATATATCCAAGAATAAGTAGTGAAATTAAGATTATGGCTAATATACTATTTCTATCCATTATTTTTTCCTTTCTTCGGATTAACTGTTGGTACAGGGTCTAGTCCTCCTTTGTGAAAAGGATGACATTTTGAAATTCTAATTATTGATAAATATATACCTTTCAGGGAGCCGTGAGTTCTAATGGCTTCCATTGAGTAAGTTGAGCAAGTTGGGTGAAATCTACATGAATTTGGAAGTAATGGAGAAATGAATGATTTGTAGATTCTAATCAATCCTATTAGTATGTGTTTCATTATTTTGTCCTATTCTCATTACCGCTTTATCAAACAAAGCAAAAATTTCTGATTTAACTTCGTCTAATCTAACAAATTTGGGATGAGAAGGTAATTTTACAGTTCTAATTAATACAAACTCTTCGAAAGTTAGTAGTTTCTCCTTTTCGTTTTGTGCTAAGCTAATCAACGATTCTTTGATTAGTCTTTTAGTCCTATTCCTTACTACAGCTTTTTTTGCATGTCGCTTTGGCACAGAAATACCAAAGCTGACAGGTACAATAATTGAAGTATTAGGAACAAAAGCACCTAAGAAATTATTAGTCCTAACAATTGTTGCTTTGCCTAATACTCTTTTGAAAGAGTCGTGCCCTTTGAGTGGCACCAAAATGGGCGTAAGCCGTTTCATCTTGCAAATCCTAATAATTCTTGTTCAAAAAACAAGTGCAGTTAACCGCTTACAGAAAGTCTCTTTCTTCCTTTAGCTCTTCTTCTGTTTAATACAGCTCTACCGTTTTTAGTTGCCATACGAGCTCTGAAACCGTGCTTGTTTTTTCTTTTTCTATTACTTGGTTGGTACGTTCTTTTCATATCTATACCTTAGTGATTAAATATCTTTTATTAAATTCTTTTTTTAAGAACTACAAAGTTAATTAGTTTTTAGGTAAATACCCAAAAGAAAATGTGGAAAATCTTTCTGAAGTGTATTAATGCTTTGCCATAGTCTATTCTATTGTATCACCAATTGAAATAAAGCTATCGCTATTTGTCTAGATTTATCATAATCTGTATTATAACCCATTCAAAACTTCTACTTAAAGTATTCCAAAAAATCCTTGTATTCTTCATCAAAAGATTTGAATTTATGATGCTCAGATTGACTGTCAATATAATGGATAACTTTCTCCAAGTTAGATTCGCTAACTGATACTGCTAAATAATCATCTTCCCATTCGAAACCTTTTATAAGATTCGATTTATTCATCCAAGTTGTTGACTCTACTTTTATTTGTTGAACTAAGGTATTGAGTGATTCATCTTTGTTCAATCTTATCAAACAGTGGCAATGATCTTCCCATCCATCTATAGATTTGATATAAATATTTCTCTCTTTAGCTGTTTGCCTGATATGGTCAAATACATAATCCCTCAAATTATCTTTCAGCAATGGTTCTCTATTCTTAGTTGAAAATACGATATGTACCCATATTCTTACCCAGCTCATCAAATACCTGCTTAACTATTTTTTAAATAATATGATTAATAACTAACAAAATAAAAAATATGGAGTTAAAGTCCCAAAGAATATATTACTTTGTCAGGGTATATATTTTCTGGGGCTTGTCCATAGTACTCCAATTCATCACTTTCCAAATTAATAACACCTACCCTCCAAACAGAACTATTTAAATCTCTTGTATCAATACCCAAAAAAGTCATCTTGTTCCCATTATAAATGCCATTATTCACAAGTCTTCTCTTGACCTTACTGTCAATATTATAAGAAAATATACCACTCAGTCTATCACCGTTATCACTTTTTGTCAATAACCCTCAATAATAAATTAAATCGGGATTTATCTTAGAAAAATAAATATCTTCTGCCCTACACCAATCGTCACTATTGATATCAAACAATGGCTCATTAACGATTAGTTTCATTTTCTCTAAATCCCATACTTTGAGGTATGCCTCACCTTCATTGATTGAAACAAAATATTTACCATCATCTGAGACATTTATTAACGATTGTTCATTATCTATTTATGGCTTTTTTTCGCACAATTATACAAATGTGTATAATATTATGCTATTATTTATCCACATTATTAGGGGATTACAGTTGTGGATAATATTTTAGCGTAATAAGTAACTGTATGAAAATAAATGTTTTTATAATATGTTTATGAATTGTAAATAAATTTTACGAATTTATTTGGCATTTAGTTTGCGTACTTTTAGCTTGACAAGTAAAATATCAGGATGATACGATGCTAGTAAAGGATTTTCTATTTAATAAGAAACTCCCATTGATGACAAAGGCGTTAGATTCCTATGCACTTAGGCAGCAGACAACTGCAAAGAACATAGCCAATGCCGACACTCCGAACTACAGACCCGAAAGGGTTAAGTTCGAAGAATTGTTCCACAATGAGGAGGTTGTACTCAAAGGAGTAGAGACCAAATCGGGTCATATACCATTGGGTAAAGTTAACTCTGGTGTGCCAGCGGGGGAAAAGGAATACAGAGATATTCCCGATGCTGAAGTTTTCTTCAGCGGAGAAAACCATGTCAATTTGGACAAGGAGATGGCAGAATCTGCGGAAAACCAAATTAGATTTAGACTAGTTTCCAAAATGGTCAATAAGTACTTTTCTGGGATGTCTAGTTCTATTAAAGGAACAAATAGTTAAGTAAAGTTATGGCTGAGAACATATTTTCTAGTTTTAATATTAGCGGACAAGGCATGAGCGTACAGCGATTGCGGTTGTCTGCTGTGGCTAGAAATATAGCTAATGCTAACACGACCAAAGCTGATGACGGAATGCCTTACAAACGTGAAGTAGTAGTGGTGCGCGATATAAAGGATAGTCCTTTCGAAAAAAGTATGCACGCTACTTTGCAATTGGACAAAACTAATGTTGGACACTCTGGATCGGCGATTAACAATGGTTTGGAAAACGAAAACGAAGTGCTAAGAGCTAGAACAGTGAAGGACAATTCGGCTCCTCGTATGGTCTATGACCCTAATCATCCAGATTCTAATGCAGATGGTTATGTTCAGATGCCAGATATTAATATAGTTACTGAAATGGTTGAGATGATTTCTGCACAAAGAGCTTTTCAGGCAAATGCTCAAGTAGTAGATGCAGCAAAAAATCTAGCCCGATATTCTTTGGAAATATAGAGCTGAATAGATGAGATTAAATTCGACTGATAATCAGATAACAAGAATATATAATAACAACTCGGAGGGTATTGCTTCTAAGAGTAGAGTCAACAAGACCAATTCTCCTCAGAAACAAAAACTCGAAGAGTTCAACGATAAAGTAAATCAACCTGATACGATTCTTTCAGATAATGAGAAAAATTTCTTTAAGAAAATGTTTCCTGAAAGTTCGGCATCGCTTGACAGACATATAGTGTTTAACAGAAATGGTAAAGTTCAGAGCAAAACTTTTGCTCTTGGTACAATGTTAGACGCAAAAGTATAAGAACAAAAAAATATAGTCAGGAAGACTATTCATTTAATTACACGGAAGTACACTATGTTACCTATAGAGCCAGCAGCTGGGCGTATTTCGGCCTTAGTTGATTCGCAAAATCAATCCAACACTATCAAAGCTGGTAGCAAAAGCGACGTAAAATTCTCTGATACTCTGAGTGAGTTCATCAGCGATGTAAATACACTCCAATTAGAATCGAAAGACAAATCAGAAGCATTTATCAAAGGTGAACCAGTAGATTTGCACGATGTTATGATTAGTGCAGAAAAAGCAAAGACTAGTTTTGAATTACTTATGGAGCTTCGTAATAAAGCGATTGAACTTTATAAAGAAGTGAACAGAATGCAAGTCTAAATTTAGATAGGAAAAAATTATGGCTGACAATAAATTAGAAAAAAAGAAAAATAACAATGCTCTTAGTCAATTCCAACAATTTTCGTCTGGTTTGAATACAGGGCAGAAAGCTGGTATAGTTGGTGCATTAGCACTAGTGTTAGTAGTCATTGTTATGATTATATCATCTGCTACTTCTGGCAATATGAAGACTCTTTACAAGGGACTAAATGACACTGATGCTGCTGGAGCAATAGAATATCTTACGGAAAACAACATAGATTATGAAATCAGTCCATCTGGAGATATTATAAAAGTCGAGGCAGACAAAGTAAACGAAGCACGAATGGCATTAGCAACGAAGGGGATTCCGAGTGAAGGGGGCGTTGGTTATGAGATATTTGATCAAACAAATTTGGGTATGTCAGAGTTTGTTCAAAAAATAAATTACAGAAGAGCACTCGAAGGAGAGTTGTCACGTACTATCAATTCGTTCGATGAAGTTGAAAAATCGAGAGTGCACATTGTGATACCTGAAACTGCATTGTTCGCCAAAGACCAAAAGCCACCCACCGCTTCGGTAACAGTGCATTTGAATAACAACCGTAGATTACCGCAAAATAGTGTTATTGGTATTCAAAGTTTGGTTGCAAATAGTATAGAAGGTATGGAAACAGACCATGTGAAAATTACAGATCAAAGAGGTCGATTACTTTCTGAGGAAGTCCTTGATGTCAACTCTCCCGCAGGAGTGACTGAAGCACAACACAATCAACAAAAAAGCGTAGAGTCATATTTGCAGACAAAAGTCGAGGATTTATTAGCTGGTGCTTTGGGGTTGGGTAACTCTAAAGTAAAAGTTAATGCCGAGCTTGACTTTACAAGAATAGAAAAGACATTAACTTCTTATGATCCAGAAAGCCAAGTAGCAAGAAGTGAACAAACGATTAACAATGAAAGTCAGACAACGGATTCGCTTAGCTTCCCTTATGTGAATATGGCAAAAAATGAAGGTAACAGTCTCACTAACTATGAGATTTCTAATAGTGTAGAACACATAATACAAGAAGTAGGAGCTATAAAAAAATTATCAATAGCCGCTATGATTAATGGTACAACTGAACTTGTAGATAATAATGGTGTAAAAGAAGTCAAATACAGTCCTCGCTCCGATGAGGAGATGCAAAAATTCGAAGAAATTGTTAGGAATGCAGTTGGCTATGATCCGACCAGAAACGATCAAATATCCGTAATAAATGTTCCTTTTGAACATACATTGACTATTGACCAATTTGATTTGAACGAGCCAGTAGAGTGGTATGATAATCCTGTTAATAAGAAAATAATACTTATTTTAGTAGGATTAGTGTTAGTTGGTATATTAATGTACTTATTAATTCGTTCACCATTTGTGAAAGAGAAGATGAAAGTAGCTCTTTCTCTTCCAACTGATGCTACTTTGAATGATAGACTGGCTAGTGTTAAACAACCATTGGACGATTTAGATTTGGACGACGAGATGATGTTTATGCCATCTGATGTACCAGACCAAATGCTACTAAATGGCGAAAAGCAAGCCAAGTTAGAAGGGCGTAATTTGAAATTGGAGTTAGAAGAAGCAATGAATAGCACCGGTACTGATAGAGGTCAATCAATTAGTTTAGATACAAAATCGCAAAGCGATATGGTTCTAGATGACTTTGAAACTCTTTCGGAAGAAAGATTGATGAAATTAGAAATTAAAAAGAAAATTGAACAATTCATGATTAACCATCCTGAAGAAGCAGTGAAATTAATTAGAACTTACGCAGCAAGCAATTCTGATGGCAGTCTGCAATTAGAATGAGTTTGGAGGTAGAATAAATGAGTGATACAGAAGAATTAGTATTAAAAAAACTAAGCGGTAAACAAAAAGTAGCGGCTCTGTTGATGTCTTTAGATGTAGATGTGGCTGCGAAAATATTCCAAAGAATGGATATGAAAGAGGTGGAGTCCATAGCTACGGAAATATCTAAGCTAAAAGGAATAGACCAAGAAGATATTGATTTAGTTTTGGCCGAATTCTATCAACTAATGAGCACTTCTAGCGCTTATGTTGAAGGCGGTATCGGATATGCCCAATCCTTGCTAGAAAGGACTTATGGACCAGAGAGGGCAAAAGAGTTAACAGACAAAATTAAGCTAATGTCTAATGTGAAGAGCTTCTCAGTGCTGAAAAAAGCCGATCCGGAGCAATTAGCTAATTTCTTGAAAAAAGAGCACCCACAAACGGTAGCTCTTATTCTTTCGCACCTTGATCCAGATCAATCCGCTCTTGTCTTAAGTGAATTTGACGACGAATTGAAAATGGAAACAGTTCAAAGAATAGCCACACTTGGCAAAGTATCACCAGAATCATTAGGAAGAGTAGAGAGTGTACTAGATGAGATAGCTGCATCTACTTTAACTCAGAGTGTATCTAGTGCTGGTGGCTCTAAAATGTTGGCTAATATTCTCAACAAGGTTAATAATCAAGTTGCTAAGCAGATGATTGAGAATTTAGAACAACACGATCCGAAAGTTGCAATGGAAGTAAAACGACTAATGTTCCTATTCGAAGATATTATCTTAATTGATGATAGAGGAATACAAAGATTGCTTCGTGAAATTGATAAGCGTGATTTAGCTCTGGCTATGAAAATATCTAGTGAAGAAATACAAGAGAAAATCTTCAAAAATATGTCAGAACGTGCAGCTGATGTAGTAAAAGAAGAACTGGAATTTATGGGGCCTGTTAAGTTAAAAGAAGTCGAAGAAGCACAAACCAGAATAGTAGATAAGATAAAAGAGTTAGAAGAGAAAGAAGAAATAATGATTGGCGGAAGAGGAAACGACGATGTATTCGTTTAATCATAAATCTTAAGGTAATAATTGTGCAAGAACTTTTAGTAAAAATACCACGAACTCAGAGCCGAAAATTAAAAATTGAAAGATTTTTCGATAAATCTGATGTACGAAAAAATAATTCTAAAGTGGTAAATCAAATTGGGAGAACTTGCTTTACTCATCATTTTGTTTTAGAAGATAGCTCCGAACCAATTTCTATAAATCTGGATAATATACCAAAGGGTGTAATTCCGATAGAATTTGCACAAGAAGAAATGCAAAAGTCCTATGACAGAGGTTTCGAAGAAGGACAAATGTCTGAGATGGCAGTTGCCAGAGCTGAGATAAAAAATTTCGTTGAGAAAATGAGAACTTTAGAAGGCATAACTCAAGAGATTGAAGAAAAAAGCAATGCTTTGCTAATTCAACTACACGATTCTGTTCTCCACATTGCTAAGAAAGTAGCATTGCACATAATGAGAACAGAGACAATTCTAAATAGTGACTCTGTAACCAATAGGATTTCTAAATTAATTGAAGAAGCAAAAGGTTCTACCCTAATTAGTGTTAGGTTGAACCCTGCTACTATTA
This sequence comes from Ignavibacteriota bacterium, assembly GCA_020437395.1. Lineage (GTDB taxonomy): Bacteria > Bacteroidota > Ignavibacteria > Kapaibacteriales > UBA2268 > PGYR01. Next base: position 90,085 of record JAGQWJ010000001.1, on the reverse strand, counting down.
AGCAGGTTAGAGATTCCGACCCCAAATTACTTGAATTTGAGTCAAATAAAGTCGAATTGATCGAAGATGAAGCAATTGAATTGAACGATTGCGTTATTGTTACAGATTCTGGAATGTTAGAAGCAAGAATAACAGAAGAATTGTACAATATGATGCAAAAATTAGAAAGGGACTTTCAAACCACAAAGATAAGAAAACGTGAAGAAACGATAAAAGATCTTGAAAAAGGAATTAGGAAAGAAGATGTTTAATCTGACTGATATTACTGAAAGTATTGTAAAGGATATAGATGATTTTGATACTAGGTCTAAAACTGGAAATCTCACACAGATGATCGGATTAGTATTAGAAAGTAATGGTCCTAAAGTACCAGTAGGTGAGATTTGTAATCTGAAAGATTCTAAAGGCAATGTAGTAAGTAAGTCAGAAGTAGTTGGTTTCAAAGAAGGCAATAGGATACTTTCTATGGTCTATGGTGACACAGAAAACCTTTATCCAGGTATGAAAATAGCTGCCACTGGTGAAAAGCTGAAAGTTAGCGTTGGACGTGAATTGCTGGGTAGAATACTAGATGGTTTGGGAAATCCAATTGATGGGAAAGGTGAGATAATAACTTCGGAACGAAGATCAATTTATGCTACTCCTCCTAATCCTTTGTTCAGAAAAAGAATTGAAGAGCCAATTTCAACAGGCGTTAAGACAATTGATGGTTTATTGACGGTTGGTAAAGGCCAAAGGGTAGGTATATTCGCAGGTTCAGGAGTTGGTAAATCTACATTGATAGGTATGATTTCTCGCAATACGAACGCAGATATTAACGTAATCGCATTAATAGGAGAAAGGGGGCGTGAGGTTCGAGAGTTCATTGAAAAAGATTTGGGAGAAGAAGGGCTAAGACGTTCAGTTATAATTGTTTCTTCTAGTGATGATCCACCTTTGACTAGAGTAAAATCGGCTTATACGGCAACAACAATCGCTGAGTATTTCAGAGAAGAAGGATTGGATGTAATGTTTATGATGGATTCAGCAACAAGATTTGCAATGGCTCAACGCGAAGTTGGACTTACGATTGGTGAACCACCAACTAGCAAAGGATATACGCCTTCCGTATTCACGGGGCTACAAAAACTAATGGAAAGAGCAGGTACATCGGCTAAAGGAAGCATTACAGGGCTCTATACAGTATTAGTGGAGGGCGACGATATGAACGAACCTGTCTCAGATACTGTTAGGGGTATATTAGATGGGCATATATTACTATCGCGAGAATTAGCCGCACGGGGTCACTATCCCGCTATTGAAGTACTTGGTAGCATATCACGGGTTATGAGAGATATAATTAGTAACGAACACTCTAACGCAGCTTACCAGATTCAAAGAATGATTGCGACATACAGAAATTCAGAAGATTTGATTAATGTTGGTGCATATAAATCAGGATCAAACCCCGAGACGGACAAGGCAATAAGCAAAATTGATGCTATCAATAAATTTCTTATGCAATCTACTAACGAGATAATTTCTTACGACGAAACAGTTGACCAGTTAATGAAACTGACAAAGTAGGTAATGGAAAATGGCAAAGCAATTCAAATTCAAATTAGACACTGTACTTAGGTTGCGTTCGGACAAAACCGAAGAAGCAAAGACTGAGTTGCAGCTTATAATTAGAAAAAGAATAGAGAAAGAGCAACTTATTGAAGAACAATTTGTTAAATTAGAAAATCACAAAGCGACCAGAAATAAAAACAAGAAATTAGAAGAAATTCAGGCATTCTATTACCACAAAGAGTTTATTAATCAAGAGATAAAGAGACTTCAGATGGAATTAGATAATTTACTAGATATAGAAAGTCTGAAGCGAACAAAATATAATGATGCACTAAAAGAAGAAAAAGTACTTCAAAAGCTTAAGGAAAAAAAGAAATCTGCTTTTTTAGATGAGATTGCTCACAAAGAACAATTAGAGCTTGACGAAATAGCGATTCGACAATTTACTAACAAGATGACTAATGTCTAAATATCAAATTCTCATAACATTCGTAGTCTCATTGCTACTAACAATAGCAATGATTGGCGGTGCGTGGTGGTATTACCAAATTGATAACACTTTTTTCGGATTGATTGATTTGGAGAAAACAAAGGCCCATTACTATGACGTAGATCCCTCAAAGAGTTTCGTTATCTCTGGTAACGAGTTAATAGAGCTGAAGGGAAACACTGATAGAATGTATTCACTTGAAAAAAATTACAAGAATCTCAAAGTGAAATATAATGCTGTGAAAAGTGAATATGATAAACTTATGAATAAGTCAGCTAATAGTGGTCAAAAAATGGACTCCGTTAGTTCACAATTAACCACATTGGCTAAAAAAGAACAAGTATTGAAAGATTCTTTAAGATTACTAGACGGACAAATTCAAACGTTGAAAGAAAACTATGATTTAGCACAGACTAGATTGGTCGAGATGAATAAAATTGTTAGCGGTGATTATGATTCCGTTAACATGCAGAGATATAGAGAGTTTGCGAAGATTTACAATAACTCAAAATCTACTGAAGTAGCACAAATATTAGAAAATATAGATGCTAAAAAGTCAGCTTATATCTTAAAAATGATGTCAAAGAAAAAAGCTGGCAAGGTAATTGAAAGTCTTAATTCAGAATATGCCGCTAAAGTATTAATTGAAAGTGGCAAATTAAAATAACAGGATTGTTACACCATTAAATAGTGCAAGGACGCACCGAAATAAATGGAAACAAATTTAATGCTCCCATTCGCAAATGGGACTGATATAGTATCGCCTTCGAAAAAGGCAACCAAAATATCCAAAGAGTCGAAAGAACTCGACTTTATGGATAACTTTCTGAACGTACTTATCACTAATATGAACCCAGGTGATTTGAGCTTGGATTCGCAAACTAGCGATAAACTAACCAAACTTGTTAATAGCGAAATAGAGTCTAATGAGTACCTAAGTGGTATTGATTTGAAGCAATTTATTAATAGCTTGAAATCAGAACTAGCTAATGAAAAACCTCATAAGTTGACTCTAGATAGTATAAAAGCTACTATAACTAAGCTTATTTCGAAATTTACTGATTTGAAACTTAATCTTAATTCAACTGAAAGTGGACTTGATATTATAAAAGAAAACTTCGATAATAATCAAGACCTTACAAATAAATTGGATAATAAGGATAATGCTAAAGTAGCATACAAGATTCATAAAAATTTAGAAGCAGACAATAGTAATCTGGCTAATGATTCTGAAAAGTTATTATTCAATCTGAGAAAGTATCTCACAATAGACGAATACAATACTATTAAGAAAAATATACAGTCGGGAGCTAATACTCAAGAAAGTAAATTGACTCCCAAAGTTGAAGCTATAAGCAGGTTCTTGACGGAGATGGCTGGAAAAGAGACTGATGCTAAGAGTAAGATAGTAGCTAAAGCAAGTGATATACTCCTATCGAAAGAAGTTGTAAAGACTACCCAAAGTCAAGAAACGACGCTTTTAAAATCAGATTCAGTTGTCACTAAAATCAGCGACGATATTAGCCAAAATTTATCAATGAATAATGCAGATAATGAGTCAAAAAAAAATAGCCTAAAATCTGAACTAAATTCATCGATAGAAGGTAAAGTAGTTGAGCCAAAATTAAAGAACATAACAGCAAACCTAGACAACAAGCAGACAACTCCAACTAGTAAAATAGTAGATGAGAAGTATGTAGCCAACACAGAGAATCAAATCAAATCTGAACAGGGTTTAGGTGATAACACCAAGAAAGAATCTGGCGAATTTGGTAAAGAATTTACTCGTGAACAAAATAAAGAAGTAATAAAACAAAGAATAGTTAAAAGTGACATCTCGGAGCTATTAACTAGGACTAATACAAAGAAAATAGAGGCAACTAAGGCAGAAACTACAAATCGTTCTAACTTTGTAGAAAATGCCATTAAGACAATAAAAATGACTAAAAGTGGTGGTTCAAACGTAGCAAGAATAATGCTGAATCCACGATCGCTCGGTGATTTGACTATGAGGATATCACTTGTTGGAAATAATGTAAAGTTATTTATAAAGGCAGATAAATCAGAAGCTGCCGAACATATAGATAGACAACTACCATTACTAAAAGAAAGATTAGTAGAAAATGGGCTAAAGGTAGAGCAAGTGATAATAGAATCTTCGGAATCAGATCATTTGGCAAATAATAGTAATAATCAGAACAGAAATGAACAAGAAGAACTACGTCGCCAATTCGTACAATCATTCAAAAACTTAGCAGCAAAAGAGGATTTTGATATAGCGTATGGCGATGCAGTATATAGTAACAGTAGTTCAGCAATGAGCTACACACAGGCGGGGAGTAGAATAAATGTTTGAAAACGTAACAACAAATATAGCGACTATGGGAGGTAACTTTGGTCCGGCCGCATCATCCGTTTCAAAAAGTGAGGCACAGGAACAAAAGGATCAGTTTTTAAAACTGCTTACATTTCAACTCAGGGCTCAAAATCCACTTAAACCTTATGACAATCAAGAGTTTGCAACACAGCTGGCGCAATTCTCACAACTCGAGCAACTATCAGATATTAAAGGTTTATTGGAAGAGCAAGCACAAGTAAATATGACTCTATCTAGAGTGATGTCAAATTCAGCATTGCCAGGTATGTTAGGGAAATATGCGAAAGCATATACTACTAATATTAATTACGATGGTGATCAATCCGTTTCGCTTGGATTTGATATGGATATGGACGCAACTGAGGCGAAAGCGACGATATACGACGACAAGGGAAGAATAGTAAGGACTATAGAACTTTCAGGTAATAACTTAAGAGTTGGAGAACATACTATTCGGTGGGACGGAAAGGACGATAATGGTAATACCCTTGACGAAGGGAATTATTCATTTTTTATCGACTTTAAGAACGCAAATGGAAGTGAACAGCAAGCATCTACTTTCACTTATGGTAAAATAGAAGCTGTGAGGTTCAAAAATAACGGAACTGTATTGATAGTCGATGGATTGGAAATTCCGATTAGCGACGTAACTGATATTCGTTCCGAATCATAAAACGGTAGGGAAACTATGCCGGAAATAAATGGAATAAGAGTTCCGTTTATGCCGGTCGGCGGAGCTAATGCTCTAAAACACAGTGGTAAACTCGATAGTCCCGGCGTTTCTAATTCAGGTAAATTTGACTCTATACTTCAGGATGAACTACAGAAAGTCAAATTCTCAGGACATGCATTAGAAAGACTAGAGAGCCGTAACATAGAGCTAAACGGAATGCAGCTCGGTAAGTTGAACGATGCTATAAGCACAGCCAAGGATAAAGGCAGTAAAGAAGCACTAGTTCTTATGGATGAACAAGCTTTTATAGTTAGCGTACAAAACAACACTGTTATCACTGTTTTAGATAAGAATACGATGGGTAATAATTTCATTGGAAACATAGACTCAGCCGTATTGATTTAATAAACCAAGGGTCGGACCCGATTAACTCGGGGAACCCTCGCAAAGCTTGAATGAGAGATAGCTTTGCACATAATAAATAAGAAAGGATTTCTTATAAAATACCATGGAGGGTAATTTTTATGGGTCTATCAAGATCTCTTAGTACTGGAACGAGTTCGCTTAGGGCACATCAGAAAAAATTTGATATCATTGCCAATAACTTAGCGAATGCAAGTACAGTAGGATTCAAGGCAAACAGAGTAACTTTTGCTGACCAATTCAGCCAAACAACTACTTTAGGGCAAAAGCCAGATTCATCTGGTGATACGACTGGTGGTCTTAACCCAGTTCAATTTGGGTTAGGTGTTAAAGTCGGTGCTGTCCAAAGAAATATGGACCAAGGTCTAATAGAAGTAACTGGTCGTGCATTGGACATGGCTATCAATGGAAATGGATTTTTCATTTACCAAGCTGACGGACAAACTAAATATTCGAGAGCTGGAGCTGTAGTCCGAGATAGCAACGGCTATTTAGTTGATGCTGGTTCGGGTTCACACTTACAAGGGTATAACTTAGTCTATGACAATACTGGCAAGCCAGTAAAAGATAGTGAAGGTAATAATATATTGGAAAGAAAATTATCTAATCTACGTATTCAACCGGGTTTCCTATCTACTCCTAGACAAACAACAGAACTATCACTAAATGGTAACTTGAACGCACAAATGGAAGTTGGAGAAACTCGCTCTACTTCGATTAATATATTTGACAAAACTGGTGCACCAAGGGAAATGGCATTAGTTTTTGAGAAAACTGCAACTCCTAACGAATACACAATAACAGGTTCAATCGAGGGTAATGCTGTTACGTTAAGTAATACGACTGTTACTTTCAACGAAGATGGTAGTATAGATACACCAACAGAAATCACTGTAACTGCTGCAGATTTGAACACTGTTCTTGGGGGTGATTTGTTCGATGAAGTAACGCCTAAGGATATTACAATATTATTTGTTGATCCTGATGGTAATTCATTCGGTGGATTGACCCAGTTCTCTTCTCCTAGTAATGCGACTATCCAATCGCAAAATGGATATGAAGCAGGCGAATTGCTAAATATGCAAGTTAGCCCAAGAGGTGAGATAGTTGGTACATTTACTAACGGTCAATCAGAAGTAATTGCACAAGTTGCAATTTCGAAGTTTACTAATCCTGAAGGTTTGATAACGTCTGGTGGTAACTTCTTCGAAGCTTCACCTAATGCGGGTACTCCGAATATTGGTACTGCTGGCGAAACATTTCCATCTTCTTCAATAGCAGGAAGTGCCTTAGAGCAATCGAATGTTGATTTGACGATAGAGTTTACTGAGATGATTTCTACTCAGCGTGCTTTCGAGGCAGCAAGTAGAACTGTAACAGTAGGCGATCAGATGTTAGCAGAGATTAACCAATTGAAGCGATAATCTAATTAGCTAAGTATTAGATAACATTTACAAAGCTACTCTTGTTATATAGAGTAGCTTTTTTTTGTGGTTTTTTTAGAAAGTTTAGACAAACTCAAGTGTATTACTATTCTCGCATAATTTTGTATATTTGTGTTATTATCTAACAAAGTAAACTATAGATTATGTGCTTTCATTATGCTTACATAGCGGATAAAGTAAAAACAGGAAATAGGTTCGGGGTGACAAATCCTCCAGAGTTTGAGTCTGTATTCCACGCTAATGCCTTTGCTAACCCAAGTATGCCAGTTATAACTTCGGAAGAGCCCGATAAGGTGAATTACTATAATTGGGGGCTAGTTCCTTCGTGGATTAAATCACGTAAAGATGCCGATGATATTAGCAAAAAAACTGGAAATGCTAGGTCGGAAACAGTATTCGAAAAACCGTCTTACAGAAGTGCTATCAAGAGCAGGCGCTGTATAATCCCTGCTACGGGATTTTTCGAGTGGCGACACGAAGGCAAAGAAAAAATACCTCATTTTGTATCAACTACAGATCAAGAGATATTCGCTTTTGCTGGTATCTATGAGCACTGGACAGACAAAAGCACTGGTGAAATTATTAACTCCTTCAGTATGCTCACTACAGAGGCAAACAAGCTAATGGAATATGTGCACAACCATAGAAAAAGAATGCCATTAATATTGAACAAAGAAGATGAGAAATATTGGCTGTCTGATCTGAAAAGTAAAGATGAAATAGAGAAAAGTATAACACAATACCCTTCTGAAAATATGAAATACGAAGTTATAGATAATAAAGATCTCTGGGAATGGTCAAAAAATAGGTTTAGTATGTAAGGTTGTTATATTTATGCTGAACTTTACAATTTTGATTTTATAGATTCGTTTTGTAAGTTAGTAAGTGTTCACTAACAAAAATTTTAAATCTTGTGTTAACAGATTTATTCAAAAATAATCAAATTTAAATAATGATAAAGATAACGGAAAGACAATTAGAAATAATAGAAGCAGCAGGTAAACTGCTGACAGAGTCCGGCGTGAGTGGTTTGACCATAAAAAATATTGCGAAAGAAATGGAGTTTTCTGAAAGTGCTGTATATAGACATTTTAGTAGTAAAGAAGAGATTATCTTAGCAATGCTAAATTATCTCTCGGAAAGTATGAATATGAGATTATCTACAATTTGCAAAAGTCAAGCATCATCTGTACAGCGATTAAAAGATGTTTTCCAAAGCCAACTTGATTTTTTTGAGGCTAATCCAAATTTCGTAGTTGCCGTGTTTTCAGATGGGCTGTTCGAGGAAAGTCAGAGAATAAATGAAGCTATACAGAGAATAATGTCAGTTAATATGAAAAATGTTATCCCAGTTGTTGCCCAAGGACAATCGAACGGTGAGTTTATAAATACAATGAGCCCAGATGAATTAATGCATGTTATAATGGGTTCTTTCCGTTTGCAAATGTATAAGTGGAGAATATCGAATATGAATTTTGATATTCAAAAAGAGGGAAAAAGAGTAATAGACAACCTAATATCTTTGATTTCAAGATGAATATAACAGATAAAATAGTTTTAACAATTTTACTTCTACTTGGGTTACTAACTCTATTTTTAAGTAGTTCTATTATTTTTGATTTATTTGAAATTAGGGAGATGGAAGGTAATTATGTTGGATTTGTTGTTTGGGCTAACTTTATTAGTGCTATTTTGTACATAATTACAGCTCTAGATTTTATTTTAAGAAAAAAATGGAATTGGCGTTATCTGGGTGTGTCTTTTGTTGTTCTCTTGATTGCCACAATTTCTTTCTGGGTCTATGTTGCTAATGGAGGAATATATGAAGTTAAAACAATCAAAGCAATTATATTCAGGTTAACTTTTACAGGCATATTATTAAGTATAATTTTTATTAAATATAAAAAAGGTTTAAAAAAATGAAATATATCGTTGGAATAATAACAGCTGGACTACTTTTATTTGGCTGTTCAAATGAGGAAGGTCACGATGGGCACCATGAGACTCACGGGCACGCAGATCATAGCCACGCAGATGATCACTCAGGACACAATCACGCAGAAGGCGGTCACGATGGGCACGGTCATAGTGAATCAATGGGGATATCATTGAACAATGGTGATAAGTGGGAAGCGGACAAACACACTAATGACAAAATTGCTGAAATGAAGAATGAATTAGGACTATATAAGAATAATAAAGATTATAATAAGTTAACAGCTAATTTAACTAATGATGTGAAAGAATTGATAAAAGGGTGTACTATGGAAGGAGAATCACACAATCAGCTTCACTACTGGTTAGAACCATTTTTAGGATTAGTAGAAAGTCTGAACAATGCAAAAAGTGCAGATGAAAAAGAAGTAAAGGTTAAAGAAATAGAATTATCCTTAAATAAATATTCAGAATACTTTAAATGAGAAAAAATTTAGTAATATCAATTATTTCAATAGTAACTATTTTGCTGACTATTATAGCTTGTGATGATTCAGATGCAAGTCAGGAAACAAGAGATTCGAAGAAAAATGAAAATAGAAAGGCATTGAGAATAATAAGTACATCTTGTTTTACTTGCCATTCGCCAGAAAGAGAAATAGACTTTAAGGCACGAACAGGACCTCCTATATATAAAATTCGCCAACACTATATGCGCGAAGGTATAACTAAAGAAGAGTTCATCGCAGATGTTACTTCGTTTCTCAAAGAACCAACAGAAGAAAAAGCCAAAATGAAAGGTGCTATCCGTAATTTCGGATTAATGCCCAGAATGCCTTTGCCTGATGATGATATTAGAATTATTGCTGAGTATCTATATGAGAACGATATGACAGCAGAACAATGGGGTAAGGCAGGAAAAATGGCAATGAGTACAGATGAACACTCTACAAATTACGAAGAGTTAGGAAGGGAGTATGCAATGGGTACAAAAGCAGTTCTAGGGAAGAATTTAATGAGTGCAATTAAGGCGAAAGGTACTCCTTATGCAGTTGAATTTTGCAACACACGTGCGTTTCCGCTTACTGACAGTATGGCGAAAGAATATAATGTAAGTATTAAAAGGGTAAGTGATAAACCAAGAAATCCATTGAACGAAGCTAATAGAGATGAATTAGATTTTATAAATATACTACACAAGCGAATTGCTAATGGCGAAGAACTTGGCTCTTCGGTCAAAGAATCCAAAGGAAAGATAATAAGTTACTACCCAATCGAGACAAATGCTATGTGTTTGCAGTGCCACGGTACACCAGAAAAAGACATCGATAAATTAACACAGACGAAGATAAACGAGAAGTATCCTGATGACAAAGCAACTGGTTATGGACTGAATGAAATACGTGGTATATGGGTAGTTGAGATGGAAAAGAAGTAAAATAAGTAGTGTTCTTTAATTCTGGGCTTCCGAATGATTCCAAATTATTAGTGGTGCTTTTGGGAGCTCAGAACAAAATGTATGAGTTAGAATAAGTAATCCGCTAAACTTATTTTTTGACTTTACAAATCACGAAATCCCTTTTTACATCTTATAGATAGATTGGGATACAAAGATTGATAAAGATTTTAAATAACAATAAGAAACGATTGTTCAATTAATAAATGTGTTTAACTATGAAGTTAGTAAGTGTTCACAAACTTGTTTTTGTAGCTACTATTCTGATATTGACATTTCAGACCCAGGTAATTGTTGCTGAACAATGGACGTTGCATAAATGTATTGATTCCGCAATTGTTCACAATAAAAGTCTAGAAATCAGTAGAAATGAAATAGAAATCAGCAAAGAGAAAAAGTCTGAGGTTTATTCTAATTTGATTCCAAAAATCGATTTAAATTCTGAATACAAATACTTCACAGATTTACCATATCAAATAATGCCAATGAGTATTTTTGGTGGTCCGAGTGGTAAGTTTAAAGAAGTCCAATTTGGTGTACCGCATAATATTAATGCTAATCTGTTGCTATCAATGCCATTGTACAATGCACAAATTATCGGGGGTATTTCAGCAAGTGAAAAAGGCATTGAAATGAAAAAAATTCTCTATAAAAAATCAGAAGAGGATTTAGTATATCAGATTACTAATCTCTATTATAATCTGCAAATTTTAGAAAATACAAAGTTCTACCTCGATAGTAATCTACAAAATAGCTTGAGATTATTGGGTACGATTGAATTACTCAAAGATAATAAACTTGCAACTGGCGTAGATGTTACCAAAGTAGAATTACAATTAAGACAGATTGAAAACAAAATTGAAATGTTAGATAATCAGAGAAGTCAAGCAATCAATATGCTGAAATTCTTGATTGGCAAAGATGACGAAGAGATAGAAATAATAAGTGAGATTAAATTAGAGGAGATTGATTATGAAAATAACACAAGCCCACTTAACATTGAGATAAAAGAAAAAAAATCAGAATTGATAAAACAAGAAATAACAAATCTGAAAAATGAAAGACTACCTTCGTTAATGTTAATAGGAAACTATGGTACAACTGGATATGGCTACAATGAATCGCCTAATGAATTTTTAAATTTCTATCCAATTGGATTTGTAGGACTGAAATTTAATTTACCAATTTTCACAGGTACAGTATTACCAAAAAAAGTAGAACAAAAATCACTAGAACTCAAAAATAATGAATTAGAATTAGAGATAATTAGAGACAAGAATAAAATAGATATAGAAAATGCACTTAGGATTAGACAAACATCATCTAAGCAAATAAAAAATTCAGTTTTAAATATTGAATTAGCTGATAATATTTACAATCAGACATTAGCTCTACATTCGCAAGGACTCGCAAACATAACTGATATTTTGTTAGCAGACAATAGTTTAAGAGAATCACAACAAGAATATTTAACAAATTTAATTGAATATCTGAAATCTGATCTCGAATATAGAAGATTAATAGGACATCTAGCAACTAAGGAGTAAACAATAATGAAAAAAATAATCTATATAATTGTAGCAGTTGCTTTAGTTGCAATTGTGGCTTTACAATTAATAAAGAATAAGGAGATTACACAAAATAGAGTCTATAAACTCGATAAAAGTGCGGCTATAGAAGTCAAAGTTGATGTAGTAGCAAGTAAATCCATAGATTTTGAAACCGAAATTGTTGGTAATTTTCTCCCTGATAAGGAAGTGAAGCTGAACACAGAGATACAAGGCAAAGTTACTGAAACCTACGTGAATGAAGGTGATTTTGTAAAAAAAGGTCAACCGTTAATTCAACTTGACAATTCTTTATTGAAATTACAAAAAGAAGGAATTGAAATTCAAATAAGAGGTTTAGAAATAGATGTTGATAGATACAATAAGTTAAGTATTGCTGATGCTATTCAGGGAGTTAAGCTAGAAAAGGTAGAACTCGGTTTGCAAACAGCAAAAAATCAATTAGAAACAATTAAAGAACAAATCCGAAAAAGTACAGTAAGGGCACCATTTGATGGCATAGTTACTATGCAATTTGTAGAAGTTGGTGCTTTTGCAGCTCCTGGTGTACCTCTTTTTCAAATTACAGATATTTCAAAATTGAAATTCGCGATAAATGTTACCGAAAAACAGATAAAACAATTTCAAATAGGCAATTCATATAAACTTACTGTAGATGCTTATCCAGACCTAGAAATAAATGGTAAGATTATAATGATAGGAAGTAAAGGAAATATGTCTAATACTTTTCCAGTAATCTTCAGCTTAGAAAATACAGCTGATAGATTGATTAAAGCTGGAATGTTCGGTAAGTTCAAAACAGTTAGAAATTCTAGAAAAAATGAAATTTGGATAGATTCAAAGAGTTTAATCGGTTCAAGTACAAACCCACAAATATATAAAGTTGAAAAAGGGAAAGCAAAATTAAGACAAATCACAATAAGTGATAGAATTGGCGATAGGGTAATAGTTACAAATGGTTTAGAAGTAGGGGATAGCATTATTACAAGTGGGTTTATTAACTTATTTGATAATGCAAATATAAATGTAATTAAATAGGGAATATGATGAATATTACAGAAATATCAATAAAAAGACCTTCTTTGATAATAGTACTATTTAGTTTATTAGTTCTACTTGGTTATATAGGATTTACAAATCTTAGCTATGAACTTATGCCAGATTTTAATCAACCAGTAGTTGTAATCAAAACAGTTTACCCAGGAGCTTCACCCGAAGAAGTCGAAAGTTCCGTATCAAGAACAGTCGAAGATGCACTTTCTAATCTCGAGGGTGTAGATTTTATTGTCACTAAGTCATTGCCAAACGCATCGGTCGTGATAGCAAATTTAAAATATGGGACAGATGTAAATAAGACAATGCAGGATGCTCAAAGATACATAGATATTGTTAGTAAGGAATTGCCAAATGAAGTGTTGAGTCCAGAGATGAGCAGTGTATCACCAAACGACCTACCTATTATAACTGTTAGTGCAAACAGTAATTTAGCGGCAACAGAATTTTATCAAAGATTGAAAGACGATTATTTACCTCAGCTCCAACAGCTTAAAGGTGTTGCGGAAATCACAGTAATTGGTGGAGAGGAAAGAGAAATACAAGTCAAAGTCGATAGAGATAGAATGAAATTAAACAATATTTCAATGCTGCAAATTATAGAGGCCATTAATAAGTCTGGTCTAGATTTGCCCGCAGGCAATATAGAATCAGATGAGTTGAATAGCTCTGTTAGATTAACAGGAAAGTTCAATAATATAGAAGCCGTTAAGAATGTTCAAATTGCAATGCCGATTCCAAATAACCCCATTTATGTCCGTGATATTGCAGATGTAATAGATGGTATTAAAGAGCCAACTTCTATCAGCAGATATAACGGTAAAAACAGTATCGGCTTGCTTATAAAAAAACAAGGAGACGCAAACGCTGTTGATGTTTCAAGATTAATTGAAGCAAAATTTGAAGAGATAATGCAAAAAAATAAAGATGCAGGAGTCGAATTCATTATTACAGATAATAGTACAGACAATACTATTGAAGCCGTAAATTCGGTAGTAATTGACCTGATTCTTGCAGTATTGTTAGTTTCGTTAGTTATGCTTTTGTTTCTACGTAGTCTCCGTAATTCATTTATTGTGTTGATTGCAATACCGACATCATTAGTAACTGCTTTTGCTGTTATGTGGTTGTTGGGCTATACCCTAAATCTGATGACACTTCTCGCAATGTCCCTAATCATTGGAATTTTAGTGGATGATGCAACAGTTGTTCTTGAGAATATTCAACGCCATTTGGATATGAAAAAGGATAAAAGTGTAGCGGCTCTCGAAGGTCGTATGGAAATTGGTTTCTCAGCTCTTTCAATTACTTTAGTTGATGTTGTAGTATTTGTTCCGATATTATTTCTTCAAGTTTTTGTTGCCGATATGTTAAAACAATTTTCTGTAGTTGTAGTAACTTCTACTTTAACAAGTTTGTTAGTCGGATTTACTCTCACCCCTTGGCTTACATCGAGAATAGGTAAGTCTGAAGATTTACAGCCAACTAATCTTTTCAATAAATTTCTACTTTGGTTCGAGCTACAGTTGGAAAGATTTACAGATTGGTATGGAAATCAACTTGAGTGGGTACTCAAACATAAACTTCTTTTCGGTGGATTTGTTATTCTACTTTTCCTAGGAACAGTTGTGATGATGAATCAAGGGATAATAGGGAGTGAATTAATTGCTACTGGTGACCAAGGTAAATTCAAACTAACATTGGAATACGATAAATCTATTACCTTAAAGCAAAATAATATCCGATCAAAAATGATAGAGGATTACATAATTAGCCAACCTGATGTTAAATCCGTTTTTAGCAATGTAGGTGGTGCTGGAACAGGACTGGGTAGCTTGGGTGTTGGTTCAAGTAATAAAACAGAGTTGACTATTCAACTGAAATCGAAGGAAGAAAGGGAAAACAAATCAACCGAAGATTTTATGAAGCTTATAAGACCTCGGTTACAAAAAGAATTTCCTGCGATAAACTATTCTATGATGAGTCTTGGTTTAGTTCCTAGAACTTCGCCAATTGAAATAACTTTAAGCGGAACTGATACAAAATTAGTTATGAGTGCTGCAAAAGACTTGAAAGAAATTATTGAAAAAATTCCGGGCTCTGACAATGTTCAACTCTCAGTGGAAGAGGGGGCACAGGAGTATAAAGTTATACCAGATGCAGAAAGAATGCAACGTTTTGGATTAAATACCGCTTATGTTGGTATGAATTTACGTTATTCTATTACTGGAAATGATGATGCTAGTTTGACTGAAGAGGGGATAGAATATCCTATCCGTGTATTACTTGATGAGTTTAATAGGGAAAATTATGATGATTTGAAAAATATGGTATTTGTGAACCCAAAGGGAATACCAGTCGAGCTATCACAATTTGCAACAATCGTTCAAGATAACTCGCCTTCATTATTAGAGCGAAAAGATAGACAACCAGCTGTTACATTGACTGCTGACGCATTAGGTAGGCCATCAGGAACAGTTGCCGATGAAGTTGTTGCTTATTTGAAACAAAACCCTTTGCCAAATGGGATACAAATGGCATGGGGTAGTGATATAAAACGTCAAAACGATAGTTTCTCAGCACTTGGCTCTGTGCTTTTGATTTCATTTTTGTTAATTTACTTAATAATGGTTGCGCTTTATGATAGCTTTATCTATCCATTCGTAGTCCTATTCTCAATTCCTGTAGCAGCAATTGGTGCATTCTTAGCTCTTAACTTGTCATTGAGTCATCTTAGTTTATTTGCATTACTAGGACTTATAATGTTAATGGGATTAGTTGCAAAAAATGCTATTCTAATTGTTGACTTTACAAATCAATTAAAAAATGATGGTGTTCACTACTCCAAGGCATTAGTTGTTGCTGGTAAAGGAAGATTGAGACCCATTCTTATGACAACTCTTTCTATGGTAATTGGTATGTTGCCAATTGCTCTTGCAAAAGGCACTGGAAGCGAATGGAAAAATGGTTTAGCTTGGGTTATTATTGGAGGACTTCTGTCTTCATTAATCTTGACGGTTTACTTAGTACCTGTTATTTACTACACTGTTGAAAGTGTTAAGGAAAAATTCAAATTGAATAAAAAAAGTGCCAGTTAAAATATCTGGCACTTTTTAAATTAATTGCTTCTTTTCCGAGCAGACTATTCGTCTTCGTTTGTTTCGGTTAAGTTGCCACGTCTTTCTTGATCCCTTTCAATTGACTCAAAAAGCGCTTGGAAATTTCCTTGTCCAAACCCTGTGGCACCTTTTCTACGTTGAATAATCTCATAGAAAAATGTTGGTCTATCGCCAATTGGTTTAGTAAATAGTTGTAGCAAATATCCGCCACTACCAATTTCCACATCGACTAATATTCCGAGCTCTTCTAAGGTGTCAATATCTTCTGTTATCAATCCGTCTAATTTCTTACTTTTTTCTCTGATCGTATCATAATAATTTTTCGGAGCCCTATCTAAAAACTCCATTCCATTTTCTCTAAGATTTCTAACAGTACGGATAATATCAGTAGTCGAAAGAGCAATGTGCTGTATCCCAGTTCCATGATACTGAATTATATACTCGTCAATCTGAGACAATCGTTTCCCTTTGTATGGCTCATTTATTGGGTTTTGTATTACGCCATCTTTGGATCGTACTACTTTAGATAAAAGTGCCGAATATTGAGTTGAAATATCTCCTGGACCATAGTCAACAAATGTCTCGAAATCCAATACTCGGTTTATATAATTAGCCCAAAAATCCATTTCATTTACGTGAACATTACCAACTATGTGGTCTATATGAGTTAGACCCGTTGTTTTGCGTTCAATATCGTAGTTCTGAACAGGTTTGTCAAATCCAGGCTTGAAAAGTCCTTTGTAATTATCATAGTTTATGAAGTTTATTTCGGCATCGTCATATAACTTAATAGCTGCTTGTTCAACGTAGCCATATTCATCTTCTAACTTATAAGGAGGTTTTACTGGAACGCCACCATTTTTTATTGCCGCATTATATGTTTTTTTTACATCGACTACTTCTAAACACCATCTTTTTACTCCATCGCCGTGTTGATTTATGAAAGAAATAATTTCAGAAGTACTTGGTTGCAACGCAGCAGTTATCATTATCTTCATATTTGTTTTTGTTGCCAGTAAAAATGATATCCTGTCCCTTGTCCCTGTTTCTGGCCCCTGGTAAGCAACTATATCCAGCCCCAAAGCTTTTGCGTGCCAATATGCCGTCATTTTTCCTGAGCCAACATAAAATTCTACATAATCGTAACCACGAATTCCCATTGAGTTATTTGGAATTTTACTCGGAATTCCACCATAACAAATATCCATTTCCATGATTTAATAATCCTCTTTTTGTGTCTAATTATTTCATATATTTACAAATTAAAAAAAACTAAATTCTCTTTTATATTCTAAATAAAGATAGCAAGAAAAAATGAAAATACCAAAAAGTAATCAATATAAAAGAATTTATAATATACTGTGGATTTTTTATGCTTTCTTTATTCTAACTGTTGCTACTATTGCTTTAATCTCCATTGATGAGATGAACAAAATGACCTTAATTTCTGAGAATTATAAAACAATGAGTAGAGTCAGCTTTATAGCAGATGATATTCTTCAATCGCCAACAAATACTAATTTTGTTAAAGAGAAAATTCAAAGCTTGTTCACGGAAGTCGAACAACTTGATTTATTGTATTTGGAAGAAAATCAAAAATTAAATCTATCTATTCGGTCGGACATCCAAAATATGGAAGTTTCAACAAGTGATACTGTTAATCAATCTATAACAGAAAGAATTATTGAATCGGCGACAAATATAAAAGAAAACAGTAGGCATTTTATCCAAAATATTTTGGACAAAGAGCATAAACAGTTAAATCAAACGCAGAAAATAGTTTTAACACTTGTTATTCTTTCTATGATAGTGTTGACATTAGTTCTGGTTTTTATAATTTTACCAGCTGTTAGAAAGCTTGATAAGTTAGCAATCAAAATTGCAAGAGTAAGCAAAGAACGGGAAGAATCACTTAGAGAATTAGAAGAGCGAAATAAGGAAATTTACTTCAGAGAAAAACGATTTGCTACAATCTCAGAACTATCACCTATTGGTTTGTTTTTAACAGATTCGAATGGAATGTGTCAATTTGTTAATAAACGATATACTGAAATTGTCGGAATGGAATATGACGACTGTATGGGTGAAGGATGGAAAGAAGGAATTTATGAAGGAGACCGAGAAAGGATTTTTCAATCTTGGTACGATTCAGTAAAAAAGAATGATGAATACTACATCAACGAATATAGAGTTCAAGCCAACAATGAATTCAAAAATATTGCAGTCAAGGCGAAACCAATAAAAGATTCGAACAAAGTCATTACAGGTTTCGTAGGTATGATAGAAGATATTACGATAGCTAAAGAACAACAGTTTGATTTGCAGTCAACAGCAAAGAGGTTTGAGCAATTAGTTGATGATTTACCTTACGGTGCAGTTTTAAGTAATGAAGACGGTTTGTATTTTAACAAAGCAGTTGAGAAGATTATTGGTTATTCGAATAAGGAGATAAACAATATTGATGATTGGTTTCAAAAACTATATAGTGATGAAGCCGAAAAAGTAAAAGAAATCTATAATGAGAATAAGAATAAAGATTTTGAAAATGAAGTTATTGTTGATTTAATTACTAAATCTGGGGCAATAAAGAAAGTAGCATTTAGAGATAAATTAACTTCCATAGGCGAGATATGGGGATTGGAAGATAAAACGGATCTGATAAATGCAGAATTAGAGAAATCAGAAATTAATGAGGAATATAAGTTTATACTTGATTCTATAAAAGTAGGAGTTTGGGATTGGACCATTAATTCAAATACTCTCGTATGGAATGATCTTATGTATGAACTCTACGGAATAGATAGAAAAAACAAAGTTGAAAGCTACGAAGATTACAAAAATAGATTACATCCGGACGACGTAGATAGAATAAACAAAGAAATAGCCAATGTTTTGAAAACACCAAGTGTAGAATTCGATACTGAGTTCAGAGTGATATGGGAAAACGGAGAAATAAGATATATAAGGGCTGTTTCAAAAACTTATAGAGATAGTGAGAACTATGCTATTCGAATGGTTGGATTGAATTTGGATATTACGGACGAAAAAAGAAATGAAGAGATTAGAAGAGAGTTAGCTGAAAAATATGAGTTAATACTAAATTCGACAAAAATTGGTGTTTGGGATTGGGATATTAAAACGAATAAAATATCTTGGAATGACACTATGTATTTGCTATTTGATTTGCCTAAGGGTTCAGATAATGTATTTGAACAATTTGAAAAAATTGTACATCCAGACGATAAAATCAGAACTGACAAGAATTTATCCAAAATATTGAGTGGCGAGATTGAAGAATATGAATCAGAATTTCGTATAATTCTTTCAGATACGAATACGAAATACATTAAGGCCATTACAAAAATTGAAAAAGACAGTGATAACAATGTATCAAGAGTTTATGGCATTAACTTAGATATTTCTGAATTAAAAAAATCGAATATTGAGTTAAAAGAAGCAAAAGAAAATGCGGAACTCGCTAACAAAGCTAAATCTACTTTTCTCGCAAATATGAGTCACGAGATAAGAACACCAATGAATGCAATTTTGGGTTTTAGTGAAATACTCCAAAATAATAACAAAGATGAAAGAAATATAGATTACATAAGTGGGATTATTAAAAGTGGAAATTCACTTTTGAGTTTAATAAATGATATTCTAGATTTTTCTAAAATCGAAGCAAATAAAATGACTTTGAACCTTGCTTCAGTTGATATCAATCGAGTTATTTCTGATATTGATAAAATCTTCGAATATTCCACAAGTAAAAAAGGTATTGAATATTTTTCAGTAGTTGACAAGAGTATTCCTCCTTATTTAATCTTAGATGAAGGAAAGTTAAAACAGATTCTTATTAACCTTATCGGTAATGCTGTTAAATTTACAGATAAGGGTTTTGTGAATTTCAATCTAAGTTTTAGTTTCAATGCTACGGATACTTCAAAGATTCAATTGAAGTTGACAATTAAAGATAGTGGAATAGGCATCAGTCCAAAGAAAATAGATAGTATATTCCAACCTTTTGAACAAGAAGATGCCAATGACTCCAGAAAGTACGAAGGTACTGGGCTGGGCTTATCTATTGTGAAAAGTATTGTCTATCTGCATAATGGAAGTATTGAAGTCCAATCCGAAATAGGTGTTGGCAGTACTTTTGAGGTTATTTTACCAGATATTTCCATTTCTCTAATGCGTCCTAATATTGTTAGTATCTCAAGGAAAACAGAATTTGAGAAATATGATTTAAAAGACAAAACCGTTCTATTTGCAGAAGATATAGAGTCAAATAGAGCAGTTGTTAAGGGATTTTTAGAGGACTATTCAGTGAAAGTATTATTCGCTGTAAATGGAGAAGATGCTTTAGAAATCGCTCGTCAAAATAAAATTGATTTGGCATTTATAGATTTACACATGCCTATTATGGATGGTATGACAATGGCGGAAATTTGGACTAATGATGATAAATTGAAAAATATTCCATTGGTTGCTCTTACAGCGGAAGTTTATGATGAAGAAAAACAAATTGACAAAGATTATTTCAAACAATACTTAACTAAACCAGTGCGTGCCGAAGAAATTTATGAAGCTATCTTAGAAGAAACTGGTATGAAAGAGTCTAAAATTAATGAATATGTCGAAAAATTTGACAGTGAATTACTTAATAAAGATGCTATTGAGATTCTAAATAGGCATGAGGTTTTAGATCAAATAGGTAAATTACAAAAGAAGTTGAACACACGTGAGTTAGGAAAGATTATAGAAAAAATAGAATTCCTTGCTGAAATGGAAAATAATGATTCACTTAGGAATTTTGTAATTGAATTAAAACTTGCATTAGATACGTTCAATGTGCTGAAAATAAAACAGTTACTCGCTTCCCTAAGTAACAACATTTAATTACAAATAGCTTAGATGTCTAATTTAATATCAAAATGTCTTAAGTTTGCTATTAGTAAAAATCACTAATGATTAAATTCGTTCGAAAGAAATGAATTTTGCAAAAAACAATTAAGGTATATAAAATGAATAAATTAATTACACTCTTAGCGCTTACTATGTTCAGTGCTATGCAATTATCGGCTCAAACAATTGAGATAGATATAAATGATAAAAAAGAAAGTGCGTATTTGAAATTGTCCAATCTTGAAATCACTAATGTTGATAATAGAAATTGGGATATAGCGTTTATGAACGGGTTTATAGATGGTGCTGTTAGAATCAATGGGGCTAATGGTGTTCGTTTATGGCATGTTAATGATGGTTCAATAGATGACTACGATATGGTATTGGATACATCTGGAAAATTTGAAATTTGGTCAGAGCTACTAAACTCCACTGAAAAATGGTCACTTGGTGCATTTAATCTTGAATCAGATGGTTATGAATCTGGTACTGGTGATTATGGATGGGGACAATATGCTCAGGGAGTTGGTATTATTGGTTCTGAAATGTATGTGATTAAACTGAGAAATGGTGAGTATAAAAAAATCACTTTAAACGAAATGGTAACAGGAACATATTATTTTTCATATTCAGATTTGAATAATGAGAACAAGATGGAAGGTGAGTTAACAAAGTCTAATTTCTCAGGAAAGCTATTAAGTTATTATGATTTAGCAGAAGGCAAATCATTAGACAGAGAGCCATCTATAAATGAATGGGATTTAGAGTTTACTAGATATGTTAACCTAGAAGCATTCCAAGGCGGTTTCTTGCCTTATCCTGTTTCAGGCGTACGTTCAAATAGAAATATAAAAGTTGCTCAATTAGACGATGTTGATGTTATTGATACTCCTTTACCTAAGGAAGAGGAATTTTCTACATCTTTAACTGCTATAGGTAGCGATTGGAAAACATTTAATAACGCTACCTTTGTTTATGAATTGAAAGAGGACAGAGTTTATTTTGTTCAACGATTCGAAACTGTTGATAACGGTAATGGTCCGGAAGAAATGCCAGTTGGAGAATTGCATAAGTTAGTTTTCACTGGTTTTGAAGGAAGTAAATTCACTATAAACGGACAAATATCTTCTGTAAGTCACTCAAATTATGATAATAGCAAGTTCGCTGTTTACCCTAATGTAATTAGCAAAAATGAAACTGTTAATCTTGTTTACGCAGGAGGAGAATTTGGTCAAGCAAACTTGAATATCTATTCTTCTACTGGTGCAAATGTTTACTCTCAAAACGTTACTTTATCTCAGAATCTTCAGATTTCAAATATTAACACTGCTGATTTTAACTCTGGTGTTTATTTTGTTAGAATTCAAAAAGGTAACTCAATCTACACTCAGAAATTTGTTGTGAGATAATTGAACTTCATTAAGATATTAATATTATTCCTAGTGGCTAGTAGTTCTCTACTAGCCATAGGTACTTTAAAAGTTTATGATATCAATACGAATGAGCCGCTTATTTCGGCCTCAGTGCAATTTGTAAATCTGAATCCATCTAAGTCTGATTCTAATTTTAGAAAGACAGATGCCTATGGTTCAGTGAGAGTCCCTTATGATTCTGCTATTGCGAAAGTCTCTTATTTGGGTTATGAATCAAATCAAATAGTTGTCTATAAAACCCAACGTAATCAAATATTACTCAACCAAGTTTCTATACTATATTCAGAAATAGTAACTACAGGACAGTACTCTCCAACTCTATCTACAAACTCTATAATAAAAGTCGATGTACTCGACAAAGACTTCATTGCAAGCAAGGGAGCAAACAACCTGCGAGATTTACTTTTGCAAGAAGGTGCAATCAACATTAATCAAGATGCTCAATTAGGTAGTAATATATCAATAAATGGGCTTGGTGGAGAAAATGTTAAAATTTTAGTTGATGGAATACCTATTATTGGTAGGACTAACGGGAACATAGATATAAGTCAACTAAGTTTGACAAATGTTGACAGAGTAGAAATTGTTAAAGGTCCAATGTCAACTCTTTATGGGACTGATGCCTTAGGTGGAGTAATTAATTTAATTACTAAAAGAGAGTCAGTAAATGAGATTAGCGCAAGAGGACTCGGTACTTATGAGTCTGTTGGCAGATACAATTTCGACGTAGGGTTGAACAGTAATTTCGATGATAATTATGTGAATTTGAACATTGGTCGTCATTTCTTTGGGGGTTATTCACCCATAGAAAACTCACGTACTCAACTTTGGAAACCCAAAGAACAGTATTTTGCTGATATAGATGCCAAGACCGTATTAATGGGGTTTGACGTTAGATATAAGGGGGGATATTTCGAAGAGTTATTGATTTCAAAAGGTATGCTTATTGCTCCTTATTACGAGGGAGCTTATGACAATAAATACAAAACTGATAGACTAAATAATGCTATTTTCGTTTCAAAACAACTTGAAAATAACAAGAATTTTAATTTTTCATTTTCTCATTCTAACTACAAAAGATCAAGAAATACTTTTTATAAAGATTTAGTGACCTTGGAAGAAATATTGACAGGAGATGATGCCGAGCAAGACACAACTAGATTCAGCTCAATTAATATTCGTGCATCATTTTATGATGAGTTTCTGAACGATAATCTTGGTTATAGTGTAGGTATTGATTTCAATTTGGACAATGGAGAAGGTGGCAGAATAGAGGGTGCACCTGCAATAAATGATTATGCGGCTTACATTAGTACTAAATATATAATCAACGATTTTCTGACAATTCAACCAGCTGGTAGATATATCTATAATACAAGATTTGAAGCTCCACTATTACCTCTATTAGATATTCCGCTTATTCCTGCACTGAATATAATGTCCGAATTAACTGATGAAATAACGGTTAGAGCATCTTATGCGAAAGGATTCAGAGCTCCTTCGTTGAAGGAGTTGTTCTTCTTATTCGTAGATGCTAGCCATAATATTAGGGGAAATGCTAATTTGGGTGCAGAGAGCTCAGATGCGTTCAACTTAGGACTTACATATACTTTGGTAAACGAGAAACGCGTTTTAAAGTTTGAACCAAATTTCTATTATAATGAGATAGTGGATAAAATCACTTTAGCAAATTTGAGTAATAATTTGTTTACTTATGTAAATATTGGGCAACATAGGACAATGGGTACAAATATTTCACTGAAATACATTTATGAGAAGTTCTATAACAAATTTGGATTCAATTACATTGGTACGGAAAATTTCATAGATGGTATCTCGAATGGCGTACAATATACTCCAGAAGTTACAGTCAACTCTTCGTGGGAATCGAATATATTTGATTTGAAATTTTCACTATTCTACAAATTCACCGGTGAATCGCCAGGGTTTGTATTAAATGATGAAGATGAAATTGAGAATTTTATAATAGACTCTTATAGTAATTTAGATTTGACTATTCTAAGAAAATTTGAAGAATTAAACACAACTTTTTCGGTTGGGATTATCAATCTATTTGATGTAACTACAGTAAACAGTAATCAAATTACAAATGGGGCAGCACATTCGGGCAATAGTTCTTCATTACCAGTAGGATACGGTAGGTCATTTTTTGCTAAAGTGGAGTTCAATATACCATAATGAAAAAGCTATTTTACATATTACCAATTCTTTTTCTGCTAAATTCTTGTTTTAAAGAAGACGTAGCAGTTAATCCTTACCCCAGAGGTGATATAACCACTAATCAAGTCAAAATGGGCAGCCAATATGAACATCAAGTTTACTTTGATTTGTCATCGAACTCGGTTGTGAAAACAAACCTGTTTGGAATATGGGATTTGAGTTTCCAAGCTTATGATGACTACTATGTGAAAATGAATTTGGGTCGAGATATGGCGATTCAAGATTTGGGTAAAGTGGAATTCGAATCAGTAGTAGAGCCTCTGAGTAATGACCAATATAAGAGAGATGTTCCATCTGGCAATATGGATTCGTCTGCCATTGGGAAGTGGTGGGAGATGGTTAATAACAATGTCGAATCAAAAAATCACGTTTATATTATAGATAGAGGTCGGGACCACAACCGAGTAAAAGGCGGCAAATGGAAAATGATGATTTTGGGAGCTAATAATAGTGGATATACTATAATATTTTCTGAGTTGAAATCAGAGAGAATAGACACGCTCTTTGTACCAAGGACAGATGGTTATAACTATATAACAATGTCATTTGAAAATGGAGGAGAGGTCAATAATCTAGAGCCACCATCTACTGATTGGGACTTATATTTTACTACATATACTGAGTTTTTTGATGTTCCTGGTTTCGAAATTTACCCAGTTCGTGGAGCATTGATAAATGATAGACTTTGCTCAGCAGCAGAAGCTGACAGTACTTCTGAATTCAGCGAATTGACAGCGGAAGTTGCTCAAAGTATTACTTTTACGAAAAGAAGAAATGTTATAGGATATAGCTGGAAAGAACCAGACATTAATACTGGTGTTTACACAGTTAACCCATTAAAAAAATATTTGATAAAGGATCCGAATGGATTCATATACAAGCTTAGATTCGTAGGTTTTCAAAAAATTATTGATGGGAAAGCCGAGAAGGGCTATCCAGAATTTGAATTTAAGTTGTTATAGAAAATAATTGTATTAAATAAGGTGTGCAATGTCGATTGTTAATAATCTTTCACTAAAGGAAAGATACGAAGAAGTAGTAAGAAGAACTCCCAAATTAAGAATTAAAGAATATGCTGACATGCTGGGTATAAGTGAATTGGAGCTATTGGCTTCTAATCTTCACGATCCTTGTGTAAAGCTAAAAGAATCCCCAATTGAGATATACAAAGAGCTACCAAAACTAGGCAGAGTAATGGTATTAGCTAGAAATGAGAACGCCGTTCACGAACGCAAAGGTACTTTTGGAAAAGTTCAAATACATGGTTCTACAGGACTAGTTCTTGGCGAGGATATTGACTTAAGGATTATTTTTGATAATTGGAAGTATGTATATAATGTTGAAAAGGAACACAATGGTAAAACTCTACGTTCGATTCAATTCTTCAACAAATACGGTAAGCCAACCCAGAAAGTCTATCTGACCGATGATAGTAATGAAGAAGAATATCAAAAGCTAATTGATACTTTCAAATTGGAAAACAACTCTATCCCTACCGTAGAAAATGGCGAAAAGCCAAAAGTCTATAATGATCCTGAAAATATTGATTTTGATAAAGCGTTAAATGATTGGAGCAATTTGGAAGATACACATAACTTCCAAAATATATTAGATTCTCAGAAAATAAAGAGATTAGATTTAGTCAAAAGAGCTCCAGAAAATTTGGCTTATAGAGTTTACAATGATGCCGTAATTGATATACTACATACTGCTGCCGAAAGAAAGGTACCCATTATGGTATTTGTAGCTAATGATGACATAGTACAAATACATTCAGGCGAGGTTAAGAATATACGCCTAATAGAGAATTGGACTAATGTACTAGATGAAAATTTCAATTTGCATTTGCGTAATGATTTGATTGCAGAAACTTATGTACTATTCAAGCCAACAAATGATGGTGTAGTTACGTCATTGGAACTTTACGACATGGATGGCGAATTAGCAATAACATTCTTTGGGAAAAGAAAACCCGGTATCCCTGAGTTACCAGAGTGGCAAGCTATAATCGGCGAATTAGAAAAGGCAAAGTAATGAGCAATAGAATAGATAAAATAATAGATTTTCTAAAGAAAAGATGGGGTGTAACTTCGCCTTTCCAAGTGGCAATTATATTTCTTGTATTTGCTATTACAGGTATGTTATCTATCTATGTTAGTCGATTCGTGTTCGAAGTATTAAATCTAACCAAAGAAGACCCGTTCTGGTTAAGAGCTATTGTTTATATTGTTACCGTATTACCGGCATACCAAGTTATCCTAATCACAGTGGGTTCTATATTCGGTCAATATAAATTTTTCAAAAATTTCTTAAGAACTATGTTTGGACGAATTTTATTTTGGAAACGCCATAAAAAAAAGACTAGTGAGATTAACTAGGGTTCTTACATCTCAAAATGGCTCTTATTAATTATAGACAAAGAGAATATTTGACTTTTTTTTGAAAATCTTAATTCCTATTTTCCATTTTTAACAAGTTATAAATCAATTTTATATTTTTTTTAAATTTTGGGGTTTTTATGAAAAATTTAGCTCTTTATATCACAGCGACTTTATTGGTTGCATTTTTTAGCAGTTGTTCAGAAGATAGTACAACTTCACCTAGTAATAATAATGGTACGGGGTTGCCCTTAGCAGTAGGTAACACTTGGGAATACCAAACTTTTGATACAGACGAAAACGGAAATACAATTGGTGCAGTATTAGATGAATATGCTCTTACTATAGTTGGTAAAGCTAATATAGCTGGAAAAGAAGCTTTTTTAATTACGGATAATTCAGATGAATCATTAGATTCTATTTATATGTATTCTGATAACAGTGGTTTATATAGCTATGATGAACCTGAAGAAACTGGATCAATCGGCATTTGGATAAAAATCATAGATTTTAAAAATACTAAATGGGATATCTACAAAGTTGATATTGATGAAGTAGATGAGGAAGAAGGTACAACAACCAAGGGTGTGACTGGTATGAAAGGTGAGCGAATAGCATCTTCTAAAGTTACTTACAAAGGCAAATCTTATGATGTAGAGAATTACCAAAATATTAATTACAGTGAACTTGTAATTACTTATTTGGATGAGAATGATGAACTTGTAACAGAAACAGTTTCTGAAAGCGATACAACTCAAATAAGTTTAATACCAGGGTTAGGAATTTATTCATCAACTTCCCTTGAAGTTGAATTCACAAATGAAGGAATAGAGTTTACAAAACAAAAGGATATATTAGTAAATCATAATTTGAAATAGATAAAAAAATAAAATATAATTAAAAGTCCAGTTATCACTGGACTTTTTTTTATATTAGTAATTCAAAATCACCAAATAAAGGAATGTAAAATGAAAAAGAACCTAATATTATTCCAATTAGTCATACTTTCACTAGTTTTAATGGCGGGTAGTTGTTCGGAATCTACTAATACTGATCCAGAAGTTAGTTATCTTGATTTGAAAGTCAATGACTTTTGGGACTATGATGTTTTTTCAGTTGATGAGAATGGAAATACACTTATGGATGAAGTTAGTAAAAAATCAATTAGATTAATTGATTCTGAGGTATTAGATAGCAAGACTGGCTTTTCGCTACGAATAGAACCAGAGACAAATAATGAATTTTTTACTCATATAAGTGCTGATGAAGTAGGTATTTTCCTTTATATGGGGGAAATAGATTTGAATCAATATGCAACAGACCCTAATATTAAAACGCAAATCCCAATATTAATTCCTGGTTGGATAAAGATAATGGACTACAATAATAATGAGTGGGAATCTTTTTTTGTTGAACTAAACAGGGTAATTGAACAAGATACTGTATATGGTAAATTACAGATTAATGGGAAAAAGTTAGATAAAAAGGAAATAACATACTCTAATAAAACTTATATGGCAGATGTAGTTAAAATAACATTAGATTTATCCGCAAAAGTTACCTCTCCTGATAGCAAAATCGATGAGTCAGCTACTTCAGAAATAATATATACATTTATTGAAGGTATCGGTATCTACTCTGTGGAGCAAAAATTAAATCCCTTGTTAGGAATTAATCAAAACACTCTCGAAATATTAACTTCAAATGGTAACATGGGAACACCATAATTGTAATAATCTAATTATTTCGAATATCTTAGTTCCTCTGGGTAGAAGATACGATCTAGTAAGCTAAAGCTAAGACCAACGTAGAAGCCCTCGAAGCTTGTGGCATCTCCGAGAAAGCTGAGAGTCTGGCTTCCTATACCACCTAATGTATTACCTGAGATATATCCTCCCAAAATACCCATATTGAATCTATCTGAGAATCGAAGTCGGAGTTTTGCCCCCAAATTAACATAGCGAGAGGGGTAATAGCCGTACTCAATATAGGGGTCTATGCTAAGTTCATCTTTTAGGAGTTGATGCCAATACCCAACTCGTAATGGTAAAACGCCAATTCCATTTCCGTTCAAACCCATCATATAAAGTGAAATTAAAGAAGTTCCTGCATAAAGATTATAGTTACCTTTAATTGGAATGGCTACTTCGGCGTTTGCTAACTTCACAAAATAACCTTTTATAATCGAAGTTGATGTATCACCCGAATTATTACCTAATACTGAATATTCGGAGTTAGTATTTACGAAACTTATGTCTGCCAAACCAACTTTCCACGACGAATGTTCGTGGTCTTTCCATTCAGTATAAAGTTCAGGGACAACATTAACAAAATCGAGTACTGACACACTCAAACCAGCATAGGGTATAGTATTGAACACGCCATCATCTGCAAAGTCATTTCCAGCTATAAGAACTGAGTTCTTAGAGTTGTAACCCAGTGCTAACCCAAGATATGCTCTTAAGTTTACACCACCAATTGAACCAATATCCAGTGATCCAGAAAAGTTCCCATATTGCGATGGGAAAAAACCCATTCCTATGGCTATTGTTGCTGAGATATAAGGAATATCGTCACGGAAATAATATCTTTTTCTAATGTAGGGAGTTACGAAACCTAATAGCCCATTTTCTACTCTAGCATCAGGTATTATTGCTTCTACACCGTGTACTCCCCAAGTCCAATTCTCAGCATCTCTGAACCAACGTAGTCTATTCTCATAGATTCCAAACCTATATATTCCACCAGTAAAAAGACTACCACTTTTCGTTCCTCTGGAACTTTCGTCTAGTAGTGAAGGTTCGGGATATATCCCAAACAAGCCAGAGTTTAAAGAAAAGTCAGTACTCCCACCAATTAGTCCCATTCCCTCAAATAAACCTAAGCGGATAAAATCAGGATAGTATCTATTAACGGTGCTATCTCTTTGTGTTATTTCTCTTTCACTTAGAATTTCTTTTGTAGATGGGTGGACTACGCCCCTATTCCTATTCCCAGGAGCATTTTTTATAAAGTGCTTAAAGGTAGTGTCTTTATCCGTTATTGTGTACAAATCCTCCTCCTCTCTTGTTGTTACTATTGTGCAAGATTGAAGTATGGAGAAAAGCAATATTGAAGCTAGTATTAATTTGTTCATAGACTACTCAATTTCAATGTCTAAAGTTATTTTATCGTCTAGTTTTGCTAATAGTTTATCGCCACTTACTACTTGTCCAACTCCTTGGGGAGTTCCTGTGAATATACAATCTCCCTTTCTTAATCGAAATACATGTGAAATGTAAGAAATAAGCTGTGGAACTGTTCTCTGCATATCGGAAGTATAACCTGATTGTACAGGTTTGTTATTGACAAATAATTCAATCTTACAATTGTTTGGCTCTGAGATTAAATCAATAGGAATAATATTAGAAACAGGAGCAGATGAGTAAAAGCTTTTTGACGTTGCCCAGGGCAATCCGCTTTCCTTAGCTTTCATCTGTACATCGCGTAATGTAAAATCGATACCTACTCCATAACCAGAGACATAGTCCATAGCTTCTGATTCTGATACATTGTTACAATCTTTCCCAATTACAACGACTAATTCTACTTCGTGATGCATATTTTCGGAGAATGTAGGAATAGCTATTTTACTACCACTTATAGCGTGTGCAGTGGCAGGTTTAATAAAAACCACGGGTTCACTTGGCAATTCGCTACCCATTTCTTTCGCATGCTCTAAGTAGTTACGACCAATGCAATACATTATACCTACTGGTATAATTGTTCCGTCCGTATGAATAAATTGTTCAGACATATTTACCATTAATTATTAATTATATCCAAATATTGACTTACTTCTCTTTGTAATTTAGAAAGTGAATCAAGTTCTTTTCTTGATTTGTATCCGAACGAAGTCTGCTTATAAGGCAATTGTCCGTCATTATAAATATTATTCATTATCATTCCCCATATTGGTCCAGCCAATCTACCTCCTTGACCATCAGCACCAATTGCGTTGAAATTTATCCTGTGATCGTCAAATCCCACCCATATCCCGCATATAAGCTGCGGAGTATAGCCAATGAACCAAGCATCAGAATTGTCATTTGTTGTTCCTGTTTTTCCGGCTGCTTCTATATTTTGGAAATAGCTTCTTATTCTTGCTGCCGTGCCTTGATTCACAACTTCCTGAAGCATTAGTGTCATTTCGTGTGCAATTTCTTTATCTAAAACATCGTAAATTTTATTTGTTCTTTTCTTTCTGAAAATAAGGTTTCCATTGCGATCTTCGATTCGATTTACGTAATATGGCTCCACTCTGTAACCATCGTTTGCAAATATAGAAAATGCGGAAATCAATTCTAATGGTACTAATTCACCACCTGCTCCAAGGGCAAGTGCAGGTACTGCCTGAATTGGTGAAGTTATACCCGATTTGCGGAGTAAATCTTTTACTTCTGTTGGCGATGTATATTCGGTTATTAGTCTTGCGGCTACCGAATTCACCGACATTCTTAGCCCGTTCGCTAATGTCATTTTATACGTTGTGTCGGGACAATCATTCGTACCAGAACGCGGTGCCCATATCTCATTCGTGTTTGGGTCTCTATATACGAATGGACCACAACCTATGGAATCATTTGGGTACAATCCGTTTTTGAGTGCCATTGCATAAACGAATGGTTTCATAGAAGAACCGGGTTGCCGTCTTATTTGTGATATATGATTAAGAGAATGCTTGCTATGAGTATTTTCCTTCATAAACTGAGGCGATGCTCCAACCAATGATAATATTGCTCCTGAAGACGGATCAATAACTACCACACCAATTTGGATTGTTGTTTTCTCATTTTTTACTGAATCTATGAACCGATTGTCTTTTCTTAATCTTTTTGCTATTGACTCTCTTTCACTTTTCGGAGCAGAGCGGTACTCTGGATTTTTTCTTATTGCCTCCGAAATTATTTCAGCTTCTAATTTTTTGTGGTATTTCCAATTCCATTTATTGTCAAACTTCTCCTGGTATTCAGATAAATGTTTTTTTACAGCATCATTAGTGTATTGTTGTATTTTCTCGTTCAAAGTAGTATAGATTATCAACCCATCTTTGTACAAATCATAGTCCTTTTCTTTTAAGAATGGTGAGTATTCCTTGCGAATGGTTTCAACAAAATGAGGTGCTAACATAGATTCTGTAACTGAGCCAGCGTTGCCCTCTTGAACTTCAATCGGAGTTTCAATTGCTTTCTTATATTCAGCATAAGATATCTTATCTTGTGATAGCATCATGGACAACACAAGGTTTCTTCTTCTTAAAGCACGATTATAATCTGTTCTTACATCATAGCGTGAAGGTGCTTTTAGAACTCCTATTAAGTATGCTGATTCGGCTATGGATAAATCTTTTGCATCCTTGTCAAAAAATGTGTGTGCGGCTACACTAATTCCATAAGACCCTCTGCCAAAATTCACTGTGTTCAGATACATTTCTAATATTTCGTCCTTTGTATAAGTATCTTCAATTTTGACAGTTACCGCAGCTTCTCGAATCTTTCTTTCAACGTTTCGCGATAAGTCTAAAAATAAGTTTCTTGCTAACTGTTGAGTAATAGTAGATGCACCTTCGGCTCTGCTGAATGGATTCAATATTTTTTTTAATACTGCTTTCATCAACCTGTCCAAATCAATGCCCCAATGAGAATAGAACTTTCGATCTTCCGTTGATATAAGTGCATCGATTGCTGATTGTGGCATTTGGTCCAATCGCAAATTCACCCTTCGTTGCATATAGAAATGGTCAATTATCTCATCGTCGCTACTCATAATTTGGCTAGCGTACATCTGTTCGGGATTTTCCAATTGCTGCAAAGACGGCAATCCGGTAGAAATAACTGAATAGAAATAAATTGAAACTCCGCAAGCAACAACCAGAGTTATAGTAATCAATAATATAAGAAATAATTTAGGTGTCATTTTGTAAATATTTTTTCTAAAGTTACTCTACGTAATCTTTTATGGTATTGTTCTTCTGATTCGTTGTCTAATTTAATTAATTTTTCCGTCTCACCCTTACTTTTGGCAACCAATAAGTATATTGGTATTCCTCTTTGCACTAGTTGCGAAACAACAAACTCAGCTCGCTTTTGTGCTAATTTCTTGTTGTAGTTATTGCTTGCAATTGGGTCTGTGTGTCCTGTAATAATCACTTTCGAGAGTAGTGATTGTGATTTCAATATATCTTCGGCTAGGAAATCTATAGCTTCTTGCCAAGTGGTATTTTCCTCATTTCCTAAGCTGTCCAAAATATATTCATAAGGTTTATCCGATTGGTCGTATTTGAAATTTATTCTTACCGTTTTCACTATATCAAAAACAAGGTTCTTCGTTATAGTATTGCTGGTATCGTTTCTTCCAACGAATACTTTGTACGAATCATTAAAAAGTGTATCGTTCTTAACTTCGACTTTATATTCATGACCTTTCTCTAACTCAAATTTATATTTGCCTTTTTGGTCAGTTTTAGTTGATTTGTGTGGATTTACTTCTTTGTCTTTTTTAACCGTTACATCTACATTTTCTACTGGTTTATTAGTTCTGTTATCTTTGACAACTCCTTCTAAGTTAAAAGTAGGATTTATTACTAAAGTATCTTCATTAATTACAATGTCAATCTTTTCTTCAGGCTTTTCTATAGGTTCAAATTCTATGCTATCTTTTCCTTCTTTAAACTTCTTTATTCTGACGTATATATCGAAGTCGCCGTCCTGATCAGAGCTGTAGTAAAAATAATTTTCCGAATAGTTAGGGAAACTTGGCGAAAATTCGTCATAAGGTGTATTAATTGGTACACCAATATTAGTTGGTGCTATTGGGAATAGAACTTCATCATTTTTAAAAGTAAAATCAGTATAGAATATGTCATAACCTCCAACGTTATCCCTACCAGTTGTGCTGAAATAGAGCCTATTCGATTCTGGTGAAACAAAAGGAGTTATATCATCACAAGTAGAGTTCACATTAGTGCCACAATTAATTGGTTCACTCCAGCCGTTTTGTGTTCGAACCATATACCATATATCTACTCCTCCGTATCCACCCGGTCTATCAGAAGCAAAGAATAAAATATTATTTTTACTGACATACGAGGGATGCGATTCCCAAACTAAATGTGTGTTTTCATTTCCCAAATTAGTTTCAATTTGAGATATCATTTCATTTTCCGAATCATAGATTCTAGACTGTCCAATTGTTGCGTTTAAGTCTTGCAGCTCTAATCCACCACTTTTTTTTGAAGGAAAGTTCCTTTCGCTCATCCGAGTAGAAGAAACTATAAGTTTATTGGGTGATATATAGACTGGAAAACCGAAATCTTCAGATTCATAGGAATCGAATAGCTCCTGTCCTACTTTGAATCTATCACTCTCTAAAGTTCCTGTCAAAGGGTCAAAATCTTGTTGAATATGGTAGATACGTTGATTTTTATCTTTAGTAATAGTAGCGAAATTTGCTTTTTGTTTCTTACCTATGGAATAAACTACATTGTTTAGATATATACTATACTCTTGTTGTTGGGTGTTCAGACCTTCTACTTGTTTTATTTGGTAGTAATAATTCTTGTTACCGTTGTAAAATGAAGTATCTATAGCTTTACCCATCCACATCGTGGGTAAGCATTGGGGTGGTATAACATCGCAATCAATTGATTTGTCCTTATCTAAAGGGGGGCGACAGGATACCAAGATAACAGTAAAGAGAATAAAGTATAATAATTTCATAAGCTAATCTACGAAAGTTGTAGATAAATTAATAGCTTTAATTAATCTTTTTATATAATCAGCATAAGTAATTTCTATAGCTCCAAGCTGCTGAGTGAATGGATTTATATATTGAGAATCTAAGAGAAGGAAGTTCCTTTGTTTGAGTCTTTCGATCAGGTGAAAAAAAGCACCTTTACTAGCATCGGTTACTGTGTTGAACATTGATTCGCCAAAAAAAGCTCCGCCTATGGCAACACCATAGAGACCACCTACTAACTCTCCTTCTACATAAGTTTCTATCGAATGTACCATTTTAGTTTCGTGAAGTTTCATATAGCTATCAATAATCTCGTCAGAAATCCATGTGTCATCTCTTTCAGAACATCTGGTTATAACTTCTAGAAAACGTTGGTTTATCTTATATTCAAACTCATATTTATTTTCGGAACGTTTCAGAGATTTTGGCTTTCTGGGGCTATCTAATGGTATCACAGCTCTAGGGTCGGGACAATGCCAATAAATTTCACCATATTTATGATCTGCCATTGGAAAATAGCCCTGCTTATAAGCTTGGATTAATACCTCGGGATTAATAATATTCTTAGTGTTGTTTTGTTTTCTCGTCATTGTACAATATTAACCAATAAAAAAATATATTGAATACTATCCTTTCTTTTTGAAACTTTTTTCATTTCTCAAAACTACATATTTTCTCGGAGAATTGGCAATTAATAATAATTTTAGGAGTAAATCATGCGATTTAGCAATACGCTAAAACGACCTGATAGCAAGGCGAAGGACGGTTTAACTAACAGCGAAAATCTTATTCGGTTTACAGAGGAAATTTTTTTTGGCACAAGCATTGTAAAAGACATAGTAGGAAGAAAGATTTTAGGAAAAAAATATTCACATGGAGGTGAATATGCCTTTTTCGGTGGGCAATAGTGCAAGGATTAGCAGTAATACACCGGCAGCAAGTCATCTGAAAGCGATGAGAGATTCAACATTGGAATTGAATAAACACCAATTGAATTTGTCAACCGGAAAGCAAATTAATAATGCTTCCGATGATATTGCAAATTATCCAACCTCCAGAATATTACAATCCCGAAATAGTACTTTACAGTCTGCTTACCAAGCTGTAGCTGACGCAGGTAATGTTGTCAATATTATTTTAGAATCTCTTGATAACATTGTTGACTTAGTTACAGAAATAAAAGATTCTACTGCTCAAGCAGCTAGTGGGATACAAGGGACAGACGAAAAAATTGCTCTTTCAAAAGCTGCTTACAGGTTGGCGTCTCAGATACAAACTATTGTAGATAGTTCTGTATTTGGTGGCAGAAGTCTAATAGATGGTACTTTCTCGGCTAATTTTGTTATTTCGGTAAACGCATCGAATAATTTACAAACCTTATCTATTGATATGGGGACAGCAAATCCAAATTTCAATACTGAGTCTGGTTTTTTCGATGTAAATGCTATGGGAATAACAAATTTTGCTGGAGTAACTGGGCTTGACCTACGTGAGCTAAACACTGTCGATTCTAATAATCTGGGAATTTTTTCTGATAACAATATAGCCACAACTATGGCTAGTCTTTCGGAAGCTCTGGATAATATTACTAACACAGCATCTTATGTTGGTGGGTTTAGTAAAAGATTAGAATCACAATCAGAATTTTTGACTGAGCAAATAACAGGATATAAAGATACTATCAGCAGAATAGAAGATGCTGATGTTGCGAGGGAGCAATTGGAGATAGTCAAAAGGC
The DNA here is from genome assembly GCA_020437395.1 of Ignavibacteriota bacterium. GTDB lineage: Bacteria > Bacteroidota > Ignavibacteria > Kapaibacteriales > UBA2268 > PGYR01. Next base: position 53,527 of record JAGQWJ010000001.1, on the reverse strand, counting down.
AATTTATGCAACAAACTGCGTTGCAATCTCTATCGCAAGCTAATGTATCGCCTCAATCATATTTGAGATTGTTGGAGTAGAAAAAATGAAAAACATAATTAATAATATTTTCACTAATATATAAGAGGTTAATATGCCTTTTGCATCTAGTGAGAGCGCCAGAATAGTTACGAATATACCTGCGGAGAATGCTTATAATTCTTTGAAAAAATCAGGTTTAGAGATTTCTTTAAGGCAACTAAGACTCTCGACAGGTAAACGGATCAACAACGCATCGGACGACGTTGCGGCTTACATCACTTCAAGAGCTTTACAGGCAAGAAACGGTGCCCTAAAAGCGTCACTGAAAGTGGTTGGCGATGCCAAAAATATCACTAATATTGCTATGGATTCACTCGATAATATCAGTGAGTTGATAACATTGATTAAAGATAGTACTTCGGGTGCTGCATCAGGAGCGATGGGAACGGATGAAAAAATCGCACTTGCTAAAGCGGCTTGGAGAATGGCACAACAGATTCAAACAGTTGTTGACTCGACGGTATTTGGTGGCAGACAGCTATTGGACGGTACTTATAGCGTTAATTTCTATATTGCAACTAACGCAACTAATGACCTACTTTCTATGGCAGTCAATCTATCAACTAGTAACACGGAATTCAACGTTGAAAGTAATAACTTCGATTTGAATTCAATTAATACTTCAAACTTCGCTGGTATTACGGGCTTAGATTTAACAAGCTTGAATGCCGTGAACGATACGGATTTGGGTATTTTTGCTGATTCTGTTATCAATGTTACTTTGACATCTTTAACAGAAGCACTCAACAATGTGAGCAAGACTGCATCATTCGTTGGTGGTTTGGCAAATAGATTAGATTCGCAAACTTCGTTGATAGAAGAACAAGTAACCAATTACAATGCAGCAATCTCTCGTCTTGAGGACGCAGATGTAGCTATGGAACAACTGTCTCTGATCAAGGCACAGTTCTTACAGCAAACATCTCTGACTTCGCTTTCACAAGCGAACCAGAATCCACAAGCATTCTTGCAGCTACTGCAACAATAAGAGACCAAGCATTAACTATAATTCAAAGAACCGATTTCTTTAACAGGAAATCGGTTTTTTTTTATATTCGTAAATGAGAGTAACTAAAGAATACAGTTTTCCTATTACAGTCGATCAAGATGAAGCGGTCAATCGTTTAAAATCTTTCACATCAGATAAAGCATCTGTGAAAAATATGATTAAAAATAAAAAGTATTATGGTACTTTTAACGCTAATAATTTCAACCTTAATTCGATGAGTGAATTGGTAAACATCAAAGGTCGAATAGAAGATAATAGAATAGATCTAAATGTAAGTTATACAGAAACCGATAAAAAATCATTAGTAATTGGTTTTAGGATATTAGCATATATTTTTATAGCTATTATGGGTTTATTGTCCTTTATTTTCAAAGATAATATCTTAGGTAATATTATATTTATCCTTGCTATGTTAGGAGCGTCAGAACTAATAGTATTCTCAATCAAAATATATCAGAGAACTCATACTATCAATCCAGATAGGTACGCAAAAGAAATTGTGAAAATTATTCATTGACATTAGGATCACATTTTCTACTCTATAAAATTATATTTACTTATCTTACAACTTCTTAATTTTAAAAAAACCAATCAGAATATATGAAATTAGCAATTGTATCAATTTTATTTCTTTTCACAACTCTTTTTTTAACCGCTCAAACAACTAAGTCAATTATCGATGAAGTAAGCGCCGATTCTTTACTTCTGTCATTGAAGCAACTCACTGGCGCAGAGGTAGTCGATAAGTTAGGAATTATACAAAATAGGAAAACTGTTTTCGGAAGAGAGATGGCGAGTAAATATCTTAAAACACGATTGGAAAGCTATGGTCTTGAAACTAGAATTGATAATTATAGAACTGGAGGCAACAACGTTATAGCATTTCAAACGGGTAGTCTATATCCAGATTCTGTCTTTATGATTTGTGCTCATTATGACTCAGTGGATGAATTTTGTGCAGACGACAACGCCAGTGGTACTTCAGCTGTGTTAGAAGCTGCTAGAATATTATCGAAATATAAATTCGAATACAGTATTGTCTATGCTCTTTGGGATGAGGAAGAAAAAGGTTTAATCGGCAGTTACAACTATGCAAAAAGTTCAAGAGAACGAGGGGAGATGATTGCAGGGGTTATTAATTTGGATATGATTGGATACGATGGGAACAACGATTATTTGTTTGAAGTACATATTGGTTTTAATCCGAAGAATATTTTTCTGAGTGATAAAGTTACAAGCATCTTAACTGATAACAAATTTGATTTAGAAAAATCAACTCAGATCCCAGGTACTGATAGAAGTGACCATTATTCTTTTTGGACATTTGACTACCCTGCTATCTTTCTAACGGAGGGGTTTTACACAAATGATTTTAATCCTACTTATCATAGCTCCGATGATAAAATTGCAGTTATGAGTCTTGATTTTCATCACCAAATAAGTCAAGTTGCAATTGCTTCTATCTTCGAATTAGCTAATTTGGACACTATTAGCTCTGTTGAAGATAGCACAGATATTGTATTAGATATCTTTCCTAATCCGACAAGTGATTTTATTAATCTGAAAAAGAATAGAAACGTTGAAATTAATGATATAAAAATCTATGAGCTTTCTGGTCGTGAGCTATTGTCATTTGCCCCAGATACTTACTCAAATAGCATAGAAATCACAAATTTACAGAGTGGAATGTACTTGTTAGTTGTCAATACAGCAACCTTCAGATTCACAAAAGCATTTATTAAAATCTAATAAATTTTCTTCCATTTTTATGAGTTTCACTGAAACAAAATAAAAGATAAAAACGTCTTTATATATGAAAAAGAATTATTTTTTTTTCACACATATTTGAGGATTTATTTATGAAGAAATATTTGTTTTCAATTGCCATAATTTTTGGCTTATTAGTGTTTGCATCTTGTTCTGATGATAGCAGTACAGATCCGAATGTATTAGACGGTAATACTGATTTAGAAGCGACCGAAGTGGGAAGCGAATTCGGTATTTACTTAGAGATGGAGGGCGACACTAAGGGTGTCTTAAGTCAAGTTGAAGATAGTGTTGTAGTTACCAAACGTGAAAACGGAATTACTACATTGAGTTGCAAATTTGTTTTCGATGAGGCCATATTGACAGAAGTTGATACGCTTCTTGGAATTGAAGTCTTGCCTGAACCAACAAGACGAGAAATTGTTGACCACTTTTTGAAACGATTCGATGCAAAACTTGACAGTTCTGATAAAAAGAATATGACCGTTACAACGGAAATTAAAGTAAAGGCAACCGACAAAGGAATACAAGATTTTGTTTACAGCAAAGGCAATACTAACAAGCCATTCACTTTGGTTAAATATGGTGACGGAGTAGGGACAAAATATTCGTTTAAAACGGATGATGGTTTGGAATACACAAGAGAGATTGTTTCTAAATCGACTGAAGATGAGTACCCACTTGGGTTCTTCTATATAAAAGTGACGAAAGTTGAAGAGACACAACCGGTTGACCCGTTGCTGCAAAAGGTATCATATTATACTAATCACAAATTCGGTTTGGTAGGAATAGAGATAGAAACATTGAACGGCAAAAAAGCCAAAATAGATATTTTGCCTTGGGCAATTCTATAACCGAATTAATATTAAGTAAAGTAATTTCCAAAGAGACTGAATAAAAAAAATCAGTCTCTTTTTTTTTATTCTCCGTTTACCTCATCAACTGGTAATTTGTAAGTCGGGTCTTCTATTACGTTCACATCTATGATGGCTTCAGCATCCTTGAGCAATTTACGACAATCACTACTTAAGTGACGCAGGTGGACTACCTTTCCTAGTTTGCTATATCTTCCAGTTAACCTATTTAGAGCTTCTATTGCAGACATATCGACAACTCGGCTCTCCGCGAAATCAATAACTATTTCATTTGGGTCACCTAATACATCGAATTTTTCGTTGAAAACAGTTACCGAACCAAAGAAAAGAGGCCCATAAATCTCGTAATGTTTCACACCTTTTTCGTCAACATATTTCCTTGCCCTGATTCTTTTTGCATTGTCCCATGCAAAAACAAGAGCAGCTATAATAACACCTACTACTACAGCTATTGCAAGATTGTGGAGCACTGCTGTTACCATAGTAACTAAGACCATAACGAAAATATCTGATTTCGGCATCCTACGCAATGTCTTAAAACTTGCCCATTCAAATGTTCCGATTGATACCATTATCATAAGTCCTGTCAAAGCAGCCATAGGCAGTTTTTCTATTAGACCAGCACCGAACATGATAAAGACAAGAAGCATCACAGCGGCTACAATACCCGAAAGTCTAGCTCTAGCACCAGATGAGATATTAATCAAACTTTGGCCTATCATGGCACAACCACCCATACCAGAGAAGAAGCCAGATAGTATGTTCGCAGCACCCTGTGCTACGGCTTCTTTGTTACCACGTCCACGAGTTTCAGTAATTTCGTCTATTATGTTCAGTGTAAGTAAACTCTCTATTAAACCTACTGCTGCTATCACTGCGGAGTATGGTAATATCACCATAAACATTTCCATATCTATTGGAACTGAAGGTATATGAAAAGGAGGAAATCCACCTGAGATAGACGCTATATCGCCTACGGTTCTTGTCTCTATACCAAGAGCAACTACAATCCCAAATATAGAAAGAATTGCTACTAAAGAAGCTGGAATTGCCTTACTTATCTTAGGTAAACCCCATATAATAAGCATAGAAAGTAGTACTAACCCCATAAATATATAAAGCTGTTCACCAACCATCCAATTGCCGGTTGAATCTTTGAATTGGTCTAGCTGTGAGGAGAAAATTATAATAGCCAACCCATTCACAAAGCCGAATATCACGGGGTGTGGCACTAACCGCATGAGTTTACCTAACTTTAGTACTCCAGTTATTACTTGGAAAATACCTGCTAAAATAACAGCCGCGAACACATATTCAACCCCATGCGTTATTACTAATGATACTAGCACGACTGCCACTGCACCAGTAGCACCAGATATCATACCTGGGCGTCCACCGAAAATCGATGTTATCAACCCCATAACGAAGGCAGCGTAGAGCCCAGTTAATGGCGACAAACCTGCAATTAGAGCGAAGGCAACTGCCTCTGGTACTAGAGCTAAAGCTACTGTTAGTCCAGATAGGACTTCCGTTTTATAGTCTATTTTTTCTGTTGGAGTAAAGAAATTTATAAGAGTTTGCATCTGAGTTAATTATCGTTTTTTGAAAAATAAAAGACGGCAAGTTCCGAAAAAATATGATGATAACAATGAAATAAGCTTTTTATGTATTTCAAGTTTATTAATCTTGAATTAAATAGTAAAAAAAATGATAGTTTTTAATGTGACTTGAAGTCACTTTATTTGGGAAAATGTCTTTATCCCTTGACTAAAGTCAACGGCAAAATATTACATGCTGAATTCCCCTCTTTAAGCACAGCGAAAGAGGGGTGGCAGCTTTAGCTGACGGGGTGTTTGAAGAGTAGAAAGACAAAAAAATAGTGTAAAAAAGTATAACAATAGATCTATAGATTCAGTTAATAATAAATTTTGTGGATATGTAAATACCCCGTCAGACACACTACGTGCGTCTGCCACCCCTTTTTTTCTCAAAAAGGGGAATTATCAGGGTAATTAGATAACATAAACTAAAATCAATTTTCCTCCTCAATAACAACAAGTTTAATTTTTATTCGTATATTTGTATATGATTTTACGGACAAAAATATTATCAGCTATTCTGCTTTTTGCTTTTACTTTCTCTACTACTGGGATAGTGATGAATAAGCATTTGTGCAACGGTGATGTTAAAAACGTTACTGCTTACATTAAAGCTGATCATTGTGGACACAACGAGGTTGTTAATACTGAAGTTCCGAATTGTCATCAAACCAAAAAAGCAAAAGAAGAAGAGAGTTGTTGTGAAAATAACATTCTTGAATTGAAAAACAAAGAGCAATATATTGCTTACAACAAAGTTAGTTTAGAACAGCTTTCAGTTCTTTACGCTGTAATTTCAGTCTTTGTTCCTTATCAAATTTTTTCTTCAGAATCTGAAGATTTTCTAACTTACAAATCGCCTCCCCCCATATCTACGAGGCAATCCTTACATATACTATACGAACAATACCTAATCTAAACTAACTTATGTTAATTTGGAAAGTGATTCTATGTCATGTTCTGGCTTAGGATTATTAACCAATTCGTAATGTTTAGAGTTATTTTTATATCCGAATAATATTATTCGGAGAGTGTATTATAAATTCAAAAAAGAAATTAGAAATGAAAAAGTACTTATTTTTATTAGTATTCCTTTTCCCAATAATAGCTTTATCTAAGACTATTAAGGGAGTAGTTATGAATACCAAACATGTTTCGCTAATAGGAGCAAACGTTTATTGGCAAGACTCCAAAATCGGAACAGTCACCGATAGCCAAGGAAAGTTCGAAATATCCACAAATGGAATAGAGAACAAAAATTTGATTGCCACTTATGTAGGGCATGAGCCAGATACAATACTTGTGAAAAAACAAGATTTTGTAATGATTCATTTGACTGAGAATGCATCTTCTCAAGAAATTGATGTGGTAGCAGAAAAGCCGGGCATTATTATCTCGAATTCGAGTGCAATCAAAACAGAACAAATAACACAAACTGAGTTAACGAAGGCCGCTTGCTGCGATTTGGCAGGAGCATTCGAAACTCAACTAACCGTTCAACCGCAGACTACGAATGTAATTACTAACTCCAAAGAGCTACGTTTATTAGGTCTTTCGGGTGTTTATAATCAGATATTAGTTGATGGATTTCCTATGATTATGGGGTTGTCTTATACGTATGGTATTAGCAGCATCCCAGGTCCTTTGATAGATAATATTTTCGTCTCGAAGGGTGCCAATAGTGTGCTACAAGGCTTCGAGGGTATAAGCGGACAGATAAATGTTATCACAAAAGAGCGATATAACTCAGATAAACTTTTAGTGAATCTGTATATGAACAGCTTTATGGAAAAGCAACTAAATGCTAACTATACATTTAAGACTGGAGATTGGAGTAACATTACATCATTCCATACTACCCAGAAAGCAGATAAGTTTGACAGAGACAATGATAATTTCCTAGATGTACCGCAGATAACCCGTTATTCATTATTCAACAAATGGTCGATGGGTGATGAGCATCAGCAAGGATGGAATAGTAAAATATCACTTCGTTTTCTGAATGAGAAAAGAATCGGTGGACAAACAAATTACAATGCTGATACAGATAAAGGAAGCTCTTCTGTTTATGGGCAATCTGTTGATATTAATCAGCCAGAAATTTCTGCTAGGCTAGGTTATAGAATGGATGAAACACATAATTTCTCGGTTTTCGCATCTAGTTTCTACCAAGACCAAAAATCTTACTTCGGGACTGTTGATTACAAAGCGATGCAAACCAATTTATATGGGAATTTGCAATATGAAATGAATTATTCTGACCATACTGTAAAGACTGGTTTGAGTATCCGCTATATGAACTTAGATGAAAATATTGATTTTACTGAAAATTCTCTAGCTAGGACTTACGCAGGGGAGTATCTTAAAAAAGAGACAATTCCTGGATTCTTTGCCGAAAATACTATGAATTTCTTTGATGACAAACTAACTTGGATTGCTGGTGCGAGAGTCGATAACCACAATCAATTTGGTACTATGTTCACTCCTCGTACTCTAATAAAATTTAATGCAACTGAGAATACAACACTAAGAGCCAACGTAGGTACGGGCTGGAGAACTACAAACCTATTTAGCGAGAATATAAACTTACTTGTAAGCTCAAGGGATATAGTTTTTGCAGAAGCATTGAAACCCGAAAAGGCACTAAACTATGGGTTGAGCGTTACTCAAAACTTTAACACAGAGAGTGAAGATATTATAGGACATATAATGTTAGATTTCTTTAGGACTGAATTCACTAATCAGATATTCCCTGACTACGACTCAGACCCTACGAAAGCAATTATTGAGAATTTTGAAGACCCAAGCGTAAGTAATGGTTTACAACTTGAGTTTTTTGTGAAGCTTTGGGATCAAATAGAATTCAAAGTAGGATACAATTACTTAGATGTTTATAGAGTAGTCAACGGTGTAAATGAACAATTACCTTTCAATTCGAAACACAGAGTATTAACTACATTTAGCTATAAACCACTTTCTAAAGACTATCATTTCGATGTGAATGTTCATTGGTTTGGTAAGAAAAGATTACCGATAACAGATTCGAACCCTGTTGAGTTCCAAAGACCTGATTTCTCGGAGTCGTTTTTTGTAATAAATCCGCAATTCACTTACAATTTTGAATCATTTGACGTTTATGTAGGTTGCGAGAACTTATTAGATTTTAGACAAAAACGACCAATTATTAGTTGGGAAAATCCTTTTGGTCCATATTTCGATACATCGTCCGTATGGGGCCCTACGAAAGGAAGAGAGATTTATATTGGATTCAACTATAGAATTCCAAACGATTAAGTTTATCTAATTGCTAAGGTACGAGACGCTTCAACAAAGCGTCTCGTCTTCCTTTCTGGATTACTTAATTTCGAACTCATCAATTATATCCATATTCAAATCTTTTACTATGAACTTTATTCTTTCGGAGTTCACTTTTACTAATGCGTGGTGATATTTTTTTGCTTGATTGATTGTATAAGATGCTTTTTTGGGAGAATAAAGAGGTGACCCACCGCCACCAATTACCATGTGATGAATACCATTAATCAAATTATGCTGGTAGTAGTGCGAATGACCAGTCAAAATTAGTTTAACGCCGTACTTTTCAAATATATTCTCAGTCATTAATTTCATTGCTTTGTTTTCTCCGTGAGCTCCAGAGCTATAAGCTGGAATATGGAAAACAACAATCTTCCATTTCTTTTTGCTATGTCTGAGTTGTTCGGTAGCAAATTCCCACTGCTGGCTATTTCTGCCAACACCAACTTCAGTATTCAAAATCAGGAATAGAGCATCGCCTTTTTCAAAAGAAAAATAAGGACTTGGTTCTTTGCTTATGGATGTTGATTGAGTAAAGGCTTGAGAATTGTCGTTCCATTTCTCGTGGTTCCCTACTGAATTGTAGAAAGGATATTTGCTGAACATTGCTTGGGCTTCTTCAACAAAAAACTCATCAATCCAATAATTATATTCTTTCTTATATGCCAAATCGCCATTGAAAATCATAAAGTCAGGATTTTCACTTGCCATATTTGTTGCTACTTGCCGCCAAATTTTGATTCCCGAACGATTGTCTCCCATGTTTGTGAAAGTAAACTCTCCATCTTTATTCGGAACTCGAAATTCGTATTTCTTTTTACTTTCAATCCAATATTCATAGACTGTCCCAAATTTTAAATCATCAAGCAATATTCGATGAACAAAAGTATTACCACCGTAATTTGTTTTACGATAAAATTTGGTTGATGATTTCATTAAAGCGTTCGAATCATCATTCTTAATTCGGTAATGCACCACAATGTCTTTTTCATTATCCGATTCATAAAGCACATATACTCTGTTGCCATCCAAACCTTGTAACCAAGGGTTGTCGATTTCCTTGCTATGGAGGTTAAATAGGGGTAACACAAACAAGATGAACGCTAAATTATTGCAAAATAGCGATTTACGAAAGGTCTTAAATTTTGTTTTTTCCATAATAATTACTTATATTGCTCACAATAATTGGGTAGAAATACATATTGTTTTTTGTATTATTTTAACTCCCAATAATATAAGACTTATCACAGAATTCCTAATAATTCTAAGCAAAACGGAGAAATATGAGATTTTTCAACACCATAATATTAACATTATTTTTATTGTCATTTCTATCTTGCTCTTCAAAAGAGGAAGTAGAAGAGTTTAACAATCAAGACGAGAATATGGAAAAAGTAAAAGAACGAATTAAGGCATATAGTCCAACGAAAATATCTGCTGATATTTCGAACTTAAATAGTAACCAAAAGAAAGTCATAGAATTATTAGTAAAAGCAGGGCATGTTTCTGATGAAATATTTTGGATTCAGAATACTCCCGATGCTGTGAGCGTAAGAGATTCATTGATGAAAAGCGAATCGGAATCAGCAAAAGTTTATCTAGATTATGTTAAAATCAACTACGGCCCCTATGATGAAATTTATGGAGGTGAAAGGTTTGTTGGTGATGGACCAAGCATTAGACCTCTGGGAGGAAATTTTTATCCTCCGGATATGACGAAAAGTGATTTTGAGGATTACGTTGCTGCAAACCCTGAAGTAAAAGAGGACTTTACGAGTCTTTATACTATTATCCGCAAGGACGGAGATGGATTAAAGTCTATACCTTATCATGAAGCTTATGCCGATAAGGTTGAAAAATTGGCCTCTTTATTAGAAGAAGCAGCAAGCTATGCCGACAATCCTTCATTAAAAAACTATTTGAATCTTAGAGCAAAAGCAATTAGAACAGACGAATATTACGAAAGTGATATGGCGTGGATGGATTTATCGGGCAACGATATTGATATTGTGATTGGTCCAATTGAGTCCTATGCCGATAAATTACTGGGCTATAAAACATCTTATGAATCAATAATAATGGTCAAAGATAAAAAAGCTTCAGAGGAGTTGTCAATGTTCGAGAAAAATATTGATAATTTTGAGGCAAGATTACCTTATGACAAAAAGTATATCAGAGAAACTGCTGGTAAGGGAACCAAGCTCCAAGTTGTGAATGTAGCATATTTTGGTGGACATGGTCAACAAGGAACAAAAACAATAGCAGCTTCATTGCCAAATGACCCAAGAGTTCACAAGGCAAAAGGTGCAAAAAAATCAATGTTCAAAAATATGATGGAAGCAAAGTTTGACCAAATAGTATTGCCAATAGGGAATATTATCTTAGATCCAAAGTTAAGGAAATATATAAGCAAAGATGCTTTTACTAGTTTTGTTACTTTGCACGAAGTGTCACACACTTTAGGTCGTGGATATGTCTATGGTAAAGAGGATGTTACAGTTGCTTCAATGCTAAAAGAAAAATATTCGTTTCTTGAGGAATGCAAAGCGGATATAGTCGGCCTTTGGAATATATCCATTATGAGAGATTTAGGATTAATAGATGACGATTATGTAGTAAGAGCTAAAGCCACTTATGTAGCTGGTTTGTACAGATCTATTAGGTTTGGTAGCGAAAAGGCACACGGAAAAGGTAATTTGATTCAATTGAATTATCTTATGGACAAAGGTGCAATAATCACCAATGAAGACGGTACACTTGGTATTGATGACGATTTATTCTTCAAAGTTGTTGGCGAATTGGCAGGCAAGGTGTTGACTATTCAAGCCAAAGGTGACTATGACGAAGCTGTAAACCTTGAAAAAGACTACGGCAACGTTACAGAAAGAATAGAGTCAAATATTGAGAAGTTGAAATCAATTCCAAGAGATTTAGATACTACGTATGATTTCAAATAAATTATAAAGGGTAAACGTTTCGGGAAATAAGATTACCCAAAGTACGAAAAAGAAAAAACGGAGAGTTTAATGAATGTAATAGATGATAATATTAAGGTAACTAAAGCAAAAAGCAGTAGAATAGAGAACGTCAACTGGGATGCTTTAGGATTTGGCAAAGTGTTCTCGGACCATATCTTCGTTGCGGAATTTAAAAATGGTCAGTGGGATGAAGGTAAAATTATTCCTTACAGCTCTATGGAGTTTGAACCTACTATGTGTACGTTACACTATGGTCAAACTATTTTTGAAGGATTAAAAGCTTATAATGATATTGATGGATCAATTAATATTTTTAGACCAGATAGAAATGCAAAAAGATTGAACAACTCTGCTAACAGACTTGTTATGCCTGATTTCCCAGAGGAAAGATTCATAGAGGCCGTTGAGAGATTAGTTGCTGTAGAGAAAAGTTGGATACCAAAAGAACGAGGACAAGCTCTTTACATTCGCCCTGTTATGTTCGGTTCAAGCAATTTCTTGGGTGTTCATAGTTCAGATGAATACAAATTAGTAATAATATGCTCTCCAGTGGCTTCGTACTATGCCGCAGGTTTAAAGCCAGTGAATATATTGGTCTCGCACGAATATGTAAGAGCAGTCAGAGGCGGATTGGGTATGGCAAAAACTGCAGCGAACTATGCTGCTTCATTGCTTGCAGGAAAGGAAGCAAAAGCCAAAGGTTTTGATCAAGTACTTTGGTTAGACGGCGTTCATCAAGAGTATGTTGATGAAGTTGGTGCTATGAATATTATGTTCGTGATTGGTGATGAGTTGGTTACTCCTACATTGGATCAAGGGTCAATTTTGCCAGGTGTAACAAGAGAAACGGTTCTTGCTCTTGCAAAGGAAAAAGGAATTAGAACTTCTGAAAGACGTATTAGAATATCTGAAGTTTATGATGCCCACGAGAGAGGAGAATTGAAAGAGGTTTTTGGAACTGGTACAGCAGCAATAATTTCACCGGTCGGAAAACTAAATTATAAAGGAAAAGAAATAGTTATTAATAATAATGAAATTGGGCCTATTGCTCACGATATGTATGAGACGATAGTCGGAATTCAACGTGGAGAAACAGAAGATACTCACGGATGGGTTCATAAAGTAACAACTATTTAATAGAAATTGTATAACTTTGTAAAAGGCGACTTAGAAAAAGTTGCCTTTTTTTTATATTATAATCGTATTAAACCAATATACTTAATAAATATTAGATTTGGACTTAAGTATAATAAAATAAATTTAAGATAAGAATGGCAAAGCAAGAAGAAGTATTAAAATCGATTGTCGATGCAGAAATGAAAAGTGTCGAGATACCAGAAAGTCTTACCGTATTACCACTACGTGAGATGATATTGTTCCCGAATATGATTTTCCCTGTGCTAATAGGGAGAACTTCGTCACTGAAAGCAATAGCTAAGGCGATAGATAATGATAAGTTTATATTTCTATCTAGTCAGAAGGATTCGAATATAGAAGAACCTACTATTGGAGATATTAACGAATATGGAACTATTGGGAAAATAATTCAGGTGCTTAGATTACCCAATAATCTATTAAAAGTATTAATTGAAGGTATGTTCCATGCAAAAATCAAAAGCGCGGTTAAGAATAGCGAATGTATGGAAGCTGTGATTGAACAAATTCCAATAAAATACAATCCGAAAGATAAAGAAACCCGCCAATTAATAGCGAACACTGGCGAGATGTTTAAAGAATATGTGTTCTCTAAAGATAATTTGCCTCCGGATTTGGTTAGTGCCTTCGATAATATTGATGACCCTGTCAGAAAAATGTACTATGCTGCCTCGAATATGCAAGCGGATATTAAAGAAAAGCAAAAGATACTAAATCATAGATTTCTGAAGTCTCAATACACAGAACTATTGAAATTATTAACGGCTAAAATAGAGCTTTCTAAAATACAAAACCAAGTCGGCGAGAGAGTTAGCGATTCAATTCAGAAAACCCAGCGTGCGTTTTATATCAGGGAACAAATTAAAGCACTCCAAAAAGAGTTAGGCGAAGATGAGGAATCTGAACCTGAAATTGAGCAACTACGAAAGATGTTAGATGAAGCAAAACTACCTAAACACGCGCGTGAAAAGGCGGATGAAGAGTTGAATAGATTGCGTAAAACACCTCAGATGTCGCCGGAGTTCTCTGTTAACAGAAATTTCCTCGAGCTGATGGCTCAGTTACCTTGGAATAAGGCATCTAAAGACAACTTAGATATAGAACATGTACAAAAAGTACTCGATGAAGATCATTATGATTTGGAAAAACCTAAAGAAAGAATAACCGAATTTATTTCTGTTCTAAATTTAGCTGGATCACTCAAAAGACAAATTATTTGTTTCGTGGGGCCTCCTGGTGTTGGTAAAACATCTTTGGCAAAATCAATTGCTAAGGCGTTGAATAGAGAATTTGTACGCTTTTCATTGGGAGGTGTTCGTGACGAAGCAGAGATACGTGGGCATAGAAGAACTTACATTGGTTCTATGCCGGGTAAAATAATTCAGTCAATGAAAAAAGCGGGTACTAAAAATCCAGTTATTTTGTTAGACGAGATTGATAAACTTGCTTCTGATTTCAGAGGAGACCCAGCTTCGGCATTACTAGAAGTTTTAGATCCGGAACAAAATATCAATTTCAATGACCACTACTTAGAAATTGACTATGATTTGTCGAACGTTTTGTTCATAACAACAGCTAACGTATTACATAATATACCTCAACCTCTTTTGGACAGAATGGAAGTAATTCAACTTACTTCCTATTTGGACCATGACAAATTAGAGATTGCAAAAAAACATATTATCCCTAAACTTATAAAAGAATATGGTTTTGATAATATTAAAATCAATTTTGAAGACAAAGCGATTACTCGTATAATAACAGAATATACGAGAGAAGCTGGAGTTAGAAACTTAGAACGGACAATTGCGAATGTTTTCAGAAAACTAGCAAAAGAAATTGTTCTTGAATACGGAAACAAAGTAAAAAATAAGAATATTGCACTCAAGGACAACCCAGAGTTTAAGAAAAAATATAAGAATAAGAGCTTAGTAATAACTCCAGAAAAAGTTGAAGAATACTTAAAAGCTCCAAAACATAAACTGAAAAAAGAAGATTTGAAAGACAAAGTAGGTGTAGCTACTGGCTTGGCTTGGACTAGTACAGGTGGCGATTTACTCCCTATTGAAGTTAATATAATGCCAAGTAAAAGCGAGAAACTAACACTTACTGGTAAGTTAGGCGATGTAATGAAGGAATCGGGTATGGCAGCGTTGTCCTACGTTAGAGCAAATTATAAATTGTTAGGTGTGCCAGAAGAGTTTACCAAAGGGATGGAGATACATATACATGTTCCCGAGGGTGCAATTCCAAAAGATGGCCCATCTGCTGGTATAACAATGTGCACAGCGTTAATTTCTGCTGCCACAAACAAACCAATAAGCGGTAAAGTAGCTATGACTGGTGAAATTACTCTTCGAGGGAACATATTGCCGATTGGTGGTTTGAGCGAAAAGCTATTAGCAGCAAAAAAACGTGGTATCAAGAAAGTATTAGTTCCATCTGAAAATAAGAGAGATGTTGAAGATATTGATGATTTCATTAAAAAGGGATTAAAAATAATATTTGTTGAGCATATTACTGAAGCATTGCCGCACAGTATAACTAAATGGAATAAAAAATAAATTGGAGTGGATTGAACTATGGACTTAAAAGATAGAATTGAAAATTTAGAGAGCCCAAGTGAAATTGAGATAAAAGAATTGCAAGCTGAGATAATAGCTAAACTCAACAATGGGACAATAAGAGCAGCTGAACCAGACGGAAATGGCGGATGGATAGCAAATCAGTGGGTGAAGAAAGGAATATTGTTGCTTTTCAAGTATAGCAAAATGGAAGATATGTCTATAAACGAAGAGTTCGTTTATTTTGATAAGAATACAATTCCACTAAAACCCTTAAAATTAGATGACGGTGTTAGATTAGTTCCAGGTGGCAGTTCTATTAGGAGTGGTTGCTACGTTGCAAAAGGTGTAATATGTATGCCACCAATGTATATTAATATTGGTGCCTACGTTGACGAAGGTACAATGATTGACTCTCATGCATTAGTTGGGACTTGTGCTCAAATCGGGAAAAATGTTCATTTGAGTGCAGCTTCGCAAATAGGCGGTGTTCTAGAGCCAGCTGGTGCAAGACCAGTAGTAATTGAAGATAATGTGATGATAGGAGGGAATTGCGGTGTCTATGAAGGTGTCTTGGTTAGAGAGCGTTCTGTGTTAGGTACTGGAGTTATATTAAATGCGAGTACTAAAGTATATGACTTAGTTAACGAAAGAGTACTGTCTTCGACAAATGAAAGCCCACTTGAAATACCAACTGGTGCCGTAGTAGTTCCTGGGAGCAGAGCTATTAATTCTCCATTTGCGAAAGAGAATGGTCTGTCTATTGCGACTCCTTTGATTATTAAGTATCGTGATGATAAAACTGATGCAAAAACAGCACTTGAAGAGGCATTGAGATAATGGCAAAAACTGAGAATAATATGAACAAGAATCTGACTATGTCAATTATGTTTATGTCAGGTGCAAATTTTGTTACTTTTTTTATTTTACTTTGGGTCTATAGTATTACTAAAGAAATTTGGTTTTTGATAGCAGGTATTGCTATGTTGGTTGCAGGTGTCGCATTTATGATTATAGTTTCCAAATTCAAAACAAAACTTCGTAAGTTAGAAGAGTTAAAGAAAACCAGACAGAGTCAACAGAATGAACCAGATTAAGTTAAGAGGGGATTTGGATATAGATCTAATCCAAGAGTTTGAGCATAAATTCATATACATAAGTGACCCTTTGCTGATAGCTGAACCAATTGCACTACCATTTTCCTATTATCCTCTTATCCAAACTTTAATAGAAGGCAAAAAGACTCCAGAAGAAATTGCTGATGACGGTGTTGCTAAATTATTGAACCTATCTGATAATAAACTTTATACATTATTAGATAATTTGGTTACGCTTAATATGATTGATACGGCCAGTACCCGAATGGCAATTGAAAATATGCAATCATATATTAATGGAAAAGTGAGGGAATCATATTGCCATTCTTTTTCTTATCCCAAGGACCCTGTTGAATTAAAAGCATTTTTAGATAGAATATTAGATAAGGGTAAGCAGCTAACTGATGAGCCAGTCAAAGCAATATTAGCTCCGCACATTGATTTGCGTTTAGAGGAATCATGGGAGACTTATGCTAATTCTTTTTTAAATTTACAGAAAGCTGATTCTATTGACACTGTGATTCTATTAGGAACTTCTCACTACAGAAGCTCAGCCGACTTTATGTTCTCAAAAAAAGATTTTAAAACACCTTTAGGAACAGCAATTATCGATTATCAACTATTGTCAGAGATAGAAAGCAATTGCGAAATTAGTTACGATGATATTGCTCATTATAAAGAACACTCGTTAGAGTTTCATCTAATTTTCTTGCAACATCTATTAAAAGATAAGGAATTTAGGATTGTTCCTATTCTTACTGGTTCGCCTGCTCATTATTTCAACGAAAAAATTACTCCTGATAATGTTGAGAACTATAATAAAGTAATAGAATCAATAAAGAATGCTATTAAATCATCAGATAAGAATGTATTAATACTTTCGAGTGGAGATTTGTCTCACGTAGGCAGAAAATTTGGTGATGATTTTTCTGCTGCATCAGAGTTGCTCAGATTAAAACACGAAGATGAATCTATAATAGAAAAATTAACAAGTTCAGATAAAAACGCATTTTTTAATGAAATAGCAGAAACGAATGATAAAAATAGAATTTGCGGTACAGCTCCATTCTATGCTGCACTCAATTTAACAAATAGTAAAAAAGTGACTGCAACTGGCTATAACCAATGGTACGAAGAGGAAACACAATCAGTTGTTAGTTTTGCGAGTTTCGTTGTAGAGTAAAATCATTTTTAAATCACTCTTAAATCACTCTTAAAAAAAGCCATTTCATTAAATAAATGAAATGGCTTTATAATTTATTCTTAAGGAATAATTCTTTAGATAAGATTATTTTTTTAAGAATTCACGGAGTACATAGTGTAGAATACCACCGTTTTTGTAATATTCTATTTCTATTTCTGA
The DNA here is from genome assembly GCA_020437395.1 of Ignavibacteriota bacterium. Classification (GTDB taxonomy): domain Bacteria; phylum Bacteroidota; class Ignavibacteria; order Kapaibacteriales; family UBA2268; genus PGYR01. The sequence goes on along the minus strand of JAGQWJ010000001.1, from coordinate 35,725 downwards.
ATCTAATCGACAAAGCACATCAAAACTTCCTTTCTCGCCATTAGTTCTTTCAAAGTCAACTCTAAGCGTTTTAGAAGGTGTAAGTCCTTCACTGATTCCGTTGATAGTGTATTTCTCGGTTCCGTCTAATCCTAATATGTCTGGGTCAGTACCAATCATTTCTAAAGGTAAAACACCCATACCAACAAGGTTACTTCTGTGAATACGTTCGAAGCTCTCTACTATCACGGCTTTTACACCAAGTAGTGCAGTACCTTTTGCAGCCCAATCACGTGAAGAGCCACTACCGTACTCCTTACCACCAATAATTACTAAAGGAATATCATTTTCTATATATTTCATTGCAGCATCATAAACTGACATTGGTTCTTTAGTAGGTAAGTAAGTAGTGTAACCACCTTCTTTTTCAGATAGTTCGTTATTGATACGTACGTTAGCAAAAGTTCCTCTCATCATTACTTCGTGATTACCACGACGTGAGCCATAAGAATTAAACATTGGTTTTTCTACACCATTTTCTAGCAAATACATACCAGCAGGCGAAGTTGGTGCGAACGAACCAGCAGGCGAAATGTGGTCAGTTGTGACTGAGTCGCCTAATTTGAGCAATACTCTTGCATTTTCAATATCTTGTGGCTCTTCCACTTCTGTAGAAATATTTTGGAAGAATGGAGCTTCTTTGATGTAAGTAGAATCGTCTCCCCAAGTGTAGTTTTCACCAGTTGGAGCGTCAAGTTTCTGCCAATCTTCTTCACCGTCAAATATTACACTATAAGTACTTTCAAAATCTGCTCTAGTCAAAGAAGCAGCGAGTACGTCGTTTATTTCTTTCTGAGTTGGCCATATATCTTTCAGATAAACAGCTTCACCATTAGGGTCATAACCAATAACATCTTCTAATATGTTGATATCAACTTTACCAACTAAGGCATAAGCTACAACTAGCATAGGCGAAGCAAGGAAATTCATCTTTATTTTCGGGTGAATTCTAGCTTCAAAGTTTCTATTTCCAGATACAACCGAAGTCAGTACTAAGTTAGCTTTATCTATTGCTCGTTCAACGTGAGGAGGCAGTGGACCACTATTACCAATACAAGAAGTACATCCGTATCCAACTAAGTGGAATTTCAGCGCTTCTAAATCTTCAAGTAATCCTGAACGTTGTAAGTACTCAGTAACAACTTTAGAACCTGGGGCTAAACTTGTTTTTACCCATGGCTTTACTTGTAATCCTCTTTCTATGGCCTTTCTTGCTACTAGTCCTGCACCAAGCATTACGTTGGGGTTAGAAGTATTAGTACAACTTGTTATAGCTGCTATAGCAATATCACCATCAGTTAATATATACTCTTCGTTTCTTAGTTTAATTCTGACTGATTTTATAACTTCGGATTTTAACTCTACTTCACTTTCAACGTCAGTTACTACATTTTCTTCATAATTAAATTCTGTGCCTGAACCACCTTCTGAAAGCCAAGCACATTCTTTTCTATCTTTTATAGGCAAATATTTACGACTGTAGTTACTATCCAATAAATCTTGGAACTTATCCCCCAAATCTTTCACTAATATCTTATCTTGAGGACGTTTTGGTCCAGCAACGTTTGGTTGCAATGTATCCAAGTTTAGTTCTAATACATCTGAATAGACTATTTTATCTTCGTTTTCTCTCCATAGCAAATTAGATTTGCAATAGTCTTCTACTAGTTTGATTTGCTTGTCAGAACGGTTCGTGCGACGCATATAGTCCAAAGTTTGATCGTCAATTGGGAAGTATGTAACTGTACATCCAAATTCGGGAGACATATTTGATATTGTTGCTCTGTCAGTTACGCTCAGATTACCAACTCCCTCTCCAAATACTTCTACAAATTTATTCACTACACCGTAGTTACGTAACAATTGAGTTATCTCTAGTACCATATCTGTAGCAGTTATACCTTCTTGTAAGTTACCAGTTAGTTTCAAGCCAATAACTTGTGGACAAGTAAAGAACATAGGTTGTCCCAATATAGCTGCTTCAGCTTCTATACCACCAACACCCCATCCTAATACTCCAATACCGTTGACCATAGGTGTATGTGAGTCTGTCCCTACTAATGTATCTGGGAAAGCCCAACCATCACGCTCAACTATACCGGTAGCCAAATACTCTAAGTTAACCTGGTGACAGATACCCATACCCGGAGGTACAACCGTGAAGTTTTTGAATGTATTTTGTGCCCATTTCAAGAATTGATATCTTTCTAAGTTTCGCTCATATTCCAAATCTACGTTACGCTTCAAAGAGTAATTTGTACCAAAATAATCAACTTGTACCGAGTGATCTATTACTAAGTCCACTGGTATAAGCGGGTTTATTTTCGAACCGTCTTTTCCTTTTCTAATCACTTCTGATCTAATTGAAGCTATGTCAACTACAGCAGGCACACCAGTGAAATCTTGCATTAACACTCTAGCTGGCTTATAAGGTACTTCTTTGTCTGTTCCTTCTGGGTTCCAGTTCAACAAAGTATCTACGTGTTCTTGGGTAATTGCAAAGTTATCTTTATTACGCAAAGCATTTTCTAAAAGTATTCTGATCGAGAAGGGAAGTTTTTCTATCTTGTCTTTTCCTAATTCTACAAGGGAAGCTATTTTCAAATCCATTGTTCCAATCCTATGTTTATTTATTCAATTTTGTTTTTATCACAACACTAAAATTACAAAATATAAAGATAATTGCCGAAAAATAGGAGGATAATGTTTAATTAAGTATGATGAATTTTGCATAATTGTATTTCTATTTTGATAAAATCAGAAATAGCGTTCAGTTTCCACTTTTATTTGCTATATTGATAACTTCTAAATCAAAAAAAATAGAATAAATGGAAAGATATATAGTGTTTGATATCGAAACTGCATCTTTGGATTTTGAATCATTTTCCGAATCCCAGCAAGAATACCTTATTCGTGGTGCGGTTTCAGATGAAGAAATCGAACAGAAAAAATTTATGCTTGGGCTTTATCCATTTACGGCACAAGTAGTATGCATAGGTCTTCAGTTAATGGAAGGAAACAAAGGCGAATTTGAAATAAAAAATGAAGCGGCTCTCTCTACTTTGCCAGATTACGAGGGCGAAGAAGGAGCAGAATTGATTCTACCGAGTGGAAAGCAATGTCTATTATACTCGGAGCGGGGGCTATTAGAGGCCTTTTGGAAAGTTATAACAAAGTATAATGATGCCACTTTAATTTCATTCAATGGTCGTAGTTTCGATGTGCCTTTTCTTATGCTACGCAGTGCATTGCTTAAAATTAGACCATCGAGAAATTTGATGAATGGCACTAAATGGAATTATCCAGGTCATACTGATTTGATTGATGAACTCAGTTTCTATAATCCATCTCCATATTCAGCATCAAAAAGATTCAATTTTGATTTTTATACTCGTGCCTTTGGAATTACTTCTCCAAAAAGTGAAGGAGTAGATGGCTCAATGGTGACAAAATTATATAAGAAAGGAGATATTGCAACTATCTCTGATTATTGCCTCAGAGACATCAACGCAACTTGGGAATTGTTTTTAGTTTGGCAGAAATATCTGAAATTCTAAGGGTATAAACTGTCTTCGAATGGTTCCTCTTTTAGGTTCTCTCTATCCCATTTGTTGTCATAGATATATTTGCCTAATTCAGCACTAAGCAGTATTATAAGTGAAGAGTAGTAAACCCAAATCGCTATGGATACTATTACTGCATAAGTTCCATAGAATTTCCCATAATCAGTAACAGTAGAAATATACCAGGCAAATAAATGTCTCGAAAGTTCTATCATTATTACAGTTAATATTGTGGCAAACACTCTGGGCTTACGCGGTATCCTTTGGTTTGGTACCCATCTATAAATAAAATATATCAATAAAAAAGAGACCAGTAACGAAAATAGAGTCAGTAATAGATTCGAAATAAAGCCGGTGAACATTTCGGGTAATAAATGTGTGAATGAGTTAATAAAATATGTAACAATTGGTACGGCATAGGAATAGATGAGTATAAGAACTGTCAATACCAAAGTTAGCAACATATCTTTGAATCTATATAGAATAAAAATATACTGGCTTTTTATATTATATATCTCGTTCAGCGCACTCCTAAATGCACTTATAAGCAACGAAGATAACCAGAGCAATGATAGACCACCAATTAATCCAAATACAGATGAGTATTTAACTAACAATTCTACTTCTTTTGATACAGACTCAAGCAATGAATATGTTTCTTGTGTCGGAGGTAAGAAATCGAAAAGAAGTCCACTGAATACCTCAACTATACCATCAGAACCCAGAAAAACTCTGATTATTAGTACTAAAATCAGGAAAACAGGTAAAAGATAAAGCAAAATATTGAATGCAATCCCCGAAGCCATCATAAATGTCTGATGTCTATCTAATCGTTCTTCAAATAATTCTAACCAACGGTATGCTTTTTTGAATGAACCTTTCGGGTCACGAACTATTTCTCTTATCTTTTTTATCATATACATTAATCTTAATTTATACTAATATATGAGTTTTAAAGAACAAATCGAGTTTTTATTTTTTAGAGTTAAATTTTTTAATAGCTGCCGAAGCGACACTACAAGGTTTGTGCGAGTTGAAATTATTAAAAATCTCAACGAAGTAATCTGCTATATTACGAAGGCATTATTAATTGTTCACAAAAATAATCCTTAATTTGCACAAACTTTCAATCAATTGAGACGTTTTACGTTTAAACGAGTCATTATAAATACTAATTCGATAAATATGAAATATTTAATACTATTTTTATCCTTTTGTACATTTGCATATTCCCAATTCGAGGCAGCTCCTGCATACCAACCATATAATTTGAATTTTGAAAATTCGGTCGTAGGTGCTATGCCAGCCAGATGGACGTTACCTGGAGAATCCAAAGAAAAAGGATATTATGCCGAAGCTACAGTTACTCAACCTTTCAAGGGCAAATATTGTATGGTGCTAATGAGGGATTTGGATTCTACTGGCACGGAAAATGTAAGCGGTACAGCTGTCCAGAGTTTTGATGCTAGTCAGTATATAGGAAAAACGGTTCGATTTTCAGCTCACATCAGAGCTGAAATAGAAGGTGTTGGACACGCTGGGTTCTATGTTTCCGAAAGAACTTTTCAGAATGAATACCCCTTTATTAATACTAACGAAGAAGACCCAATTGTTTTCAACACATGGCGACAATATACAGTCGAACATACAATTACTGCCAATGCTTACGCTATCAATATTGGACTTTTTTTACAGGGGAGTGGAAAGGCTTGGATTGATGATATTAATGTTGAAGTGATAGGTGAATTAGATGATATTCTGGCTGCTGGACCAACAGATAAAGAGACGGCGAATAGGTATCTGGACTTTGCTAAGGCCTATGGAGACACTAAGTTTTTTCATCCTTCTGATGAAATAGAGAATTTAGAAATTGAGACCTATTTATATCATAGTATAAAAGAAATATCTAATAGTAAAGATATATGGAATATAGTAAAGAATCGTATAACTCGAATTGCTCCAAGTGCTGGAGTATATAAGGATGAGAAAAGTGCTAAGAAGCATCTTGTATCTAAGCCAGATAATGCCTTGGATAGAGTTGCAGTCGCTAAAGTAACTAATAATATTTATCACAAACACGGTGATTTGAATATTGGGACGAAACGGTTGAATATCTATGAATCACGAATGCCAAGAGAAGCTGCTACATATCAAATTATAGGAGCTAAGAGATTATTAGGTAAGAAAATTGAGTTTTCTGCAATGGCAAAAGTAAAACCTTATGGTAGCGACGCACATGCTGAACTTTGGTTTCGTATTGATTTTGAAGATCCCACAAAGAAACCTATAAATTTCAAAATGCCTGAATTAATAACTAAGGGAAAATGGGAAGAGTATAAATTTGAGATAGAAGTACCACAGGACGCACAACAAATAAGGACTGGGCTTGTTTTTCTCGGTGAAGGTAAATGCTGGTTTGATAATGTAAGATTAACTACAAATATTAACGGCAAGGTTACTGAATATAGCCCTAAGAATAATTCATTCGATATGAAATGGCAAACTAATAATATAGAATATTGGAGGGTTCCGAATTCCGTCTTAACTACTGGCTATACTTTTGCAGTTGACAATAGTAGCGAAGCCTTCGATGGTCAATCTCTTTTGATTTACACAGATGAATCGAAGTACGTTCCTCTTGCTAAACCAAATGAAATATGTGTTAGAAAAATAAATGATGGTTTATGGTTGGCTTTACCGCTAACAGTTTATGATGATGGTAATTTTACTTTACCTAGGAATACTTTACCTCAGGAACAAAAGATTACAATGAATGCAGAAGATAGAATAACTAAAATTGCAGTATTCATAGAAATGTGGAACTATTTACGTTATTTTTCTAATGTGAACTTAACCGAAACGGAATGGGATCAGCTCTTTTTGAATAAAATATCAGAGATAACATCTACAAATAGTGTGGAGGAGTTCATAGTAGAGTTGAATAAATTTCTGAAAATTACTCGTAATATTAGATCAGAAGCGTGGCTAACAAATCAATCGAAAGATTACACACTTCCCTTCATCGTAAATTTTAGCCAAAATAACGCAGAGGTTGTAATATCTTATGATAAGCAGATTGAAAAAGGAGACAGAGTAATATCTATAGGTAACACTGAACTTCGTAAATACATTAGTAAAGAAATAGAACAATACCCGGGAGAAAACAAAATATGGAAACAAAAGAAGGCATTCTATAAACTTGCAGCGGGTGATTTTAAATCTGAAGAGGACATACTGGTTGAAAGAAATGGCGAAAAGATTGTAGTACCTATTTCAAGAAATTTGACTAATAGAGAAGTCGTGATTGCCAGACCATATACACTGGAGTGGTTAGATAGCAACACTCTTTACATAGACGGAACAAGACTAAATGATTTTGAGATGAGTGAGTTGATGGGAAGTTTCACAAAAGCCAAAGGATTAATAATAGATTTGCGTGGCGATGCACTACTTTCTGAGCATTTCCTGGGATTCTTTCTTGACCAAAGTGTTCCATCGTTCAATTGGGAGTTAGATACTTATCTGACCCCTTGCACAAAAACATTAACGAGGACAATCAATGGTTATGTGAAATCAAAACCGTCTGAGTTAACTAGGAATATAGTTTTTTTAACAAATGAGACAAGCATAGGTAAATCAGAAACAATACTTCAGATTGTAAAAAATTATAAAATAGGTAAAATAATAGGTGAGCCGACTGCAGGTTCCTATGACACTATGAATGAAGTAAAACTACCTGCAATGTTTAACTTCTCATTCGATATTTATCCAATGTCATTCGAAAATGATACAGAAATAAAATATAAATCAATTATTCCCGATATAACTATAAAGGGAAAAGATAATTATCCAAATGACCCTAAAGTTATAAAAGCTATTGAAATATTGAAAGAAAATTATTAACTTGTAAAAAATTATAATTAACTAATATAGGAGATTAGTATGAAGAAAGTATTAGTGCCGTTTATTCTAACAGCAATCGCAATGACAGTATTCTTTTTGCTTCCGAATCAAACAGAAGCAAAATCAGAAAAAGCATCTTTTACAGCATCAATCACTTGTGATGGATGCAAAAACAAGATAGAAAAGAACATGAAAGATGTTGACGGAGTTAACACTACTAGCGTTGACGTAGAGACAAAAACTGTAAGTTTTGATTATGACCCTGAAGTTATAACAATTGCAGATTTAAAAACTAAGGTAACAAAATTGGGATATGATGTTTCTGAAGTTTCTAACAAAAAATGCTCTACTTCAGACAAGGAGTGTTCAACTAAAGGTAAAGTCGGCGATAAAGAATGCAGTACAACTACTAAGAAAGTCGCATCTAAGGATTGTGGCTCTAAAGATAATTGCTGCAAAGGAAAGGCAAAAGATAAAGAATAAACTTGTACTAAAGTTTTTCGATGAGAGCTATCCAACAATGGATAGCTCTTTTTTTTTATTTGGATTTATCTTATAATTCGCAACAATTAATAGAAATAAATGTAATAAAAGTTAAGTATGTAATTCATTTTATTTATTATTGTAGTTTGGAGTGATTATGAAGAAGAAACTTTTACTTTTTATATTATTAATAATCTTTTCTTCGTTGTTCACTTCTTGCATTCGCAGGACAGTGAAAATGACTTCTTATACGCATCCCAACTATTTCGAAAAGAATTATCAGAAGTTTTGTATTTTGGTAGAAGGGCGTACCTTAGCAGAGCGTAAGTTCTATGAAGAAATATTTGTTGAAAATTTCCGTGACTATGGGATTGTTGCTACAGAAGGTTCCATATTGTTTCCGCCCATAGAAGAATGGACTGAGGATTACTATGGAAAGGTGCTTAATAAAAATGGATATGATGCTTTTTTATTAGTAACTTTGTCAGAAGAAATTTTACGAGATGAATTAATTCCGAAAGTGGTTACAGAAACTCAAACAAACGTTAATAACGACACAACAAAGAAAAGCACTAAAACAACTACTTCTGTCTCAACTCACAAGGAAATGCAAAGAGTTTTAGATATTGCTTTGCAAATGCACATGAAGATTATTGATGTAAAAAATAATCAAGTTTCTTGGCAAGGTGAGAGCGTTAAATATAAAGACGACAATAATCTATATCAGTTAGAGAGACAGTTAAGTTATATGGTAGATGATTTAGTGATTGATTTACAGAATAAAAAACATTTAATTATATATGATTAGAAATGTAGTAATAATGGCAGGCGGTTCTGGCGAAAGGTTTTGGCCATTGAGCCGAAAGAATAAGCCCAAACAATTGTTAGAACTTACTTCGAGCGGCAAAGTTATGATAGCCGAAGCAATAGATAGAGTTGCACCGATGATAGATTATGACAACATATATATTATAACGGGTGAGCATCTGAAAAAGCCAATAGAAGATGCATTACCACAACTTCCTAAAGAAAACATTATAGCAGAACCAGCTAAAAGAAATACGGCTCCTTGCCTTGCACTTGCTGCGGGTATTCTTATGGACAAGAACAATGGTAAGAATCAATCGATTGCCGTTTTAACTGCTGATCAAATAATAGAACCAGAAGAAAATTTCCGTAATACTATTTCAAAAGCTCTTGATTATGTTGAGCAACACGGAGTTATATCGACAATAGGAATAGTCCCAGATAGACCTGAAACTGGTTATGGGTACATAGAAACAGGCAATAAATTGAACGATGATGAAATCGGGATTTATGATGTAGTTAGCTTCAAAGAAAAACCAGATGAAGCAACTGCTGAGCAATATTTATCATCAGGCAAATACTTATGGAACAGTGGAATGTTCTTTTACAGATTAGATACATTTATCGAAGAGATGAGGCTAAATGCTCCAGAAATAGGTAACAAAATAGAAGAATTAACAGAATCAAATCCCAACATTAAATATGTCTTCGAATCACTCTCAGGTATCTCGATTGACTATGCACTAATGGAAAAGACAAAAAAAGCAGTTGTGACAGAAGCGAACTTTCACTGGGATGATTTGGGAGCTTTTGATGCCCTAGATAGAGTAAATAACAAAGACGAACATGGCAATATTATTAAAGGTAATGTAGTTGCAATCGATTGTAATGACTCTATTATTATTAACTCTTCAGAAAAATTAACAACTGCTTACGGACTAAGTGAAGCGGTACTAATACAAACTGAGGATGCGGTAATGAGTTGTAAGAAACAAGATGCCCAAAATGTAAAGAAAATAGTGGATTCAATTAAAGAAAATGGTTTAGAAGGTTATTTGTAAATGGCTATTATAATAAAAAATATAAGTTCGTTAGTTACAGTGAATAGTGAAAGTGCTCTCTATAAAATTGGAGAGCAGATGCAAGATATTGGCGAGATTAAAAACGGAGCCATGATAGTCTCTGACGTTATTGAATGGATAGGTGAGACTAGTGATTTGGGTGATATCATATCTCGTTATAATATAGATCAAGAAATAGATTTGAAAGGGAAAACAGTACTTCCAGGGTTAGTTGATTCTCACACTCATATTGTCTTCGGAGGGAACAGAAGTGCAGAATTTGGGCAACGCCTTCGCGGAGCCACCTATGCTGAAATTGCAGAAGCTGGTGGGGGAATACAGACAACAGTAAATGCGACTAGAAATGCAAGTGTAGATGAGTTAGCCGAAGTTGGTCGTGGTTTAGCTTTGTCGGCTGCGAAGTATGGTACTACTTCTTTGGAAGTGAAGTCTGGCTACAGCTTAACAGTTGAAGGCGAAATAAAACAATTAGAAGCTATTAAAAAATTAAAAGAAACTTTGCCTTTGAGAATTACACCTACTTTCATGGGGGCACATGATTTTCCTAAGGAATCAAAAGGAAATCGAAAAACATATATTGATCAAATTATTAACGAAATGTTGCCTCTTGTTGCAGAAAATAAACTTGCTGAATTTAACGATGTATTTGTTGACAAAGGATATTATACGACTGAGGAAGGTACAAAAGTATTGGAAGCAGGAAAGGAATATGGATTGCTGCCCAAAGCACATTGTGATGAGTTAGCGGACGTAGGTGCGGCTACTATGGCTGCAAATGCTGGTGCTATTTCTGCAGACCATCTACTGTTCGTTTCCGATGAAGGAATCGCAAATCTGAAAAAATCTGGAACAGTTGCAGGATTGTTGCCTGGAACAGCTTACTTTATCAAAATGCCCTATGCACCAGCTCGTAAATTGATTGATTCTGGGGTAATTACAGCTATTGCAACTGATTGTAATCCAGGGTCATGCTTCACAGAGAATATGCAAACAATTATGTCTTTGTCAGTTATTAATATGGGTATGACGGCTGAGGAAGCAATAAGTGCAGCCACAATCAATGGTGCTTACTCAATTAGGAAATCTCACGAAGTTGGTAGTTTAGAAGTAGGGAAAAAAGCTGATTTTATTGTTTGTAATTGCAATAATTATATTGATATTTTTTATCATTTTGGTATTAATCACGTTGAGCAAACGTGGATAAATGGGAAACAAATTATATAGGATTACTATGAATTTTATTAAAGTGTTTTTAATTATATTGACTTTCTGCTTTGCCGAAGCAAATGCAGTAGATTACGCCAAGCTTATAAATGAAGATTATAAGGCATATAGCGATAGTTTAAAAAACAATATTACTTCATTCACATATTTGGATAATGACGGCAGCTACAAGACTTATTTGCTCAGCAGTCAAGAGTCAGATAATAATAACCCTATCTATCAAATCGGTAGTGTTTCTAAATTATTTACAGCACATGCTCTAAGTCATTTGGTTGCAAGTGGAGATTTGAAATTGACTACAACAGTTAAAGAATTGCTACCTTTTTTAAATTTCTCGGACGAAAGAATAGCAAAAATAAATCTGATGCAATTAGCTAATCACACTTCTGGTTTGCCAAGATTACCGATAAATATATTCGTTGGTGTTTCTGATTCATTGCAACCTTATCAAAATTACACACAATCTATGCTCTATAACTTCCTTGCGAGTTATGAGCTTGTAAGAGATCCGGGTAAATCTTATGAATATTCTAATCTGGGTTACGGACTATTAGGTAATATTCTTGATACGTATCTGACTAAGAACAAGAATACGACTTTGGAAAAGTATATTGAGAAAGAGATATTCGATAAAACAGGAATGAAGGATACTAAGTTAGAATTGACAGATGAACAAAAGAAAAGATTAGTTCAACCTTATATAGAAAACTCACCAACACCAGCTTGGAAATTTGATGTTTTGAAATGGGCTGGAGCATATTACAGCACAAGTACTGATTTAGCAAAATATTTGAATCAGTTTGTAAATAAAATTTCGGTATTTGACGAAAAAGAACTTGAAATTCTAAGACAAATTACTTTCGAAGTGAACCCCAACATGAGAATGAGTTTAGGTTGGCATATTACCCCTTTGGGTGGCAATACTGTCTATTGGCACAATGGTAATACTTATGGGAATTCGGCTTTTGTTGGCTTTACTTCTTCTGGGAAGTTTGTTGCCGTTCTTTCAAACAGCAGTCGGATATTAGACAGCTTTGCTGTTGATGTGCTCAGTAATATGAAATAAGAATTACAAAAAAATAGTATTAAAAAAAAATCTACTTTCTTCAACTAAGAGGGTAGATTTTTTTTTATATTGAGAATAATATAATATTAATATCATTCATACTACTTAATATTAAAGAAATTATAATTATTTTGTGACAAAATAAGAACATATCTGTTATTGTAATTAAGAGCAATGGGAAAAAATTATAAAGATATATCGGATGCAGAGCTCTACTATATGCTTAAAGGTTCGAAATCAGAATCGAAGAAAGCATTTGAGGAGCTATATAGGAGACATTCTTCCAATGTCTATACCTATTGCCGTAAAGTTCTGAATAATGACCCAATGGCCGAAGATATTTTCCAAGAGACTTTTACAAGATTTTACGAAAGTGCTGACAAAAAAAGAGTTATGACCAATGTTTCTGGTTATTTGATAAAAATAGCACGTAACCTTTGTTTGAATGAAAAGGCAAAAAAGTATAATGACAAAGTTTCGTTGGATGATTTGCAGCTACCATTCTATGATATTAGCTATGGTAACAAACAGTTGAATGAATTACTTCAAACAGCTCTAGATGCTTTACCAAAAAAATATAGGGAAGTGATTGTACTTCGCGAATATTTGGATATGTCTTATAAAGAAATTGCTGATGCAATAGGTACAACAATGCCTGTTGTTAGGATTAGAATTTACAGAGCCAAAGGAAAAATAAGAGAACTTTTGGCACCTTATTTCGAAGAAATGAAAGATTATAATTAGATGAATATGGAAAATACAAATATGACAACTTCCGAGAAACTTCATCTTCTGCTTGATGGCGAGGCAGAGGGAATAGATACCGCGGAAGTTCTAAATGAGGTTTCTAATAACCCAGAATTAACTCAAGAGTTTATTGACCTTGTCAAAATGAAGAAGATGATGAGTGGATTAACCGAAGCACCACCTGAACACTTAAGAAGAACAGTGCTGGCTGGCATTGGGCTTGGTGGTAGCGGTCTTTGGTACTACTTGCAAAACAGTAGTTTTGTAGCTGCCACAGCTGCCTTTGTTACTAGCAAACTTGGAGCTGCTCTTGTAGCTGGAATGGTGGGAGCTATTGCAACTTTTATGGTGATGGATAATAGTGGAAATACTAATGAAAGAATAGCAAACAAACAAATTACGAGTAATTTAATTTACGAAGAATTAGCCACTTCTATGCCTATTACTATGGAAGTGCCAGTAGTTACATCATTTTCTGTAAATCAGAAAACAACTTCGAACGAAAGTATTAATCAAAGTACAAAAATTAATTATATTGCCGCTAATTCTGCAACTAACAATTCTGATCAATCAGAAGTTAGCTCATCAAGTGATGAGAATAATTATTTTGAAATCACTCAAAGTGATACTTATTCTAGTAGAGAAGTGGATAATAAATTTATTTCTTCTGAGAATAAATATTATCCAACTGAACAAAATACTATAAATATCAGTAGTAATAACGAGAAGCTTAGTGGTTTTATAATCAATCCGAGTAACAGAATATTAACAAATGAATCTGAACAGCAAATGTTATTCAGTTTGCAAGGGAGAGGAATATCAAATAGCTCACTTCAAACTGCTGAAATTTCAACGACCGAAGCACCAGCAATTAATGATATTGGAATTGCTCTTATGTACTCTGTTACCGATGAATTTGAAATGGGTTTAGAATTCGGTCAAGAATTCTTTGTTAAAAAAATCAATTCAAATTCATTTAGTAACGAAGAAACAATGTTAGAAAACCAACTTACATTTTGGGGTGGGGTCAGAGCTACTTATAAGTTTAATAATTTAGAATTTATAGGTGGATTCAAACCTGTTGCTTCTATGCTTGTTGGCGGTACAAATCGTGGCTGGGTATCAAAGACTTCTGTTGGATTAATCTATGATATATCAAATAAATTAGCTGTTTTCGGTGGACCCGAGTGGACTTCAGGATTTTATCAATTCGATTCTCAACTTCTATCTACTCATAAGTGGGGTTTCCAATATGGGTTAGCACTCAAGTTTTAAAAGAGAAATATAAAGAAAAAAGAGTAGCAAACGCTACTCTTTACTAATATCACTATTTACCAGGATGAGCTGTTTCAAATTTATTATTTATCAAAAAGTCTTTAGCGATTTCTTGATATTCGTCCGTTTCTGGCATTGATATCTTTTCCACTTTGTCTGCATACCTTTCATTATCACTTAGCTTAATAGTATAATCTGCACCTGGTTTTAATCCAGTGATAAAGTAATATCCATCATTCTCGGATTTTGTACGACCATAATAAATTCGATTACCTTTACTATCAAATGCTTCTACACGCATAGCAATAGGTTCTTTCGTATCACTATCTACTACATAGCCTGTTAGTGATAGAACGACTCCAAAGAACTGTGCTTCCGATACTTTATATGAGGAAACTAATCCCATCAGTGCAATTAGTGCTATAATTGTGATTTTTCTCATTTCTTATCTCCATTATTAGTTATTAAACCTACTCTATTATACTGTTGTAAGTCTCATTAGTTACAATAGAAATATAGTGCCAAAAATGAAATATAGATCAATAGAAACGGCATAAGTAGAATAAAAACAATTATATATAACGGAATAAGTGTAATTTTTAATTAAATAAAAATTACGGGGTGTAAACTAACTTTACTTCACACTGTGTAATTATTTTACTACGTATAAGTACTTAGTTATATCGGTTTAGAGCAGTAGGCATTAGTTTGTTTCCAATGAATCCAGATAGATAAGGATATTGTCAACCCCAAAACTGTAATTTAGATCAGTGAAACCATATTCATCATTGTAATAGAAAGTTGCAGTTGTATCTTTCGAGTCGAGTTTGAACACTTTGAGTACCCAACAAGAATCGTGTACTATAGGATTATTAATTAATTCACGTCCTATAACTTTTATATAACCTTTGACTAAGGTGCCATTGTAAGGACTGTGCTTGAATTCGACAGTGTGTTCCGAATACATAGAATCTCCAACGATAATTGGAAATTTGATTGTTGGCGGTGGGAGTAAGTTCGTCAAATCTAAATATTCACCTATGGGATGTGGAAGTTTAATTTCACTAGTGCTGTTTGGAACAGTTGATTCAACGCTATATCCAGTACTACTACCTTTGTCTTGTCTGACTTCCGTTTCTAACAATAACTTTGAAACGAATCCAGATACTACTGTTTTCTCAACAGTTATAATATCTTCAAATTCTGAATTCGAATATTTTACTTTGTAAATATACTTAACTCCGTCTGCATAAGGCGTTTGTTCCGAGCAAGAAATTAGCATAAGTAAAATGATTAATGCAACTATTCTTTTCATTATTTATTATTGATTTAATATCTTGAAAAATTGAACACCCTTTAAGTCAGTAATTTTTAATATACATACACCTTTATATTCGTTTAAGTCTAATATGATATTCTCATGGTTCAAATTTTCTATTCTCTTGATTAGTTTTCCAGATTCCGAATAAATCTCAATCTTCGTATTTATATAAGAATCCAAATTCAAATTCAACACTCCATTGCTAGGATTAGGATATACTTTTATATTCCCATTTCTTTCATCGGTCTCAATTGTGGAAAGTATATTGTCCAATCTAAAAACCAAAATGTCACTGTCTCCTTTGTTTTGGGTAACCTTCATATTCCCATTTTGTACGTACTCAACATTATCAGTGATTGTTGTAGAGATTATAACATTACTATTTTCTAATACATCTAATGATTTTGGAGTTATATCCCCATAGACAACATTGGCCGAAATAAAGAAACCATCTTTATCTAAACTAGTTTGGAACATAGCATTGCGACTTTGGATTGTTGCAGTTACAACCCCTTCATTTGGGTCAAAATCACAATCACCATAATAATAACCCGTAATAACAACATCTCCTCTGCTATTTGTTGCTATATTATGGCTTAATACATCCTGACTTCCACCTATTAATTTCGCCCATCGATGATTCCCATTCTTATCTAATTTAGAAATAAATACATCGGAATTTTTCTCTATTGATGTTAAAGTGTCGATATTTTCACTTGGATCAAAATCTACTGTTTTTTTAAAAGTACCAGTTGTGAATATATTATTTTCATTATCGACTGCTATTGCAGTGCTTTCGCTACTCCAAAGGCCTTCAAAACTTTTTGCCCATAAATTATTACCATCGTTATCTAATTTTATGATAAATACATCAGTGAATCCTTTTGATTGGAGAATTTTCTCTTTTTTTGAATCTATGTACATTGTTGCTTCAAAATATCCGGTTATACATATATTCTCTTCCGAATCAACAACACATGACACACCTCTCTCAATTGAAGTTCCATTAAACGATTTCGCCCAAACAAATTGACCATTGCTGTTTAACTTCAAAATATATACATCATCACTTATTGAAGCAGTTATATTATAAGTTTCATTTCCTGGGTTAAAGTCTATTGTTTCGGAGAAATATCCTGTCATAAAAATATTATTATTCTTATCTAAAGCCATAGAATTGGCCTTCAAATATTTATAAGGGCCAAGATTTTTTACCCACAAAAAGTCGCCTGAACTATTAAATTTCAATATGAAAACATCCCAACCTGATTCAGCTGTAATATTCGCTACGCCGTCACTTGGGTCAAAATCTATTGTCTCCTGAAATGTTCCTGCTATATAAATATTGCCTTCTTTATCGGTGCTAATATTTTTAACTTCTTCGTATCCATTTCCTCCAATACTAAATGACCAAATATGATTACCATTTCTATCAAGTTTAGCAAGAAAAATATCATCTTTTCCATTTGATTGTAGTTTCGTTTTTTCTGAATTGCTCTGATCAAAATTTACTGTTGTACTGAAAGTACCTGTAATAATCAAATTGTTCTTACTGTCAATTGTTGTTCTATTATCTTTATTGATACTTGTGAGCTTAAACTGTTTAACCAAATCAAAGTCATTACTACTGAGATTATTATAAGTAAGAATTGCGATTAGTCCAATTATGATTATTTTTTTCATTTTTTACTGATTATTTTTATTAATACTATTTACTTCTTGTCCAAATAGCTTTCACATCGCTATCAATTTTTTCAATACTGTCTAATTGAAATCTACTTTCTAATGTTAGCTTAGTTGGGCTAATATATTCAAATGGTGATAAACCCTGTCCTATTATTTTGGGACTTTGGTAAGTTATTATTTCGTCTATCAAATCTAGCTCATAGAACTCCGATAGAAGCTTTGACCCGCCTTCAAGTAATAAATGACCAATTTGATGTTCTTTGAGTAAGTCAAAAAGAACTAAACTCGAATCAACCTTACCCTTACTATTTTTCGATATAGATTTGACTTTCAAACCTTTATCCCGAAATTGATCAACTAATTTTATATTCTGAGCTTCATTTGTACAATAGATTAGAGTACTTTCTTTTGAATCTTCATCATTGAGAAGATGCGAATTGAGAGGTAATTGCAGGTGACTAGCTAATGCAACTCTCTTAGGATTCCGGCCTTCGACTAATCGAACATTGAGCATTGGATTGTCTTGCCTCACAGTACCGCTGCCAACTAATATAGCATCTACTTCGGAGCGAATTTTATGTACGTCGATTCTGCTTTTTTCGCATGAAATCCACTTACTTTCGTGATCTCTTTGTGCCATAAAGCCGTCCATTGTTATAGCAAATTTTGCCGTTACGAATGGTCTATTTTTATTCATATTAGTTATGAATACTCTATTTAGCTTTTTGGCTTCTGCTTCTAATATACCAACAGTTACCTCAATACCGTTGCCTCTGAGTGTAGAGACACCATTGCCTTTTACTATAGGGTTTGGGTCTTCCATCGCTATAACGACTCTATCGGGCTTTTTTTCTACTAACAAATCAGCACAAGGGGGAGTTTTGCCATGGTGAGTACATGGCTCTAATGTAACATAGACAGTACAACCAACCAAATCACCATTTACCTTGTTTATGGCATCAACTTCAGCATGAGCACCACCAAATTCTTTGTGATAACCACTTGCTATTACTTTCTCATCTTTCACAATTATACAACCAACCAAAGGATTTGGCGATACATTACCCCTTCCTAACTCTGCTTGTTCAAGGGCAAGCTTCATATATCCATTATCAGAACTCATTCTATTATTTTAATTCTTTTTTTGAAAAATATTTCATTTGGTTTCACTGGTAATATCAAATATAATTCTATTTCATCTGTATCTTTGAATATATTTATGCCCGAATATGTATAGGCATAACCACGTTTGTCATCCAAATTTTGGGGTTCAACTGGCGATATAGCATCAAAAAATGCTCTACCTTCTGAGGTATTAAGAATTGTTTTACCCTTTCCATCTTTCACAATAACTCTTAATTCTTCAGAGGATGGGAAGTAATAATTATTGAAGTCCTTGACTTTTTGCAGCTCTAAGCTGAAGCTGAAACTGCTGTTCGTTATTTTATATATAGGAGTAACTACGAAAATAGAATCAATTGTATAAAAAGGTTCTTCAGTTTTGTCTATAGAAATGGAATCAGTAGAAGAACAGCTATAAATAGATGAGAATAGTAATAAAATCGTTATATTGTATATGAATCTCATATAAAACTAAAATAAATCAATAATTATCAAATGAAGAACATTACAATATACTATATTATTTTAATAATATTGTCAATTCCACTCACAACCCTTGCAAACGGTTCAGCAGGTGAAGATGCAACTTACGAATCACGTAGAATTGTCGATATGCCAACGGCTGGAATTATACCTAAAGGCACTTTTGAAGTAAATGCTTTTCTAATGCAATCTGGTGGAATGATGACAGAATTCGCGGCTTCACCATTTAATAATTTCTTGATTGGCGTAAGTTTTGGTGGAAGTAATATAATTGGTGTAAGCACTCCTCGTTTCCAAGACTTTCCTGGGCTTCAAATCAAATTCAGAGTACTAGATGAAACTAAAACAATACCTGCCTTTGCTATTGGGCTGAATTCGCAAGGACTAGGGCTCTATGACAAATCACAAGAAAGATATCAGACTACTTCACCTGGATTCTATCTTGCTTCTTCGAAAAGTTTCAAATGGCCAGTTGGCTTGATTTATTTGCACGCTGGCATAAATTATTCTTTAGAGCCGAAACCTGATGATAGGAGTATAAATTTCTATCTAGGTGCAGAGCAAACAATCTACAAAAGAATTTCTATATCTGCCGAATTTAATGCTAATTTAGAAGATAATACTTTCTTTATGGAAAATAAGGGATTGTTGAATTTTCAAGCAAAATGGGCTGCTTCGGATGATCTTACCGTAGCTTTGATGTTCAGAGATGTTTTTGCTAATTTCAGAGCCTCCGAATCACTTGTTAGATTCGTTGGAATAGAGTACATAAGCAAATTTTAGATTCTAAATTTATTTCCGTTTCAAGACAACAATACTAATATCATCTTCCAATTGGTGATTGTCAGTATATTTCTTTACGGAGTCTAATATATAATTAACGGCCTTTTCGGGGGATAAATGTGTAGTTTCTGCTACTATTTTTTTTACACCCTCTATTCCCAGATCATTGCCATTTGGGTCTTTAGCTTCATTTAGTCCATCAGTGTACATTACTAAAGAATCCTCAAAAGGCAATATTTCAGAATTATAATCAATAGGGGAAGGGATGAAACCAAGTATAACACCTCCGATTCTCAACTCTTTTAATTTCCCATTGTTTGTTAATATCGGATAGAAATGTCCAGCATTGATATACTCAATTGTGTTATTATTAGTATCAAGCAAACAAAAGAATGCCGTTATAAACATATCTTTCGAAGTATTGTAGTACACTACTTTATTTACGGCATTGACTAATGCTTTCAAATCTTTTTCTATTGGTGCCAATGATTGGATTGCAGCTTGAATGTTAGACATAATTAATGCTGCAGGCATCCCTTTGCCAGTAACGTCAGCTATGACAAATAAATATTTATTTTCAGAGATTTTGACATAATCAAAATAATCACCACCTACTTCGTTTGATTGATGAGTTAATCCAAAATAGCAAAATTTATCTGTTTCTAATTTACTCGGCGGCAATAATTTATTTTGAATTTCTGTAGCCAAACCTAATTCTGTTTCTAATCTTTTCTTTTCAATTTCTTCTTGTATAAGTCGTTCATTTTCAAGTGCAGAAATAGCTGTAGTAGCTAAACTCAATACAAAGCTGTAATCTTGTTCGTCATAGTCACCGAACATTTTTGGACCAATTAATAGATAGCCCTCGGTCTTCCCCGAAATATTCATAGGGGTTATTATTTTTATCTTCTCCTTAAACTGCTTATCCAAATCGCTATTCAATTTGATTTTGCCAAGTTTGGGTACAAGATTTGATAGTTCTTCATCAGAAATATTCAAATTATTTTTAAGTATTGTGGTAGCTTCATTTGTTTTCACCACCGCAAATTTATCCGTTGTTAATTGCCCCATTATATTAAAAGCCAATGCTTTAATTATTTTCTCTTCGGATGTCAACCCACTAAAGCTTCGACTAATCTCAAATAATGTTTCTAATAACTGGCTTTTCTTCTCGGCTTGCACTTTCTGAATCTGAAGCTCTTTGAAATTATAATAGTTTTCTAATGCTGTAGTTGCAATCGATAATATTAATTTTACATATTGAAGCTCTAAATCAGAAATACCAGAACCTATAAGCTTATCACCAAGATAAAATCTGAAACTAATTTTATCGTTTATCCTTATAAAATCTTCTTCTAAAATCTCGCATTGTAATTTACCTTTTGAGTATGTCTCCGATTCATTGCCATCTATTATCTTTACAACTTTAAGTCCACAAATACCTAATTTACCAATTATAGTAAACAAAGTAGAGTTAATAATAAATTCTTCACTCAAGTTTTGAGTGAGTTTATTACTAAAATCTAATAGAGATGTTAGGTTTATGAGTTCTTTGTTCGTATTCATTTAATTCGATAAGTGGAAACGATTAGTACTACTTGGAACAACTACATTATTTATAATTCTGCCATTTACAGCACTAGCTTCAGCAATCTTTGCTTCCGAATCTTTGTTTTCTAGCAAATATATACCATTTCTTTGTGCGTTGAACTCTAATTGTGAGAATATTCTTTTACTTACATCAATTAATCCGCCATTATTGCGAGTATCAAACCTTAGCAATCCTTTGTTAGTACTTACATAAGCATAGCCCAGTGGAGTTGTTGCCAAATCCGTGGGTATTACTTCATTTGCATTGATTATATTGTCTCCCATCTTCCGAGTGAATCTTATTGTTCTACTGTTTGGGTCAATGAAATGGATTTGTGATGGTACGGTCTCTTCATTATTTTCAGCATTTAACTTAGTGTATCCCTTACTAACAATAAATAATTCACTTTGATCTGTGATAGCGGATAGGATTGGTATTCCGCTTACTTCTATAAAGCCGTCATTTCTATAATTCCTATTATCAAGGATGCTAACGCTCAGAGACTGAGATTCGGTTAAAAAAGAATAACTTCCAAA
The DNA here is from genome assembly GCA_020437395.1 of Ignavibacteriota bacterium. Lineage (GTDB taxonomy): Bacteria > Bacteroidota > Ignavibacteria > Kapaibacteriales > UBA2268 > PGYR01. The sequence goes on along the minus strand of JAGQWJ010000001.1, from coordinate 14,014 downwards.
ATCAATCATTGAAGTGACTAAACTTCTTCCATCTATAGTTCTGGCACTCTTGTTATATACTAAATCATAGTTAATAATGTACGGTGCATATTTGAACATTACAAACCCATCAACTACATTTGCAAAATTTATATCGAAAGGGCCAGAGTTAAATGGAAAATCATTTACAGCAAGCAAAGTATCTGCAACAGCATCAAACACAATCATTTTGTCGTCACCTGGTACTAGTATATATATTCTTTTTTGAAATTCTCTAATATTTGAAATAGGTGAATTCAAAGTAATACCAGCTTCTGCTAACAAATTTGCTTTTGATAATTCTAACGATGGATAGTGGTATATGCTAAAATCATTTGCAATAGAATCGGCGAGGTATAACGATAACGATACAACAGAGTTGTCGATTAGTCTTTCTTCTTTGCCGCAAGAAATTAGCCCAAGCAATAAAATTAATATTAAAACTATCTTTTTCATTTTAGTTTTTTCTTTCTCCAAATATAGCAGTGCCTATCCTGATCATTGTTGCTCCTTCTTCTATTGCTTCGTGATAATCTGACGTCATTCCCATGGAAAGTTCTGGCAACGAGATATTAAACTTATCTTCCAATTGATCTCTTAACTTTCTTAGTAACTTGAATTCTTGTTTTCTCTCATCATTCGTACTTTCTAATCCAGATATAGTCATTAGTCCAACAAAAGTAATGTTCTCTAACTCAAGTGAATTTTTTAAAATTAATTCAGCTTCATCTGGACTACACCCAGATTTCGAATCTTCACCTGAAGTATTAATTTGCAATAGTACATTTATTATTCTATTATTTTCTTTGGCTCTTTTATCTATCTCTTTTGCTAACTTTTCCTTATAAACTGAGTGAATACAATTAACAAATGGAGCTATATATTTGACTTTGTTCGTTTGCAAATGACCAATGAAATGCCATTCTATGTCTTTTCTGGTTTCTTCATCTATTGCTTTGTATTTATCAACCATTTCTTGAACATAATTCTCGCCAAAAACACGCAATCCAGATTCATAGGCATTTAACAGTGCTTCTACTGGATGCGATTTTGATACGGAAAGTATTTTGATATCCTCTTTTTTATCACTTCGTATTGAATCTCTTATTTCATTATGATTATCTTTATATTCTTTGATATCTAATATTGCCAATTCTATCTCACTACTATTTTTTTCATTGTACTAAATTTTTCTGAACGAATATAAACGAAGTAAGTACCAACAGCAAGTGAATTCAAATTAAAATTTTTAATTCCGTAGTAATTACCACTTTCTATAAACACTTGCTTACCATCTAAAGTTACAATATCAATTGTATAATGGGCGGACTTACCAAAACTAATTTCTAAATTATCTTGCAATATGCTATTTAAGACATTGATGCTGTTGTCAAATTCTTCACTAACGCTAGTTAATCTATTGTTACTCATTACACGATATAAGTATAGATTATCCAATATTTCTACACCTTTGAAATAAGAGTCCCGAGCTATTCTAAATGTATCAATAGGATTGGTAACTCTATGGGTTTCATATTTATTCTCATTGTCGAATATAAGTTGGTAATCTAGTTCGAATTCATAAATTTGGAATTCATTTTCTCGCTGACTGACTACAACATAAGCATATTCATCATCTTGATATGTTGTTATATCTATTTCAGGGAAACCACGACCATAAACCCATGTATCCCAAAAAGACTGTGGTAACACATCAATAAACAATGCAGATAGTTCCTTTGTTGTAGTGTTTGCATTCTCATAAGACCTCAAGTATTGATTTACCCTAGCTTTGAATATCTCATCACCAACTATATCGCGTATTAGTGCTAGTATTAGACCACCTTTCTGGTAGATAGTGGAAGGGTAATTATTTTTCGAGAATCTATGGAAATTATATAGGGGAATATGCTTTTCAGCTTTTGCTGTGCTATTTATATAAGTCGAGCGGAGTTTCATTAGTTCCTCTCTGTACTTCTCTGAACCAAGTTTACTTTCTATCCACACATACTCTGTGAAAACTGCAAACCCCTCGTTCAACCAAGCATCACGAAAATCGTAAGGAGTAACCAGATTACCAAACCACTGATGACCTAGTTCGTGAGCAGCCGTTGAGTACATAGTGTCCATTGCATTAGCTTTACCTACAATCTGGCTCTGGCTCATAGTAACTAGAGTTTGATGTTCCATAGCGCCTTTGCTAGCTGCATAATAACCCATTGTCTCGAATGGATAGTCATAGTCAAAGAATTGCTCGAAGGCAGTAATCATCTCAGGTACTAACTTGAATACTAGTTCACCTGATGCAATAGAATTTTGGTTGTCATACATATACAACGTAACTGGTGGCTTTCCTTCTGACGGAATTTCTATTTCTGCAAATTTACCTACTGCGAAAGTTAGCAAGTAAGTGGCTGCAACATCATCACCTAGAGTCCAAGTATATTTGCTCATATTCCCAAGTGTATCAACTTTAGACAATAGCTTACCATTGGAAATAGCCATAAGCGAATCGGGAACTATAAAAGTACCTGTATATAGTGCCTTGTCTGAAGGTAAATCGAAGCTTGGCATCCAATGGCGTGTACAGCTCACATAATCATTGAAAAAGCCTACTCCCATAGCATAGAGTATTCCCTGTGAATAATGTACACCACCCCAATCATTGCCACCACCTTCACTAGTCATAGTACCGTGGTAATACATCTTGATTGTAGCTTGTTTATTCTGATTTGTTGGTTTTATTGAATAGTATAGAATTCCTTCCGTTTCACTATTCGTGGTCAGTATTACTTCATTTATTAATTCATCATCGTAGAATATACTATCTATTGTTAAATCTTCATTGTGAAAATGGAACAGATTGTCATCGGATATAGTCTTCCATTCAATATTGATAGTGACTTCAGCGTTAATAAATTTCGATTTGTGGTCTGCAATTAATAATGTTGGCTTATATTCTATTATATCAAAATTTTGCTCTATATAATTATGAGGGCCACCAGCATCCTGTGACGACGAGGTATAAAAGCAAAAAACAATTAGTGAGAATTGAATTAGTAAATATTTCATATTTATGTTCAGTTTTTACGGTAAAGAGATACAATATAGAAAATAAATCTGACTTGTTTAAATATCTTTATACATAAAAAAACCTCCCACCAGTCGGTAAGAGGTTTGATAAAGTAATTATTTGGACTTATTTACTAATATCTATTAATAACAGCCCATTTGTTTCCAAGCCAAATTAGATGTAAAACAGATCTTGGATCGATTTTAGCAGCACCAATGATATTCGAATCATCTAAATCAATCTCACCACCGTCTTCATTAGTTATGTAAAGGATTTGTCCTTTAGTCTGACCATCGCTAATAAGATTACCACTAATATTACCACCTCCAGATTTCAATCTGATTATAGTATTTGTACCAATAGTAATTGGGTCATTGTTTCCAATATTAGCAGAACTATTATCTACTGAGAAAGCTTGATGACCTTGAGTAATATTAAGTGCGAAAGAGTTATTAGTAGCGTCATCATTAGTCAATTTCAGAGAGGCATTCCCAGCACCAGAGTTATTATTGTTAATTTCAGTTTTACCTTTTATAGTCGTGTTACCACTACCATTTACAACTTTGAAATTATCATTACCAGCGTTTCCAATTACGAAATTGTTATGCACTCGTATGTCATCGTTATTAGTATGAGTGATAAAAGAACCGGTACCTGTAAATCTTAGATTACCACCTAAATCAACTCTTCCAGCAGTTATTAAGTTCCCGTTGTTTCCTTTAACTTCAAAGTTAGCAGCTCCGCCAACTGTCAAATCACCAGTTGTATTTGTAATAACTGCAGTTAAGTTAAGGGTATTAGTTGAAGTATTATAGCTCACAGAACCTTCATCGCCAGATTCACCTATATGAATAGAAGCTGGACCAACAAAAACATCTTTCTATCTTTGGTCATCAGACCCTAGAGTAGCAGCGTCGTCTTCACCTGGTATTATGTTACCGTCAGTGTCTGCTACTCCACTTTGAGATTGACTAAGTATTAAATTATCAAGTCTGTATTGAGCATATAAGGTACCAGCTACATAAACGTCTAAAACATAATAGCTATTTACATTTGCTGGGTCTATATCTACCCAATTAGTAGTACCTCCTGCTTCAGTCACACCTTGAGCTATGGCTATTATTACGCCTGACCCATTGGGGGTAATTGATTGGTCAGCTCCTTCAAATATTTTGGTAGGTGTTCCACCAGTATAATTATTCAAATCAATACTTACTGTAACTGGCGCATTACCAGAATTCAAAACGGCTACTTTAACAGGTTCTAGTGAATAAGCACTAGTAAAAGATAAGGCACATAATACCAATACAATGAAAATATTCTTCATTGGTTTGCACTCTAATTTATTTTTTGAAACTATTTATTATAACACATATCCAAATATAATAAAAGTTAGAGTTTTAATTTATAGGTAATATTACTTAGACCTGAAAACATAAAAAAAAGCCCTACAATTTTTTGCAGGGCTTTATCTCGATTTTTTATAGTATTATAAAATTATAACACTATTGTATTCTCATTCATTCCTTCAAGAGTATCTACGAAAGCTTTCAGAGTTTGGCCAGCTAACATACCATCTATTACTCTGTGATCGTAAGTGATAGAGCAATACATCATATCTCTGATAACAATTGCATGTGCCCCATCAACTTCCATTACCATAGCACGTTTTTTGATTGCACCAACACCCATAATCGCAACTTGTGGTTGATTAATAACAGGAGTTCCGAATAGTGTTCCAAAAGTTCCAACGTTAGTCATAGTAATAGTACCACCTTGGATATCGTCTGGCTGTAATTGTTTTGTTCTCGCTCTGTGAGCCAAATCATTTACAGATCTTTGTAATCCTGTCAGACCATAATTATCAGCATTTTTGATAACTGGTACTATTAGGTTACCATCAGGAAGAGCAGTAGCAAAACCTAAATTCAATCTATTATGTTTGATTATATTTTTGCCATCTACACTTACATTAACCATTGGGAATTGCTTAACAGCATCCACTACAGCTTTTATAAAGAAAGGAGTATAAGTTAATTTCATTCCTTCTCTTTGTAAGAATTCGTTCTTCGTTTTTTCTCTATAGTTAACTATTCCAGTTACATCTACTTCAGCAACACTAGTTACATGAGCAGAAGTTTGTTTAGAACGAACCATGTGCTCAGAAATCAATTGACGCATTCTGTCCATAGGTATAATCTCCGAATCACCACCGCTGAAACTTGGTGCAGATACTGCAGCAGGTGCTGTTGATACATTTGCAACCGGAGTTTGTTGTGGTGCCGACACAGAAGGTGCTGGTTGACTACCTCTGTTTGACATATAATTTTCTAAATCTTCTTTAGTAATTCTACCTTCTAAACCTGAACCATTAATGTTCATCAATTCTTCTAAAGAAATTTTATTATCTTTTGCTAAAGCACGAACAAGAGGGGAGAAGAACTTACCATCTTGTTTACGTGGAATATCAAATGTTGTACCTTGCACTTGTGGTGCAGATTGTTGAACAGTAGTTTGTGCTTTCGGTTGCGAAGCTTGTGCCGCTGGTTGTGCAGCTGGCTTTGGTGCTTCTTGAGCTGGTTTTGTAGTTGCTTTTTTAGCACCACCACTCGTTGCTATTTTACCTATTACTGATCCAACTTCCACTGTTTCTTCTTCTTGAGCTAGAATTTTGTGTAGCACACCTGCAACCGGAGAAGGTACTTCTGTATCTACTTTGTCAGTAGATATTTCTAATATCATCTCGTCTCTTTCAATTTTGTCGCCTTCTTTTTTCAGCCATTTTGTTATCGTTCCTTCTTGCAATGATTCACCCATTTTAGGCATTACCAAATCTTGCATATCGCCTGAGTCATCAGAGCTATCTTCTTCTACAGGCTCAGCTGGTTGTTCAGTTTCAACTGATTCTTCAACTTGAGGAGCAGGTTCTGACGAACTAGTTGCTGCAGCCGATGCATCAGTTTCTATTTCTGCAATCTTCTTACCAACTTCAACGACTTCTTCTTCCTGAGCTAAAATTTTTGTTAATATACCTGATTGCGGAGAAGGTACTTCTGTATCTACTTTGTCAGTAGATATTTCTAATATCATCTCGTCTCTTTCGATTTTATCGCCTTCTTTTTTTAACCATCTTATGATAGTTCCTTCTTGCAACGATTCGCCCATTTTAGGCATTACTACATCAACTTTCATTTAAAATGACTCCCGTAAATGTCTTTTTTCTTTTTTGTGGTATTATTAATTATGCAAAATAACCAATTTTAAAAATTAAAGCAAAGTATTTACTTTATTATTAGCTATTTTAGGGCATATCGAATATACTTGGTTCATATTGTTTATTAAGGATTATTGTTTCCAAATCTAAGCTAGTGTATTTTTTATCACCTACATAAGTTGCATAAGTAAATGGAATCATCAATCCGTCTATATCCTTATAGTTTGATAATTTATTAATGAAAGTGACTGGCGCACCTCCACTAAGTGTCTGTGTCTCTATTATTTCTATTAAATTGGTTTCGTTATTTAGGAATATATCCGACCTTGGACCATCTTCGCCATCTATTTTCGTTTGCAAAACCAATTTCTTATACTCCGACTTATCTTTCATTACGACTCCTTTATAAGTAAGTTCAGCTCCTTTTTCCTTGTAATTGTTAAATGGGCCCAATACTAAAGCACGTTGACCTTTTAGCTGATCAACCTCTTGTTGAGTCATTGCTGTTGGAGTAACTATGCCACGAGGTGGAATCTGGTGCCATCCAGTGCTATCGTTACTTATCGCTTGAACTATTTCAAATGTATCTATAACAGTCTTTATTTTCATCTTATTGGGGGCTACATATATAAACTGAAACTCACCCGGTGGGTTCTGACCTAATTGCGAATTTCCAATCAAATGCCACGATTTTATTGAGTTGAATTTCTCTCTTCCACCTAATCCTTGGTAATACATTTCGAGTACTTCATCTACTGTTTGTGCATTTGAAGTCAATGACAGTAGTAATAAACTGGAAATAAATATTAATTTTTTAATCATATTAATTCTATTCATTTATTTGTTCTAACTTTAACTTAAATTCCCTGAATTCTCTTTTACTCAAACCTATTGAGTCCAAGTCCAACTCCAACTCATCTACATTTTTTCCTTCTAATAATAATTTCATTGCTCTCAATTCTGGTTTTGAAAAATTTGCGGAGTTCAGACTATAATCTTCAAAGGCTTGCCAAGCGTGCGGCACTATTTCCTTTACTATGCTAGCCATTGCTTCACCATAGATTCTAATCTCATATTGTGCATGTGAATCTATTCGTAGTCGGAGGAAATGAAAAAGATTATGTAAGTCAATTTTCCAATACCACTCAGTATAATTTGATAATGGTAAATTTATTCTAGCTAATTCTCTTGCTAAATCATCTTCTAATAAAGTTTCATATTCCGAATAAAGTTCTTTTTGCACTTTGTCTAACTTTGCTCTTATTGAACTTGCTTTTTCTTCGGAGAAAGCTTTATCACTTCTTCCTTGTTTGTTATTTTCACTCTGAGGGCGAATTTGATCTAGTTCAGGAAGATAAAAATCATCTTTCATAATCGAATAGCGACCACTATACTCATTCACATTTGCTGTTCTGTGTCTTATCCATTGTCTTGCTATAAAAATCGGCAACTTAATGTGGAATTTGAATTCCACCATTTCGAAAGGTGTCGTATGTTTGTGTCTCATCAAATAGCGGATTAGTCCTCTGTCTTCGTTTACTGTTTTAGTTCCAGCACCATAAGAAACTCTGGCTGCTTGTACTATAGAGCCATCGTCTCCCATCACATCTACTAATCTTACAAATCCGTGGTCTAAGCACTTTATCTCTTTCCCAATTACTTGTTCTTTACTCATTTATTATTTCTTTATTTGTATGTTACTTTTGTTTTATATTTCTTCATTATTGCTGAAGCAACTTGTTTTACTTCATCCTCATCCTCAAATCCCCAAAGCATAACTCTATAAACTGGTTCATCACCAATGAGAAAATTCTCATAATATGTGTTATACCCTCTTTTGTTCCATTTGTTTTGCGAAGAAATAGCTTCTTCTTCGGTCCAAACTTGTTCCACGACAATTTCGAATGGTGATGTTTGAGATGGGTTTATCCACTTCAATTCAACTCTTCTGTTAAAATTGTTTTGCCAAGGTGTTTGACCTAATATAAACAATGGTTTTGAGTACCCTTCCGAATCTACTATAATCTGATTCGAATCAACACCTTCTTTTACAACTAATTCTCTTACTTTATTCGCTCTACTATCTGAAATTTGAGCGTTGAACTCTTTGCTACCCTCGTTGCCACTGTGTCCTATTAACTTTATTCTATAACTTGGATTGCTTTTCAAGACACTAGATAGCTCAACTATATTTGATAAATAATCTTCGCTCATATCTGCACTTTTTGGTTCAAAAATAGCTACTGATTGATAATACGAATGAAATTCACTTTTTGTTGGGTTAAGCACAATCCCGTCTTCTATAGTTTTGTCACCATACTTCAGTATAAGCTTACCGTAGGCATCCGAACATTCGTTTTCATTACGGTTATAATCTAATGAAACAGAATAATGATTATTAAGAGAGAAATCAATTTCTTTCAATATGTGTTCAGCAACGTGTGAACTGTCAGTGTGTACCGTATAAAGTTTACCACCAGTCGAATTTGCTATTTTTTGAAGTGTATATGAGTTGAAGGCATCTCCGACTGCAATAATAAATATAGGGATTCCAAAGTTCTGAGCTGCATTTATTATATCGTCCGGACTATAGATGAGTGAAGAGTTATCTTCGCTATAAGTAATTAGTATGAGAGCTTTGTTCTTATCTTTTGATACCTGAGCAGTGAAATCAACTAAGTTATTATAAACTGCTTTGTATAGACCCGAAAGCCCACTCGGCTTTGGTAAATCGTAACCTTTGAAAGTGCTGTAAAAATCATTTTGCGATTGGAGCGATAAGTATTCGGTGTAGTTATGATTGAAATATGAGAACATAAGTCTATCATTTGAGTTCAAAGACTCTGAAAAGTTCAATACTCTTTCCAACAGTGGGAAGTTGAATTCGGCAACTGAGGAATTATCAAATATTAAGGAATAATCAGTTCCCACAGACTTATGAACTTCCTGAATCTGCAAATCACCTGCGGAGCTAGAACTTTTTTTGCACTTCTGAATGAATGATAAATCGACTACTTCTGAGTTTAAACCATTAATAAAATTTCCATTTTCATCTAAAATTATTGTTTTAAGCTCAAGTGATTTGGCTTTATTTTCTGATTGCATTATTTTGATTCTAACGGGGGCGGCTTCGGGACCTATAGCACCGTTGATATAATTCGAATTTGTTGAATTAGGCGAGTAAGCTGGTATTTCTATGCTGGGTTCTACATCTTTTAACTTAGGTTTTTCCAGTTCCAAATTCTCTTCTTTGTTTTTTACCTCGACAATCCATTTGTAAGCTACAGTGTCAGATTCGTGAAATGCAGTAATCTTATATTCTCTTGATGAATTGGGTGATACTTTCGCACTATCAATCGGGTTATAAAGTTTGTCATATAAGTCAACTTTTACATTGGTAGCATTAGCAAAATCCCACTTCATAGTAGCTATTTCGCCCTGACTTATTTGGCTGTACCCCTCAAACTTATTCGATGATATTGGCTTTGACGAAGTACATGCAAAAAACATGCTCGCTGTCAATAATAATAAAACTATTCTAATTATTTTCACTTATATTTACTTAGCATTATTGTTGAAGTAAAAAATCAAAATAATAATATTATCTAAGAAATGAAATAATATTTGATAAATAGTTAAAATTATTAATTTATATTCACGTTTATTTTAGGGCATAGGTAAATTTACGTATGGTTCTTTGCAGGTATTGATATAATTTTGTAAATATTTTAATTACAAATTTGGTAAAACTATGAAATCATTTAGAATTTTTCTTCTAGCACTAATCGTTACTACAAATTTATTAATAGCTCAAAGCAACAAGCCCGAAAGGCCTGAAAAATACAGACTGGGTCTAGATTTGGGTCTTAACTATAACTTTGCTGCACTTGGCTACCAAACTTTTGACCCTGTTGGGACTCATTTCCTCACTTTCACAGCTAACGATGGGACTGGAATTGGTGCTTATTTGGGGCTTAGAGCTGAATACATATCTTCTACTTGGTGGGGACTTGGTTTGCAAATTGGTTATGATAACAGAGGTTCATTAGTAACTGATGAATCATTGGATAACAAACCTGAATTTGATATTTACAACTCTTATTTAAATATAGCTCCATACTTTAAGTTTAATGAGTTATTGTTCGATAATTCTAGCGTTTACGTAGGTCCGGTATTCGGATTGAAAATGGCTGGTGAATATGACTATGACTCAAAATTACCAGGCACAAACCCAATAACAAAAGTAGAAGCAACGGAACTGAAAGATCTTACTTTTGGAGCTCAAGTTGGATTTAATTTTGATATAAGAGTTGCTCCTGTTGGCAAAAGTCAAGTATTCGTTCTTTCACCATTCGTTGAGGGTTCTTGGCTAATGGGACAAAAATCTCCTACATTTGACGTAATTCAAGATGGTTTTGACGATACTTGGTCAACTATTACAGCAAGAATAGGAGTAACTGGTGCTATTGACTTTATACCAAACATTACATCTAGTAACACTGGTGGTCAATACGCTACTTTATTACCTCCTTACGAAGGAAAAGTTATTCAAAGGGTAGTTGAAGAATCTTTCCCTCTAATTCCTTACGTTTTCTTTGATGAATCGAAACAAAATATTCCAACAAGATACAACTTATTAACTCAATCAAGTGCGAGTTCATTCGATAAATCAGATGCTCTTGACTTAACTAATAATAAAGAGTTGAATGGCGAAACTGCAACAAACAAAAAGTTAGCAGTATATCACAATATTCTTAATATATATGCTCAAGAAATGAAAGATGATAGTGACTTGAGCGTTGAATTAATAGGATCTGCTCCTAAAGGAAAAGATGGCGAAATACTTGCTAATAATATTAGAGATTATCTTGTTAATATACACGGTATTGACGCTAGTAGAATAACAACTAAAGGTCAAGATATGCCGCGTATTCCATCTGGAAGTTCAGCAACTCCTGTTAATGACAGACCTCTTGCTGATGCTGAGAACAGAAGAGTTGAATTCGTTTTCAATAAACCAGAAATTTATGGATTATTGAATGTGAAAATGGTTGATGAATATCCAGTAGATAACGATATATTAGTTTCGATTAATCCTACTGTTAAATTTAACTCGTGGAACATAAATATCGTAGATGAAAACAACAAAACTGTTACTTATGGTCCATTTTTCAATCAAAACGAAAGAGTATCTCCATACTTGCTTTTAAAAGGTAAAGATGAAGGCGATTACAAAGGATTTATTGAAATAGTACAAATGGATGGTACAAAGATTAAAGATGAAGCAGAGTTTAGTTTAACAAAAGAAATGGATAATACTAAAATCGGTGAAAGATATACAATTCTTTTCAATTACGGACAATCTGACGCAATTAAGAATGCTGAAAAAGATTTAAGAACAAAAGTTGCTCCTAAAGTTGATGATGAAGAAATACTAATAGTCTCAGGTCACACGGACCCAATTGGTAGCACAGAAGTTAATGCTAATATATCTTTGAAAAGAGCTAATGAAGCAAAAGATATTTTTGTAAGTGAATTTGGTGCTTCTTCGGAGAAAGTGAACAATATCATTTCTTATGGTTATGGTGAATCTAATTCAGCTTCAACATTTGATAACACATTGCCTGAAGGCCGTATGTATAATAGAAACGTAACAATTGATATTATTCCTTCTAATAAGTAATAAATAATTCTGTAAGTTTCTAAAATTCTTCTAGAGGTTGCCAAAAATATGGTAACCTCTTTTTTATTATTTCCATTTTACCAAAAAAAATAGTCATTCTTACTTTCTAAGAATGACTATTTAATTATTAAAATCAAGTTATTATTATTAATTAACCCTCTGACTCAGGGATTTGAATTGCAAGAATTCTTGTTACTTCTGGGTACTTTACTTGAAGAAGCATTGCTTCGCCTGGTTTCTTTTCATCTATTATATCCTTAAGTTCTCTAGTAGAGTTTACTTTTTTCCTGTCTGCTTCCACTATTACACCATTGGGGAACATACCTCGATCCGAAGCTGCACTAAAACGCTTAACTTCTGTTATCAATACTCCATTTTGAGTGTTGTACTCTTTCTTAATTTTGTCTGTTAGTTTTTCAACTTTGAAACCTAACTTTTCAAAATTAATTGGACTGTTTTTCCCTACGCCGGTTTCAGCATCGTCATTTTTATTCTCAGCAAAACCTTTGTTGTCTTCGTCTCTAGCACGTAGTTTAACAACTTTCTTTATCTTCTTCCCATTTCTTAGAATAAGTACATCTACTTTATCGCCAGCTCTTTTTTGAGCAATTCTACTTTGCAATTCGCCTGAGGAATAAAGCTTCTCGCCGTCTAATTCTAATATAACATCACCGGCTTCTATTCCTGCGTCTTCAGCGGCACTACCATTTAAAATGCTGCCTACTACTACTCCATACACTCCGTCTAATCCTAAGGCCTTTGCTTCTACTTCGTCGCGTACGCTATTAATACTCACACCAATGTAACCGCGGTTGATTTCTCCATCGTCAATCAAATCATCTATTACTGATTTGACTAAATCCACTGGAATAGCAAAACCGTAACCAATATAATTCCCTGTGCTAGTTGCTATAGCAGTATTTATACCTGTCAGAGAGCCATTCATATCAAAAAGTCCTCCACCAGAGTTACCTGGGTTAATTGCCGCATCTGTTTGAATATAGTATTCTACAGAATAGCTATTTCTACTCATACCCAGATGCCCTCTACCTATTGCACTCACAATACCCGTTGTAACAGTAGAGGTAAGCCCAAGGGGATTACCAACAGCCATAACCCATTCACCTACTTTCACCGAGTTTATATCTGCAAAATGAACTGCTGGAAAATCTCCTTCTCCTTCAATTTTTATTACAGCAAGATCTGTTAATGGGTCTGCTCCAACTAAGGTTGCTTTGTAATTGCGTTTGTCATAAGTGGTTACTTTAATATCCTTTGCATCTTCTACTACGTGGTTGTTTGTTACAATATAACCGTCAACAGATATAAACACACCTGAACCATTCCCTTTAACTAATGATTCCTCTTCATCTTGACCTCCGCGAGGTCTGAAAAATTCAAAAAATTCCTGCATTTTTGGACTTTTTCTAGTAGAAGTAACTTCAATGCTAACTACACTTGGTAAAACAGCTTCCGAAGCACTAGTGAAGGCTTTGTTCAGGGTCCTCATTGCTTCTGATTGCACAACAGGGGGACTGTCAGCACCAAATTTCTTTGTGGAAGCAAAAATATCACCTATGCTACTTGGAGAGAAATTGGAGATAAGTAATACTCCAATAAACATTCCAAATGCTATTAATAATGATGATCCAACCATTTGTTTTTTCATTTCATACCTCTCATATAAAATCATTATTATTTTTGGGTCATGACAACTTAAGCAATCTTTAAAACAGCTTAACGTCAATGACACCAATGAGTAACAAATATATATATCGTTCAAGGATTTCTGAAGCAAAAACTAGAGAAATAATTAAGTATTTTTCTGTAGATTTGAATGCTACTCAGATAAGCAAATTAAGTAATTTAAGTCGAAATAGTGTAAATAATATTCTAACTGCTCTTAGATTGAGAATATCATTATTAAGTGAGCAAGAAAAACCATTTACTGGTGAAGTAGAAGTCGATGAAAGTTTCTTTGGAGCTAGACGACAAAAGGGTAAACGAGGAAGAGGAGCTTACGGTA
>JAGQWJ010000019.1 GCA_020437395.1 Ignavibacteriota bacterium | reverse complement strand
TTCTAGATTGTTTTGTAAATCTTTGGCTAATATATCGCCCGTAACAAACTCTCCAGTTGAAACATCAGCGAACGAAAGGCCAATCAACTCAGGGCCATTTTTCAATTTCTTATAATAGACGGAAGCAAGGAATTTATTTTTCTTCGATTCTAATAGCTTATCATATAGTGCAACACCGGGTGTTACTATCTCCGTAACTCCACGCTTGACTATACCTTTTGCTTGTTTAGGGTCTTCTAATTGCTCACAAACTGCGGCTCTGTAACCTGCCTTTACTAACTTAGGTAAATAAGCATCTAATTGATGATGGGGGAAACCAGCTAGTGGCATATCGCCAGCAGCACCATTGTTTCTCTTTGTTAGAGTTATACCGCATACTTTTGCTGTTATAACTGCATCTTCGTTGAATGTCTCATAGAAATCCCCCAAACGAAAGAGCAATACCGTGTCCGGATACTTTGCTTTTATTCCATTATACTGCTTTATTAAGGGTGTTTCTTTGCCTTTTGCCATTACTTTCTATTTTTAATATCCTAATAATTCGAAATTTAATCATTTTGAACTAGAATATTTTCTTTTTTAGTAATATTTTTGATTCATCTATGAGTATTTTCTTGTCATGGCTTATTACATTTACTAACCTTCGTCAGATTGAACGAAGTGAAATATCCAGCAGATGTAGCCAGTACTGTCTTATAAAAAGTAAAATATAAAATGAATTGACCCAATGAATCCAAGTAAAAATCAACAAGGGAACTTGTTCTCTTGTCCTAGAATGTTACTAATCCAATCCTCGCTAACACCATAAGTAACATTTATATTCAATTGTGAATATTAAATATTTGTTTTGTAAAATAAAATTTGGATGTTATGTTATGTTATGTTATGTTATGTTTAACACAATGAAATTAATCAATATTTGAATAACTTTAGTATTGATAGGAGTTCTTGTTCAAATTCAATAAACTATATCGTAGATTAGATTTTAATGGGTATGCTTGCATACCCTTTTTATTATTATTTACTCTGAATCTCTCTGCTCAGGATTTTCATACTATCGACTTTGATTCTACGTCCACTTTTTTTAAAAATGAAACCACCTATAGTAAGGGAGTAGAAAATACTGTTATTCAAGTGATAAGTGATATAGAGCAACTAATAGACCCAAAATACAATAATCAGATTAGAATAAAAGTAAAAACTATTGAAAAAAAAATACAAGCATTAGCTTATATCGTACCTAAATACGAAAGTGTTTTACTGCTAAGAAACGGAATTACCACAGGGAGAGTTTGGCAGAAATATAATACAACAAATATAAACCCTAATGATTTGACTTATGATTGTGAGCTTTTTATAAATATTAATTATCAGTATAATACTGTAGAAGGAGAGTTTGATAATAATAAATATGATTTATATTCTATTATTCTCCATGAATATATACACTCACTTGGTTTCTTTTCTATGATTACCAAAAATGGTGAATCAATAGAAACTAATTACGAGCAAGGTATATTCAGTCTTTTCGATACTAGATTGCAAGCCGAAAGTAATCAATTAATTTCATTCAATGCCGCCAATCTTGTTACTTTCAATTCAGAATTAAAACCTAAGCTGAAAGAGGAATGTGCTATAAGTTATCTTAATGATTTACCCATAGTTTTCAGTCCTTCCGATTGGCAAAATGGCTCTAGTATTTCTCATCTTGATACTAATTGTCTTGATAAGAAGTTTGCCATGATGCCATCTATATATAAAGGTCAAATAAAAAGAACTCCACTATACGAAGACTTGTATGTGTTATCTACATTAGGTTATAATATAACTGGTAAATTTCATGAAGATACGATAATAACGGAAAAACAAATAATAGAATTGTCTAATTTTAAAATACCAATTACAAATAATGACTTTATAGATACTATATCAGTTAATAGCAATAATATTCTTAAAATCCCAGCTTCAATGTTATTAGGCAATGATGAACAAATTGAAAGTCTTATACCCATCCAAAACGAGTTTATCAAATTCGATAAAGCAAGTTATAACCTAATTGATACTTTAGAACTAACATTAGCAAGATTCCAAAATCCTTATCAATTTAATTATTACAGTAAATCTGTTGACGGTTTCATCAGCAATCCAGCAAGAGTAAATATAGTCTTACCAATTGAAGATAACAGCGTCGGTGAATGCAAAAGAGATAATAGGAACCTAATTTGCAATGGCGACTTCGAGCAAGTTACTTCTATTGGTCAATTAAAACTTTTACCAGATGATGCTCCTAATTACCTTTACAACAGAGATGATACTCATGAACCTTGTGTACCAAGCAAATATTTAGCAGGTTGGAATTTGAGTTGGACACCTGATGTATTAACTTATTTAAATATTGATGATTTAACTTTAAATAATGATCCTAATTTTTCTACAAAATATAATAATAACATATATTTTAAAAATTATTACGTTTTAAAATCAGTAAGAAAATCATATAATGAATTATTGAATAACTTTTTTCTTGGTATGTTTTCAAGTAGAATTTCAAAAGAGAAAATTTATAGTAGAGAAAAGTTTAACTTAGAAACTATTTCTCAATCAATAATCGAAAATAAAACTGATGAGTTATATCGGTTAAGTTTAGATTTAAATTCATTTTCCTCAGGTACACAAGATACTTTCCATATTTTATTTTCAAAAAATGAAATATGCGAAAAAGATAGTTTTAGTTTACCTAAGGATGAAGATTTTATGCTACTTTCAAATCGACTGGATTACAATATTACAAATAATAGTGATTTTAATCATGGTTTAGAATGGAAACATCTAGAATTCAATAATTTAGAATTAAAAAATTATAATTATTTATATATATTCTCAATTATTTATAGTCCCGACCCTGGTTCATTATCATACTATTTAATTGACAACATATCCCTAAGACCAATGAGTTACGGTTTAATCAAACAAGAACTAAACTATAATTTTTGCGATATTGGTACTATTGATATTCCAATAAAAATAGAAAAAGAAATAGAAGAATCAGATACATTATTAGTAAAAGTAGCAAATAGTAGATTGAGTTTTGAAACCGAAGGAAAAACAATAATTTTCGATGAAGGTACTAAAGACACTATAATTCATTTCTCAGCTACTTACAATGATGATTATAGGTATAACCCAGAATATATAGTAGATGTCGTATTAGAAAGTACTAAAAAGGGTGATATAGGTAAGGAGAGCATTTCACTTACAATTAACAATAATGATTTGGAAGTTGAAGTATATGCTGATAATTACTGCAGCGAAGATTCTTTGTTTCTATATGTAGATATTACTCAAAAATCATTTAATTCAATAAACGAAGGACAAGTGTATCTTTATTTACCAAAGAGTTTTGTAAACAAATTTAAACATACAATCATTGAAAATACTTTAGATCCAAATGTACAAATAACTACTTTCAGCCAGACTGAAAATTTGGAATCAATCTATAAAATTAATCTTAATAATACTCTTGCGAAGTCCACAGTTCATGGGATAGATGAAGATTTAAAACTAATAATTAGGTTCGCAGTCAGGATGGAGTTATTAGATTCTCTTAACATAATCAAGACAGTCACAAATCTATTTGCTGATGGGTGTGAGAAGACTAGATTTGATACTATATATAGCAATCAGCTAAGAAATAGAATAGTTTTCAATGATACAACGTTATGCAATAGTTTGGATTTGAGTTATTTAGAATCTAGAGAAATAAAAGTAGTACAGGGTCATGATATTGATGACCTTACTTTGACTAAATCTGGTGATTATGTTGTGTCTTACACTACAGTTGAGGATTGTGTAGTACTCGATACTTTCAATTTGAACTTAACCAGTGACTTCTATTTAGAGAGTAATATTATTTATAGTGATTCAACTAATATACAAATTAGGATTGAAGATAAAATTTACTCAGAAACAGATTCAATAAGAGAGTTCAAAGGACGTTCAATTTATAAAATATACCCTGTACTTAAAGCATCTGGCTCAGGTAGTGGTGCATATCTACCTAGCTTATCCCCAAGCAATTCATCTTATCAAGTTGATGACACATTGTTTATAGAGCGGAATTATGATATTATAAATACAAAATTTAATGAACAGAATTCAAATTATCAGAATATTCTGGTATATTATCCTAAATCAGATAGTATTGTAATAGAATCAAGTTCTAACTTTTATAATGGTTGTGAAAACAAGACAGATGAGTCAAGAAAAGTTATTTATCTAAAAGATACTAATAACAGGATATATGATTATCAGTTGAAAGAAAGAGTTATTAATATATATCCGAACCCAACGGATAGGATAATAAACCTAGAATTTGAAGTACTGAGAGAGGGGCAATTTAGCTTTCATTTATTTGATTTGCTAGGTCGTGAGTTATATTCAGATAATAGTAACTTCAAAAGAGGAAGTTACAAAAAGAGTATAGACATAAGTGATTTCGTAAATGGCACCTATTCATTAATGATTGTTACACCAGAAAACTCATATTTCAAGAAGTTTATGATATTTAAGTAGGTTCCATAAGATGCCAATCGGCTCCTTTTTCATTTCAATTTATTAAACCTCTTCTCTATCACCCTTCTTATTCATTGCGATAAACTGTCCATATACATATCTGACGTGAGTAATCTTATCTCAGATTCTAAATCTGGATATTTCTCCGCTATGTTCATTAGCATCCTAAGAGCATAGAAACGGAGTGCTGGCTTCGCTTCAATATCTTTCCATATATCAATACATTTATCAATCAAAAGACTCTCTTGCTCTTCGATCAACTCCAATTTCAGTAGTATTTTTAAAAGCTCTCTTTTGTGTCCATCTGGTTTTCCGTCTATTGCATTTATCACTTCGTCAGTTCTATTACTAATTCGCTTATCGTTCCTCTTCATCACAGTAGTTAATATAAAAGCAGCTCTCCATGCAAACGGTTGTTTGTCTGACAATGATAATTCAACTAGCTCAACGAAAGTAGCAGGAGTGGAATTAACATAAGCTACCATTCCTTCTTTGCGAGATTCTATTAATACTCTTTCTAATTCAGTTAAGTCCTGATTAAGTAAATCATTTTTCTTTTTAGAATACATTTCAATCCTTCAAACCAATAGAATTCATTCTAGCTTGTATAGTACTCGCTCTTCTGTTTAGGTATGCAGTTGGCTTTGCAGGATTCCACCGCTTAGGGTTTGGAAGTATTGCTGCCAGTAGTGCCGCCTGTCTCTTGGTTAACTTACTCGCACTTTTACCGAAGTACTTTTGCGAGGCAGCTTCTACACCGTACATACCTTCGCCCATTTCCACTACGTTCCCATATACTTCGAGTATTCGTTTTTTCCCCCAGAAAAACTCTATTAGGTAACTAAAATATGCTTCCAATCCCTTTCTGACATAGTTTCGCCCATGCCAAAGGAAAGTATTCTTGGCTGTTTGCATAGTAATAGTGCTCGCGCCACGGCGACGTTTTTTGGGGTACAGCTCATTGTGTCTTTGGGCATCTTTGACTGCTCGCCAATCAATTCCTGAATGAGAATAGAATCTAGCATCTTCTGCTGCAATTACTGCTCTATAGAAATTAGGAGAAACTTCATCATAGCTAGCCCAACTTTTAGTCAATCCATCACCCGATAACGCATTCAATATTTGGTAGGGGGTAATAGGAATTGGGACAAATCTGAAGATTCCGACTACAATAACTGAAGAAAGTAAAAAAAGTAGTATTAGCTTACCTATGATTTTTAATAGTTTTAGCATTTTCTTCATAAAAAAACTCAAAAATAATTTTGTATTTTAAAATTATACTTCCGATATTTGTAATCGTCATTCAATACCAACGGAGGATTCGCATAATTGGTATTGCAGCAGTCTTGAAAACTGCCGGGAGCAATCCCATGGGGGTTCGAGTCCCTCATCCTCCGCTCTCTAAGCCCTTGATTAATTTCAAGGGCTTTTTTTATTTCTAACTTATTTTATCATATTACTAATATATTCAGCTATTCTTAGAGCTTCTGTAGCTTCTTTACCTGTTACTGATACATCTTTGTTGTTCTGTATAGCATCTACGAAAGAGCTGTGTTCTTCTTTGATAGCATTTATCTCTGGTACAACCGGCTTTTTGAAGTAAATATTTCTATTCTTAGTTCCTGCTTCTATACTGCCTAACATAGTCGCTGGTACTACATTGTCCGACTTAGGCATATCTCCATCTACTATCTCAAATATCTCTACTTCTGGTTTCCCGAAATCGCAAGAGATATAAGTATCCTGTTGGAAAAATCTCATCTTTCTCATAGGTCTAGCTGATATTCTAGAGGCTGTAAGGTTCGCCACCGCACCATTCTCGAATGTCAATCGAGCGTTGCAAATATCCGTAGTATCAGTGATAACAGCTACACCATTAGCGTCAATACTCTTTACTTTCGATTTCACTAAATGCAGCACTATGTCTATATCGTGAATCATCAAATCGTGGATGACAGAAACGTCAGTTGCTCTAGTTTTGAACTGAGCTAATCTATGCGCTTCTATGAACATCGGGTTCAAGCTATAAGAGCTAAGTGCAGCCAGAGCTGGGTTGAATCTCTCTACGTGACCTACTTGCAATTTCAGATTGTTTTTCTCAGCTTTATCGCAGAGGTCTATCCCTTGCTGATGTGTCTGAGCTATTGGTTTTTCGATAAATATATGCTTACCCGCATCTAAACATTTGTCAGCTATCTCGAAATGGTTTACAGTGGGAGCTGCTATGATAAGTGCATCGCTGTTACTAATTACTTCATCCACCGTTGCAAAAGCGGTTACACCATGTTCGCAAGCTAGCTCATTAGCTCTTTCTGAGTTTGCGTCATATATGCCTTCTACTTCTGTGTTTTCGTTTTGCTTTAATAATTTCAAATGAATAGAGCCAAGATGGCCTGTGCCTATTACGGATACTTTTAATTTGCTCATTGTTATTTTCTTTGTGATTTAGTAAAAAACTAAAATAAGAAAAATAATGGAGCTACGCTTTTTGGTGTGGATATTTGTGTTGGGATTGAGTCCTTTTACTAAATAATCAAATTGGTATCAGATAATTAATGATTGATGTTCAATAAGTTGTTACTCACGCCTTTGGGTGTGCATTTTTATATGCGTTTTTCAATCTTTCTATAGATAAGTGAGTATAGACTTGAGTGGTGGATAGGGAACTATGACCCAGCATTTCGCTTACCGAGCGAATATCTGCACCATTGTCAAGTAGATGAGTAGCAAAACTGTGACGCAATGTGTGGGGACTTTTTTGCTTTATGTCAGTAACCATTCCCATAGCATTGTTTATTTGTCTGTATGCTGTGAATCTATCAAGTTTAGTACCGTCTGGCTTTATAAATAGTGCTTTTTCTCTATTCGGTATATGCTCACGTACTTGCTCGTACATTCTCATTGTTTCCAAAGTCTTTGAGCCGATTGGAATATACCTTTCCTTATTTCCTTTACCAATAACTTTCAACATTTTGTTACTAAGATCAATCTGATTTATTTTGAGTTGTAGTGCCTCACTTATCCTAAGTCCACAACAATATATCAAATCAACTAGTGCTCTATCTCTTATGCCTTCGAAAGTATCACCGTCGAAATAGTTAAGTAGCTTTTCAACTTCTTTTACTTGCATATAGTTCGGTAGCTTCTTTTCTTTCTTAGGTAATATTACACTACTAGCAGGGTTCGATTCGATTAATCCTTTTTTGTAGAGGAATTTGAACATAGACTTAACAGCTGAAATTTTCAATCGTAAAGATGTCTTTTTTAGACCTTTGTCGTGCAAGTATCCAAGATAGGGTGATATATCATCGCCGTCAAGCATAGAGACATCTATCTCTGTCCCAAACGCCTCAGTCAAAAACTCATCAAACTGGTTCAATGCAGTTATATAAGTGTCTATTGTATTATTCGAATACCCTTTCTCTACTTGGAGATAAGCTATAAATTTTTCTATGGAAGTGTTCAAATTCATACACACAGTAAAGCAAATTGTATGCCTAAAAAACTATTTTATTTAAGAATACATTAATTTAATCTTTAATTCTTCCTCATATTTACATATATTAGTATGCAATAATATTAATCATTCAATGATTTTATAACAATATGAAAAAAATAATCCTAGCTTTAGTTTTTATACTACCATTTGTAGCTTTTTCTCAAAGTCATTATATCATACCTGATATAGGTGCACCAGATATGGCAGTCTATGTCGAAATGATTGCTCCACATAACCAGAAAGGATATTTCGGAGATGACGGATTTTATCTTCCCGGTGTTGATACAGAAGTACAGATAAATGCAACTAAGAACTCGCAATATGTTACTTTTGGACCAATGGTAGTTTCGTGGGATGGTAGATTAATATCGACTCATATATTCATAGATAGATCAGCCAAACCAACTCAAACTACTGCTGACCCAGCTTACGAAGTTATAATTGAAATAACTGGCACAACTGTACCTGCTACTCGTACATTCAACTATTATATAGTAAAACCCCAATCTTTGGGAGTAAACGGTGATATATCTGGAATAAACGAGACAGTTCTAGGGGATGGAAATCTAGGCTTTCGTTCTCCTAGAGGTGCTATGATATTAGATTCGTTAACTCTTAAGCCAGGAACTAATTATTCGGTATCTGTGAAAGATCCAGACGGCAATATAGCTAATGGGAATCAAGGATTTTTCCCGGCTATAATTTTAAGTAAAGGACCAATTAATGGTAATGGTTCTACGATATCTGTTTCAGCACAAAGTAAAATGGCTGGACCAGGTGGCGGAGGTGGTGGCGGAAGATTTGATGATTTTGGTCTATTTGATAATTCAAGAGGGACTGATGGAGGCGCGGGTTATACTGGAGGTGGGAAAGGTGGATATAATGCTTCGAGTGTACCAGGTCAAACTGACGAATACAGAGAAATAGGTACAGGAACTGGTGGTAGAGGTATAAGTTACAATGGGGTTGCTATTGATGATCCGAGTGGTGGTTATGAAGCATCCTACGGTGGTACTGGACATCCATTTGGTACAGTTGGTAAGCAAAGTACAAGTGGAAATGCCGCAGATTGGCAAGGTGGATATGGCGGTGGAACAGGTTATAGAAATTCAACTCAAGGTGGAGCTGGTGGGTTTGCTACAGTAGGTGGCGGCGCTAATGTCACTGGTGGTACAACTGGTGGAAAGATTCACGGAAACAAAATGTCCATTCCTTTAGCGGGTGGCTCTGGTGGAGCAGGTGGAAATCCTCAAGGTCTGAGTGCAGAATCAGGAGAAGGCGGTGGCGGTGGAGGAGCTATCAAATTATTTGGTAGTGAAGTTCGAAATATTAAAATGGATGCTGATGGTTATAATGGGACTGACGGTGATGGATCTGCTGATGGTGGCCCTGGCTCAGGTGGTGCAATTTCGTTAATGGGTAAAGTTGGAATCAGTAATTTTACACTTTCAGCAAAAGGTGGTTCGAGAAGTGGAAGAAATGGTGGGTCTGGTAGAATACGTTATGATGGTTACTCTGGGAACAATGATCCAATTTTTACTCCTTCAAATGCGTCAAATTATCGCGGAATTAGTTCCGACACATCCTCTATCATAAAACCAAGACATAGGTTCTTCGGTACTCACGATCCTAATAAACAAGTAAAAATCTATCAAAAGTCAAAATTAACAAATTGGACACTAATTGATGATTTTCCGTCAATTTCACCAACTTGGGTTACTACTTTAAATTATGATATTAACCACGAAAATGAATATTATATTGTTGCTGTGCAAGAGGAAACTCAAATTGTTGATGATTATACATATCAACCGGGTTTTGTATTGTCGCAAGCAGCAACTAACATACTTCGCTTTGGAGAGCCAGAGATTTACTTCCCTAAAGATACTAGCTTTGATGTTATTAATTGTGCTAATGCTGTTTACGAAGATTCCATACAAATACAATCTATTGGTGGCGATTTCTTAAACATTTTAGTAGAAGATAAATGGATTTTCGGTGATAGAGGATTCGAGATATTGAATCTTGGTGATTATGATATAAGTCCTCAAGCCCCAGATAGTTTGTTCTATATTAAGTTTAGATATACTAAGTTAGCAGGTCAAACTGGTACTATCACAGATACACTTATACTTTACAACAACTCACCAACTAAAGATAGTTGCAGAATTGCTGTAAATATTAATCTTAATGATCCTAAGATTACATTTTTAGATTTTAGTAATAACTCCGAAATCGACACACTCTTTATGGGAGATATTTGTGTGGGCGATATTGGTTCAAAAAAACTTAAACTTAGGAATGATTCGGAGTTTGATTTGACCAATGTTGATTTTAAAATTCAATCAAATGGGAACAACCAAGCAATTGACTTCACTTATTTACCAGTTTTCTTACAAAGGCTACCAAAATCAAATACTGCGGATCTTGAAGTGTTTTTTGATGACTCAGATAAAAATTTATTTAAAGATGGAGTAAGTGTAACCCTCTATGTATTCTCTGATGAGTGTCCTGATCCTATAGACTCTATTGTTATTTCAATTAAAGTTTATACTAGTGAACTAACATTGAGTGAAGCGGATAAAAGCCTTGATTTTGGCAGTGTTCCGATTGGTCAATCAAAAGATATGACTGTAACAATGACTAATACTGGTGATCGACCTGCTTTAGTACAGATACCAACAAATGTTCCAGCTCCTTTTGTATTAATTTCTCCGCCAGTTAGCGAATTTGATAAATTATTACAACCCATAAGCGTTGACCCAACGGCAAAAATCGATTTTGTCTATAGGTTTAGCCCAACTGTAAGTGGTAATTTTGAAGAAAATACGAAATTTGAATCGATTAAAAGTAAAGCAGTTAACAGTTGTGATTTTGATGTGAGTATGAAGCTCACAGGTACTTCTACAGTTGCTGAAATTAGTTTTAGTGATACTTTGGATTTTGGAATCTTATACGAATGTGATGTTGTTTTTAAAGATGCATATATTAAGAATGAATCATCATTTCTTATTACAATAGATACTGCAAATGCAAAGCTTGTTGGTGGTGATCTACCTTTCTATAGAATATTAAATAAGCCAAGATCAATACCCGTTGGAAGTGGTGGCAATCAATTTAGAATAGAATTCAATCCACCAATTATACCAACAACATCTGGACCAAGACAAACTAAATTGCAATTTGAATTAGACCCAACTACTGGTGAGACATTTGAGATTGTAGTTAAAGCAGAAGTGGATACTTTTTTATTAGATTACAGCCCAGGTAAACCTTTCAATATGGGTGACATACCAGTTGGATTTGATGTAGCGCCACAAATTCTTACTATTACTAATAACTGTAAGTTACCTAGAACAGTTACAGGGTTTAATAGCCAAAGTGGGAAGTTGAGTGTTAAGCATAATCTGGGCTTTCCAGTCACAATAGCTGCTGGCAATTCAGAGCAATTTGATGTAGATATTTCTTTACTTCTCTCAGACGAAGGTAACTTCAATGATATATTGACTTTTGATTTTGCGAAATGCGATAATAAATTGACAGTTCCAGTTGAAGCAGTTGGTGTAAAGGGTGAACTTGCGATTTTAACAGATTTGAACCTAGGAGATTTACCTCCTTGTTTCGATATAAGAAAGCAAGTGCTCTTTAATAATGTAGGAGATGTAGATATAAGACTCGATAGTGTTATCGTTTTCGAAAATAACAAAGAGATTTACAGATTGTTGAATATGCCACAAACATTATTAGTAAACTCAACTGGCGATCCTTTTGGAGAAGATATAAAAATATCAAAGAATGGTTTGAAATTAGGTTCAACTTATAAAGCAATTCTGAAAGCATATTCATTTGAAAATGGAGTTACAAGAGAATATCAAAAAGAAATTACTGCCAATATAAAGTCTGGATTGATTATAACTCCTCAACCTGTTGACTTTGGTAAAGTGTTACTTGGACAATCTAATTCTATTGGCATTACGATAGAGAAAGACCCATCGGTTAGTTTTTCGGATACTGCCACATTCAGAGCAGAAATAGACAGGGCTAATATGAAGTATGGATACAATGAATTTCAATTCAATTCACCTACTATTATGTTTTTCAACGCAGGCAATACTAATCCTATGTCATTTGATGTAACTTTCGAACCAACTGCAAATAGAGATTACAACGATACAATAAATGTAAAGGTCACTATTAATGGCTGCGATTTTATGATGCCTATATCACTTCTAGGTAGTACTTTGGCAGGAGATACGTTGTTTATATATACGAAAGATATGCTGAATGTTGAGCCAAATATTAGCCGGTTTCGAATCCCTATCTATGGTAAATTGAAATCTGCCAACGAAGGAATTGATAAGTCTGCCAATGTTAATATTTCTAATTTAGATATAGATTTCAATAAGACTATTTTCTTCCCTATGACCATTACAAATGGCTCATTTACAAAAAGATTAACAGATGGAGGTTCAACATTGTTGAGTATCAAAATGGAAAATGCTGTTACTGTTAATTCCACTAATGAAGTCATATTGACCGAGTTAATTGGACCGACTATGTTAGGAAATGAAAAAGATAATTTGTTCCATTTGAATGCAACACCTTCATTATTGGATAGCACTGGTATTTCTGCAATAATAGCAACGAGTAGCTTTTTTAATTTAACAGTTTGTTCTGAAGGTGGTGATAGACTTCTTGAATACACTAAGGGTTTTGATTTTTCTCTATTTAATTCATTAGATAAATTTACAATAAAGGCACAACTTGTCGAACCAGGGACTCACAACATTAGATTGATGGATATGACTGGTAAAACCGAATTGATAAAATCTATTGTAAGAGCGGATAGCGATAGAATTGATTATTCAATAGATTATGATACATCTAATTTGAGTAGTGGAGTTTATTATGTCCTAATTGAAACACCAGCACGATTTAAAACACATAAATTAATAATAATAAAATAATATGAAGAGAATAATATTTTTAGTTTTAATAATTAGTACATCTTTTGTTTTTAGTAAAGATGATGGTAGAAGAGTATATAATAGTTATGGTTTTTTTACTGGCCTAAACTATAATATGTATAGTTCGGATTTTACAACACTACCAGGGGTACCTTGCTGTAGCCCGCTATTTGATAATGCAAATGGTGTTGGGTTAAGTATAGGTGTACTTGCTGACTTTCAAACTAATAATATAATAGAGTATTCCGGATTTGATTTTCGTCTTTCATTTGATATGTTAGATGCAGAATACAACATATTAGAAACTGATGCAGGTAACGCAATAAATGATGATTTAATCGATATTAATAATCCTTCTAATACTCAGGTAGATAATGTGAATATAAATCATAATCTTCTTATTGGGCTTAGTGTTTTGTCACTTGAACCAACATTTAGATATTCACCAGTATATGATTTGAACCTCCATTTGGGATTCAAATTCGGAATTCCAGTGGCATCATCTTATAATCAAAGTTCAACAATAGAATCACCGGATTATGTAAGATTCAAGGAAGGTGGATTCAAAAGAAATGTTGCAAACGGTGCAGAAATACCAAAGATTAATGGTTTTCAATCTTCACTTGTATTAGGTGTCGGCTATGAGTTCCCCCTTTCAAAGAAATTATACATAGTCCCAGAAATTAGATACTTTCTTGCATTGAATGATGTTAACGTAGATACTTGGAAAGCTAATCATCTTAGGATGGGAGTTGCATTCAAATATTATCCAATAGAAGAAATAGAAAAACCAATCATAATCGATACAATTGTCACTCGCGACACAGCAATAGTATATGATGCAGAGTTAAAAGAACCTATTACTAATTTTGTTGATATGACTGTTAATGAGACCAGAGATGAAACTGACGACAGAATATTTATAACAAAAAATATCAATGAAAAATACGAGACATTTTTACCCGAAAAAATAATTATTACTGCTAGAATAACTGGTGAAATAGAAGATGTAGAGCAGATTGTAATAGAAGAATTTGAAATGGAAGAAGGGTTTCCGCTTCTACCTTATGTGTTCTTTCAAGAAGGGAAAGGACAGCTCAAAGATACTAGACAACAATTACGTACAGCAATGGAAACAGATGATAGAGTCTGGAATTATAAAGATTTGATAAGAAATTTTAATGAAGATAGTTTGGAGTGGAATACTTTAGGTATTCATAGCGATTTACTTAACATTATTGGTAGCAGAATGAATGTAAACCCCAATACTACTATAACAATAACAGGTACTAACAGTAATCAAGGAGTTGAAAAAGATAATATTGCTCTGTCTGAAGAAAGAGCAAATTCTGTTAGAAATTACCTGCTGAATGAATGGGGAATCGGTCCAGATAGAATTTCAACAAAATCAAGAAATCTACCATCTATACCAGGAAACCCAGAGACAGAAGATGGATCAGAAGAAAACCAGAGAGCAGAAATTGCGTCTGATAACTATGAATTAATGAAGCCAGTATTCTTAAAAGATATTGTAAAAGTATCAAACCCACCAACAATTAACTTTAAACCAAAGGTTAATTCATCAAACAATAAAAGCAATATTAATTATAGTTTGACAATTAAGCAAGGCGATAAGTTACTAAGGAATATTACAGATAACCAAATTGGTGAGGAAGGTTACACATGGAATATACTGGAAGACCCGCAGCCATTATTTGAAGAGCCGGTAGAAATAGCATTAAATGCGAAAGATCAATTCGGAAACAGCGATAGTGATTTAAAAACAACTAAAGTTCAACAATTGACTATCAAAAAGAAAAGATATGAACTTAAAGATGATAATAGAATTGAAAAATTTGCACTTATAGTTTTCGATTTTGATAAAGCTACTCTTTCAGATAGACACAAAAAAGTACTAGATGAGATAAAATCAAGAATAGATGAGAACTCACAAATTACTATAGAAGGTTACACAGATAGAATAGGAACTGCAGACTATAACAAGCAACTTGCACTGAAAAGAGCAGAAGAAGTAAAAAAATACATAAATGCTGCCGAAAGCAAAGTGACTGTAAAGGCGATAGGTCAAGATAAATTGCTTTATGATAATGATTTACCGCAGGGTAGGAATTACTCAAGAACTGTGTTGGTAAAAATAATTACTCCAATTAAATAAATTTGTAACTATTTTATCATTAAGATTGTCTATGATATAAGTAAGCAAAGCAAGAATAGAATCTAATGTTTAAATCAAAAAAATATGACCCTGATATAGAGCTTGACGAAGCGGTAGAAAACCTGAGAAAAGGTAGTGCCGAGGCGTTTCAGATACTTTATCATAAATATCATAACAGAGTTTATAGATTCTGCTTGCGTCTGCTTGGGTCTGAACCAATGGCAAAGGATGCTTTCCAAGAGACTTTTGTAAAAGTATTCGAAAAGAGAGCAACTTTCAAAGGGGATAATTTTGCGGCTTGGCTATTCACTATTGCTAGACATACTTGCTATAATATGCTGAGAGCAACAAAAGAACATGCTAGCTTTGATGAATCATATCATCAAGCAAAAGTCCAAAAAACTACTGATTTCGGTTTGAAACAAGCATTGGAAGATGCAATTAGTAGTTTACCGACTCCCTTGAGAGAAGCATTCATACTGAGAGAATATGAAGACCTTTCTTACCAAGAAATTGCTGATGTTCTTGAAATTGATCTTTCTTTGTCAAAAATAAGAGTGTTCAGAGCTAGAAAACAACTTAGATTAATATTAAAACCTATAATTAAAGAGTTAGATGAACATAGATAGTTTAATATCGAAATATCTTGATGGTGAACTCACTGAGAGTGAAGATTTACAATTACGAAATATTATATCATCAAATGAAAAAGCTCGTGATATTTTCAATACTTATATTGATCTTCATATTGCAGCAAAAGAGGATGCTAAATCAATAACTACTCCCGAGGATTTGGTGAGTAGTACTGAAGATATTGTTATGATGGCTATAATGAATGCCTCTGCTACTCCAGTTTCCGCGAGCAGAAGTTTTAATATATTTAATATATTCCCTAGACAATTAGTTTCTATGGTGGCAGCATTGTTGTTAATTACTTTCACTTACACTTCTGATTTGAATTTTTTCAAATTTTCAAACCCATCTTATAGCAAAGCTGAAATGTTAATTGAACTTCCTGAAGCTACAGTTGAAAATAGTTTCAAAAGACCTGTGATTAATCAAAAACAAGATATTAATAGCTATGCAGATAACACATCAGATAACAAAAACAAAAATGTGAATCTACCATTAGAAAATAAAATGGATTTAAGCGAGACTAATTTTGAATCTGTATCAAAATTAGAGCAAAACAGTATTATTTCTAGTAATAGTCTGGACAATAGAAACGAAGAAAAAGTATTTGAAAGTTACAAAGAACTACCAAAAAGAAAATTAGAACCAACAATCACCATATTAGATGAAAATTCTACTACTTCAAATATGCAATTTGGCGATATTGGTAATAGAATAAGACAACCTCAGAATAACATAGCAATCAATAATATACAACTTACTGCTTTTACTTCTAGTCCATATACTCTTTACGGATTCGATGACAAAGCTAATGCCTCTATTAGCTCTTATTCGCAAGCAGTAGCTGTTAATTTGAATGAAAAGACTAGTGTTGGACTTGAAATAGGTTATTCTGATATAGCTTATAGAGCGGAAACTTTTACCTATACAAATGTATTAGATAAATATGGACGCGAAACTGGGCAACAAATAGTGTTCAGAACTGAAAGAGATAAAGATTACGCAATGTATTGGGGACAAGTTTTTGTCCAATCAAATTTATATGAAATTAGCGACTTCGATCTTGGGCTTAGATTGGGGTTAGGTATTTCTGAGAGTGGGTTAACTAGTAATTCCAGACTATTAGCTTCTTATGAGTTAATTAATGGGGTTAAGTTAACAGCTGGTACAGAGTTCAACTATTTTACAGTTTCTCTTCCACAACTAGTTAACTCATATACTCAGAATTACTATAGTTTTTCAATGGTTTATGGATTACAGTTTAGTTTTTAATCAAAAAAAAACTGTAAAGATATTTCAACACTTTTAGTGTTGTTTAAAAAAAAACTATTATATTTGAAACAAGGCTTAAAATGAATAATCACTTTGTTAGGTAAATAAAACTAATATAAATCGACTCAGATTCTTATATTTTCTTTTATTGCAATACTTACTCCGAAGTAGCTATTCCGCTTTTGCCTATTGAATTCTAAAAATTTGAAAAAAAAATTAATTTATTAGGAGTTTATACCATGCTAAGAATAGCATTAATAGCAATAATAAGTCTTGCATTTATTATACCGCAATCACTATCGGCGAGTATATATGGAACTGTTAAAGGCGAAGTATTAGATGAAAATGGAAACCCCGCAATAGGTGCAACTGTTCAAGTTGTTGAAACAAAACAAGGGGCTTATGTGAAAGCAAATGGGAAGTTTGCTATTACAGGTGTTAGAGCTGGTAGTTATTCGCTTAAGGTTTCTTACGCTGGATACGAGCCAATTATTAAGAAAATTAATGTGAGTGCTGACCAAACAACTGACGTTGATTACAAATTACAAACTTTCACTTCTGAAGAGATTCTAGTAGTCGATGATAAAATGGTCGAAAAAACTCAAGTAGGTTCAATTTCAAAATTTAATAAAGATGATTTGGAAAGAACTGCAAGTGGTGGTGTTACTTCTATCGTAACCCAGTCATCTGGTGTTGTTAATAGTGGTAACGGATATAATATCCGTGGTACTAGAGCAAATGATACGCAAGTACTAGTTGATGGTCTAGATGTTGGTAATCAATTCACTGGTGGGTTCGGTGGCTCTGGGACAACTTATGCACCTATGGTTTCTTCTTATGCAACAGAGGAAATCCAAGTTAAAAAAGGTGGTACAGGTGCTCAACAAGGTAACTCGACAGGTGGTACGGTGAATACAGTTGTAAAGACTGGTAATGCTGATAAATATGATGGCTTCTTGGCGTTTAGAACTGATTTACCTTCGTTGAATGGATCGCAAGGTTCTGGTGTTGAACTCATCAGAGATGGTAATTCTTTTGATATAATTGAGCAAGGTGAAGGAAGACAATTAGAAGGAGATAATTTAACAAATATCGAATTTGGTGTTGGTGGTCCAATTCCTGGATTGAACGAAGCTCTTAAAACGGCTACTTTCTACTTAACTGGTAGATATGAGTTCAGACAAAATAGAAATTCGGGTTATGAATATTATGCACCTATTGTTACAGATTTTGCTGGTAATCAGATAATGGGTGGTGAAAATTTAGGACAATTGGATAATCAGAGATCATGGGTAAAGAATATTACTGGTAGAATGTCATTTGGATTGACAGACAACGTTTCAGTAATCATAGGTGGTCAACTTGGTCAAACAAACTTAGAAAGCCAAGGACTTAGTACTTATTATATGAGAGATGAAGGAATTATTGATGGGGTTTCAAATGGCATTGAAGAAAGATTTGCTAAATTGAACGTCTCTAATACTGATGTAAACAATGTGTTTTTGAAATTAACACAGTCTTTTCCTGAAGCATCTGCGTTTTATGATATCAGATTATCAGCAAACGTTAATAATGATATGACAGGTAGAAGAACTGATCCAGGTTCAGATCCTTCTTTCTTCAGTGGATTTGATATTTTGATTCCGACCGATGAATATGCGATAGATAACCTTACCAGACAATTGACAAAAGGTCAGAAAGATAGATTACCTGACCAATACACTCCAATTTTAATGACAAGATACCCTAATGATGGTAGTACTTACGCTGGTAAAGAAGATTATAATGTAATTAATCCTTTGACTGGTTATATAGAATCGTTGCCACTATCTACTTACAGAAATCCATTTGGAACTAATCAGTTCTTCACTGGACACGGTAGCTATGGTTTCCAATTTAGAAAAGGTACTTATTTGCAAGCTGACGGGAATTTCACCAAGTATATTTCTGGTGATAGATTCGAACATAATATTCAAGCTGGGTTTGAGTTGAGAACTTATACTATGGGTTTCCACTCAAATTCTAGCCCTACAACATCGGAAGTAGTCGATGTATATTCTTCTGAGTTCGGAGGTAATATCTACGCTGAATCTCAAGAAGTTTATGATTTAACTAGTTCAGAATTTACACCTTTTAGAGCTGCAGCTTATGTTCAAGACCAAATTTCATTCGAGGGTATAATTATTACACCAGGTATGAGATTTGATATGTTTGATGCAAATTCTA
This sequence comes from Ignavibacteriota bacterium, assembly GCA_020437395.1. Taxonomy (GTDB): domain Bacteria; phylum Bacteroidota; class Ignavibacteria; order Kapaibacteriales; family UBA2268; genus PGYR01. Next base: position 33,292 of record JAGQWJ010000019.1, on the reverse strand, counting down.
TTTATAGAACACGTTTATTCCCATTAGTTCAAAGGGGTGATTTAGACGGTTTTACAAATACAACAGCAAAAATAATGATAAGCCCAAGATTGAATGCAAGTTACCCTATAACTGATCAATCTGTATTCAAAATGAATTTTGGTGTATATTATCAAATGCCACAACTTCAGTTTATGTTCGACGGAACTAACCTAGTTACAAGAAATATTAGGACTCCCGCAATTGGTAATCCTAATTTAGAACCTGAGAGAACTAACAAATACGAAGTTGGATATTCATCTGCTTTAACAGAAGATTTTGCATTAGATATTAACGCATACTATAATGATATTTATAATCAATTAGGATATTCTTATGTAGCTGCCGCTGATCCATACTACTTAGCTGAAGTTGGTCAATATGGTACAAACAAAGGAGTAGAAATTGATTTAAGAAAGAGAGTTAGAGATAATTTTGGGTTTAGGTTAGCTTATACACTTGCATCAGTTAATGGTACTAGTGATGGTGCTCAATCAAGTATTGGTCTCCCTCGTGACCCAATTACTACAAATCCTGCTCTCCCATTATCTACTTTCAGATTAGATAGAGATATAACTCACAGATTAACAACAGTATTAACTTTTGAATGGGGAGAAGAAGAAGGTCCAGCTATTGGCGGTATCTATTTCTTGGAAGATGCTTATGCTACAGTTACAGGTAATTTAAGATCTGGTGCTCCATATACTTTGACAGAAGTTAATGGTACGGGACAGCTTTCTGAGATAAATGCTCTAGAAGGTCCTGCAAGTTGGAGTATTGATACAAGATTAGGTAAAAAGTTTGCACTAAGTGACTTGTTTGGTGAAGGTATGGGGAATACGTCTATTGAATTCTATGTAGATATATTCAACTTGACGAATAGAACCGAAGCAGTAAATGTGTATGGTGGTACTCAAAGCTCATTGAATGACGGTACTCTTAATTTAGTACAGCTGGGTAGTTTCTCTCCTAATGTTTACTATGACCAATCTAATCCCGCGGTACCTGCTTCTTACAATGCAAGACAATATAATCAATTCGGTGAAAGAATTTATTTTATATCAGCAGATATTGACAAGAATGGTAATGTAACAAGAGAAGAACAGTATGAGAATTATACTAGAACATTAGAAGAAGTTACATATAAAAACAAACCTTTATTCCAAGTCCCAAGAAGAATATTCTTTGGTGCTGTAATTAGGTTCTAAAAAAAGAAATAAATTAAATTATTAGGAGTTAAGTATGAATTTTCTAAAGAAAATAATTTTCATTACAATGCTTGTAGCAATTGCTTCACAAATTGCAACTGCATTGCCTAATGAAAAATATATGAAAAAGAAAGAAAATAAAGTTCAACGTGACCCTCTAGGTTTCTTAGATTATCAAAAGAATACTTTGAGTAACATTGAGACTGTAATCTCGAACTATGGGATGATTGGACATGATAAACCCAATGGGATTGGTTCTGGGTATTTCCCACGTGGATCTCGTAACCAATATATTTTTGGTGGTGGTATTTGGTATGCCGCACAAAAGAAAATGCCTTATTTCGATTCATTAACACAGCGAATTGAATATAATTTGAATAAGTTAGTATCTATTTCTTATAACCCTAGTTCAGCCGATTCTTGGCAAACTCCAGGTAGAATAGAAGATGGAAGTTTGACTCAAGAAGATCCTGAGAAATATAAAGTGTTTTTCTCAACTGACTATTCGCGTACTTCTGGAAAAGCACTTGACCCGAACGATGCAGATACTCCGTATTGGCCAATTTGGGACACGAATCCGGATGATACTGTAGGATACAGCAGATATTTTGGTTTCTATCAACATGATCCGAATGATAGAAGAACTTCTAAATATCCAAAAGGCCCCGCTATGATTTCTGGAGAAGATATTTTTACAACTTATCACGATTTAGATATAAACCAGTATGAAGGTTCATTATCAGAAAGAAGATTACGTGGTTATCCGATGGGTTTACAATATGAATTTACAATTTATTCATGGGGATTCGGACGTTATCAAAACTTTTTCTTTTGCCTTTATGATGTAATTAATATGTCAGAGGATACTCTTTACGATTGTTGGCTTGCTCCTATTATGGATGTTGACTTAGCTAGAAGACCACTATTGAGAGCAGGAGCTTCTAATGACCGGGTGAGCTACTGGTATGAAGACCCTGAATTTAATATGGCTTACCAATTTACTAATGGTGAATTTGGTGAACAAGGTCAAGGGTTCGGATACTTAGGGTTTGACTTCCTTGAGTCTCCTACAATAATAAGACCGCCACTATTAGACGAAAATGGTGAACTTCAAGAACAAATTATTTGTGTTGATTTAGGTAACGGGGTTGAACTTTGTGATACTACTTATGTTGCTGATGAAACACATCCTGATTACAAATTTTTAAGAAAAGATTCTGCGTTCTATGACAATTCGAATCAATTAGGACTTGTAACTTTCAAAAACTGGAATTCTCAAGAGGATAAAAGAGATGATGTAGCAAGATATAATTATATTTCTGAAGGCGTAACAGACGTTGACTTTGGACCTGGTGATAAAAGATTCATGATGGCAACAGGGGCATTTCACATGAGACCTGGTGATACATCTAGAACAGTTGTATGTATTATGATAGCAACTCCATCAAAAACTGGAGATGCTGACGGAACATTTGAAGATCGACAAGGGCTGAAGGCCTTGGATATATTTGCACAAGAAGTTTATGATAATAACTTTAGAGCGCCAAGACCACCGGACCCAGCAAACATCAAATATTACAGAGCACTTAATAATGGTATTACTATTGCGTGGGATTCAACTTCTGAACTTTCATTCGACAGAGAAGAAGCTGGGCTAGATTTCCTTGGTTACAGAATTGAAAGAGGTAGAGTTGCAGACTTAGACACTTTTAATGTAAGTCAAATATCTCCAAACGCACAATATCCTCGTGGTGCTGGACCTTATGGTTGGAAAGAAGTTGCTACTTATCAATTACCTTTACCATTTTTAACTTCTTCAAGAGTAGTTAAAGACCCTAACTTAGGTACTTCAGCAATCGACTCGATTATGATTGTTGGTCCAACTTTTGATGCTAATGGTGTTATAAAGGATACGAGTGCAATACGTGTTATAAGACACGGTCAAGGTATTTTATTCCACCCGATGGCTAATTCATTCAGAGTTAGTAACAGATATATCCCTGCTATTGCAGGAATCAATCCTACTGCTCCTTGGGGTGAATTGTATAAGTCTATTGCTGATAATGAGTTTAGTACTAATGAGTACAACTCTTATAGTGCTTTCCCAAGATATGATAGACCAAAAGACATATTCGATGACTACCTTGTGGGTGAAATCCATATAGATAGAGCTCAAGTGCCTTATAATCCATTATTCTTTGATAATTTCACATTTGAAGTTTCAAAAGAGTATAAAGAAAAAGTATTAGACTCAGTTGCTATAGATGGAATTGCAGTTAGATATATAACTAGAACAGAAATTGATCCAAATGATTCAACAAAAACAATAGAAGTTGAAACTTCTGTTATTGATTCAGTTTATTTTGTCAGAACTGGCAGAACATTTAAGGATGGAAATACCAGTAGATATATATTAGATGGTGCGTTGCCGATTTCTGATTTCAGATTGGCTATGAACGATTCTAATAGAGTAAAACGAGCATTAGACTCACTTTATTCTTATATTCAAGGTGGTAAAGTAGTATTCGATTTCCCTGACTTTGAATCGGATTCTGCCATAAAACATGGTGTAATACTCCCTTATATGGAAGAAATAACTAATAATAGGACGTTTACAGATATTGGTGATGATAATAGGGATGGGATTTTATCAGCGACTAGTGATTTTGATAATACGGAGAAGCTAATCAATAATACACCTTATTTCTATAGGGTCTTAGCTTATGACAAGGGAGACGCCAGTCAACCAACTCCTGTTAAAATTAATAGTGGTGTCCCAAATGTAAATCAGATTGAGACATTCCCAGAAGCTGCTGAAGTTGGTTCAAAATTGAAGTTTGAGATTATAGATATGGACTCAAGTAAATTCAATGGACTTTACGACTTCGAATTCTTCGCTATAGATGAAGACAGAGCTAAGAAATTATTCCTGGGTGATACATTAGAGTTAGAATTTGATTTAGAATGGAATCACTTTACTACAGTATTAAGAGAAACCGGTGTTAATTCTGCAAACCCAGAAGTAGAGACAAATAATTATCTAAGAATGGCTAGTATTAGAAACCTATCTAAAGATAGTACTTTACTTTATAACCAACCTATTCAGTTTAACCCAAATGGATGTTTTACTTCTGATGAAGTTGTGTCTGCACTCTATGAAAATGCCGTTGTTATTGCAGGAAGTAGAGACGCTGTTACCAACAGTGACGGAGATACAATCAATACGTTTGGTCTTTGGAATAACAACGATATTATTGATTTTTCTGGTAGATTTACTAGTGGAGATTTCACATCTCAGAATCATTGTAACACAAGATTTTTCTTACCACCTGCCTATGGTACTTTAGGTTACAATTTCAAATTTGCTCTATTGCAACATGGTGGTAGATATAGAGGTGATAAATTTGAGATTATTGAAGGTGATGCAGATACGAAGTTGAGAATATTGGAAAATAGAACAGCTGATATACCTGAAGTTGGAACTCTTAGATCGCAAATCGTTGATACAGTTCATGCAGGATTATATCTTGCAAGAGGTGGTAACAATCAAAGCCAAGCAACTCAGTTTATATCTCCTGTTTATGGTTCATTCAACAATGGTCCTGTAGATGTAACACTTGAATTTGTTGGAAAAGGTACTGAAACAGTAGAATTTGAATGGGGTAATGACAACTCTGGTTCGACTTCTGATACCCAAAAAAGCACATTTACATTTGATTACTATGATGTTAAATTAGTAGATAATTACAGTTATAGAACAACAAATGTAAAATCAGAATTAAATATTGAACGTAAAGTAGAGCTAGAACATCTTTCAATAGACCCAAGTCATTCGGGTACTATAACTACAAGTGTTCCTGAATCTCCAACTACATTTGTTTCTTTTGCAAGAAAAGCATATCCTTCTCCAATTAATCTTCCAGAAATGGGTTTAGAAGTTGAAGACTTTATAGGGAAATTCAATATTGCAACATTTGCTCACGTAAATGCTGATAAATTTGAAAGTTCTTTTAGTGCAAACAAACAAGCTAAGTCAGTTGCAAGAAGCACTGCTAATCCTTCATTCATAGATAGTATAAAGACTTATTCTGGATTGCCACAAGGTAGATATTATTTAAGTGGTACTGATGGAAAAGGAAACAGAATAGACTTTCTGAATGTTGTAAATATTGCAGGAGCTCAATTTGTCTTCGATAATGCAAATATCAGAAGAAGATGGGATGGATCAGAAGATGGTAGTTTATTAAGAATAACTAAGAATGTTGATGATAAACTGCAACTTGATGCCAAAGACTTCAAAGTTGGTGATAAAGTAAGAATGACTACTAATGGTGGTGCTTCTGGTTTACCATTACCAAATGCTAAACTGAAAGTAGTATTGAAAGATGCTACTCCAGGTGGATTGACAGATGATCAAATGGAAGGTATTAGAGTTGTACCAAATCCTTACTATATAACTCATCAAAATGAACAAACACCTTATGAAAGTAAGTTGTACTTTACTAAAGTACCTCCAAAATCAACTATCAATATTTATACAGCAAGTGGTAGTTTAGTTAAAACTATTTACCATGATCCAATTGGTGCTGATTTAGATGAAGGAAGAGTAAGCGTTAATGTTTGGGATATGATTATGAAAAATGGTCTGAGAGTTCAATCTCAGACACTGATAGCACAAATCATTGCACCAAATGGCGCTGAGACAATCGAGAAATTCTCTATTGTAGTTGGTACATTTAACGTTTACGACAAATAAAATCAGAGGAAAATGAATATGAAAAAGATAATAATGATATTAATTATACTACCGTTAATCAACTTACATGCAGTTGACACGGGGAAGGTTTTTTCGGCTTCCAATGCTCAAGATTTTACTAAGGTCGGTGCTGATGGTGGACAATTCTTAAAAATCGGAGTCGGTGCCCGGGGTACTGGTATGGCTGGTGCTTTTAGTGCTCTAGCCAACGATTTGACAGCATTACACTTTAACCCTGCTGGTATTAATGAGCAAGAAGGAGTAACTACAAATTTCTCTTATACATCTTGGTTTGGTGGATTTTCGCACAATTTTGCTGCTGTCGCATTTCCAATTAGTTCTCAATATAGATTAGCTATAAGTATGGTTAACTTCACTACCGGCGATATTGAAGAAACTACTTTACTCCAAGATCAAGGAACAGGTAGAAATTATTCGGTTGATGATATATCTATGCAAATGACTTTTGCTGGAAAGTTAACTGATCAGTTCTCATTTGGTATAACAGCGAAGTACGTTCAACTTGCCTTTGCTGACGTTTCGAGCAGTGGATTAGCTATTGACGTAGGAACACAATATGACACAGGAATTGAAGGTATTAAGTTCGGTTTTTCTGTTCATAACCTAGGCACAGATCACGCATATAGGGGTGAAGGTCTATCAGACAGAAATAAAGTGAATGACTTTATTCAAACATTGCCTAAGGACTTGGAATATACTGCTTATAGATTCTCATTACCTTTGATGTTTAGAGTTGGATTTGCTAAAGAAATTCTTTCTGATGAGATGAATCAGTTAGATGCAGCATTTGATTTTGTTGCTTCTTCAGATTCACCAGAGCAGTATGTAGTAGGTTTGGAATACTCTTGGAACGATTTAGTTTTTGTAAGAGGTGGTTACTTAATCGGTCATGATCAACTAGGTCTTGCTGGTGGTTTAGGGCTTAATTACAATAGTGGCGGGTTCAACGGTGCTCTTGATTATTCAATCAATCCTACTGCGGATATTGGGCTTATTAATAGATTTACTGTTGGTCTTGATTTCTAAATTGAATCAAATAATTTAATTCAATGCCGTTAAGTATAAATATATTTGACGGCATTTTTATATGAAAATAACTTTTTTTACCATAATATTATTTCTTTCTTTACAGCTGAACCTAAATTCAGTTGAATTTAATATTTTACAATTCCGATATGACGAGAATAAGACTTTATTTGAATTTAACTATCAACTCCATAGTGATAGCTTATTTTATATATCTGATACAAACAATACTAAATATTCATCGACTAAATTTAACTTAATAGTTACTTCTACTGGTATCGAATCTATTAATTCTAATTGGGTTTTCCAATATCCAAAATATAGCAATGATACATCTTTAGTACTCTTTGATAAGAAATATTTTACTTTGTTTCCTGGGCAGTATAATTATAAGTTAGTTGTCTCAAGATCTTCTGATAATCAAGAAGAATACACGGGTAAACTTGATGTTAGAGACTTTAATTCTAAGAATGTCTTAATCTCGGATATTTTATTAGCTCATCAAATATTTAACTTTGACTCGTCACAGCATAATCCTTTATTTCAAAAAAATAAATTGTTTCTAATCCCCAATGTAGAGCATACTCTAAGCGGTATCTATCCTTATTTAAAATATTACTATGAAGTATATAATATTGATACAAATAGTAAAAGAAATATTGAAATCGAATATATAATAAGAACTGGTGATAATAAAGATGTAAATACATTCAAAAAGAAAAAAGGGAATGTTTCCAATTCGTTTTTCGATTATGGCTTAATCCCTATAGATACACTAAAAAACGGCGTATATAAATTAGTCATTAATATATATAATAATAGTAGCTTGTTGCAAACACAAGTATCAAAATTCTATATATTAGATCCTAATCGAGATTTTCACATAACACAAAAATTTGTTGACAATATCTCATTCGAAAGAAGTCCATTTGCTTTAATGACAGAAGAGAAAGTGAAATATGAGTATGAGACGATGAAAATCTTATTGACCGAATTCGAGATTGAAAAATATGAACTTTTGAATTCCGTCCGTGCACAACAAAGAGCACTTTATAATTTTTGGAAGGAGAGGGATCCTGATACTACTACTGCAGTAAATGAGCTTATGACTAAGTTTCAAGATAGAATTGAGTATGCGACAAAATATTTCTCAAGAGGCGACATTATGCCTGGTTGGAAAACTGAACGAGGTAGAATATTACTAAAGTATGGTTTCCCTACGAATCGTGAAATATTTAGAGCTAAATCCGGTAGAAAAGCTGCTGAAGAGTGGCAATATGATGATTTATATGGTGGCTCCTATTTCTTTTTTGTAGATAGATTCGGTGATAATTCATTTTTGTTAGTACATTCAACTGCTCCAAACGAAATTAAGAACTATAATTGGTTTCAAGAGTTCAACCCTGCTATAGATAATGATGGTAGTCCAAAGTATAACAGTAGTAGAAACGCAGATAGATAATGAAAGACTTATTTCAAAGAATATCACTATTGGTATTTAAGTTGTTGCGAACCTCACTTAAATTGTGTCCAGAATCAATTAAAATAAAAATAGGCAAAATATTTGGTTCTATTATGATGTTAGTTTCTTCAAAAAGAAGAGGAATAACTTACAATAATATCAAACAATCAGGTATAACACACTCTGACTATGAAATTAGAACTATTATGAAGGAATCATATCAGAATCTGGGAATAACTCTTGTAGAATTATTAACAATCGATACTTATGATTTTAATGCTCCTATTTCTAAAGTGAACTACTCCAATATAGAATTAATCGAGGAAGCCAAAAGTAAAGGTAAAGGTGTAATATTATTATCGGGACATTTTGGTAATTGGGAGCTTTTGGCGTATTCAGCAAGTGTAATATTAAAGAGAGTATTACATATAGTAATTAAGTACCAAATGAACCCATATACGGATGCATATTTGCGAAATTTAAGACAGAGAAGTGGTAATCAGCTAATAGATATGAACAAAGCAGGCATGACTTTAGTAAAAGCCATAAAGTACAATGACATTATTGCTATGCTTTCAGATCAAAGAGCTGGAACAAATGAGGGATTGGAATTAGAGTTTTTGGGAAGAAAAGCTAGAACATACAAAGCTCCTGCGACGTTAGCTTTGAAATTCAAAACTCCTATTATTGTCGGGTTTGCAATTAGAGATTCGAATAATAATTATAATGTTGATTTAGTTGAAATTGACCATTCGGATTTAGATGATAGTCCCAATGGTGTCGAAGAGTTAACCAAAAGATATTTGAAATTATTAGAAGATACAATCAAATTAAACCCTGGGCTTTGGGCTTGGCAACACAATAGATGGAAGTTAGATTGATAGATATAGCACCAAATAGTAATATTCTTATAATTAATACAGCTTTTTTGGGTGATATCGCCCTAACAGCTTTCTTGACTCAAAAACTCAAAAGCTCCCATAACTGCCAAATTTCAGTATTAACTACTAAACCCGGAGCTGAAGTTCTATCTCCTGTTAAGTCTATTGATAGTTTATTTATATTGGATAAAAAAGGTACTCATAAGTCAATTAGAAGTACAATTGACTTTGCAAAAAGTCTTTCAGCATATAATTTTGATATAATTGTTTCCCTCCATAAATCTTATAGAACTTCTCAAATTGTAAAAAACATTCATTCTGATATTAAGATTGGTTTTGATAACGCTACAAATTCAAGAGTTTACACTCATAAACCAAAATACCTTAACCATCTACATGAAGCTGATAGATACATATCTACGATTTTCGAGGACTTTGAGAAAATGCCTATAGAATTAGATTTGAATATTGATGATAAATTATTCGTTGAAAATTTACTACTTCAGAATAAATTTAACGAGAATAAAAAAACAGTAGTATTAGCGCCTGGTTCTGTGTGGAATACGAAAAAGTGGGGGAGTACAAACTACTCTGATTTAGCTAACTTGTTGCTAGGAGATTATAACGTTGTGGTGGTTGGGAGCAAACAAGACTGTTTGAAATTGTCAAATGGCGTCATTGATTTATGTGGTAAAACTACTATTTCGCAAACTTATCAGTTATTGCTCCAATCCGATGTACTTGTTACCAATGATAGTGCACCAACTCATTTTGCATCGTTAACTAATACTCCAACTATTGCAATTTTTGGTGCAACACACCCTATGTTTGGATTTGGTCCTTTAGCAGAAAATAGTGTGGTGGTTCAAAATGAATCTCTCAAGTGTCGTCCCTGCAGAGTACATGGCTCCGAATCCTGTCCACTAGGAACCCATGAGTGTATGAGTTCTATATCGCCTTCTTCAATATTAAAGAAAATTAAAGTAATAATAGGAAGCTAATCAAACTTCTGACATTCTTATAATTGAATCATACTCTTTCTTACTCACTGAGCTAACTGAAAGCCTTGAGTTACGAACCAAATGCATTTCACTTAGTTCTTTCTTTGATTTAATATCTGCTAGATTAACTGGATTGGTCAAAATCCTTTTATATTTAACATCAACAACAACCCAGTTTGTGTCTTCAGTAGTTGGGTCTTGGTAGAATTCTTTAACTATTTCAACTTCTCCAACTACTTGTCTATCTTTGCCACTGTGATAAAAAAGGGCAATATCGCCCTTTCTCATTTCTCTCATAAAGTTTCTTGCTTGATAATTACGAACTCCGTCCCACATAGTTTTCTTGTCAGATTTCATCTGAGCAAAACTATATGTGTGAGGTTCAGATTTTATTAACCAATAATTCATATTTACTTGAAGGCTTGATATAATACAGATTCTACTAATACAGAATCAGGAGTTGAAGTTACATCAATAATATTTTTATCGTTTTTCAAAAATAACTGAGGTAAATCTGTAACAGTTATAAAGTCTTTTTCAGGATAATTATAAGTTTCATCTAACATAATATACATATTAATATTGTCATGACTAATACCTGCTGCATCTATAGTCTTCATCATTCTTGGGAACAGTTTCGTACTAGCGTTACATTGACAGTCCAATTTCATATATATATAGAACTTATCGTCAGCAGAATTATAAACAGATTTCAAACTATCCACATAGTCAGGATTTGGAGTATAAGAGTCATAGCTTGATTGATAAGTCTCGAATCCGGGTTGAGATGAGAGTTTAGCTATATCAACTTTAGTGGCATTTTTATCTACTGGATCAGTAGTAGAATCACTACAACTTACAAACAATGCAAGCGTCAAAATCATTAATATCTTTTTCATACTATTTCCTAAATTGGTTTATACTAATTTACAAATAACAGTTGAATTAGTAAAGAGGCACACCTTAAATGAAGATAAATAAGTATGAAATCTAGAAGTTATTCTTTAATTTAAAAGTGAGCATTTAAAAAATAAGGTATTTCATCATACAAACTTCAAGAATAGAAGAATTGTCTATTGAAATCTATGATATTATGTCTAAAATGGTATTCGAAAGTACATATAATAAAGTACGAAGTGGCAAGGTTATCAGTATAAATAGTACCGATATGAAATCTGGGAATTATTTCTATAGAATAGTTTACAAGAATGAAGTAATTTCAAGTAATGTATTAACAATTGTAAAATAAAAATGAATAAAATATTTAAAATCACCTTTCTAATTCTCAGTATAAGCTATGCTTATTCTGAGAAAGAATGGGTAATGGTCTCACCTCCTTACGGTATTTATGATGATAATATGGGTATATACTGCTATGACAGTTTAAATTGCTTAGCCTTTACAGATATTTACTATAAAAAGAAGTTCATACAAAAATCGTACAATGGTGGGCTAACTTGGGAATTATCCCAAGAAATTGATTATTCTGAAGTTCCTTTGGATTCTGTTGATAGACCCTATAGGACATTCATTTTTGATAGTTTACAGTTTTACACTTTATATTATGATGGATGGGTAATAGATAAGAGTACGAATGGTGGTAAAACTTTTAAAAGAGTAGAACTTACAGATGATTTCTTAGATAAAAGATTAGACAATCTAATAATGTATTCAAAATACAAAGGCCTTACTTTTAATCTGGGCAGAATATTTCATACATTAGATAATTGGGAAACCTTTACATCTGTCAAAATACCAACCGAGTATTATCTCGATAAATCTTTTTTTTATATAGATTCTAATAATGTCGCTTTTTTTAATAAAGAATTAGAAAATGATACTAGTGAGTATATTACAAACTTTATAAAATATGATTTAGTTAACGATGAGTTTTCAGTTTATGCGAATCTCGAGAAACGTGGGAATCGAGCTCAACCAGTATTGAATGAAATATCAAGGGTAAATGACACAGTGCTGTATGCTTGTGGACGTGAAAGGACAGGTATAGCTGATCTAGCTTATGACTTGATTTGGAAATCAACAGACAATGGAAAAAATTGGGAAAGATTATTAAGAGACCCAAGTGGTGAAACTTTTGGGCTTTCACATCTTTCATTTAAAAATGAAAAGCATGGAATAGCAGTAGGTAGTTGGAGTAATATAATAGAGACGACTGATGGAGGGAAAACCTGGAGAAGATATCCTGAAACCCAAGAAATGGCAAGTATTAAGTCTGAAATTACTTGGGCTGGAGAAACGGCGCTCTATACAGCTTATGCTACTGGTATATTTAGACTTGAAACTAAGTCCGAAATAAAAGATATTTCTTCAAACCAAAGAGTTAAAGTTTATCAATCAGGTCATAATCTAGAAATTGCGATTAATGATGATACTTATTCAAGCTATAAGTTTCAACTATATAATTCATCTGGGCAACAGCTACAATCAAACAAGTTGAACTCAAATTATGGTTTTGTATTTGAAACAGTACCAATTATAGATTTGTATAATGGTGTATATTTCTACACTTTATCAAAAAATGGTAGTATTCATTTCAATGGTAAGTTTGTTGTGGTGGAGTAATCCTAGAATCCAAAGGGTAATTGTGTTTATTTTGTAGCCACCACAAAAAAAGGGAACAATTTCTTGTCCCCTTAGGTTTTCTATTTCTTTATAATCTAGTTTACAGGGCAGATTTGATGAATGAAAGCATACCACCTGGGTTAAGCCCTATTATCAAAACTACTGCACTAGTAACGAAGACTAACATTCTAGAAGCGTTCCACGGTAGTGATTCACCCTCTACGTCTTCTGAGTCAGTAAAGTACATTTTAACTATCAATCCAATATAGAATACTACTGAAATGATTGAAGAAACAACAGCTATCAAAGCTAACCATAAATGTCCAGTGTTTATCACTGACATGAATAAGTAGTATTTACCGAAGAATCCAGCCATTGGTGGGATACCTGCCAATGAGAACATAAATAAAGCCATTATAGCTGCTAGAGCAGGTTGTCTTTTGCTTAAACCAGCATAATCATCGTATTCCAAATTCTTGTCTGTATCTCTTTCTAATAGGCCAACTATGATAAAAGCACCAATTTGCATAAAAGTATATACAACAGCGTAGAACATCAATGCAGACCAACCAGCAGCAGTATTAGCTACTATACCCATTAGCATATAACCTGCGTGTGCTACTGATGAGTAAGCTAACATACGCTTCACATTTTTCTGAACTAAGGCAGTTATATTACCGACTAACATAGTAAGAGCAGAAATAGCAGCAATTGCTGTGATTAATTTGTCTGTATTGACAGCTGATTCTAAACCAGTTGGATCGAATCCCATTGGGATAATTGTTTTTGCGATAATTATGAAAGCAGATAAAGCAGCTGCTTTACCAGCAGTACTCATAAATGAAGTCACTACTGTTGGTGCTCCAGAGTAAACATCTGGTGCCCATTGGTGGAAAGGGAATGCTGATGATTTGAAGCTAAGCCCCATTATCATAAGTGCCGCCCCAAACATTAAGTAGGCATTATTTGCACTTCCACTAACGATAGCTACTGTGATTTCAGGGAAGAACATACTTCCTGTACTTCCATATAACATTGCCATACCATATACTAGAAATCCAGTTGAGAACGCACCTAGTAAGAAGTATTTCAAAGATGCTTCTACTGATTGTGACGCAAATCTAAAATAGCCAGCCATAATATAAAAAGTAATTGACATTAACTCAATACCTATAAATAGTGTTAATAGGTGATTTGAGTGTGCCATCACCATCATACCAGCAAGTGCGTAAAGCACTAGATTATAAAATTCATTTAATTCAGTTTTAACAGTATCCAGATAGTTACGTGCATTCAACACAATTAGTAGAGCTCCAATGCTGAACAACAAATCAAAGAATGCAGAGAAACCACCAAATGACAACATATTGGAAGTTATCAGATTAGCACCATCAAGATTTATACCTGATATATTCAAATAAAAGTTGTTTAATGCGAATCCGCCAACCGCAACTATACTTACTATAGATAGATAATAGCCGCTGTTTTTGCTATTTGGATTTATTGCATCTACCAAGATTGATATAACTGACATAACGCCAACTATTATCAAGGGTAAAAGTAAAATAAATTCTGAACTCATATTCATCTTTCCGTATTTAAAGTAATTTTCTAATTATTTTCAGTTAGTTCTGATTTTGGTTCCATACTTATAGTGCCATTATTCAGATCAGCTTCAACTTGTTCGATTTTCTTTACCAATTGCTTAGTAGAAGTTTCTGATTTACTCATAAAAGTACTTGGGTAAACCCCTAACCATATCATAAAGATAGCTAATGGTACTAACATTGCCCATTCTGTCTTGTTCAAATCTGCTAAATTTTCATTTTCCTTGTTGCTCAATGTACCAAAAACAACTCTTCTAAACATCCAAAGTAAATAACAAGCTGCAAAAATAACACCTGTAGATGCTACTACAGCATACCAGATATTATCTAATACAGTAGAAGTAAATGCACCTAATAAAGTCAAGAATTCACCTACGAATCCGTTTAATCCAGGTAAGCCTACTGATGCAAACATCGCTATTCCGAAGAATACCGTGTATATAGGCATAACTCTTGCCAAGCCACCGAATTCAGAGATTTCTCTTGTATGTCTTCTTTCGTATATAACACCAACACAAATGAACAGTGCTCCTGTAGATAGACCGTGGTTTACCATTTGGATTATTGCACCTTGTATTCCAGTTTCATTCATAGCGAATATACCTAAGACTACGAATCCTAAGTGGGCTACTGAAGAGTATGCAATTATCTTCTTTACATCTGTTTGTACAAGCGCTACTAACGCACCATATATAATACCAACTACCGCTAGGAAGGATATAGGTCCAGCCCAATCAATAGATGATACTGGGAATAATTCTAAGTTAAATCTGATTAAGCCATAAGTTCCCATCTTAAGCAATACACCAGCTAGTATAACTGAACCAGGTGTGGGTGCCATCGTATGTGCATCTGGCAACCAAGTATGTAATGGGAATAATGGAACTTTAATCAAGAATGAAAGAGCAAATGCAATGAATAACCAGTTTTGAACATCCGGGGCTATTGCAGCACTATGTTGCTTTATCAATAAGTAATCAGATGTGAAGCCAGTAGGTAATGATAATACGTCACCACCAATGTGTAATCCAAGCCAAACAATAGCCACTAACATAAATAGTGAACCTACTATTGTATATACGAAGAACTTCACAGCTGCATATATTCTATCTTTACCACCCCAAATACCAATAATAAAGTACATCGGAATCAGGATAATCTCCCAAAACACATAGAATAAGAACAAGTCTAATGAAACAAAAACTCCTAGCATTCCAAATTGTAACATCAAGAACATAAAGTAATATTCTTTATGTCTAATTTTTATGGAATTCATAGATGATAGCAATGCAATCGGAGTGATGAAAGTGGTAAGCATTACCATAAGTAATGACATACCATCTAAACCTATCCTGAAACCTGCATCAATAGCAGGTATCCAAGTAACATCTGTTACAAATTGAAAGCCTTCCGTAGCGCTGTTGAAACTGAAATACAGTCCCAGTGACACTAAAAATGCTACTAATGATGTTCCTAAAGAGAACATTTCGATTAGTTTTTTATTTTCCTTATTTAAGAAAAGTACACCTATGGCACCTAACAAAGGAATGATTAAAGTCGCTATTAAAATAGTCATTTCTTCTCTATGTTTTTTAGAATATCATGTAACCAATTAAAATCAAAATACCCAACATCATAACTGCAGCATAAGTTTGTACAACACCAGATTGTAATCTTCTTACACCTTTACCAATTGAATTTGTTAGGAAACCTGCTCCATTTACTGCTCCATCTACTATATTCAAATCAAAGATTTTCCATAAGAAATCACGTGAAGTTTTGAAAATAGGAGTTACGAAAGCTCCGTAGTAGAAATTATCTAAATACCATTTATTCCAAAGTATATTGTAAGCAGATCCAAAGCGTTTTGTTAACGATTTGGCAGCTGACCAATTCTCATCTTGTTTGTAAATACTTCTTGCTAATAGTATTGCTATGATAGCTACCGTAGTAGAAACAGCCATCAATACGTATTCAATAACGTGTATTTCGTGACCTTGAGCAACACCTAATATATGATTAGCTTTTGCAAACACAGGGTCAAGGAAATTAGCTAATAAATGAGGATGATCACTCAAGAAGAAACCTAATACATAAGGAATACCTATGAACCCACCCAATGCAGATAATACAGCAAGTACTATCAAAGGAATAGTCATTGATTTAGGAGACTCGTGGGGATGTACGTGGTCTGCATCAAATCTTTCTTTTCCGTGGAAAGTTAAGTATAGTAACCTGAACATATAGAATGCAGTAAAAAATGCTGCAACCACTAACGTAATCCATAAGAACCAACCTCCACTAAGATAAGAGTTCCAAAGAATCTCATCTTTAGAAAAGAACCCACTAAGGAACGGAATCCCCGAAATAGCAATAGTTCCAATTAAGAATGTCTTATATGTAATTGGCATGTGCTTTTTGAGACCACCCATTTTCTTGATGTCTTGTTCTTCGTGCATTCCGTGAATAACTGACCCTGAACCCAAAAATAGTAAACCTTTGAAAAATGCATGAGTCATAACGTGGAAAATAGCTGCGACCCAAGCACCAGAGCCAAGAGCAGCAAACATAAATCCTAATTGACTGACCGTTGAATAAGCCAATACTTTCTTAATGTCATTTTGAACTAAACCGATACTTGCTGCCAACAATGCAGTTGCAGCGCCGATAATAGCTACTACCATCATTGCATCTGGAGCAGAAGCGAAAATAACTGAGTTTCTTGCAATCAAGAAAATACCTGCAGTTACCATCGTAGCAGCGTGGATTAGGGCAGAAACAGAAGTCGGCCCAGCCATTGCGTCTGGCAACCAGCCCGCCAATGGGATTTGTGCAGATTTACCTGTACAGCCTAAGAATATGAGCAATGCTATTGCTGTAATTAGTCCTGTATCGTATAGAGAATAATTAGCAGCTACTAAATTTGAAACTTCTAAATACTCTAATGTTCCAAAATTCATATAAATTAAAAAGATTGCCACTAACATACCGAAGTCACCTATTCTGTTTACGATGAATGCTTTATTAGCTGCATCGCCAGTCCAAGTGATACGGAAACCGTCAAACTTTCTATCATACCAAAATCCAATAAGTAAGTACGATGCTAAACCTACTCCTTCCCAGCCTAAGAAAGTAACCAAAAAGTTGCTCCCTAAAACTAAGTTAAGCATCATAAAAATAAATAAGTTCAAGTAAGCAAAGAAACGGTAAAAACTTCTGTCCCCGTGCATATACCCAATACTATATATATGTATTAATGAACCTATTCCAGTTATTATTAGTACAAATAATATTGATAATCTATCGACTTGATAAGCAAAATCAAGTGAAAAATCTCCGGCTCCAAACCAATTAAATAAATTAATTATGTGTGGCTTTGCTGAGGAATCTCCAGCTAGATTGAAAAATATTGATAGAGCGATTAAGAAAGAAACTGCAACAGTTGATGTTGCTATTATTCCTATTAGTTTTTCGCTCGCTATTTTTTTACCAAAAAGTCCAAGAGTAATGAACCCTAATAATGGTAATAACGGGACGAACATAATCAATTCAGGCATCTAATTTTCCGTTGTTTATGTACAATTACTTATTGTTGAAATTTAATAAAGCCAAAAATAATAAATTCCCACCGATTAGACAATTAATCTTTGTTATATAATTATAAACAAGTGCAAAGATTAATTCTTAAAACAGAGAATCAAATTATATTAAAAAAAAACAATATATTGTAACAATTCATATTCTAATCTGTTGTTATGTTAAATTAAATATATATTATTAATAAAGCAGGAGTTTAAAAATGAAACTTATTTACACTATTCTTTCTATACTTTTACTACAAATGTATTGTAGTATTAACGTTATAGCCGGAGTTGACGAACAAGAAATAAAAGAAAAATTATCTTTACTAATGGGGCAAAATAACTCTGGTACTGATTATTGGTTTACTATACCGCCAGTTTATGTGGAAGAAAGCGGAGAACACGAAAATTCATTAAAAATTTTGGTGGCTTCACCATTGGAAACTAATGTTACTGTGGAAGTGAAGGGTAAAAGATACATCGAGACTAAAAAGACAATTCCAGATAATGTGATAGAATTTACACTAAATCCAAACATAGCTCAAGTTATTCTTCATAACGCATTAAAAGATGGTCCCGTTCCTGCTAAAGTTTACAAAGAAGCCGGTATCCACGTAACCTCAGATGCTCCAATTATTGTTTATGTAATTGCTAGATATAAATATACGTCCGATGGATTTCTTGCAATCCCATCTTCAGCTTTAGGAACACATTATATAAATATGGTTTACCAAGAACCAGATTTTCAAAATTATTACAAAAGTAAAGGATTATCTGCACCATTTACTGGAGTAACAGCAGCTTATGATAATACAGAAATTAACTTTACAATGGGCGGTGGTCCTGAAGGGATTGATGCTTCTCCTATTGAAAATGGACAACTAGTACACACAGGTGAATCAACAAGTCAATCTTTAGACCAAGGAGATGTGTGGTTGTTATCTATTAATGGTCCTAGACAGGATTTATCAGGCAGTATATTCAAATCAGATAAACCTATATCTATTGTGTCAGGTATTAACTGTGCTAATTTCCCATTAGGAAATTTCTGGTGTGATTATACAGTTGAAATGGAATTACCAGTTTATTCTTGGGGTAAACAATATTACATAACACCAATGAAAGGAAGACAATACAATGGGATAATCAGAATATTTGCTTCAGAAGATAACACTAATGTTTATAGAGATAATGAGCTAATTGGTAATATAGCAAAAGGAGGTGGAGCCACTATAGGTGTTGGTTATTTAGAAACTAGAGTGTGGCCTAAGGTTGATGAAAATGGCAATTCGATAGCACCACACATAGCTACTATACACGCAGATAAGCCAATTGCGGTTATGTATTATAATACCGGTGGACAAGAAGAAAATGGAAATGTACAAAACACAGATCCATTTATGATGACATTCATTCCTGTTGAGCAATTTGGAAATCAAATTTATTTCGCATCACCTAATTCTGTAAATGAAACAAACTTATTTCCTGAGAATTATGCTAATTTAATTTTTGAATCCTCTTCAAACGAAATACCAGATGATTTGCTTTTTGCAGATTTATCCGAAACAAACCCTACTTGGGTGAAAGTAAAAGACTATTTCGGTCCAGCATTCGAAAATTTTATTGTACCTTATAATGGTAAAAAGTTTGCAACTAAAACACTTAAACTAAAAACAGAAGGAGTATATGGTTTAAAATCGACGAACACTCTGATAGGAGCTTATTCTTTTGGTTTCGGATACTACGATTCTTACGGTTACCCAACAGCTGCTACATTCGATGTTCTATTTACTAATGATGACAAGGTGCCAAAAGTTCTATTTACAGGGACTAAAGATGCAGATATTATAACAGGTTATGTAGATGAATCTGATGAGAATTCCTCAGGTCTATCTCAATTTTATATGCTCGAATCAATGAGTTCTAATTACTCTTTTGAAATTAATTCTGTTGATAAAGGAGCTACCACTAATTCAGATTTTGAGAATTCTTTTATTCCAGGTACAACTAAAAAATTAAATTGGACTTTGGAGAAAATTGATAATAGCAAAGTAGGAAATGCGGTACTTTATGTTTCAGATAGATCGGGGAATGATGAGTTGCTTTTCTTTGGAAATACTTCTACTACCTCTGTCACTCCAGAAGAAACTCTATCAGAATACATGACAGTTACGGAATCAAATATTCAGTTATTACCACAAGCATTAGCTGATGGATTTACAGAGCTGTCTATTTTCAATATCGAAGGGAGCAAGGAGATTAGCACGAATATACAAGCTCAAAACACTATATCAATCAGTTCACTAAAATCTGGAACTTACATAGTAACACTGAAAAGTAATACTAGATTACTCACAAGAAAGATTAATATAGTGAGATAAAATATAAAGGTAATTAAGTAGAAGTTTGAATCTCAATTAGTAAATCTAGTTGGGATTTTTATTATCTAAATGTAACTAAGTTTACATTACCTGTGTCTATGCTATAACAACAAAAGGGATATAAAATGAAATCATTATTACTTTCAGTTTTAGTATTTTTTAGTTTCTTTAGCCATAGCAACTCACAGTCAGATGCCGAAAAAATCCGCCAAGAGTTAGCCCCAATGCTTGGACAAAACAATGTCGGCACTGACTTTTGGTTTGCTATACCAGAGATGTTCTATAATAATTATTTTGAATCATTCTATATTAATATAACATCATCACTGGATAACGAAGTTGAAATAAAAAGTAAACTGAAGGATATCTCTATAAAAGCAAATATTAAAGCTGGAAATGATACTATAATAACATTACGAGGTGATAAACTTACTGAATACAGTTATCAAACGAACAATGAGAGAATTATAACTAGAGTTAGTAATGAATCAGGAATCCATGTAAAATCTAAATACCCAATTAGTGTTCAAACTTACAGTTCTTATAATGGTCTTAAAGACGCTTCGCTATCAATGCCTACTAGTAGCCTAGGTAACAAGTTTATGCTCCAGACCTATTTTGCTAATTATAGAAACACACAAGAGAAAAATACATTTCCTCCGAGTATAAGTGTTACATCTCCATTTAATAATACTCGAATTGAATTAAAACTAAGCTCTTTTAATAAAGACTTAAAAATACGATTAGAAAATGGCGATTCAGTATTGGCAGGAGGGACAATGGTAAAAATATTAAATAAGGGCGATGTATGGAATATATTTTCAGTAGATAGTATTGGTGATTTATCTGGTAGTCTGATTAATGCCTCAAATCCAGTAAATTTGCAATATTCGCATGCAAATATGAGTCAACCCATAGGGAAAGGGTTATCTAATGAAGTCCACTCAACAATATTTCCTACAAATACTTGGGGAAAAACATATTCTATACCTACATTTCGAGAACTAAATGAGTTTCCAACTATAAGAATTTTCGCTTTAGAAGATGATACTAAAATTTACAGAAATGGAGTTTATTGGACAACAGTTAATAATAGTACTACTAATGAGATATTTGAGAGTAAAACATGGACGGATAGAAATAGAGAAGATGAGTTTGGCATTATTTCACCATCTATTATTTCTTCTGATAAACCAATTTCAGTGATGGTCTTTCCTGACTATCATCGTATACTTGAAAGCAATTTTTTTGAACTTAGTAATATGAGTATTCTTACTCCATTAGAATCTTCAGTAAAATATGCATCTTTTTCAATATTCAGTATACATGAAGGTTGGGTAGAAGGTGATAGTGCAAGAGTTAAAAAACTTGAATTGTATTTTGAACCTGAAAATAATGGAGAAATCCCTTCTGATTTAGAATTTGTGATTATAGACACAAATAACTCAAACATTGAATGGAAATCTATAAAGGATTATTATGGAGATAGTTATTATTCTGTTGAATTAAATGGTAAGTCTTATGCAGCAAAAGAAATACTACTACCTGATAGTTGTAATTATTTTATTCGTTCAAATGAAACTAAGTTTTCTGGATATGTTTATAAAACTACTATGAATCACATGGGACCTAAACCAGGAATTTATAGAAAAGAAGACTTCTTTGGTTTTCCTATTGCTACTTCAATGAATGACCTAATTACTGACGACACAAGAGTTCCTTTTGTGACTCTGTCTAATAATAAAGATGGTAGTAAGGTAAATGGAATAGTTTATGATGGGTATGAGAATTCTTCCAAGTTGGCTCAGCTTTATATGCTCAAAGATTATAGCCATAACTTCGATTTTGAGATAATCTCAGCTGATGAAGGGTTCTTGCCAGACCCCAATGGCAATAGCTTTATTCCCGGTGAGCCAATACAGCTGGAATTCGAATTGACCAAACGTAACTCTAATTTAGACGCATTTGCAGTAATATATACTTGCGATAAGGCAGGGAACGATACACTTATATTCATAAATGAAGATATATTTACCTCTGTCACTCCAGAAGAAACTTTATCAGAATACATGACAGTTACGGAATCAAATATTCAGTTATTACCTCAATCATTAGCTGATGGTTTTAAAGAACTGTCTATTTTCAATATAGAGGGTAGCAAGGAGATGAGCACAAATATACAAGCTCAAAACACTGTATCAATCAGTTCACTAAAATCTGGGACTTACATAGTAACGCTGAAAAGTAATACTAGATTACTCACAAGAAAGATTAATATAGTAAAGTAATAAAGTATAATTTATTCCTCAATAATTAGTATATTAATCGTCTATGGTTTTTTACAATTAAGGAATAATTATGAAAAAAAGAATTGCCTCTTTAGTGTTTGGGACATTTGCTATGTTTACTCTTTTCTCATGTGGGGGTGAGAAAGATAAAGAGCCAATAGATGACCCGCAAGTCAAAGATGAAATATTAACAAAAGCTCAAACAATGTTTGCAGTGTTACCAACTAGTATAGAAAACCCTGAAAATCCTATTACTCCTGAAAAGGTTGCTTTAGGTAAGAAATTATATTATGATACTAGATTATCAAAAGATGGGAACAACAGTTGTAATTCATGCCATAACCTAGAAACCTATGGGGTAGATAATCTCCCATTCTCACCTGGTGATAAGGGTGAATTCGGTGGTAGGAACTCACCTACTGTCCTAAATGCCGCTTTCCACTTTGTTCAATTCTGGGATGGTCGAGCGAAGGATGTCGAAGAACAAGCTGCCGGTCCTATTGTTAATCCAGTTGAGATGGCTATGCCTAGTGCCGCTTTCTTAGAGAAAAGATTGAACGGAATAGACGAATACAAATCTGAATTTAAAGAAGTATTTCCAGACTCTAAGAAGATAACAATAACTGATGTTACTAACGCAATCGGTGCTTTCGAGCGAACTTTGATTACTCCCTCTAGATTCGATGAATACTTATCTGGCAAAGCTGAAGTGCTAAGCGACCAAGAAAAAGAAGGTTTGAAAAAGTTTATGGATAATGGATGTATAACTTGTCACGCTGGTGCTCAATTGGGTGGCAATATGTATCAAAAGTTTGGTGTTTATAAGCCATATTGGGAAGCAACTGGTTCCAAGAAAAAAGACGAAGGTAAGTTTGAGGTTACTTCTGTTGAATCAGATAAATACTTTTTCAAAGTACCAGGGCTTAGAAATATTGAAAAAACATGGCCTTATTTCCATGATGGCAGTGTTGAGAAGCTTGAAGATGCAGTTGCAATAATGGCTGACGTGCAACTTAATAAACAACTTAGTCAAGAAGATGTGAATGATATAGTTGCATTTTTGAAAACTTTGACCGGCGAAGTGCCGAAATCAGCATTGAATTAGAATGAAATTGACATAAATTAAACTCCCAATTGAGTTTTATCAAAAGGGAGTTTTTTTATTTAAATGTAAAAGCCAAACATAACAAAAGTTCAGCTCCTAAAAATAATCCTATTTCAGAATTACTCTACTTTTACATAAAAAGTTCTACTGTATGACCTGTTAATGCCTTTCTTACATCCTTTCTGTTCAATTATACAGATTTCATACTTTCCTTTTATATCAAATTCATATAAAATAGAATATAAATTAACTCCTACTTTCGTATCTAAGCGACCGTCAGGTCTTCTAATTAACCAAGTTACCTTATTCTGGTCATTCAAGCATACTTCAATACACTCGGTATCTAAATCTAACTTAGTAAATCCAGTTGATTTTCGGGTAATCGTCACTCCAAACATACGTTTTTTAACGCTTGGATTCTTGCCTATATAGTGGTTGTATTCAATCTGTAAACAAGTGTCAGCACCACAACGGTCAGTATCTTGATCAGTCGTATCTATATCAAAATCTGGTTTTCCTTTGTCCGGTCTATCAGGTTTTTTGACTATTATCTTTAACCCAACACTACATAAACTACCATCTGAACAACGTTGATAAAACCTAAAGTTCCATTGACCAGGGATATAGAAGCCAAAGTTTTTCGATGTGCTGAAATTAGTACCTACAAATTTAGTAGGAGGAATATTTATAAACGGAAAATTATTCATTGGTGGAGGATCAACAACCAGCCAATTACCATCTTTGAAACAATCTCCTTCACATTTACCTGCAGCCGATATACTCGCTGGTGAGCCATAATCAACGACTATTTTCCCATTTGGTTTTAACCCTTTACCATTATAAGTCAATTTGATATCACATACGCACTTACCTTTGTCTCCTCTGTGAGGAGGTTTGTCCTCAGGGACAGGTTGCCAAGGAGTAGTTCTCTGACCACTCCCAGCTGGACTATCGTTCGGGCCACCATCATTTCCTGCACCTATTCTTATTCGTCCACCATTTGTATTTGAACTACCATTAGGTGGTACTATTTCTCCCTCTTCATCTTCTCCCAAATCATCACCTCTTCTTCCACCTATTGGAATCTCTTCAATATCATCAGGACAGCAGTCCTCATTTCTTTCTCTCATTACTTCGAATTCATAATTGATTTCAGTGTTTCTTTGAGTACAAATAACTGTAACCGTTATTTTCAACCAGCAGTATTTCTCACCTAAAGACAGTTTAAGTTGATTTGCTATCATCTTCGCACAATCATTTTTATTTTCATCTTCTGGGTAATTGAAGATTTGTGTCTCATTGCCTTCGGAGCAACACATAAGTCTATTGTGACCAATTGGGTCGTTGAAAAAAGATAATATTCTTCTTATTGCTTCATCTATACTTTCTCCTGCTTCTCTTGCACTATTTCTTTCACTTTCTATAAATGCATCTCTTACTCTATCTTTCTCTTTTTTTAATCTTTCAACTTCTTGTTCCAAATGAGTTATAGTTTCTTCGCAAAAATTACCACATTTTTTATCCATTTCGGAAACAAGTGCATAGTATTGTTTTAAACACAACATTGTATTCATAACATTCTGTGCTGTTCCCGTCATTTCAAGAAATTTTGAATTATAAAACTCAACCATATTACCTGTTTCTTCAGCAACTGCTCCAGCCATCATTGCTGTCATTTTGATAATTAGAGCAGGGGGGAAACCACGACTATTTCTTGCTGCCATAATTATCTCCTTTACTGCATCAGCTGCTTCTTTAGCATCGTCATACTTTTCTTTAGCATCTTGTATATCGCGGAGTAACTGTTTTGCTTGATCACATTGTTCGTCCGTCAAATTGAATCCACTACAGAATCTATTCCATGCTTCTCGACCTAACCACTCCACTAAATCGTTGAACCCTGTGTGTTCTTTCATATAGTCTATTGCATCAGTTATAGGGCCACCTGACAAAATCCATTCTACATTCGAGAAATACCAATGATACATTATCCATGTATTTCTAGAATCTTCTCGTCTATTCCAAAAATTCATTTGGTCAATAAAATTTCCCATATCAGCATTCATAGTACCATTCAATTCATTTAACCTTCTGGTAATGCAACGCATTTTCTCTAAATATGCCGAACGTCCTTCTTCAGTACTTGGATCTATTCCTTCGCAACAATCACCATTTGGGGGACAACATTCTCTAAAATTGCAATCTTTGTTCTCTGGTAAACTAATTCCTAGTTCTCTTGCCCACTGTTTTAATCTTTCTATATTCTGATTTAATATTCTAATGTTATTTTCACGGACTTCATTCCTTTCATCTTCTTGTGGACAACGATTTCTCCAGTAATCTAAATCTGACTCTGCTTGCCTTAGCGAGTCTCTTAAAGCAATCCATTCTTCACTTGAGTTTGGACCAAATGGGTTTTCTGTATTCGTAGCTATAGAATCACAGTCTTTTTTTATTTCTGGATTATTCGTTGAGGAGTTCTCATAATATAAAGTATAGTATATACCTTCGTCATTGTCTAATCTTGTAAATGTATAATTATTGT
Organism: Ignavibacteriota bacterium; assembly: GCA_020437395.1. Taxonomy (GTDB): domain Bacteria; phylum Bacteroidota; class Ignavibacteria; order Kapaibacteriales; family UBA2268; genus PGYR01. The sequence continues at coordinate 6,829 of JAGQWJ010000019.1, read as the reverse complement.
TAAGTAATTCATATTCATCCCCAGGCTTTGGTGATATTATTTTGAACCCTGGCTCGTAAGTAAAATCAGATGAGATATTCCCTTTGCTACTTTTTGAATCATTATAACTTTCTGGAATCCAAAATGGGAGTAAAGTCATATTACTTGGGTCACTACTTTCTTCCAATAATGCAAAATAAAGGGAACCTTTTACCAAATCACTATCTGATAAATCGTATTGCCCACCATTTATTGACTTCTTAGTCAGAATTGGATTTGTCGATTCTAACTCTTGGATTATGTTGTTTATTATTAAAGGGTCTTTATCGAATAAATTATAAAGTAGTGGTGGGGTAAATTCTAAATTATTCGTTGATATTGATCTCATATTTAAAAGATTTTTTAAATCAACATTATCAGATGAAAATATTTTTAAATTTATACTCTCTGGATTTTGCCATTGTAATTTTCTAGAAGTGTTAATTTTCGAATCTATTTCTACTTGCATTGAGCTTTTTAATAGATTGTTAGCTAATATATCTCTATAATTCTCTGTTTTTAGTTCGATATTATGAGTGCTTAGCTGATTATTCCAGTAACTTTTGCCCGATACTTCCGTGTATTTTGAAATTCTTTGATTAAAGCTGAGACTAATTGGTTCACAAGAAATTGATTTAGTAGTATATTGATTAATAGTCTGTTCTGTAACTTTAGCATTACTAATATTATTAAATCCTATTTTATTGTCAGTGAACCATTGTTTTATCAAATCGGCAAGTTCATTTGGATTATCACTTAAAAGGTTTGTTCCAACAGTCGTGAAGTTCAATTGTGATTCTTTAACGTCTGTTGTTCTAATACCATCTACATATATCCTTGTCAGTGGTGCTGATCTATGCTGATAAATTGAACTATAAATATCAACAAAAAATGAAGATTCACAACTTTCTCCTTTGTTGCTAATGTTCTTTTCAATATTTCCATATTTAGTGAATGCAATATCTTCCACAAGGCTAATTAGTTCTGATCTTCCTATTTCCGATTTTGGAATACTATAATCTATTCTTAATAGAGTTGGGGTTATTTCTTCATCTATTTCTTCGCTTGATCCTGAAAATTTTAATTCTTCCTTCAAAATTGAAATGGAAAAATTATAATTTCCTATATGATCGTTTTCTGTACTTTTCCGAGCATATTTAACACTTTTTTCATTTTGATTAATTGGTATTTCTTCTTCTATTCCGTTTTCATTAACATAGCTTATTCCACTTGGGATTATGTAATAGTTTGTTTGGCTAAGATATGTACTACAATTAGAGTATATCCCCTCGAATAAAGTAATTTCGCCACCTACTCCATTTGAGCTGTATAAAGGACTTCCTTTCTTGCTTAGTTTGTTTGTTCTCGGAACAGGCAATATAATTTCAGTAAAATCCAACTCATCTGTCATATCCGTGAGCTTCAATTTATTCTTCTCTATTTTCTCAAGTGGTCCTATAAATAACTTTTGAGATTTTTTGTCTAGCTCTTGTAACTGAGTTAAATCAATTACTTTTTTGTCTTTAGTTTTATTCTTCCCTTTGTTTTTATTTACTGAGGGATTACTTAAGACAATTTTTTTGTAATTCAAATCTAATGTTTCTTCTTTCTTATTATCGTTTTTCCCTTTTTCCTTTCCTTTAAAGTTTACATCTAATATCCCACTACATGGTGGAATAAAATAGAAATCATTACTTTGGCTTGAATTAATAAATATTGGAGAAGAACCATCAGCTGGTTCGAATTTAACAGCCCAGTCACCTAAGTCTAATTCACCTTTTTGATCTCCAGGTAACTCGAATAAAGGGGGTGGTTTTCTGAATGCTTCAAAAAAGTTTAATAGTTCTAAACCTTCTAAATCAATTTCAATAGTTTGAAAAGTAGAATTTTTAACATTTGATACAAATTCTAAAGAATTACCACCAAAATCAGGATAATCGAAATTGACATACTCAGTATTGTTTAAAGTATTGAATGGGTTATAAATAATATTTGTCGAGAAATCTTCAATTCCCTCTGCTGTCGAGCTGCCACCATTGAAGAAGTTGATATTTATACCCAATGTATCTGCAAACAAAGGATGAACACCATCTGGTAAGTAAGTACCAATAAATTGAATTTCCAAGTTCCCAGTGCTATGAGGAGTAAAAATAAATATATCTGATTCCCTATATCCATTATAAATTTCTCCATTTTCACTTGTAAATATGAAATTAAATATACCTTGCCATTGCTTATTCTCTTGATTCAATTCTCCTGCTATATATTTCTTGGGATAGCATTCGATATAACTTATCCCATTATCTTTCTTAAGATCAACAACCAATTCTGGCTGCATATTGTTTAAAAAGCTTCCAAAATCTGTTTTTGGTGTTTGTCTTTGCATTGTTTTAAAATCAATATAGTCTAAGAATCCATCACCATCACTATCAACTGGAACTACTTCAACTACTCCATCTGGCACATCAGATAGTTCAATTTTTTCCTTTTCAATCTCAGTATTCGATTGATCAACTATTACTTTTACATCACTTTTGAATTGACATGTATTTGCTGCACATATTACCATTCCCGTGACTGAAAGTCTTCCTTCTTTTAAATCTGGAAAATCGAATATAAACTCACTTTTATTTGACTCACTAGTAAATGTGGTTCCATCATTATTCACACCAAAAAAATTCCAATTATAAGTGATTTCTATATCAGGGATCAATTTAGTTGAATTTTTAAGAAAGTTGTCAAATGTTACGATAGGTTCAGTTTTCCGATTACCATCAATATTTGAGCTTCTTTGCTGAACTACGTGTGCCGCCTCGTGTGCAACTAATGCTTTTTCAGGTTCTCCTTTCTTTAAGAAAATAGTATTTCCAGAAGTAAATGCATCAGCTCCTAAGTCACTTGCAGCTCTTATTGAAGCTCCATCTGTGACTGGCTTACAGTTACAAAGGTCAGCTTTATCAATACCAACATCAATAACATTGAAAACGTAAGGAGTAGCTATCCCATCTTGTTCACCAATTGGCCTTCCTTCTTCATCAGTTGCTCTTACAGACCACACTATAGTTTCTCCTATATTTGGTAAATCGAAATCAGGTGGCCAAACAGATTGGGTTTGCAATGGGAGTTCAATCTCAAAAAATGGATTATTTACTTTGAAAGCTTGCATTGGTTGTTGCCAAGATTCTACTCTCATTCCAAACAAGGTATAGTTAACAATACCACTGGGTGTAGGAACTACGGGTGTCCATCTGAAGACTTGTCCTTGCAATGATGTGATTGGAATATCTGAGTTGTTAATAGGGTATATCAAATTCGGTTGTTGATATGAATCTAAGAAGAAAGGTTTACAAACTGGCGTTGTTAATTCACTACCACTTATTTCTTCGTATAGTGTTAAGCATATTGTATAATCACGAGAGGGTAATTTACCTGTTCTAATCACTGATTGCTCAACACTATTATAAAACTCAATCGCTTCATACGGAACAATATCAACCCCATCAAAAATTATAGTTTCAAACCCAATTATGGAATGAACTGGCATTGAAATCAACTTTGTTGCGGCTTGTAGATTATTATCGAATTGTGAACCAGCAAATACTTTTGCACCTATTCGGAAATTTATCTCATTTTCAGTCAAGTTTGTTACTACTAATTGAATAGTTTCACTTTTGTCTTGCCAATCTGTAAGATATGGCGATGGTTTTGGTGACATTATAATCTGAACCTGTAAATCCTGACTTATGGTAGTGCTAACTACCATTAAAGCAACGAATAGTAAGTAGATTATTTTTTTCATAATAACTCCTAGCAAATCAGAATGAATAGCTCAATCCAAATTGCAAATAATTTTCTGTGAATGTAGCATTAGATCTCGAAGAACCATAACTATAATCATTCAAGCTATAGTTCAATCTTAAAATCAAATCATTCTCTAATTTATATCTTGATGTAAAACGAACACCAATTTTAATATCATCTGTATTGCTACCAATTGATGATTGGTTTAAACTTAATCTTAATCCAGGTACAAAGGTGTTGTCCAATAGTCTATAGTTACCACCGAAGCCAATTGAAATTAGTTCTAAGTTAGCATTTGGCAAATTATTTGTCACGTAAGTAGTGAATAAATTGCCTGAAAAAGGAATATCTTTCAATGCAGATACAAACACTAATGATGCATTCTTGGTGGAGTTTGTTCGGAATTCACCTGTTAAAGTATTAAAGTCTTCAAAATCATCAGCCGCAATTACTAAATTCAAATTATTGTTGGTCCAATCTGTTTCGAATCTATATGAAGGCGTGAAGGAAAAAGAATTTGACACCATTTCTAACTTCAAGGTATCATTTAATGTGTTATTTCTAATTCCAAAGTTTGTATAACTTATATTTGCACTAAAATCATCTGTCAATTGATAGAAAATATTACAATTTGCAATTATTTGATTTGTAGTAGTAGATTTCGTTTCTTGTAAATTATTGAAACGCTGCCCAATCGAACCATTTACATTGAACTTTGAATCTTCTGTCCTATAATTCCCTCCAATTGTATATTCAACTCTATCACTTACAAAGAATTGATAGCCCACTGATCTAAATCCATCGCTTACATAAATACCTTGGGCGTTTAGTCCCCAATTTCCGTAGTCGATTACTAAACGAGATTTGGCTGCACCGTCTATCAAAGTAGATGACTTAGCTTCCTGAATATATAAATCAACTTCAATTCCGTTGAAAACTACTTTATCTGAAAACTGATTCCGTGTAAAAGCAGAAGTTGCTACCTCTGAATATAGATATATTTTTTCTGTAAAAGGTATAGAGAAATTAATACTGCTTATTAGCCCCTCTTCAGGATAAATACTAGTAGCAGAAGGTATATTCTGGATTGAGTTCGTATCATCATAAAACGCAGCAAAATTTAGACCTATAGAGCCCGTCTTTTCTTTTCCATATTGAAACTTTGCACCGTAAATATATTGTGTGTATGTTCCTTGGAGTTGATTTCCCAATGGTTCAATTCCCCTTTGCGATATCCCATAGAATGAGGCAATCCTAAAATCATTTGGTAGCAAATCCATACCAATCCCAAATATCTGCCTATTTCCCATAGTCAAATCAGAAAATTGAGGCGCCTGTGATCCAATTTGAAATTGAGCCCATTCATATTTAGGCGCAATACTAATGTAGTTAAGTGGATTTTGTAGGTATTGCATAAAGCTTTGTGTAGGAGCTTTTGCAGTCAAGTAATTACTTTGTCTAGTACTTAATACTAATGTAATTGGTACTTGAAGCATTCCGTAGTCCAAACTTGAATTGAAAGTAAATCGTGTTTGGTTTGGTAATCTTCTTGCTTGCAGAGTAGAATCTGAGGCCTCGAATTGATATACCTCTTGAGTGATTGACGCATTTCCCGTAAACTGTATCTTGTTTTCTTCTTCAGTTTGACTTAATAAAAACGAATTGAGAGCTGTCAATAAGAATATTAATATCCAACATAACATTTTATTCACATAAATAAAGAAATACTCTCTAAACTATGCAAATAGAAAGTGTTATACAACTTTTTTCTTTCAATGATTTTTTATAATTTAAGGGTTGTTCCAAAACACTTTAAATCATTGTCTGTTGAGAACTATTAATTTTTATAATTTTTACCTACATAATTCTTCTTCTAAGTATTCAAATTTTTGTATTTTTGCAATCCTAATAATTTAACTCTAATATGAATATAGAAAGAATCAACATTTATATGACGGATCAGCAAGAATCTCCAGAAATTGAAGAACTTGTCGAAGTTGATGTTGCTAATCCAACAAAAGTCATACTCTATGATGATGAGTGGCACACATTTGATGAGGTAATAAATCAATTAATTAAGGCAACAAACTGCGATTATGACAAAGCCCAACAGATAACTTGGCAGGTTCATAACTCTGGTAAAGCTGTTGCTTTTGCTGGTGACATGCCCGAATGTTTACGAGTTAGTGCAGTGCTAGAAGAAATAGCTCTACATACTGAAATTGAAATGTAATTATATTTTTATTAAATTAATAGCTTTTATCCTTTCAATTACTGGTGGATGAGAGTAATTCATAAAAACGTACCATTTGTGAGGCGTTAAATTTGATAGATTATCTTTAGAAAGTTTTTTTAATGCAGATATCATGTCTTCTTTATTCGTCCTACCAATTACTGCAAACTCGTCTGCTTCATATTCATTTTTTCTTGATAATATATTCATCACAACTGACAATAAAGTTTCTAATGGACTATAGAGAAGTGAGAAAAATAGAAACCCAGCGTAAATAGGTGTGCTATCCATGTAAAATGCGAAATATAAATCTTCCTGATATAAAAATAAAGATAATAAATAGAATAGCACCCCAGTATGTAGAATGCTTATAAGAATCCCTTGAAATATATGTTTACGTTTATAGTGACCTATCTCATGAGCTAATACGGATACTAACTCACCAGTTGTGTGCTTCTCTACTAATGTATCGAATAATGCAATTCTTTTATTTTTACCAAAACCAGTAAAGAAAGCATTTGATTTTGATGAACGCTTTGAACCATCCATTATAAATATATCTTGCAATTGGAAATCAACTTTATCTGCAAATTCCAATATACCTTGCTTTAATTCTCCATCTTCTAGTGGTTTGAATTTATTAAACAGAGGCATTATCCATTTGGGTGCTATATATTGCATAACTAATGTAAATAGTATTACAGCTAACCATGCATAAAGCCAACTCATTTCACCAAGTTNATGGAATATATATAATATAAGTGCCAAAATCGGACC